>NZ_JBJNOA010000007.1:0-303492 GCF_052166845.1 Serratia sp. CY71090 | reverse complement strand
TTTCGCTTTCTTCTCGCTGACCCGGCGGCTTGTCAGTCGTTGTTCCCGGTCAGTGGAGGCGCATTATAGGGAGTTCTCGGCAGGCCGCAACCCCTAATTGCAAAAAACTTTTCAAGCGCGGGTTTTTTCGGCAAAACGCTGGCCAAACCCGCGTTTTTGTCACTTTTCGTACTGAATCTGGCTAAATTCCTGGGCGAAACGATCGACCTGCTGCCAATCTGTGTACTCCACTTCCTTACTGGTATCCGTTTCACCGCCCGTCATACGCATAATAAATTGAATCATGATGCGGTCGTACCAACGATAGCGCGGATACCGCAATGCGCCGGCAAACACCGCGCACTGTTTTGGCTGCCACGGCGAGGCCAGCAGGAACTTGCGGGTATAAGCGTTGGTTTGCGGCGAACGCTTTTCCGGTTTACGCGCGGTCAGGTTCACGGCGAAGAAGGCGCTCGGCATCCTATTCAGCTGTTCGGCATGGCGCTTAACGAATTTATCCAGCACCGGGTTAAAGTGCCCGTAACGGATAGAAGCACCGATCATCACCTGCTGGTACTGACTAAGGTCGACCTGTTCCGCCTGCAGCAGATCAATCACCTCACAACGCAGCGTGTCCTGCAACTTGCTTGCTATATAAGAAGCGATAGCACGTGTTTGCCCGTCACGGCTCGAATAAAGTATCAATGCCTTCATGGCATACTCCTTATATCAGGCTCACTCACGCCAAAAAGTTGGCGTGAACAGCACCAGCAATGTAAACACTTCCAGGCGCCCGAACAGCATCGTCACCACCAGGATCCACTTGGCCGCCGCCGGCATCGTGGTGAAGTTATCCGCCACCACGCCCAGGCCGGGGCCAAGGTTATTGAGTGTTGCCGTCACTGCGGCGAACGCGGAGAAATCGTCAACGCCGGTGGCAATGATCGCCAGCATGCTGACGATAAACACCAGCGCATAGGCGGAGAAGAATCCCCATACCGCTTCCAGAATGCGTTCCGGCAGCGCGCGATTGCCCAATTTGATGGTATAGACCGCGTTGGGGTGCACCAGCCTCTTCAACTCTCGCGAGCCCTGCAGGTACAGAAGCAGAATACGGATCACCTTCAGGCCGCCGCCGGTCGAGCCGGCACAACCGCCGATGAACGCCGAGCACAGCAACAACATCGGCAGAAACAGCGGCCACTTGGCGATGCTGTCGGTCGTAAAACCGGCCGTGGTCGCCATCGATACCACCTGGAAGAACGCCTGATTGAGCGTTTCCATACCGCTCTTATAGACGCCATGTCCCCAGAGCACCAACGTGCATACCACCACCAGCGTCAACTGAACGAAGATGAACATGCGGAATTCAGGATCGCGCCCGTACACCTTCAGACTACGGCCGCTTAGCAAAGCGAAGTGCAGGCCGTAGTTACAGCCGGAAATCAGCAGGAACACGGCGATGATGGTGTTGATAGTCGGACTGGCGTAATAACCGATACTGGCGTCGTGGGTAGAAAAACCGCCGATGGCGATGGTCGAGAAACTGTGGCCGATGGCGTCGAACACCGACATCCCGGCCCCCCAGAGCGCCAGCGCACAGGCGACGGTCAGCAACACATAGATTAGCCACAGGGTTTTGGCGGTTTCGGCGATGCGTGGGCGCATCTTGTTATCTTTCAGCGGCCCGGGCATTTCCGCTCGATACAGCTGCATGCCGCCGACGCCAAGTATCGGCAGTATCGCCACCGCCAACACGATGATCCCCATGCCGCCCATCCATTGCAGCATTTGGCGATAGAACAGGATGGCCTTCGGCAACGAGTCCAGCCCCACCAGCGTCGTTGCGCCGGTAGTCGTCAATCCCGAGAAGGATTCAAAGAAGGCGTCGGTCAGCGACAAGTTGGGCCGTTCCGAAAACAGGAACGGCAATGCCCCCACGCTGCCCAGCACGGTCCAGAACAACACGACAATCAGGAAGCCTTCACGGGGCTTCAGCTCGTGTTTCTGTTTGCGGTTCGGCCACCACAGCATCAGACCGATGGTCAGCGCCACGAAGAAGGTTTGGCTGAACGCGCGCCCCGCCCCATCGCGGTAAATCAATGCCACCAGGCCGGGGATAAACATCGTCCCGGAGAACAGGATGACCAGCAGACCAACGATACGGGTTATGGCGCGAAAATGCATTTCAGCACGATCCTTAGCAATTCAATTGGGAGGAATTATTGCGAAATGGGGGTTAATTGCAAATTACCGCGACTGAGATCACGCAATTTATTCCCAAACAGTTCGACCTCGGTGGCCGGCAACGCCAGATGCAGCACGACGGCGGCGCCGTATTCGCCCTGCAGGATCCGACCTGCGGTTTGCTGCAGCAAGTTCTCCACCAACGCCAACTGCGCATAGTCGCACTGCAAGATATATTCGGCTTCCGGCACCTTTTGTGCCAACGCTAACTGCTTCAACGCCTGTTGAACACCGTTGCCATAGGCTTTCACCAGCCCGCCGGTGCCCAGCTTGACGCCGCCATAGTAACGAACGACCACGGCGGTCACTTCACCGATGCCGCTCCCCATCAGCTGCGCGAGGATCGGTTTGCCGGCGGTGCCCGACGGCTCTCCGTCGTCTGAGAACCCCAGTTGCTGCGAGTCATCGGGGCTGCCGGCGACGAAAGCCCAACAATGGTGTCGCGCCGCCGGATGCTCATCCCGCACCTGCTGAATAAACGCCTTTGCCGCTTCTACCCCGCTGGTCGGCGCCAGCAGGGTGATAAAACGGCTCTTCTTTATTTCTTCGGTAAAGCAGGTGGCTTCCGCCGGTATCGGGTAAGGCCGCATCAGGCCAGGTTCAGATCGCGCGTCATGTTCTCGATGCGCTTTTCGTGGATCACGATGTTGTCTTCGATACGGATGCCGCCATACGGCTTCAGCGCATCGATGCGATCCCAGGCGAAGTGCTGCCTGAATTCACCGCTGCGCCACGGTGCCAACAGAGACTCGATGAAGTACAGACCTGGCTCGATGGTCAACACCATGCCCGGCTGCAACACGCGGGTGCAACGCAGGAATGGATACTTGGACGGCGCCGGCAGATGGGTGCCTTGCTCGTCCTGCATAAAGCCGGCGGCGTCGTGCACCTGAAGGCCCAGCGGATGGCCCAGCCCGTGCGGCAGGAACGGCGTGGTAATACCCGTTTCAACCATCGCCTCTTCGCTGAGGCCGTTCACCAACTTGTGATTCTTGAGCAGCTTGGCGATGCGCTGATGCATTTGCACATGGTAGTCGGTATAGCGCACGCCGGGCTTGATGGTGTCGATCAGCGCCAGCTGTTCACCATTGAGATCTTTCACCAGGTGGGCGAACTCGCTGCCGCTTTGCGCCGCGTAGGTGCGGGTCAGATCGGCGGCATAGCCGTTATATTCCGCGCCGGCGTCGATCAGGAAACTCAGGGGTTCGGCCGGCGGCTGATGATCCAGCTTGGTGTAGTGCAATACCGAAGCGTGTTCGTTCAGCGCTACGATGTTGTCGTAAGGCACGTCGGTATCGCGGTGGCCTGTCGCCGTCAGGTAGGCCAGGTTGATGTCGAACTCGCTCATGCCGGAGAGGAACGCCTCATGCGCCGCACGATGGCCGGTTACCGCCGTCTTCTGCGCTTCGCGCATGCAGGCCAGCTCGTAGCCGGTTTTGATAGAACGGTGGAAATCCAGGTAGTTCAACACCGCTTTCGGGTTGATGTTTTCAGAAGAAATGCCGAGATCGCGTGCGCGCTGTTGCGCATAACCGATATAGCCCACGCGCTCGCGCTGCGGCGGAAGCTGCTGGGCGATGGCGTCGGCGTTGGCCAACGGCATCAATTCAAGGGATTTGGTCCAGAAACTGTCCGGCAGCGGCTCTACGCTGTGCCAGTAGTCGACCGGGGAGTAGAACCACAGCTTCGGCTTATTGACACCGTCGATCCACAACCAGCAGTTCGGCACCGACGTCACCGGCACCCAGGCTTTGAAATGCGCGTTCACTTTGAACGGATAGCTATGGTCGTCCAAAAATACCTTTTGCAGCTCACCGGAGTGAATCAGCAGCGCATCCAACTTGTTGCGCTCCAGCACTTCGCGCGCGCGTTTTTGCAGCTCTGCCAGGTGGTCGTTATACAAAGAAGCCAGCGTTTCCATCACAGTACCCTTATGCCTTAGCACGAAAGAAGTCATCTTAACACAGCGCTCCGGCGCACCAACCTTATCGCGTTGGGCATGCGGAGCAGCTCGCAATTCCCTGCAAATGCCGTTACATCCGCAGTTTAACCATTAGCCAGCCGGCCAGGCCGAGCAACGCTATCGCCAGCGCCCACAGGCCATGGTGCTCCAACAACACCGCGCCAGCCGCGGCAACGCCCGCCAGACACTGCTGCAGAAAGCCGCACAGCGCCATCGCATAGGCGCCGTGCTCTTTGGCGTCGCTGACCGCCATCGCCATGCTGTTGGGAAATAACACCGCCTGGCCAAAAATGGTCAGGCAATACAGCGCGATGAACAGCGTCATACCGGAAAGGCCGGCCAGAATGCCGCTCCACCACAACAGCAGGATCGCCGCCGTCGCCAGAGCCACGATACCGCTGCCGGTTTGCATCAGTTTTTTCCCACCGACACGCGCCACCGTGCGGTTCACCGTCAGCGCCCCGCTGAAGTAGGCGACGCCGATCACCAGCCCCAGCGCACCGAACGCCGTAACGTTGAGACCAAAACCCTGCTGCATGACGAACGGGCTCACCTCCTGCAATGTCACCGTGGTGGCGAAGCCCAATCCGCCGACGCAGGCCGGCCAGAAGAACCCCGGCCGCCGCAGAATGGCGAAATAGGTGGCCGCCATCGCTGGGCGTGGCTCACGTGCGCGCCCCGCCTCAAGCGGCAGCGTCGCCATCAGCGCCAGAATGGCCAAACCGGTGGCGCCCATCAGGACGAAGCCCATCTGCCAGTGCGAATATTGGCTGAGCAGGCCGCCGATAAACTGCCCCCCGCCCAGCGCGGTGATGAAAGCGATGGAGAGCACCGATAACCGACGCGCCAGCTCATCACCGCTCCAGTTATCCCGCACGATGATACGCGCAATGATCGCCGCACCACCGGCACCCACACCTTGCAGCGCACGCAGCGCCAGTAATTGGGTACCGTTGCTGCACAGCGCCAACAGTCCGCTGCAGCCAATGAAAAACAGCAGGGAAAGCGTCAGCGGCGCTCGGCGGCCAAAGCGATCGGCCGCCGCGCCCCAGAACAGCACCGGCAAGGCAGCGCCGATGACGAAGATCGAAATGGACAGCTCGGTGGCGCGCCGGCTCATCGCCAGCTCGCGCATCACCGTCGGCAGCGAAGGCAGATACACGGTCGTCGCCATCTGCGCCATAAACACCAACAGACACGCCAGCGTCATGGTTCTGGCGGGAATGCTCCATAAGCCGCTGCGTTTGGCACAAGCCGCCTTAGTCATGCCTTACCTCGTCTGAATGATCAATCGCTGCAGGCAAGTGTATGAGGGCCGACAACCACCAGCAAATGCCGATAGCACATAAAATATAACTCCGTTTTAAATCAAAACACTAACTTGGTGAGATGTGATCAGACCAGCAAATATGCAATCTCTCATTTGCATATTTTTAACATAAAAACCACACTCCTCTTCATCTGGTCATACCAGATCATACGCTGATTCAGGAGATAGACATGCTCTACCAAGGCGAAACATTACAACTGCACTGGCTCGATAACGGCATTGCCGAGCTGGTGTTCAACGCATCAGGCTCGGTCAACAAGCTGGACACCCGCACCGTCGCCAGCCTGGGCGAGGCGCTCACCGTGCTGGAAAACCAGCCTGAGCTCAAGGGGCTGCTGCTGCGCTCCACCAAAGCCGCATTTATCGTCGGCGCCGATATCACCGAATTCCTTTCTCTGTTTGCCGCACCGGCTGAAAAGCTGCACGAGTGGCTGGTATTCGCCAACAACGTCTTTAACCGGCTGGAAGATTTGCCGGTACCGACCATTTCGGCCATTAACGGCTATGCGCTCGGCGGCGGTTGCGAATGCATTCTGGCGACCGATTTCCGCGTCGCCTCGCCGGACGCGCGCATCGGCCTGCCGGAAACCAAATTGGGCATCATGCCGGGCTTCGGCGGTTCCGTCCGTCTGCCGCGCCTGCTGGGTAACGACAGCGCGCTGGAAATCATCGCCGCCGGCAAAGACGTCAGCGCCAAAGACGCGTTGAAAGTCGGCCTGGTCGATGCGGTAGTGGCGCCGGAAAAACTGGCCGAAGCGGCGCTCAACATGCTGCAACAGGCGATCGACGGCAAGCTGGACTGGCGCGCCGCGCGTCAACCTAAGCTGGAGCCGCTGAAACTCAGCCCGATTGAAGCGGTGATGAGCTTCACCACCGCCAAAGGCATGGTGCTGCAGACCGCCGGTAAACATTACCCGGCGCCGATGACCGCGGTGAAGACCATTGAAGCCGCCGCCAAGCTGGGCCGCGATGAAGCGCTGAAACTGGAAACCGCCAGCTTCGTGCCGTTGGCCCGCTCCAACGAAGCGCGCGCGCTGGTCGGCATCTTCCTTAACGATCAGTTCGTGAAGGGCCAGGCGAAAAAGCTGGCCAAGAATGTGGATGCGCCAAAACAGGCGGCGGTGCTGGGCGCCGGCATCATGGGCGGCGGTATCGCTTACCAATCGGCGCTGAAAGGCGTACCGGTGATCATGAAAGACATCAGCGACAAGTCGCTGACGCTGGGCATGAGCGAAGCGGCCAAGCTGCTCAACAAGCAGCTGGAGCGCGGCAAGCTGGATGGCCTGAAAATGGCGCAGGTGCTGTCGACCATTCAGCCGACGCTGGACTACGCCGGCATCGAGCGCGCGCAGGTGATCGTTGAGGCGGTCGTCGAGAATCCGAAAGTCAAAGCCGCCGTGCTGTCGGAAGTGGAAGGCCTGATCGGTGAAGACACCGTTCTGGCGTCGAACACCTCGACCATTCCGATTAATCACCTGGCAAAATCGCTGAAGCGCCCGCAAAACTTCTGCGGCATGCACTTCTTTAACCCGGTGCACCGCATGCCGCTGGTTGAAATCATCCGCGGCGAACAGACCAGCGATGACACCATCGCCAAAGTGGTGGCCTACGCCAGCCGCATGGGCAAAACGCCGATCGTGGTGAACGATTGCCCGGGCTTCTTCGTCAACCGCGTGCTGTTCCCGTACTTCGCCGGCTTTAGCCTGCTGCTGCGCGACGGCGCCGACTTCCGTCAAATCGATAAAGTGATGGAAAAACAGTTCGGCTGGCCGATGGGCCCGGCCTACCTGCTCGACGTCGTGGGCATCGACACCGCGCACCACGCGCAGGCCGTGATGGCCGCCGGTTTCCCGGATCGCATGAGCAAAGACTACCGCGACGCCATTGACGTGATGTTCGACAACCAGCGCTTCGGCCAGAAAAATCAACTGGGCTTCTACCGCTACAGCCAGGACAGCAAAGGCAAGCCGCGCAAGGACAACGATGAGCAGACCGATGCGCTGCTGGCCGAAGTGAGCCAACCGCGCCAGACCATCAGCGACGAAGAAATCATCGCGCGCATGATGATCCCGATGATCAACGAAGTGGTGCGTTGCCTGGAAGAAAAGATCGTCGCCAGCCCGGCCGAAGCCGATATGGCGCTGGTCTACGGCATCGGTTTCCCTCCGTTCCACGGCGGCGCGTTCCGCTACCTGGATACGCTCGGCACCGCCAACTACGTTGAGCTGGCCCAGCGTTACGCACACCTCGGCGCCCTGTACCAGGTGCCGGCCGGTCTGCGCGCCAAGGCCGAACGCAATGAAAGCTACTACCCGGTGGCGACACCGCTGTCCGACGTCGCTACCCGCCAACCGGCATGAGGTCATAAAGATGGAAAACGTAGTTATTGTTGATGCCGTACGCACGCCGATGGGCCGCTCCAAGGGCGGCGCCTTCCGCCAGGTACGCGCCGAAGATCTCTCCGCTCACCTGATGCGTGAAGTGCTGAGCCGCAATCCGGCGCTGGACGCCGCCGAGATTGATGACATTTACTGGGGCTGCGTGCAGCAGACGCTGGAACAAGGCTTTAACATCGCCCGCAACGCCGCGCTGCTGGCCGAGATCCCGCACCGCGTGCCGGCGGTGACCGTCAACCGCCTGTGCGGCTCTTCGATGCAGGCGCTGCACGACGCGGCACGCGCCATCATGGTGGGCGACGCGCACATCAGCCTGATCGGCGGCGTGGAACACATGGGCCATGTGCCGATGAATCACGGCGTGGATTTCCATCCGGGCCTGAGCCGCAGCGTGGCCAAGGCCGCCGGGATGATGGGGCTGACCGCCGAAATGCTGGCCAAGATGCACAACATCAGTCGCCAGATGCAGGATGAATTTGCTGCCCGCTCCCACCAGCGCGCGCATGCAGCAACGCTGGCCGGTTACTTTAAAAACGAGATCATACCGACCAACGGCCACGACGCCGACGGCGTGCTGACCCGTTACGATTTCGATGAAGTCATTCGCCCGGAGACCACCGTCGAAAGCCTGTCGGCCCTGCGCCCGGCGTTCGATCCGGTCAACGGCACCGTCACCGCCGGCAGCTCCTCCGCCCTGTCGGACGGTGCTTCCGCCATGCTGCTGATGAGCGAATCGCGCGCCAAAGCGCTCGGTTTGAAGGCCCGCGCCCGCATCCGCTCGATGGCGGTCGTCGGCTGCGATCCGTCCATCATGGGCTACGGCCCGGTGCCGGCCAGCAAGCTGGCGCTGAAACGCGCCGGTCTGAGCGTGCAGGACATCGATCTGTTCGAGCTGAACGAAGCGTTCGCCGCCCAGTCGCTGCCGTGCATCAAGGATCTGGGGCTGATGGACAGCCTCGACGACAAGATTAACCTGAACGGCGGCGCCATCGCGCTCGGCCACCCGCTGGGGTGTTCAGGCTCCCGCATCTCGACCACCCTGTTGAACAACATGGAACGTCGCGACGCGCAGTTCGGCCTGGCGACCATGTGCATCGGCCTGGGCCAGGGCATCGCCACCGTGTTTGAACGCGTTTAGCTGTGTCTATCTTGGGATGACCGCGTCACCACTTCAAATCGCGGCATCCCGCCAAGTTTAGTTGCCGTTCTTCCCGCCTGTCAGGGGCGGGTTTTTTATGCCTGAAGTTAGCCGACGCCCAAATAAAAACGGGGCGACCCTCGGCCACCCCGTTCACTGCGCATCGCCTCTGTCAGATAAACGAAAACGCGTCGCCAAACATATGCGCTTCCAGCGCGCCGCGCTCGGCGCAGAAACGCTCGCGGGCGATTTTCGCCATCTCGAAACGCCCGGCGATGTAAATGTCATGCTCCGCCAGCGTGCCGAAATCCTGCAGCACCGCGCTAAGCACGGTGCCGCTGCGGCCACGCCATTCAGCCTCCGGCTGCTC
The DNA here is from genome assembly GCF_052166845.1 of Serratia sp. CY71090. Classification (NCBI taxonomy): domain Bacteria; kingdom Pseudomonadati; phylum Pseudomonadota; class Gammaproteobacteria; order Enterobacterales; family Yersiniaceae; genus Serratia; species Serratia sp. CY71090. The sequence goes on along the minus strand of NZ_JBJNOA010000007.1, from coordinate 294,069 downwards.
GACCACCGGGATCACCTTCAGATTCGGATGCTGCAACGACAGCGCTTCCAGCTCGCTCAAATCGTACAGGTGCTTCAGCTCACGCCCGCCCCAGTAGATTGAAATGTCGCGATCCGGCTGCTGCTCCAGCGCGGTCAACAGGATTGAACGCGCGTAAGAGAAACCGGTGCCGCCGGCGATTAGCACCAGCGGACGGCTGCCCTCTTCCCGCAGCCAGGCGTCGCCATGCGGCACGTCAACGGTGATCGCCTGCTCTTTCAGGATGCGATCCATCACCGCCATGGCGTACAGATTCAGCTCCGAAGCGCCGATATGCAGCTCGATGTAATCTTGCTGCGTCGGGGTTGATGCCAGTGAGAACGGGCGCTTGTCGCGCTCATCCATCACCACCATCAGATATTGCCCTGCCTTGAAAGAAAACGGCTGTTCGGGCACCAGACGTACCCGATAAACCGTATCGGTAATGGCCTCTACCGAGGTCACTTTACAGCTCAATATTGTCATGCGTTCCCTCTGTCGGGTCATCAATGCAAAGCTGAGAACAGGGCCTGACGCTATAACGTCGGTTCCCTGTCACTGAAGATTGCGAGCTCATCCCAGATTTCGTCGACGCGCGCACGTACCTTTTCATCCATCTGAATCGGACGGCCCCATTCGCGATCGGTTTCACCCGGCCATTTATTGGTGGCGTCCAGCCCCATCTTCGAACCCAGGCCGGAAACCGGCGAGGCGAAGTCCAGATAGTCGATCGGCGTATTCTCCACCAGAACGGTATCCCTTGCCGGATCCATTCGTGTGGTGATCGCCCAAATCACGTCGTTCCAGTCGCGCGCATTGACGTCATCATCACAGACGATAACAAATTTGGTGTACATAAACTGCCGCAGGAACGACCAGACGCCCATCATCACGCGTTTAGCGTGGCCGGCGTACTGTTTTTTCATGGTCACTACCGCCAGGCGGTACGAGCACCCTTCCGGCGGCAGATAGAAATCGACGATTTCCGGGAACTGCTTTTGCAGGATCGGCACGAACACTTCATTCAGCGCCACGCCCAGGATCGCCGGCTCATCCGGCGGGCGGCCGGTGTAGGTCGAGTGGTAGATCGCGTTGCGGCGCTGGGTGATGTGGGTAACGGTGAACACCGGGAACTGGTCGATTTCATTGTAGTAACCGGTGTGGTCGCCGTAGGGGCCTTCCGGCGCCATTTCACCCGGCTCGATATAGCCTTCAAGCACGATTTCGGCGCTGGCGGGCACTTCCAGATCGTTGGAAAGGCACTTGACCACTTCGGTTTTGTTGCCGCGCAGCAGCCCGGCAAAGGCGTATTCAGACAGGGTATCCGGCACCGGCGTGACCGCACCGAGGATGGTAGCGGGATCGGCGCCCAGCGCCACCGCGACCGGGAAACGCTCACCCGGGTGCGCCTGGCACCACTCCTGATAATCCAGCGCGCCACCGCGATGCGACAGCCAGCGCATGATCACTTTGTTCTTGCCCAGCACCTGCTGGCGATAGATGCCGAGGTTTTGCCGTTCCTTATGCGGGCCGCGGGTCACCGTCAGCCCCCAGGTGATCAGCGGCGCAGCGTCTTCCGGCCAGCAGTGCATCACCGGAATACGGCCCAGATCGACATCGTCACCCTGCCATACCTGCTCCTGACAAGGCGCGGATCCCAGCACCTTGGTCGGCATGTTCAGTACCTGCTTGAACTTTGGCATTTTGTCGAACAGATCGCGGAAGCCTTTCGGCGGCTCCGGTTCTTTGAGGAACGCCAGCAGTTTGCCGACTTCGCGCAGCGCGCTGATGTCTTCCTGCCCCATGCCCATCGCCACGCGATTGGCGGTGCCGAACAGGTTACAGAGCACCGGCATGTCATACCCTTTCGGGTTTTCAAACAGCAGTGCCGGACCGCCCGCTCGCAGGGTGCGATCGGCAATCTCCGTCATTTCCAGGTAAGGATCGATCGGCTGGCTGATGCGTTTTAGTTCCCCTCTCTTCTCCAGCAACGAGAGGAAATCGCGTAAGTCACGGTATTTCATGCTGATCATTATAACGGCCAGTGGGGAGGGCATTATAAGCCCTCTTCACGGTTGTTGCTGCAATTTTGTTAACGCCGCCCGCCGCCGGGTGGCCCTCAGCCGCAGTTGAACGGCACCAGCGCAGCCAGCGCGCGCGTATCCTGATATTCACGCGTCTCCTCACCGTGGCGGAACACCTTGAAGCCCTGCCCGTTAGCGCTGAAGTAACGCAGCGCATTGCCTTCAACGTGCAGCAGGCTACCTTCACGCAGCGCCACCACCGACTCGCTTGGATTGACCGCGCAGAACTCCGCCAGGCGCTCGTCACGGGTTTCGCCCATGTGGCCGCTGATATGTGCGTCGATGTAGTGCGGGTTGATCTGCACCGGGAACAGCCCCAGCGCCGGCAGCACCACGCTGCAGCGCACCGGCATGTCATTGGTGGTGCGAATGCTCGGCGTGGCCACGTTGCAACCGGCGCTCCAGCCGACGTAAGGCACTTCACGCTCGCGCACCGCGCGCTGGATGGGCACGATCAGGCCTTGTTCGTGCAGCATTTGGTTCAGCAACCAGGTATTGCCGCCGCTGACCAAAATGCACTCCGCCTGCGCGATCGCCGCCGCCGGCGAAGCCGCGTGATGGATGCTGGTGACTTCAATGCCCAGCGTTTGCGCCAGCTCCTGCGCACGCTGGTCGTAGTCGTAACGGATCAGGGCGTAAGGGATAAAGACGGCGGATTTGATGCCGCGACGCGCAATCATCGCCAGCAGTTGGCTTTTGGCGTACCCCAGCAGCTCGGCTTCGCCAGACAGCTTGCCGTTGCTCAACAGAAACAGCTCCATTTCTTTCCCTCTCGGTCAAAACGATGAATAGCGTCACAGCCGGCGGCGCAACGCCTGCCATACTGTGACGGTAACAAATTTTTAGCCCTCTGTTATACCAGCGCCGTATCGATAAGTGTGTGACCCCTCGCTAATAGCCGCAGATTCATAGAGATAGGTGATGTTACACGCTGAAACTTGCATCACTATGTATCCGGAATAGCTTTTGATATGCTTACCGGCTGGCAGAAAGGCATGTGAAACTATGGAATCCTGGTATCTACTTTATTGCAAACGCGGTCAGCTGTTGCGGGCGCAGGAACATCTGGAACGGCAGCAGGTAAACTGCCTCAGCCCGATCATCACGCTGGAAAAGATCGTGCGTGGTAAGCGCATCGCGGTCAGCGAACCCCTGTTTCCCAACTATCTGTTTGTGGAGTTCGACCCGGAGCGCATTCACACCACCACCATCAGCGCCACCCGTGGCGTCAGCCACTTCGTGCGTTTCGGCGCGTTGCCGAGCGTCATCCCGAGCAAGGTGATCGATGAGCTGCGCACGCACGCCAGCGAAACCTATGTCGATCCGGAAACCCCACAGCCAGGGGATACCGTTCTGATCGTCGACGGCGTGTTCGAAGGGCTGCAGGCGATCTACACCGAACCGGACGGCGAGGCGCGTTCCATGTTGTTGCTGAACCTGATCAACAAGCAGGTCAGTCAAAGCATCGACAACCGACAGTTCCAGAAGATGTAATGCAAAAGGCGCCCTCAGGCGCCTTTTTGTTGGCTCATTTTGCGCTTAGCGACGCATCGCATCGTCGTGCAGCCACTGCGCGACACGCTTGGCGAAGTAGGTCAGCACGCCGTCGGCGCCGGCGCGTTTGAAGCACATCAACGATTCCATCACCGCAGGTTGCTCCTGCAGCCAGCCGTTCTGAATCGCCGCCATATGCATGGCGTACTCGCCGGACACCTGATAAGCGAAGGTTGGCACACCGAAGGTATCCTTCACGCGGCGCACGACGTCGAGGTACGGCATGCCCGGTTTCACCATCACCATGTCCGCACCTTCCTGCAGATCCTGCGCAATCTCCTGCAGCGCTTCGTCGCTGTTGGCCGGATCCATCTGATAGGTCTTCTTGTTGCCGCCCTTCAGGTTGCCGCTGGAGCCCAACGCATCGCGGAACGGGCCGTAGTAGCAGGAAGCATACTTGGCGGAGTAAGCCATGATTTGGGTATTCACCAGGCCCTGCAATTCCAGACGATCGCGGATCGCCCCGATGCGGCCGTCCATCATGTCGCTCGGCGCCACGATTTCCGCGCCCGCTTCGGCATGGGACAGCGCCTGACGCACCAGAATGTCTTTGGTCACGTCGTTAATCACATAACCCTGCTCATCGATCACCCCGTCCTGCCCATGCGTGGTGTAGGGATCGAGCGCCACGTCGGTCAGAATGCCCAGCTCAGGCACCGCGTCTTTCAGCGCGCGCACCGTGCGCTGTACCAACCCTTCTGGGTTATAGGCTTCTTCCGCATGCAGCGATTTCAGGCTCGGTTCAATTACCGGGAACAGGGAAATCACCGGCACGCCAAGTTTGGCGATGGTTTCCGCTTCCTTCACCAGCAGATCGATCGTCATGCGCGATACGCCCGGCATCGAGGCCACTTCTTCCTGGCGGTTGCTGCCTTCCATGACAAACACCGGATAAATCAGGTCGTTGACCGTCAGTTGGTTCTCGGCCACCAGGCGGCGGCTGAAGTCGTGACGGCGCACGCGGCGCATACGGCGACCAGGGAAGGTGCCCGGAAATGCATAGCTCATAGTTTTCTCCTAGCTCAAACCAGCCGGAATAGCCGGCGGGCGTTCTCATCGGTTTTTTGCCCCAGCCATTGCGGCTCTTCCTGTCGCCAGACGGCGACCTGCTGCACGATGTGGGGCAGGAAACAGGGTTCGTTGCGGCGAGATGCGGGTTTAGGCTGTAAATCCCGGGGCAACAGATAAGGGGCGTCCGTTTCCAGCAGCAGACGCTCGGCCGGGATCTGCGGCAACAGGGCGCGCAATTCCAGGCCGCGCCGCTCGTCGCAGACCCAACCGGTGATCCCGATCGACAGACCCAGCGACAGGCAGCTTGTTAATTCTTCGGCGGTGCCGGTGAAGCAGTGCACCACGGCCGCGGGCAGTTTATCCAACCACGGCGTCAGTAGCTCGGCAAAACGTGCGTGTGCGTCGCGGCAATGAAGAAACACCGGCAGCGCCAACTCCGCCGCCAGCGCCAGCTGCGCGGTGAACGCCGCTTCCTGCTGTACGGGCGTCGAGAAATTGCGATTGAAATCCAGGCCGCATTCGCCGATCGCCGCCACTTCAGGGCGTACGGCTAACGCATAAATCTGCTCGGCGGTCTGTTCATCCCAACCGCTGGCGTAATGCGGATGCACACCGGCGGTAGACCAACCGTAGCCCGCATGTTGCTGCGCCAATTCCGCCGCTTCGCGGCTCTCTGCCAGATCGGTGCCGGTAATCAATATCCCGGTAACGCCCGCCGCGCGGGCACGCTCCACTACCGCCTGGCGGTCTTTGGCGAATTGGCTGCTGGTGAGGTTAACGCCGATATCAAACATGATTTTTTCCAAAGCAAAAGCCGCCCAATGGGCGGCTTAGCAATCAAGATGGATCAAGGGGCTGGCGGTTCGTCACCCTCGTCTTCTTCTTCCGCCTGTGGACGACGTTTGCCGGTATAGAAGCGAGCGAAGAACACCCCCACTTCAAACAGCAGGTACATCGGTATTGCCAACAGGGTTTGCGAGAACACGTCCGGCGGCGTCAACAGCATGCCGACCACAAACGCGCCGACCAACACATACGGCCGTTTCTTCTTCAGATCTTCCGGCGAGGTGACGCCACTCCAGCACAGCAGAATGATAGCGACCGGCACTTCGAAGGCGACACCGAACGCCATAAACAGCGCCATGACGAAATCGAGGTAGTTTTTGATGTCGGTGGCAATGGTCACCCCCATCGGCGCGGTCTTGGCAAAGAAGCCGAAGGCCAGCGGGAACACGATGAAGTAGGCGAAAGCCATGCCGAGGTAGAACAGCAGGCTGCTGGACACCAGCAGCGGCATCATCAGGCGGCGTTCATGCTTGTACAGCGCCGGCGCGATGAATGCCCACACCTGATACAAAATCATCGGCGCGGAGACGAACACCGAGACGATCATGGTCAGCTTGATCGGCGTAAAGAACGGTGACGCCACGTCGGTAGCGATCATGCTCGCCCCGGCCGGCAGCTGCTTGAGCAGCGGCGCAGAGACCAACTGGTAGATGTCGTTGGCGAAAAACACCAGCACCACGAACACCGCCAGCACGCAAATAATCGAGTTAAGCAGCCGCTTGCGCAGCTCTATCAGATGACTGATAAGGGGTTGGGTATCTTCAACAGCCATGTATTAACGATCGCCACTAGGTTGGTGAGACGCTGGGGTTTTATCCGCAACAGGTTCGACAGGTACCGGCGCGGTTTCCGCCGGCGCTTTAGCCGGTTGCGCCGCCACCGGCGCGACGGCTTCAGGTTCCGCTGCCGGTTTTGGCGCGGCGGCGGGCGCACTGGCGCGGGTTGCCGCTTCCGCCGGCGTCACGCCGTCGTGCAAGGCTTCCGGATCGGTGATCTGCGGGTTATGAATGGTGTTCGCCAGCTCTTCTTTCTCGCCCTGATAGGTGCGTTTCAATGATTCCGCCGCGTCTTTCAGCTCATCCATCGACGCCTTCAGTTCCGGCGTCAGGTTCTGCAGGCCGGCCTGTTCCGCTTTTTTCAGGCTGTCCTGCAGCTCCTGCAGCTTCAGCTCCTGAGACAGTTCGTGCTGCACCGAGGCCGCCAGCGAGCGCAGCGCGCGGATCCAGCCCGATACCGTTCTGACCGCGACCGGCAAGCGTTCCGGCCCCAGAACAACCAGGCCGATCACCAGCACCAGCAGCAGCTCACTAAACCCAATGTCAAACACGGTTTATACCTGCTCTTTGTTCTTCGACTCTTCCGGTTTCACTTCCGGCTGCTTATCGGTAATAGGCTTGGCCGAGAAGTCAGCGTCATCCAGGCTGCTTTTCTCAGCCGTGTTGGGGGTCGACGGCGTATCGTCGCCGATCGCCTTCTTGAAGCCCTTGATCGAGGCGCCGAGATCGGAGCCCAGCGTGCGCAGTTTTTTGGTACCGAACAACAGCACCACGATCACTGCGATGATCAACAATTGCGTAATACTAATACCGCCCATTTTAATTACCTCTAATTTTAAAGGGTCTTTTAAAGCCAGCCCGCATTATAGAGCCGACTTTACCAGAGTAACGAATTAAATCAGGTGGTTCGCTTCCAGCCAATCACCCAGCATACGATGCCAGCGGCCATCATCCAGGCGGGAAACACCTCGATTTGCCCCAGCAGCAACAGCGTGCCGCTTACCAACAGTGTAGCGCCAACGCCGAACAAATAACGTGACTGCCCCTGACGAACCCGCTGAGCCTGCATCTGGTTGGTCAGCTTATCAACGCTTTGTTGCAACAGTTTATGCTGCTGCAAGCTGTCGTAAAACAGCTCGGGCAGTTCCGGCAGCTTCTCCGCCCAAAACGGCGCTTTCTCTTTCAGCGCACGCACCACGGCGGGAATGCCGACCTGATCGCGCAGCCAGCTCTCGAGGAACGGCTTGGCGGTGGTCCACAGATCCAGCTGCGGATAGAGCTGACGCCCCAGTCCTTCAACATACAGCAAGGTCTTCTGTAATAACACCAGCTGCGGCTGCACTTCCATATTGAAGCGTCGCGCGGTGTTGAACAGGTTCAGCAGCACGTTGCCGAAGGAAATCTCCGCCAGCGGCTTCTCGAAAATCGGCTCGCACACGGTGCGGATGGCGAATTCGAAGTCTTCCACGTTGGTGTCGCGCGGCACCCACCCGGAGTCGACGTGCAGTTCCGCCACCTTGCGGTAATCGCGGTTGAAGAAGGCGATGAAGTTTTCCGCCAGGTAACGTTTATCATCCTTGTTCAGCGAACCGACGATGCCGCAGTCGATGCCGATGTAGCAAGGATCTTCCGGATGTTCGTAGCTGACGAAAATATTACCGGGATGCATGTCCGCATGGAAGAAGCTGTCGCGGAAGACCTGGGTAAAGAACACCTGAACGCCGCGTTCCGCCAACAGTTTCATGTTGGTGCCCTGCTGTTCCAGCGTGGCGATGTCCGAGACCGGAATGCCGTAAATGCGCTCCATCACCAATACGCTTTCGCGGCAGTAGTCGGAATAAACTTCCGGTACGTACAGCATTGGGCTGCCGTCGAAATTGCGGCGCAGCTGAATGGCGTTAGCCGCTTCGCGCAGCAGGTTCAATTCGTCCAGCAGGGTTTTCTCGTACTCGCGTACCACTTCGCGCGGGCGCAGACGGCGGCCGTCCGGCAACAGCTTCGGCACCCAGCCTGCCAGCCGGTACATCAAGCGCACGTCGGCCTTGATGATCGGCCCGATATCCGGCCGGATCACCTTCAGCACCACTTCCTGGCCGGTGGTTTTCAACCGCGCGGTATGCACCTGCGCGATCGAGGCAGAGGCCAACGGCTGCTGATCGAAGTCATCGAACCAGGTCTCCAGCGGGCCGCCCATCGCCAGCTCGATATGCTTACGCGCCAACGCGCCATCGAAAGGCGCCACCCGATCCTGCAGCAGCGTCAGCTGATCGGCAATGTGCGGCGGAAACAGATCGCGGCGGGTCGACATCATTTGGCCGAACTTGATCCAAACCGGCCCCAATTCCTGCAGCGCCAGCCGCAGACGTTCACCCAGCGGTTTGTCCTTGTGCCGATTCGGCATCCAGAACAGCAGCCGGCGGCCAAAGCGCAGCGGCAGCGTCAACCGCATTTTAGGGATCAGCTCATCCAGCCCGTAGCTGAGAAAAACGCGGACGATAAAATACAAACGGCGCAGTTCGCCTGGGGTCATCGCTTGCCCTCCAACTTGTCCATACGGGCAATCAGCGCTTCCGCGCTGCGGGCGAGTGCGTCAACTTCTTCGTTGAACCACACCACTTCCAGCGGCCCCGGCGCCAGGCGCCACTCTTCTGTCAACGCCTCAGCCATGTCTTGCTGCCGGCGCATAAAGCCGGCTTTCAGCAGCGAGGCGCCTTTTCCCAGCGCCTGTGTAATGCCTTGGGCGGCGATATCGCCGATGTAGGGCGCCAGCCACTCCGCCGGATCCCACTCCGCCAGATCGAGCAGGCCAACCAGCTGTTGCACCACCTGAATATCGCCTTCCACCGTCAATTCGCCGCTGCGCATCAGCACCGGCAACTGCTGGCGATCGCGCAGCTTCAGCAAGGAGGGAATGCGGCTACGCACGGTGCAATCGGCGCTGTCTTCAGACTGCCCCAGCACATCCACGCGCAGTTCGCTGAACACCAGCACCAGCGGCGAAGCCAACTCTTCCAGTTCGATGCGCAGCACCTTGCCCGCCAGGCGTTGGCGGGCGGCTTTCATGCTGCGATCGCGAAACAGCAGGTTATTCAGCGAGGTTTCCAGCGCACCGGTCAGCAGAGGGGTAAACAGCATCGGCATCTCCCTCTCAGAACTTGAAGCCGCGATGCAGGGCGACAATCCCACCGGTCAGGTTGAAATAGGTGACGTTTTCAAAACCGGCGTTGCCCATCATGCCCTTAAGGGTTTCCTGATCGGGGTGCATGCGGATCGATTCCGCCAGGTAGCGGTAGCTGTCCGGATCTTTCACCACCAGCTCGCCGATCTTCGGCAGCACGTGGAAAGAGTAGGCGTCATAGGCTTTGCTCAGCGGCGCCAGCAGCGGCTTGGAGAATTCCAGCACCAGCAGACGGCCGCCCGGCTTCAGCACGCGGAACATCGAGCGCAGCGCTTTGTCTTTGTCGGTGACGTTACGCAGGCCAAAGGAGATGGTGATGCAATCGAAGTAATTGTCCGGGAACGGCAGTGCTTCGGCGTTGGCCTGCACGTAATTGATGTTGCCGACGATGCCGCGATCGCGCAGCTTCTCGCGCCCCATCTTGAGCATCGAATCATTGATGTCCGCCAGCACCACCTGCCCCTGCTCGCCCACCATGCGGGAGAACTTGGCGGCCAGGTCGCCGGTACCGCCGGCCAGATCCAGCACGCGCTGCCCGCGGCGCACGCCGCTGCAGTCAATGGTGAAACGCTTCCAGATGCGGTGAATACCGAACGACATCAGGTCGTTCATCACGTCATACTTTGCCGCTACCGAATGGAAAACGTCCGCCACCATGGCCTGTTTTTCGTCTCTAGCGACGGTGCGAAAACCGAAATCGGTGGTTTCCTGCGATTGATCTGCCATTGTCCTGCCTGCTATTCAGTCAATTTTGTGTGGATGAGTGTACCAGAAGCCCGGTGAATACCCCACCTCGCCACGGCCTCAGCCGTGCGAAACAAAGCCCGATTCCCCGGCGGTATCGTCATCGTCGTTCGTCTGCGGCAGCGCGGCGACATCATCGTCGTTCGCCTCTTCCGCTTCATCGTGTTGCGCGCCGGCTTGCTGCGCCAGCAGCGGGTTTATCGGCCGTTTGACCTCAACCCCCAACGCGCGGAAACCTTCAATTTGGCCGATAAGATTACCACGGCCTTCGCTCAGTTTGTTCATCGCCTGACGATAACTGCCCTGCGCCTTGTCCAGGCTCTGCCCCAGAGCGGACATATCGTCCACGAACAGCCGCATCTTGTCATACAGTTTCGCCGCGCGATCGGCGATGCGCTGGGCGTTCTGGCTCTGATGCTCATAGCGCCACAGGTTGGTGATGGTACGCAGCGCCACCAGCAACGTAGTCGGGCTGACCAGCATGATGTTGTGCTTAAGCGCTTCGCTGATCAGCTCCGGCTCGCGATCGATAGCCAGCAGGAAGGCGGGCTCGACCGGAATGAACATCAGCACATAATCCAGCGAACGCAGCCCCGGCAGCTGCTGATAGTCCTTGCGGCCCAGCATGCGGATGTGGCCGCGCAGCGAGGCGATATGCTCGCTCAGCGCCGCTTCGCGCTCCGCCTCATCCTCGCCGTTGAAATAGCGCTCGTAGGCGATCAGCGACATCTTGGCGTCGATCACTACATCCTTACCCTGCGGCAGGCGCACGATCACATCGGGCTGCATGCGACTCTGATGATCCACCCGCACGTTAACCTGCGTTTCATACTCATGCCCTTCGCGCAGGCCGGAAGCCTCCAGCACCCGGCTCAGCACCACCTCGCCCCAGTTGCCTTGCGTTTTGTTGTCGCCTTTCAGCGCCTTGGTGAGGTTGATCGCCTCGCGCGCCATCTGCGCGTTCAACTGCTGCAGATTGCGTATCTCGTGCGTCAGCGTATGGCGCTCCCGCGCTTCCTGGCCAAAGCTGTCCTGCACCTGACGGCGGAAACCGTCCAGCTGTTCGCGCAGCGGCAGCAGTAAACGATCCAAACTTTGCTTATTTTGCTCGTCAACCTTGCGGCCGCTGTGTTCAAAAATGCGGTTGGCGAGGTTTTCAAACTGGGTGGTGAGACGTTGTTCGCTGTTGATCAGCAGGCGCTGCTTCTCTTCCGCCGCCATACGCGTCTCTTCCAGACGGATGGTGACTTCGCGCAGTTCGGCTTCCTGCGCGCTGTTAACCTCGCGCTGGGCGCGCAGCTCCTGATTGAGCAGTTCGCATTCGTTGCGCCAATGGTTGAGCTGTTGCAGCTTCTCATGTCCGGCCGCCAGTTGGCTGTGCAGATTGCGCAGCTCCAGCTCGCTCTGGCGCAACTGCTGCTCGTGGCGCTGCAGCGTTTCCTGCCGCGCCGCCGTTTCCTGCTGCGCCTGCTGCAACGCTTGCTCCAGCAACCGCAGCTCGGTTTCATGTTGCGCATGCGTCTGCTGCACCCGCAGACTGGCGATCAGCCACCCCAACAGCATGCCGATCGCTACGCCGCCAATCCCATAAATCAGACTGGTATCCACCCTGCCTCCTGTTGCACCTTGCCGTTGCGGCGTTTTACACGCCCATTGCCCGTCACGTTAAGGGGAGGCTGTATGGATGTCCAGCCTGATTTTGCCGGCCGCGCACAATATTGCGCGGCGCTGCGCAATTTAGCGAGAAATCAACCCAGCCACTGGCTGAGCCACTTGATGCCGAACGCCCCCGGCGCCAGAATGCCGAACGCCCAGATCATCGCCGACGTGACGTTGGCCAGTTGGAAGTAGCGCTGCGGCATGCCGCAAATGCCGCCCACCAACGGCACCACGGCGCGCAGCGGGCCGAAGAAGCGGCCGATGAAAATGCCCAGCACGCCCCAGCGTTCAAAGAAGGCGTGGCCGCGCGCCAGCAGCTGCGGATTGCGCGACAGCGGCCACATATGGGCCACACGATCCTGATAGTGATAGCCGATCCAGTAAGAGAGCCAGTCGCCGAAAAACGCCCCGGCGGCGGCGGCGGCCCAAATCGGCCAAAAGGCGATGCCGCTTTCGCCGATCAGCGCGCCCAGCGCCAGCAGGATCACCGTGGCCGGCAGCAGCAGCGACAAAAACGCCAGCGACTCGCCGAACGCCAGGAAGAAGATGATGGGAATGGCCCAGCCTTCGTGCTGACGCACGACGTCGCTGACCCAGTTGATAACGTCATTGAGGCTCAATACGGGGCTCCTGATACGCGATGGTTCGCCGCCTAGGATAAGCCGGGGCGAGTTAAACCCCGGTTAAACACGCGGCGATTTACTCGAGATAGAACGCCTGCAGCGCTTCGCGCTGGGCCACGCCCAGACCGTATTCCGCTTCCAGCCAGCGGTCGGTGGAGCCGTATTGTTGGCGGATGCAGCCCAGCGCCGTCATCAGGAACTCCTCGCGCGCGCTGAGCACGTAGGCGAATTGCTCCAGCGCCGCCGCATTCAGCTTGATAGAGAGCTGATCCAGCATCTGCTCGCGGAAAGTGGCCAGCGTGGTTTCAGTCAGCAGATAATCTTCCAGCACCGTCGCTTCGTCGGCACCCAGCGCGAACAGCACCAGCGCCGAGCCGACCCCGGTGCGATCCTTGCCGACCGCGCAGTGCTGCACGATTGCGCCGCCGCCGGGATTGCTCAGCAACTGCGCCAACCGCTGATAGGCTGCATTGCCGAACGGCAGGCGGCGATACAGTTCCAGCATGAACGCGCGGGCGTCGAAAGCGGCCAACGTTTCGTTGGTGAGCTTCTCCAGGTTGGCGTTGACTTCGCTGCTCAGCGGGTTGGCCGGCACGTGATGATAGTCGGCACCATTCCACAGAATATCCGGTTTGGCCTGCACTTCGTCGGCATCGCGGTAGTCCAGCACCGAACGCACCGGCACGCCGGCGAGAAAGGCGCAGTCGTTTTCCGTCAGCCGCTCGAGGGAACCGGAGCGAAACAGCAGGCCGCGCTTGATGCGGCGCCCGTCGGCCACGCCGTTGCCGCCGAAGTCACGGAAATTAATGCCGCCGTCGAGCGGCGCAAGCGAAGGATGAAGCAGGATCTGGGCGGTCATAAACGTCCTCGTTGTTATTGTTCTGACAACGCGCGGCGGCCATCGGCGCAGCGCTGAGGAGTATCACCGTAACAGATTAGTCGCGAATGGAAAAACGGGCCGCGTCGGCGGCCCGTTCAGTCCGTTGACAAAGGAGGAAAAAGCGTGGTTTTTCCTCCTTTGTGGTTATCAGCCGAAAATCAATAAATTGATTTTCCCTGTTTGTTATCCGCTGCTTTCTGCAAACCGGGCAATGGCATGAGGTTTGTCATCAATCTCAACGGATCGCGTCGGCGGCCCGTTGAGGGAAGGCGATTACAGCAGACGGCGGGCGGCGTCCACCACGATCTGCACCGCTTTGCTTTCGGTGTTTTTCATGGTCTCGGCGTTCGGGATCTCTTGCTGGGTGCGGTTGACGATCACCCCAGCCACCATGCCGGCACGCAGGCCCTGGCTGGCGCACATGGTCAGCAGCGTAGCGGACTCCATTTCATAGTTCATCACGCCCATCGCCTGCCACTCTTCCATCGAGCCTTTAAAACGGCTAACCACACGGCCGGAGTAGGTGTCGTAACGTTCCTGGCCCGGGTAGAAAGTATCGGAAGAAGCGGTTACGCCAATGTGGGTGGTCGCGCCGCTGGCTTTGGCCGCTTCCACCAGCGCGGTGGTGCAGGTGAAGTCCGCAACCGCCGGGAACTCCATCGGCGCAAAGTGCAGGCTGGCGCCGTCGAGGCGTACCGCCGCCGTAGTCACCAGCACGTCACCGACGTTGATATTGGCCTGAATGGCGCCGGTGGTGCCGATGCGCAGGAAGGTGCGAATACCCAGCTGCGCCAGCTCTTCCACCGCGATAGAGGTAGACGGGCCGCCAATACCGGTGGAGCAGACGATCACCGCCTTGCCGTCCAGCTCTGCGCGCCAGGTGGTGAATTCACGATGGGAGGCCAGATGCACCGGATTTTCCATCAGCTTGGCAATCTTCTCTACGCGCTGCGGATCGCCCGGCACGATGGCAAGCTGGGCCCCTTGTAAATCGTTCTTGGTGAGGCCGAGATGAAAAACGTCAGACTGAGACATACGAGACTCCTCATGGATCATGTTTATTGGGAGGAACAAAAAAGCACTCTACTGAAAATCGCCGCTTAATTTCGTGACGACAGTCACTATGAAAAGAGAAACAAATTACATGCTACATATTTTTTGTGATTTTTATCACAAAAAATCACTATAAGGCATCCAGAACGCAACGCTAAACCTCAGTCTAGCCGACAAACCTTGCAGCTCCCTGCCCGTTGGTTGCCGACTGAAACTATTTAGCTCATCAATCCGAAATAACTCCATCTTATCGGTTGCTTAGGGGCAAAAAAGCCCTCTAACGCACCTTATGGCACTTACGCGGGCCAAAACGCGTAATAACATGATAAAAAGCGCTTAAAAATGCCGCAAAGCCAGATAATTAGCCGTTTTTTATCGACTTGTCCGAAAGTGCGCCACGCAGCGCCAATAATGGGTAATCTTTCCTATAGTTAATCTCAGCGCTTTTTTCTATTGCACGGAGACCGCAATGAAAACCGAACATGTGATGACATTAGAACAGGCTCAGGGGGGATTCGCCCCGGCCGCCGCGCCGTTGGCCGCCTCCGCGATTATCACCGACGAACAGGGCATTCATGCCGGGCAAACGACCATCCCTTCTCAGGGCGACGCGCTGCCGGCCTACGTCGCCAAACCCGCCGATCAGAGCGGCCCCTTTCCCATCGTGCTGGTGGTGCAGGAAATCTTCGGCGTCCATGCGCACATTCAGGATCTGTGCCGTCGCCTGGCCAAGCAGGGCTATCTAGCGATCGCGCCCGAGCTCTATTTTCGCCAGGGCGATGCCAACGACTACAGCGATATCGGCGAGCTGTTCCAGCAGTTGGTGACCAGGGTGCCGGATCGTCAGGTGCTGTCGGATCTGGATCACGCCGCGCACTGGGCTATCCGCCACGGCGGCGACGCCGGCAAGCTGGCGATCACCGGCTTCTGCTGGGGCGGCCGCATTACCTGGCTGTACGCGGCGCACAACCCGCAGTTGAAGGCGGCGGTCGCCTGGTACGGCAAACTGGTCGGCGAGAAAACGCTGAATTCACCGAAGCATCCGGTCGATGTCGCCACCCACCTGTCGGCGCCGGTACTGGGGCTGTATGGCGGGCAGGACAGCGGCATTCCGCTGGAGACGGTGGAAACCATGCGCCAAGCGATACGCGCCGCCAACGCCGAGGCCGAAATCGTGGTGTACCCCGAGGTCGGGCATGCGTTCAACGCCGATTATCGTCCCAGTTACAACGCCGAAGCGGCGCAAGACGGCTGGCAACGTATGCTGGCGTGGTTCGCCCAGCACGGCGTCAAGTAACCTCCCTCGCATAAAAAAGGGCGCCGAAGCGCCCAATCATCACACCAGTCAATCTGTAAGCGGCGGAGCTCATCCGCCGCACGCCATCACGCCTGCTCGCGCAGGCGCTGCGCCGCCAATACCATGTTGGCCAGCGACTGCCGGGTTTCCGGCCAGCCGCGGGTTTTCAGGCCGCAGTCCGGGTTAACCCACAGGCGTTCCGCCGGGATGTTCTGCGCCGCTTTACGCAGCAGCGCTTCGATCCATTCCACGCTCGGCACGTTCGGCGAGTGGATATCGTAGACGCCCGGCCCGATTTCGTTCGGGTATTCGAACTCTTTGAAGGCTTCCAGCAGATCCATATCGGAACGCGAGGTCTCGATGGTGATCACGTCGGCGTCCAGCGCGGCGATGGAGTCCATGATGTCGTTGAACTCGCAGTAACACATGTGGGTGTGGATCTGGGTGTCATCCTGCGCCACGGCGGCGTTCAGTTTGAAGGCGTCCACCGCCCAGTTCAGGTAGGCGGCCCAGTCGGATTGGCGCAGCGGCAGCCCCTCGCGCAGGGCGGGTTCGTCGATCTGAATGATGCCGATACCGGCTTTTTCCAGATCTTCCACCTCGTCGCGCAGCGCCAGCGCAATCTGCTTGGCAATCACTTCGCGGGTCACGTCTTCACGCGGGAACGACCAGCACAGGATGGTCACCGGCCCGGTCAACATGCCTTTCACCGGCTTGTCGGTCAACGACTGGGCGAATTTGGCCCATTCGACGGTAATGGCTTCCGGGCGGCTGACGTCACCGATGATCACCGGCGGCTTCACGCAGCGGGAACCGTAGCTCTGCACCCAGCCGTTCTGGGTAAACACAAAACCGTCGAGGTTCTCGCCGAAATATTCCACCATGTCGTTGCGCTCGGCTTCACCGTGTACCAGCACGTCCAGCCCGAGGCGCTCCTGCTCGACGATCGCCTGTTTGATGTGCTCTCCAATGCTGGTGCGGTAGTTGCTGCCGTCCAAACGGCCCTGTTTGAAGTCCAGACGCAGGCCGCGGATCTCGGTGGTCTGGGGGAACGAACCGATGGTGGTGGTCGGCCAGGCCGGCAGGTTGAAACGCTCGCGCTGCGCCCTGGCGCGCTCGGCGTAAGCGCTGTGGCGCTCGCTGTCCTGCGCGGTGATAGCGGCCAGACGGCGCTCAACCTGTGGGTTATGCACACGGCTCGACTGACGGCGGGCGCGGATCGGTGCGCTGTAGGCGTCCAGTTCGGCTTGCTTCGCCGCGTCAGGCGCGTTCAGCGCCGCAGCCAGCAGCGCCAACTCGGCGCATTTTTGCAGAGCGAAGGCGAACCAGCTTTTCACTTCTTCATCCAGACGGCTTTCCACGCTCAGGTCGATCGGGCTGTGCAGCAGTGAACAGGAGCTGCCGATCCACAGTGGGCGGGTGCCCACCAGCGGCTGAAGACGTTCAAACCAGCGGCTCAGATCGGCGCGCCAAACGTTGCGGCCGTTGATCACGCCCAGCGACAGCAGCCAGTCTTGCGGCAATGCGGCGCTCAGCGCGGCGATATCGTCGTGACCGGCGACCAGATCGACGTGCAGCCCCTGCACCGGCAGCGTGCGAACCGTATCGAGGTTGTGGCCGACGCTGTCGAAATACGTGGTCAACAACAGCTTAACCTGCCCCTGCAGCGCGTCGTAAGCCGGTTTAAAGGCGTCCAGCCAGGCCTGCGGCAGCTCCAGCACCAGCGCAGGCTCGTCAATTTGCACCCACTCGACGCCGCGTTTCGCCAGTTCGGCCAGCACCTGCTGGTAAACCGGCAGAATGTCTTTCAGCAGCGACAGGCGATCGAACGGCTCGCCCTTCACTTTACCCAGCCACAGATAGGTCACCGGGCCCAGCAGCACCGGTTTGATGCGGTGACCAAGCGCCAGCGCTTCGTCCACTTCATCCAGAAGTTGGGTCCAGCCCAGCTTGAACTGCTGGCCTTGTTGGAACTCGGGCACCATGTAGTGGTAGTTGGTGTTGAACCATTTGGTCATTTCCGCCGCGGCCGCCGGCTCGCCGGTCGGTGCGCGGCCACGGCCGATGCGGAACAGCGTGTCCAGATCGATCGAGCCATCCGCATTCTGATGACGCGCCGGCACGTTGCCCAGCAGCAGGCTGGTGGTCAACACATGATCGTACCAGGCGAAATCGCCGACCGGCACCAAATCCACCCCGGCCTGCTGTTGCTGTTGCCAATGGCGAGCGCGCAGCTCGCGGCCAACCGCCAACAGCTCTTCCTGCGTTGAGTTGCCAGCCCAGTAGCTTTCCTGAGCTTTTTTCAGCTCACGTCGTAGCCCAACGCGAGGAAAACCCAGTGTGTGATTCAAAATTGCCATCGTCTTATTCCCCATTTAGCCGTCCAGATGTTTACACATCCATAATCAGCAGGTACTGTATTAACCACAAGCGCAATTTATTCACTGTCAATGTGAAGGACTCTCATGATCGAACTGAAACATTTACGGACGCTGCAGGCCCTGCGCAGCAGCGGTTCGCTGGCGGGGGCGGCGGCCCAACTTCATCAGACGCAGTCTGCCCTGTCGCACCAGTTCAGCGATCTTGAGCAACGTCTGGGCTTCAAGCTGTTCGTGCGCAAGAGCCAACCGCTGCGCTTCACCGCCCAGGGCGAGATCCTGCTGCAGCTGGCGGAACAGGTGCTGCCGCAAATCTCACAGGCGCTGCAGGCCTGCCACGAGCCGCACCAGACCACGCTGCGCATCGCCATCGAATGCCACAGCTGCATTCAGTGGCTGACGCCGGCGCTGGACAACTTCCGCCAGCGTTTCCCGCAGGTGGTGATGGACTTCACCTCCGGCGTGACTTTCGATCCGCAGCCGGCCCTGCAACAGGGCGAGCTGGATCTGGTGATGACGTCGGATATTCTGCCGCGCAGCGGCCTGCACTATTCGCCGATGTTCGATTTCGAGGTGCGTCTGGTGCTGGCGCCGGATCATCCGCTGGCCGGCAAGCCGCACATCGAGCCGGCAGACTTGAGCGATGAAACGCTGTTGATTTACCCGGTGCAGCGCCAGCGGCTGGATATATGGCGGCATTTCCTGCAGCCGGCGGGCGTCAACCCGGCATTGAAGAACGTCGATAACACGCTGCTGCTGATCCAGATGGTGTCGGCGCGGATGGGGATTGCGGCGCTGCCGCATTGGGTGGTGGAGAGTTTCGAACGGCAGGGGCTGGTGGTGACCAAAACCCTGGGTGACGGCCTGTGGAGCCGCCTGTACGCCGCCGTGCGCGACGGCGAACAGCGCCAGGCGGTGACCGAAGCCTTTATCCGCTCGGCCCGCCAGCACGCCTGCGATCATCTGCCGTTCGTGCGCGACGCGGCACGCCCCGGCGCGACCGGCGCCAAAGCGTTGGCGGCCGGCGTATAAACTGTCGGCCTCCCGTTTAGCCGAGCTGTTTCGGCGCCACCCAGCGGCGGTGCACCCACAGCGAAGCGACGATCACCGCTCCGCCGATGATAAAGCTCGGCCAGTGCGGCTGTTGCTGCCAGATGGCCAGGTTGACCAACAAGCCGGCCGGCACATGCATGTTGTTCATGATGCCGAGCGTGCCGGCATCCACCTGCGTCGCGCCGTAGTTCCACATGAAATAGCCCAGCCCCGACGCCACCACGCCCAGCCAAACCAGCACGCCCCACTGCAGGTTGGTCGTCGGCAGCTGCTGCGGATTGCCCCACAGGAACCAGGCCACCACCGCCACCGCCGCCGCCCCCAGGTAGAACCAGGAAAAGGCGGTGTGTTGCGGCAAGGGGTGCACTTCCATCAGGCGCTTATAGCCGACCATGCCGATGGCGAAGCTGATGTTCGCCGCCTGCACCAACAGCAGCCCCCACCAGAAGTGTTCGCTCAGTTGGTGATAGCGAATGATCGCCGCGCCCAGCACCGCCAGCAGCGCGCTGAACACATAGCCCCAGCGTAAACGTCGGCCGCTCAGTAAGTCGTAGATCAGCGTGATGTACAGCGGCGTCAACACGGTGAACAGCAGGAATTCGGGTACCGTCAGGTAGAGATAGGCGCGGAAGCTGAACAGATACATGATGCCCAGTTGGAAGGCGCCCACCAGCATATACAGCAGGATCACCCTGGGCTTGATATTGCGCCAACGCAGGAACGGCAGGAACACCAGCGCCGCCAGCCCGATGCGCACCAGCGCCGAAAACCCGCTGTCGACCTGACCCGCCAAATACTCGCCGATCAGGCTGAAAGAAAACGCCCACAGAATGGTGGTTATAACCAAAAGCAGCACGATGGGTTCACCCTAAAAAGACCGAAAGGGCGATTGTAACGGAAGATGGGCACCGCGTTGGCGAAAAGGCGGTTTACATTTGAACAAAATACAAACTACCAGCAAAATTTCACCGCTGGGTTAGGCTTAATAAAAAAGCGAGGTAACCATCATGAAAACGTCTCACATCCTGTTCGCTCTGCTGTTGCTGCCCGGCCTGGCTGCAGCGGCCAACGGCGTAACCGATCTGCGTTCACAGCAGCAGCTTCTCAACCAAAACAGCCAACAGGCGCAGCAACAGCGCTTGTTGAACAACCGGCAGATGGATCAACGCCGCCTGCAACAGCAGCGCCAGTTCGACAATCAACGGCAACAGCTGTTGCAAACCACGCCGAACGGCGGCCAGCTGCTGCCTAACGGCAACCAGCCGCGCGATCCGTTCAACCGCACCGCGCCGGCGGTGCCGCAGGCCCCGCTGCCGGCTACGCCCGCACGCCCATAACGGTGAGGATCAGCGGCGTAGTGATCGCCGCCAGCACGGTGGACATCACCAGGCTGGTGGCGGCCGGGCCGGTGAGCGTATTGAACTGGCGCGACATCAGGTAGACATTTACCCCCACCGCCATTGAGCCCAACAGCACCACCACGCGGGTCTCCATCGGCGGCAGATCCATCATCCAGGCCAGCAGCCAAATCACCAACGGCTGCACCAGCAACTTCAGCACGCAGATGGCGCTGCTCAGCTGCCAGCCTTCGCTGATGCGATACTCCGCCAGGCCCATGCCGAGCACCACCAGCGACAGCGGCGCCGCCACCTGGCCGAGCATGCTGACCGGCCGATCGACGAAGTCCGGCAGCGGCAAGCCGGTCAGGCTAAACAGCGTGCCGGACAAAATGCCGACGATCAGCGGGTTGGTCAGCACGCTGCGCGCGGTTTTAGCAAAGCCCCCCAGCGTCGGCGAGCCGTTGCGCGCCCATTCGATCGACACCGTGACCAGCGTCCACAGGATCAGGCCGTTGAACACCAGCACCAGCGCCACCGACGGGATCGCCGCCTGCCCCAGCATCACGCTGGCGATCGGTAAACCGAGCATCACGTTATTGGAGAAAATACCGCCCAGCGCAAACACCGATCCGGCGACACCATCCAGCCGGAAAAGGTGCCGGGCAACCAGGCGGCCGAGTACGAACACGATCAGGCAACTGCCGAAGAACGCGATCAACAGCCGGGCATCGACCGCCGGGCGCTGCGAGAAGTCGCACATCATGCGAAACAGCATGGCGGGCAAGGCGAGGGAAAACACAAAGCGCGTCAGGCCATCGGTGATGCTGGAAGGCCATTTCCCCCAGCGAATCAGCCCATAACCCAACGCGATCAGGACGAACAGCGGTAATGACAGCACCATCTGGTGCCACAGTGACAGGATAAAGCCAGGCATCGCATTCCTTCCGGTGGTGCGGCGGCAAGGCTTGTCGTCGCAGGATTCATCAGCGCCGGATTAGAACTCCGAGCCAATCAAATCTATCCGGTCGGTGCAAATGCAGTCAACGCCCCAGTCGAGCAGCAGGCGCGCGCGATCCGGCTGGTTAACGGTATACACCAGAATGCGCAGCCCGGCGTCTTTCAACGCTGTCACCCGCTCGGCGGTCAGCGCCTTGTGGTCGATATGCAGCGAGACGCAGTCCAGGCGTTCCGTCAGCTCGCGCCAGTTGTCGTCCCAGTCCTCCAGCAGCAAGCCGCGCGGCAAATCCGGCACGGTGCGCTGCGCCGCCGCCAGCGCTTCCACCGAGAAGGAGGAGAGCAGCGGGTCGGTCTGCCCTTGCCACAGCAGCCGCGCCGCCAGCGCCACCACCCGGCCGGTTTCGTCGTCGCTGCCGGTGGTCGGTTTGATCTCGATATTGGCCATCAGGCCGTGTTCCCGGCAGCGTTCCGCCACCTCCGACAGCAGCGGCAGCCGCTCGCCCTTGAAGGCCGAGCTGTACCAGTTGCCGGCGTCCAACTGCACCAGCTTATCCCACGGCAGCTCGCCCGCCACGCCCCAGCCGTTGCTGGTGCGATCGAGCGTATCATCATGCAGCAGGAAAATTTGCCCGTCCTGCGCCAGCTTGGCGTCGAACTCGATCATCTTGTGGCCGTGGCGCGCGCCGACGTCGATCGCAGCCAGGGTGTTTTCCGGCGCCAGAGAACCGCCGCCGCGATGGGCGACAATATGAGGGTAAGGCCAGGGTCTCGTCATCAATCCATCCGTAATCCGCTGTGGGTGTCAAAGAAGTGCAGCGCCTGAGCAGGCAGCTGCAAATATAGCGTACTGCCCGCCGCCGGCAAGGTTTCATGCGACAGCCGCGCGATCACCCCGTGGCCGCCCCACTGGCCGTGCGCCAGATTGTCGGCCCCCAGCAGTTCCAGCGTCTGCAGCTGCAGCGGCACGCCCTGGCCTTGCGCCACCAGTTGAATATGCTCCGGCCGAATGCCCAGCGTCAACGGCCGCCCCGCCCACTGCGGCTTGGCCGCCGGCAACGGCAGCGCCATGCCGTCCGCCAGCAGCAGCTGGCCGCCGTCGGCGCTCAGGGTGCCGGGCAGCAGGTTCATCGCCGGCGAGCCGATAAAGCCGGCGACGAACAGCGAAGCCGGCCGTTGGTACACTTCGCTCGGGGTGCCGATCTGCTCCGCCACGCCCTTATTCATCACGATCACCCGCTGCGCCAACGTCATCGCCTCCACCTGGTCGTGGGTCACGTACAAGCTGGTGGTTTTCAGGCGTCGGTGCAGCTGTTGCAGCTCCAGGCGCATCTGCACCCGCAGTTTGGCGTCCAGGTTGGACAGCGGCTCGTCGAACAGGAATACCGCCGGTTCGCGCACGATGGCGCGCCCCATCGCCACGCGCTGGCGCTGGCCGCCGGATAGCTCGCGCGGTTTGCGCTTGAGCAGCGGCTCCAGCTCCAGGATGCGCGCCGCTTCCTCCACCCGCTGGCGGATATGCTCCTTGCCGAAACCGCGGATCTTGAGGCCGTAAGCCATGTTGTCGTACACGCTCATGTGCGGATAGAGCGCGTAGTTCTGGAACACCATCGCGATGCCGCGATCCTTGGGCTCCAGATCGGTCACGCGCCGGGTATCGATATAAATATCACCGCTGGTGGTGCGTTCCAGCCCGGCCACCATGCGCAGCAGCGTGGACTTGCCGCAGCCGGACGGGCCGACCATCACGATGAACTCACCGTCCGCCACATCGAGATCGATCTGTTTGATCACCGGCGTTTTACCGTCGTAAGACTTGGTGACCGCCTGTAGTTTTAATCCTGCCATCGTCGTTATTTCTCGCTATCAACCAGACCGCGCACAAACCAGCGCTGCATCAGAAGCACCACCGCCAACGGTGGCAATAAAGTCAGAATCATCGCCGCCATCACCTGGTTCCACTGGGTCGGCGCGCCGGAAGTGGAGATCATGCTCTTGATGCCCGCCACCGCGGTGCCCATCGAGGCGTCGCTGGTGATCAGGATCGGCCACAGGTATTGGTTCCAGCCGTAGATAAAGGTGATGACGAACAGCGCCGCCAGATTGGTTTTCGACAGCGGTAGCACGATGTCCCAGAAGAAACGCATCGGCCCGGCGCCGTCGATGCGCGCCGCCTCCAGCAGCTCATCCGGCAACGTCATGAAGAACTGGCGCAGCAGGAAGGTGGCGGTGGCCGAGGCCATCAGCGGCAGCGTCAGGCCGGTGTAACTGTCCAGCAGGTTGAGGTTGGAGATCACCTCCACCGTCGGGAAAATGCGCACCTCCACCGGCAGCATCAGGGTGAGGAAAATCAGCCAGAAGAACAGGCTGCGCAGCGGGAAACGGAAATATACGATGGCGTAAGCCGACAGCACCGACACCGCGATCTTGCCGCAGGTGATCGCCAGCGCCATGATCACGCTGTTCAGCAGCAGCAACGAGAACGGCACTTTGAGGTTGCCCACGCCGCCCTGCCAGATATTGCGGATGTTCTCCCACAGGTGGCCGCCGGGCACCAGCGTCATCGGCACCTGAAACACCTGTTTGTCGTCCAGCGTGGCGGCGACAAAGGCCACGTACAGCGGGAACAGCACCACCAGCACGCCGATAATCAGCATCACATGGCTGAAGACATCCAGCCCGCGTCGATTCTCAATCATTGGTAGCGCACCTTACGTTCAACGAAGCGGAACTGGATCACCGTCAGGCCGATCACCAGCAGCATCAGGATCACCGACTGCGCGGCGGAGCTGGAGAGATCCAACCCGGCGAAGCCTTCGCGGTAGATCTTGTAGATCAACGTGGTGGTGGACTGCACCGGCCCGCCGCCGGTGGCGGCGTCGATCACCGGGAAGGTATCGAAGAAGGCGTACACCAGATTGACCACCAGCAGGAAGAAGCTCACCGGCGCGATCAGCGGCAGCACCAGATGGAAGAAGCGGCGTACCGGGCCGGCGCCGTCGATGGCCGCCGCCTCCACCAGCGAACGCGGGATCGACTGCAGCGCCGCGAGGAAAAACAGGAAGTTATAGCTTATCTGCTGCCATACCGAGGCCAGCACCACCAGGAACATCGCCTGGCCGCTGTTTTGCGCATGGTTCCAGTTATAGCCCAGCCCATTGAGGAAGTGGGTGATCAACCCGAGACCGGGGTTGAACAGAAAGATCCACAGCACCGCCGCCACCGCCGGCGCCACCGCGTAGGGCAGGATCATCAGCGTGCGATAGAGGCGGCTGCCGCGCAGCACGTAGTCCACCAGCGCAGCGAAGAACAGCGAGACCGCCAGCCCGATGCCCGCCACCAGGAAGCTGAAGATCAGCGTGGTGTAGAACGAGTCGAGGTAGTAAGGATCCTGGAACAGCTGCTTAAAGTTATCCAGCCCGACAAACTGGCTGGACAGGCCGAACGGATCGAGACTCTGCACCGAATACCACAGCGCCTCGCCGGCGGGCCATAAAAAGAACACGGCGGTAATCAGCAGCTGCGGCAGCACCAATGCATAGGGCAACCAGCTGCAGCCGAAACCGGGACGGGAAGATGACATAGCAGTTAAACCATTAATCGGGCACGGAAGGATCGGCGTGAAGACGCGGGCCCGGTCCGCCGGGCCCGCGACGCAGGGTTATTTGGTTGATGCTTCGAAGCGACGCAGCAGTACGTCACCGCGCTGCACGGCCGCGTCCAACGCCTGCTGAGGCGTTTTCTTGCCGGTCCACACGCCTTCCAGCTCCTCATCCACCACGCTGCGGATCTGCGGCATGTTGCCCAGGCGCAGGCCCTTGGTGAACGGCAACGGCGGCTTGTTCAGCATCTGGCGAGTGGCGACGTCGGCGCCCGGGTTCTTGTCATAGAAGCCCTGCTGCTTGGTCAGGTCGTAAGCCGCGGTGGTGATCGGCAGATAGCCGGTCTTCTGGTGCCATTCGGCGGCGATTTCCGGCTGCGCCAGGTACTGCAGGAATTCGGCTACGCCCTTGTAGGTGGCGGCGTCTTTGCCGTTCATCACCCACAGGCTGGCCCCGCCAATGATGGCGTTCTGCGGCGCGTTTTTCGCGTCAGCGTCGTACGGCATCATGCCGACGCCGTAGTTGAATTTGGCGTAGTGCTTGATGTCCGCCAGCGAACCGGAAGAGGCGGTGGTGATGGCGCAATCGCCGTTGTAGAACTTCTCGGTGGATTCGTCTTTGCGGCCGAAGTAGGTGAAATCCCCCTTCTTGTTCATCGCTTCGAGCAGCGCGATATGCTTGACCTGCAGCGGTTGGTTGAACTCCAGCTTGGCACTGGTGCCGCCGAAACCGTTGTTTTCACTGGCGAACGGCACGCCGTGCCAGGCGCTGAAGTTCTCTAGTTGGATCCAACCTTGCCAGCCGCTGGCGTAACCGCACTTCATGCCGGCTTCGCGCAGCTTGGCGGTATCCGCCGCCAGTTCCTGCCAGGTTTTCGGCGGTTGATCCGGGTTCAGGCCGGCCTTTTTGAAGGCGTCTTTGTTGTAGTACAGCACCGGCGTGGAGCTGTTGAACGGCTGCGACAGCAGATGCCCGCTCTTGTTGTCGGTGTAATAGCCGGCCACCGTCGGCACGAACACCGATTCGTCAAAGTTGATACCGGCCTCTTTAAACACTTCGTAGACCGGCTTGATGGCTTTGCTGGCCATCATGGTGGCGGTGCCCACTTCGTAAACCTGCAAGATCGCCGGCGCCTTGCCGGAGCGGTAAGCGGCGATACCCGCCGCCAGGCTCTGTTCGTAGTTGCCTTTATAAACCGGCACAATCTTGACGTCGCTGTGCGACTGGTTGAAGCGATCCGCCAGAGAGTCCACTTCTTTACCCAGTTCGCCTTCCATCGAATGCCAGAACGGGATTTCTGCCGCCGCCAGCGCCTGGGCGCTGACCGCCAGGGTCAATGCGACGCACAGCGTGGTTTTGCGAATAGCGTAGGTGAGCATGCCTAACTCCTGAAAAAGCTGGTGTAAAAGCGCGTGAGCGAAAAGAATCAGTTTTTTGTTCGGAAGCTAACATGCCATGCGCGGATGACAGAAAAATAACCGTTAGATGACAGCCACATGACGGCAAGGTGAAGTGAAGATGGCGGTTTGATGTCGGCGGCGGACATCGGCTCCGCCGCCGCGAGGCTTATAGCGAACGGCGCAGGCGCGCGACCGCTTCTTGCATCTGCTGCTCGGTGGCGGTGGCGAACGACAGGCGGAAGGTCGAACGATCCGGGTTGTCGGAGAAGAAGTATTCCCCCGGCACGAACACCACGCCCTGCTGCAGCGTGGTGTTCAGCCATTCGGTGGCGTTGAACGGCTGGCGGAAACGCGCCCACAGGAACATGCCGCCCTTCGGTTTATCGAAGGTGATGTAGTCGCCCAGCTCCTGCTCCACCAAACCGGCCAGGATCTCGCCCTTCTGTTTGTAGGCGGCGCGGATCTTGTCGATCTGGGCCGGCAGGCGATCCAGACCGAGGTAGCATTCGACGATGCTCTGCGACAGGGCGCTGGCGTGCAGATCCGCCGCCTGTTTGATGATCGCCACTTTATGCAGCAGGAACGGCGGCAGGATCGCCCATCCCAGGCGCAGGCCCGGCGCCAGGATCTTGGAGAAGGTCGAGGTATAGATGATGTGGTCGGTATTGCCCAGCACCCGCTGCGACACCTGATGCAGCGTCGGGTGGCGCTCTTCGGTGAAACGCAGCTCGCCGTACGGATCGTCTTCGATGATCAGGAAGTTATGTTCGGCGGCCAGCTTCACCAGCAGTTCGCGGCGCGCGGCGCTGAGGGTGATGCCGCTCGGGTTGCCGAAGTTCGGCACCACGTACACGCCCTTGATACGCTGGGTTTTCAGCAGCTCGGCCAGCTCTTCCACCACCATGCCGTCGCTGTCGGACGAGACCGACATGATGTTGGCTTCCGCCAGTTCCAGCGTTTGCAGCGCCGCCAGGTAGGTCGGGCGCTCCACCACGAACACGTCGCCCGGGTTGACGATGGCGCGCATCACCAAATCCAGTGCCTGCTGAGAACCGGCGGTCACCATCACCTCTTCCGCGCGAGCGGTGACGCCGCGCTCGGCGCACAGCGCGCAAATGCGCTCACGCAGCAGCGGGCTGCCCTCGGTCAGGCCATACTGGAACGCGCTTTTCGGCTGTTCGGTGATCGCCTGCTGGGTGGCAATGCTCAATCCTTCGAAATCGAACAGCGCATCAGAGGGGATGCCGCCCGCCAGCGAAATGACGTGTTCCATCTTGCTGTGCTTAAGCAATTCACGGATGGCCGAACTTTTTACGTTAACGATGCGCTGCGCGAGTAACCCTTCTGTCTTCATTTCTTCTTCTCGTACCTGATTATTTTAATTCGTAGGGGGGCGGATTAACCGCCCAGATACGCCGACCTCACTGCTTCGTTGGCTAACAATGCAGCCCCCGTATCTTCCAACACCACGCGGCCGTTTTCCAGCACATAACCGCGGTCCGCCAATTTCAGCGCCTGATTGGCGTTTTGCTCCACCAGGAAGATGGTCATGCCCTCTTCCCGCAGTTGCTGAATGATGTCGAAAATCTGCTGGATGATGATGGGCGCCAGCCCAAGCGAAGGTTCGTCGAGCAGCAGCAGCTTCGGCTGGCTCATCAGCGCGCGGCCGATGGCCAGCATTTGCTGTTCGCCGCCGGACATGGTGCCGGCGCGCTGGTTTCGGCGCTCCAGCAGGCGCGGGAACAGCGTGAACACCCGTTCGATGCGCTGTTGATACTGCTGGCGATCGGCGAAGAAGCCGCCCATCGCCAGGTTTTCTTCCACCGTCATGCGCGAGAAGACGCGCCGCCCTTCCGGTACGATCGCCACCGCTTCACGCATGATGCGCGAGGTTTGCCACTGGGTGATGTCCTGGCCCTGAAAGACGATGCTGCCTTCGCTGGCGCGCGGTTCGCCGCACAGGGTGCCGAGCAGCGTGGTTTTACCGGCGCCGTTGGCGCCGATTAACGTCACGATTTCGCCCTGACTTATCGTGAGACTGACCTGATGCAGCGCCTGAATTTTGCCGTAATGGGCGGATACCTGATTGAATGACAACATATTATTCTTCGCCCAAATAAGCCCGGATCACGTCCGGGTTGTTGCGGATCTCCGCCGGTGTGCCCTGCGCCAGCGGCGTGCCCTGATTCACCACGTAAATGCGATCGGAAATGCCCATCACCAGCTTCATGTCGTGCTCGATCAGCAGCACCGAGACCTTATGCCGATCGCGCAGCTCGACGATCAGATGATCCAGCTCGTCGGTCTCTTTCGGGTTGAGGCCGGCGGCCGGTTCGTCCAGCATCAGCAGCTCCGGCCGGGTCACCATGCAGCGGGCGATCTCCAGCCGACGCTGCTGCCCGTAGGCCAGGTTGCCCGCCGAACGGTTGGCCATCGATAGCAGGCCGACGCGCTCCAGCCACTCCGCCGCGCGCGCCAGCGCTTCGGCTTCGGCGCGGCGGAAGGCCGGGGTTTTCAGCAACCCGGCGAACACGCCGCTTTTCAGGTGCTGATGCTGCGCCACCAGCAGGTTCTCAATCACCGTCATTTCACGGAACAGCCGCACATGCTGGAAGGTGCGCACCACGCCCATACGGGCAATGGCCTGCCCCGCCAGCCCTTCCAGATGGCGATCGCGCAATTTGATGGTGCCGCCGCTCGGACGGTAAAAACCGGTCAGGCAGTTGAATACCGTGGTTTTACCGGCGCCGTTGGGGCCGATCAGCGACACGATTTCGCCTTCATTGAGCGTCAACGCCACATTGTTGACCGCCAGCAACCCGCCGAAACGCATCGACAGGCCTTCCACCTGAAGTAAAGGTTGAACGCTCATGCCTGTTCCCCCTTGCCCGCGTGAATGTCCGCCGCCTGCAGCTTCAGCTGCGGCCGTTTCATCGGCAACAGCCCCTGCGGCCGCCAAATCATCATCAGCACCATCAGCGCACCCAGCAGCAACATGCTGTATTCATTCAGATCGCGCATCAGCTCGCGCGACACCACCAGCAGGATCGCCGCCAGAATGACCGCGAACTGCGAGCCCATGCCCCCCAACACCACGATCGCCAATACGAAGGCCGACTCGACGAAGGTGAAGGATTCCGGGCTGACGAAACCCTGGCGCGCGGCGAACAGCGTGCCGGCAAACCCGGCGAAGGCGGCGCTGATGGTAAAGGCGGTCAGCTTGATGCGCGTCGGGCTGAGGCCCAGCGAGCGGCAGGCGATCTCGTCTTCACGCAGCGCTTCCCAGGCGCGCCCGAGCGGCATGCGCAGCAGGCGGTTGATGACGAACAGCGTCAGCACCACCAGCAGCAGCGCCACCAGGTACAGGAACACGATGCGATCGCTCGGATCGTATTTCAGGCCGAAGAAGTTATGGAAGGTATCCCAACCGCCGTCGCGCACGCTGCGGTTGAACTCCAGGCCGAAAAAGGTCGGTTTCGGGATCTGGCTGATGCCGTTCGGCCCGCCGGTGATCTCGGTATTGTTCAGCAGCAGGATGCGCACGATCTCGCCGAAGCCGAGCGTCACGATCGCCAGATAGTCGCCGCGCAGCCGCAGCACCGGGAAACCGAGCAGGAAGCCGAAGGCGGCGGTGACGATACCCGCCAGCGGCAGGCTCTCCCAAAAGCCGAAACCGTAATAGTGATTCAGCAGCGCGTAGGTGTAGGCGCCGATGGCGTAGAAACCGCCGTAGCCCAGCACCAGCAGACCGGACAAACCCACCACCACGTTGAGGCCGAGACCCAGCATCACGTAGATCAGCGTCAGGGTGGCGATATCCACCGTGCCGCGCGACACCAGGAACGGCCAGGCGACCGCCGCGACGATGAGCAGAGCCGCCAGCAGCTTTTGCCGCGGCGTGGTGCCGTCGAAGCTCGGCAGCACGAACGCCGGGCCGGAGACCTTTTTCAGGCCCTGCTGCAGCAGCGGGCGCAACAGCTGGAAGAAAAAGACGATGACGCAGCCGATGCCGATCCACATCCAGCGCACTTCCGCCGCGCCGTGCACCACCAGTTTGGTGCCGTCCAGGCTGAGCTGCATGCCCATCAGGAACGACGCCATCACGAACAGCACCGCCGTGGCGATCAGCGCATTAAGCAGATTGAGTTTCATACTTTCTCAACCTCCGGACGCCCAAGAATGCCGGTCGGCATGATCAGCAGCACCACGATCAGCAACGCGAACGACACCACGTCTTTGTATTCGGTGCTCAAATAAGCGGAGGTCAGCGCTTCCGCCACGCCCAGCACCAGGCCGCCGATCATCGCGCCGGGAATGCTGCCGATGCCGCCCAGGACCGCAGCGGTAAAGGCTTTCATACCGGCCATAAAGCCGATGTAAGGGTTGATGACGCCGTAGAACTGGCCGAGCAACACCCCGGCCACCGCCGCCATCACCGCACCGATGACGAAAGTCAGCGAGATCACCCGGTCGGTGTTGATGCCCAGCAGGCTGGCCATCTTCAGATCTTCCGCGCAGGCGCGGCAGGCGCGGCCCATGCGTGAATAGCGGATAAACAGCGTCAGCGCCAGCATCGCCAGGAAGGTCACGAGCCAGATGGTCAGCTGCATGGTGCTGATGGTGGCGGCGAAGCCGTTGCTTTCCCCCAGCACCCACTGGCCGGTCACCAGGCTGGGCAGCGCCAGATCGCGCGAACCCTGCGTCAGGCTGACGTAGTTTTGCAGGAATATCGACATGCCGATGGCCGAGATCAGCGCAATCAGGCGCTTGGAGTTGCGCACCGGTTTGTAGGCCACCCGCTCGATACTCCAGCCGTAGGCGCTGGCGATGACGATCGAGACCAGGAACGCGGCGCCGATCAGCAACCAGCCGACGTCGATGCCGAGCATCATCAGGGCGGCGATAACGATAAAGGAGACATAGCTGCCGATCATGTACACCTCGCCGTGGGCGAAGTTGATCATGCCGATGATGCCGTAAACCATGGTGTAACCGATGGCGATCAATGCATAGGTGCTGCCCAACGTTAAGCCGTTGAACATCTGCTGCAGAAAATAGAGGAGCTGCTCTGACATACTCTGAACCCTTGGCTGCGAAACCCGCCGGCGGAGAACCGGCGGGTAAAGGGAGACGGGGCCGGCAAGCCGACCCGCCGGGCGCAGCGGGCTGCGCCCCACCCTAATCATTATGGCTTATTTGATCGGTGTGGACGTGCCGTTGGCATGCCATTCGAACACGCCGAACTCGAAGCCTTTCAGATCGCCCTTGTCATCCCAGGTCAGCGGCCCCATCACGGTGTCCACCGGCTTGCCGGTTTTCAGATCCTTGACGATGTCCGCCGGCTCCTGGCTGCCGCTGCGCTCCATCCCGGTGGTCAGCGACTGCAGCGCGGCATAGGTGGTCCAGACGAACGGGCCGGTCGGATCCAGCTTCTTGGCCTTCAGCGCATCGACGATCGGCTGGTTGGCGGGCACCTGATCGTAGCGTTTCGGCAGCGTCACCAGCATGCCTTCCGAGGCGGCGCCGGCGATGTTGGACAGCGAGGAGTTGCCCACGCCTTCCGGCCCCATGAAGCGGGTGGTCAACCCGGCCTGTTTGGCCTGACGCAGGATCTGGCCCATTTCCGGGTAGTAACCGCCGAAATACACGAAATCGATATTCTCTTTCTTCAGGCGCGCCACCAGGGTGGAGAAGTCTTTGTCGCCGGCGGTGATGCCTTCGAACATCGCCACTTCGGTACCCTGTTTTTTCAGGCTGTCGCGCACCGAGCGCGCCAGGCCTTCGCCGTATTGCTGCTTATCGTGCACCACGGCGATGCGCTTCGGCTTGATGTCGCTGAGGATGTATTTGGCGGCGGTCGGGCCCTGATCCGAATCCAGACCGGTGGTGCGCAGGATCATCTTGTAGCCGCGAGTGGTCAGATCGGCGTTGGTGGCCGCCGGGGTAATCATGATCACGCCTTCGTCTTCATAGATATCGGACGCCGGCTGGGTGGAAGAGGAACACAGGTGGCCAATCACGTAGCGAATGCCGTCGTTGATCACCTTGTTGGCGACCGCAACCGCCTGTTTCGGATCGCAGGCGTCGTCGTATTCCACGCCGACCAGCTTGTCGCCCTTGATGCCGCCCTTGGCGTTGATGTCGGCAATCGCCTGGCGCGCGCCGGTAAACTCCATGTCGCCATACTGCGCGACCGGGCCGGACATCGCCCCGACGATCGCCACCTTGATGTCTTTCGCCATAGCCGCCTGGCTCATGGCCATCGCAATGCAACCCGCCAGCAGTGCCTTACCTGTTGTTAATTTCATCCGCAAATCCCCATCTGTCGTTGTGAACGTACCTGTTGTGTTTACCTGCGCCCGATCGTTATTGACCGCTTTTGTTATAAGTAATAATGATTTAGGCGCTTTGTCGGCATTATTTTCTAATAAGACTTTATTTTTCATGCCATTAAACAGGAATTTTCTGCTGCAAATCAACTTCATCAGGCAGAAACAAGCGGTGTAAACAGGATAAAATTCGAATTAAATCTGCGCCGTTTACCTTGAGGCGTAGCGCGTTGTGCTGGTTAACAATCCCTTTACTAACTATTTACTCGGAAAATGCCCCATGCAAAAAACATATTGCACAGTAATCGTACAGAAAAACTTACACAACGCTCTGCACAAGATCTATTACACTGTCGGCATCATTTAGCTGCGCGGAAATTCTGCATGAAACTGACCATCGAGCGCCTGACCGCGCTGTCCCCGCAAGACCTTATCGATCTCGGTAAAATTTGGCCGCATCAGCAGCCGGAACAGTGGCAGAGCTGGTTGAGCGGCGGCAAGGCGCTGTTTGCCGCCCGCTTCAACGAGCGTCTGCTGGGCGCGGTGAAAATTGCGCTGCAGGATGACCGCGCCGAGCTGCAGGACTTGCTGGTGCGCGAAGTGACGCGCCGCCGCGGCGTCGGTCTTTACCTGGTGCAGGATGCGCAGCGTCAGCTGCCGCAGGTCGCTCACTGGCAGCTGTCGACCGCCGGCCTGGCGCCGCGCGAACGCGGGGAAGTCGATAACTTCATGCGCGCCTGCGGCTTCGCACCGCAGGGCGATCTCTGGCAAAAATGAAACGCCGGTTGGCGGCGCTGGTCTTGATTGCACTGGGGCTGGCGGCCGCGTTCCTCGGGCGCCAGCAGGCGCTGCGCCTGGCCTCAGACTGGGATCAGCAGGTTTATGTCTGGCAGCGGGTCTGGACGCCGCAGCACGCCGATGCGCTGGCGCACAGCCGCGATCTGTTCGCCGGGCTGCGGGTGCTGGCGCTGCAGGTGCATCCACGCGAGGGCTGGCGAGAAATCCCGGCCGATCTCAGCCTGCTGAAGCAGGACGGCCGCCCGCTCTGGCTGGTAGCACGCCTCGACGGCCAGCTGCCGCAGCTGGACCAAGAAGCCATTATCCAGCGGCTGCTGGCGCTCGCCCAGCGCTGGCAGGCGGCCGGGCTGCCCGTCACCGGCGTCGAGATCGATCATGACGCCGCCACGGCCCGCCTGCCGGACTACCAACGCTTTCTGCAGCGGCTACGTCAACGGCTGCCCGCCGCTTTGCAACTCGGCATCACCGCCCTGCCCGCCTGGATCGGTTCACCCGGCCTGCCCGGCGTACTGCAACAGGCCGACAGTTCCGTCCTGCAGGTGCATGCGGTGCTCTCGCCGCAGCAGGGGCTGTTTGACGGCTCCTTAGCGCTACGCTGGGTGCGGCAGTACGCCGCCGTCACACCGAAGCCGTTTCGCGTCGCGCTGCCGGCTTATGGCATGGCACTGCTGGGGTTTGATGCACAGGGCGCGCAGGTGGAGAGCGAATCCTCGCTGCGCATGGCGGGCAACGGCCGCGAACTGACGGTCGCGCCGCAGCAGATCGCCGATTTTCTGCAAACGCTGGCGCAGCAAACGCCGCCCCGGCTGCGCGGCATTATCTGGTTCCGCTTGCCGCTGGCGGACGATCGGCGCGCCTGGTCGCTCGCCACGCTGCGAGCGGTGATCGAACGGCGGCCGCTGAATGTCGACTGGCAGGTAAAATTTAGGCCTCAGCCACAGCAAAACGGGCTGTATGATCTGATAATTCATAACAACGGGCCGGTGGACGCCCCGCTGCCGCAAGAAGTCATCATCCGCGCCGACGACTGCCTGGCGGCGGACGCGGTCGGCAACTACCGGCTGGAATCCGCACCGCAACGGCAACGCTTTATTCGCATCAGCGGCGATCAGCTGCGCGCCGGGCAATCCCGGCCGCTGGGCTGGCTGCGCTGCCAACAACTGACGCCAGGAGGCACCCTTGTCACACCTTGATACGCGCGCGGCACGGAACACCCGCCGCCTTCTTCCGCTGGCCATGCTGATCGGCGCCGCGCTGGCGCTGCCGCTGAACGGCTATGCCTGCGGCCCGGATTTTCCTAACCGGCTGCTGATCGACCGCAACGGCACCCTGCTGTATATGCCGGAGGGCAATTTCGCCTTCGAAGCCGGCCGGCTGGTGCCGGCGGACAGTCAGTTGCCGCACTGGCAGGCCCCGCCGCCGCCGATGCCGCCGAAACCGATGCCGCAATCGCCGGAAACGATAGCGATCGGCAAAATGCGCGCCGCCAAAACGGTAGAAGAGGCTGACGCCGTCAATACGCAAGGGTTGTCCAACGCTGCGCGTCTCTATCAACTGGGCGCCGTGGCTTTCGCCAGCCACGATCCGCGCGCCGCAGACTATTTCCAGCAGGTGCTGAAGCTACCGGCCGCCGAGCAGGGCGATTGGGGGCTGCGGGCGCAGTATTCGCTGGGGCGGGTACTGATGGCGGACCACGGAACGCCGGTGAACGAATCCGGTGAAACAGCCCCCGCCGCCGAGCATCCGCCAAAAGCCGCGCTCGAACAGGCGCTGGCAGCATTCCAGCAGGTGATCGATCGGGTGAAAAACGGCGCCGCCGATCCCGATCAGCTGGCGCTGAGCAGCCTTGGGCAGCAGGCGCGCATCCACCTGTGGCTGGGTGACGTCGCCCCCGCCGCCCACCTGTACGCACAGCAGGCGGCGCAGGGCGATCCGAGCGGCGGGCAGTCGCTGCAGTACGTCTCCAGCTTCCTGGTCAATCCCGACCATTTGGACACGCTGAAACAGGTTATCGGCGATCCGTTGATCCAGCAGCTGGTGACCATTGAGCTGTTCGCCCGCAGCGGCAACCTGCAAATGGCGGATACCGATGGCAACGGCCGCTCCGCGCAAATCATCAGCCAGATCCTGACGCTGCTGGACGGCTCAGTGAAAAGCGGCTTCGCCGGCAGCGATCGGCTGGCGGCGCTGGCTTACCGTTCGGGGCAGTACCCGATGGCGGCGAGCCTGCTGAAAAACGCCGGCGACAGCGGCCTGGCGTGGTGGCTGCGCGCCAAAATGGCGCTGCGCGACGGCGATGTGAAAGCCGCCACCGCCGCCTACGCCAAGGCGGCAAGCGCGTTCCCCGCCGACGAAAGCTGGGGCGAACAGCGCAACGCCGACTTCGTTGCGGAAACCATCGTGCCCGAATGCCGGGTGGCTGGCGAACAGGCCATCCTGGCGCTGAACCGCGGCGACTATCTACAGGCGATGGACCTGCTGTATCGCGGCAAGGCGCTCTATTGGGCCGACGTGGCCGATGTGGCGGAGCGGGTGCTGACCGTCGATGAGTTGAAAGGCTTTGTCGATAAGCACGCCCCGGCGCCGACAACACCGCTCAAGCCGGTAAACCCGGACGACTACGGCGGCCAGCAGATCACGCCGGAGGTGCAGCTGCGCGAACTGCTGGCGCGGCGTCTGATGCGCGCCGGAAGAGCGCCGGAGGCGCTGGCCTACTTCGATATCCCCAACTACCGGCAGGCGGCGCAGCAGTATGCCGACGAGCTGAAGGCCGCCAAGGACAAATCCGCCGCACCGCTGGCGCGTGCGCAGGCTTACTATCGCGCCGCCAACCTGCTGCGTTCCCAAGGGCTGGAGTTTACCGGCTACGAAATGACGCCGGACTACGCCATCTATGGCGCCGGCTATTCCTATCTGGGGGATGCGTTCGATACTCGCGAGCTGAAGCACAAAAGTTGGATCGACAGCGCAGAAGCGGCGCGCGCCAAGGCGGCGCTACCGGCGGAAGACAACCGTTTCCTGCACTATCGCTGGCAGGCGGTTGGGCTGGCGCAGCAGGCGGCCGATCTGCTGCCGCCGAAGAGCCAGGCCTATGCCGCCGTGCTGTGTAACGCCGCCAGTTGGGTTATCAAGCGCGACGCCAAAACCGGCCGGGCGCTTTATCAGCGCTACATCAACACCGGCACCCGCTACCCGTGGGCGGCGAAATTCGGCTACGACTGCCCGGCGCCAGACTTTGCCGCCGTGGCGCCATAGCGCCGAATTTCAGGCACTAAAAAGCCCGGCTTGCCGGGCTTTTTTTATCGAATCTCGCATCGACTCAGGCTTCGATCGCCATTTTCAGTTTCTTCATGGCGTTCTTTTCCAGCTGGCGCACGCGTTCGGCGGAAACGCCGTACTGATCGGCCAGCTCCTGCAGCGTCGACTTGTTGTCGTCGTCCAGCCAACGGGCGCGGATGATATGCTGGCTGCGCTCGTCCAGACCTTCCAGCGCATAGGCCAGTTTGTCTGCGGCGTTGCTTTCCCAGTTATCTTCCTCGATGCCTTCGGCGAAGTCCGAGCTCTTGTCCTGCAGGTACAGCACCGGCGCCATCGACTGGCCGTCGCGGGCCTCGTCGTCCGGAGTCGGATCGAACGTCATGTCCTGCGCCGCCATGCGCGATTCCATCTCGCGCACGTCTTTGCTGGTTACGCCCAGCTCACGGGCCACCAGTTCCACTTCGTCCTGGTTGAACCAGCCCAAACGCTGTTTGGTTTTGCGCAGGTTAAAGAACAGCTTGCGCTGCGCTTTGGTGGTCGCCACTTTCACGATGCGCCAGTTGCGCAATACGTACTCGTGGATTTCCGCCTTAATCCAATGCACCGCAAAGGAAACCAGACGCACGCCGACTTCAGGGTTGAAGCGGCGAACGGCTTTCATCAGGCCGATATTGCCTTCCTGAATCAGATCCGCCTGCGGCAGACCATAGCCTGAATAGTTGCGGGCAATATGAGCGACAAAGCGCAGGTGAGACAGGATGAGCTGCTTAGCGGCATCCAGATCGCCCTGATAATGCAGCCGTTCAGCCAGCTCCCGCTCTTCCTCTGCCGTCAGCATCGGATAGGCGTTGGCTGCCCGGATATAGGCTTCCAAGCTACCTTGGGGTACTAAGGCTAAAGTTTGCATTTCTTTGGTCATTCAAACCCTCTCTATGAGAATACAAAATCATGCAGGTGATTATTACAGCGGGGAAATGATTGATTCTACGGCAGTTGCTGAAGCAAAAGCGGTTCCACACGCCGGGCACCTTAACATTTGCTGCAATTTTTGACCGTACTCCGCCCCAGAAGTTCACCCTTTTTTGCAAGCATTGTTGCTGACAATACGTGACGAAGGTGCAGGCCGATAGGGAATTTGTGCGCTAAGAAGAGAGGGATGGTGCTGACTTCGCTTGAGGTCACTCTTCTCCCGCAACGCGATCAAAAGCAGCAGGAGAAGAGTATACCAAAAAAATCTTACTGTGGTGTAAATCGGCGTAAATGTTGCACCGTCGCCAGCCAGGCGGCGATCCAGCCGATCATCGCGGAGATGATCAGCAGCAGCAGCGCCTCATCCCAGCCCAGCCCGTGCAGGGTGAAGGTGGTGCCGAATACCTTGGCCACGCCGGCGACCACCGACTCCAGCTGCCACACCAGCGCCCCGGACAGCACCAGCGACAGCAGCGCGCCGGCAAAGCCCAGCATCGCCCCGCCGTTGAGGAACGGCCGCAGGATAAAACCGTCGGTGGCGCCGATCAGTTTCATCACGTTGATGGTGTCGCGGCGGCTGAAGATGCTCAGACGCACGCTGTTGCCGATCACCAGGAACACCGCCACGATCATCAGCACGCCGATGATCGCCGCAATCTGGCCCGCCAGCCCGGTCAGCGCCGCCAGGCGGGCAAACCAGCTGTCATCCATACGCACTTCTTCCACGCCCTGCACCGCCGCCACGCGATCGCGCAGGGTGTTGAGGGTGTCCGAACTCTGGAAGCTCAGCTTCGGCGTGACGATCGCCACCGCCGGCAACGGGTTCTCTTCCAACATGTCCAGCGCGCCGCCAAAGCCCGACCAGTTGCGGAACTCGCCGCGCGCTTCTTCACGCGACAGGTAATTGACCTTCTCCACGCCGGCTTCCGCCTTGATGGCGTCGAGCACTTTCAGCGCGGCGTCGTCATCGAGCGATTTATCCAGATAGACGGTCAGCTGCGGCGTCGGATACCACTGGCTGGCCGCGGTGCTGACGTTTTTCCACACGATGTAGCACACGCTCGGCAGCGTCAGGGAAATAGCGATCACCATCACCGTCAGCAGCGTCGCCAACGGCTGACGCAGCATGTCTTTGATGGCGTTCATCCAGGCGTAACGCCACTGTTCGCGCCAGCCGCCGCGCAGCGCCTTGCTCTTGGCGGTTTTTGCGTTATTGGCCATGGTGAGCGCCTCCTTGCATGCGGCCCTGGCTCAGCGTCAGGATGCGGTAATTGCGGCGGGCGATAAGCCCGGTGTCGTGCGTCGCCATCAGTACGGTCACGCCGACGCGGTTGAATTCTTCAAACAGGCGCAGGATGCCTTCCGACAGCGCATCGTCCAGGTTACCGGTCGGTTCATCCGCCAGCAGCACCGCCGGCTTGTTCACCACCGCACGGGCGATGCCCACACGCTGCTGCTCACCGCCGGACAGCTGAATCGGGAAGTTCTTCGCTTTATCCAGCAGACCGACCTTGTCCAGCGCGGCGGAGACGCGGCGACGGATGTCTTCGGTGCTGGCGCCGGCGATGATCAGCGGCATCGCCACGTTGTCATACACCGTGCGATCCAGCAGCAGGTGGTGATCCTGGAAGATCATGCCGATCTGCCGGCGCAGGAACGGCACCTCGCGGTTTTTCAAACGGCTGATGTCGTGGCCGCCAAACCAGATGTGGCCGGCGCTGGGCCGTTCGATACCGCAAATCAGTTTCAGCAGGGTACTTTTCCCCGCGCCGGAATGGCCGGTCAGAAACGCCATTTCCGCCGGGCGCAGATGGAAATCAACCCCCTGCAGCGCTTGCCGTCCGCCCAGATAAGCTTTACTGACCTGTTCAAAGCGAATCATCCGTATTAATCCTCTCGGGCAAAAAGTGCCTCAATAAAATCGTCAGCCTTAAACGGCCGCAAATCTTCGATGCCTTCCCCGACGCCGATATAGCGGATCGGGATACCGAACTGATCGGCGATGGCGAAGATCACCCCGCCCTTGGCGGTACCGTCCAGTTTAGTCAGCGTGATGCCGGTTAAGCCCACGGCCTCATTAAATAATTTCGCCTGACTGACGGCATTCTGGCCGGTGCTGGCATCGAGCGTCAGCATAACCTCATGGGGGGCCTGGTCGTCCAGTTTTTTCATGACGCGGACGATCTTCTTCAGCTCTTCCATCAGGTGCGATTTGTTCTGCAGACGGCCGGCAGTATCGGCGATTAACACATCGATGCCGCGCGCCTTGGCGGCCTGCACCGCATCGAAGATCACCGAAGCGGAATCCGCACCGGTATGCTGCGCCACCACCGGAATGCGGTTGCGTTCACCCCACACCTGCAGCTGCTCCACCGCCGCGGCGCGGAAGGTGTCCCCCGCCGCCAGCATCACCGACTTGCCTTCCGCCTGGAACTGGCGCGCCAGCTTGCCGATGGTGGTGGTTTTACCCACGCCGTTCACGCCGACCATCAGGATGACATACGGGGTTTTCCCGCTGACATCCAGCGGCTGATCGACCTTGGCCAGAATTTCGGACATTTCCTCCTTCAGCTTGCCGTACAGCGCTTCGGCGTCTTTTAGCTGCTTGCGGCTGGCGTGCTGAGTCAGGGAGGTGATGATCTTGCGCGTGGTGTCCACGCCAACGTCGGCGATCAGCAGCTGTTCTTCCAGCTCGTCGAACAGGTCGTCGTCGATCTTTTTACCGCGGAACAGCCCCATAAAGCCGGAGCCGAGGTTCTGCTTGGTCTTCAGCAGGCTGCGCTTCAGGCGCGCGAAGAAGCCCTCTTTGGTCGGGCGCTCCTGCTCTTGCGCAGCGGCCGGCACGCCGAGTTCCAGCGGCTCTTCTTCCGCTTCCGGCTCGGGTTCGATGACCGGTTCGGGTTCGACGACCGGCTCAGGTTCGACGACCGGCTCAGGTTCGACGACCGGCTCAGGTTCGACGACCGGCTCGGGTTCGACGACCGGCTCGGGTTCAACGACCGGCTCAGGCTCAACGACCGGCTCGGGTTCGACGACCGGCTCAGGCTCAACGACCGGCTCAGGTTCAACGACCGGCTCAGGTTCAACGACCGGCTCAGGTTCAACGACCGGCTCAGGCTCAACGACCGGCTCGGGTTCGACGACCGGCTCAGGTTCGATGACCGGCTCGGGTTCGACGACCGGCTCGGGTTCGGTGACAGGTTGCTGCTGCGCCGCCACCTGTTCAGTTACGCTGACGATCTCTTCGGCCAGCGCTTGCGCCGCCGGATGCTCGGCCGCCGCAGGCAGATTTTCCGCGATTTGCTCGCCGGCCTGACCGTTATCCCACTCTCCCGGGGTGTCGACGGAGGCGGCAGGTTCAGATTCCTGGGCGGGGAGCTTGTCGTCCAGCTTGGCGGCGACCGGTTCAGCCGGCGTCTCCGCGGCCTGAGGTTCCGCCTGCTCTACCGACGGCTCAGGTTGCTGTTGCTCTTCTTCCTTCTCCTTCTGGCCAAAGCCCAGCCAGGAGAAAAACCCACGTTTCTTATCTTTTGCCATGTTATGACTCTACTCCGTACCGAAGGCTCGCTTACCCTCCATACCTGAAGGATATATGCTGACAATAATCCGCCGAGTCTATCACTTTCCCTCGCCCAGCAACACGCATCCGGCATGCTTTCCGGCGTGAAATCAGACAACAACGTTTTACCGTTCCCCCCGACGCCCGTCACCGGTAGAATAGGGACAACTTTTCGTTAACCTCGGCGGCCCCGCGCCGCGAAAGAAACCAAACAACGCTTATGACAAGACTCTCGCCACGGGCGGCGGCCAAAAAACCGCCCCAGGCCGCAGCCGGACAGATCCGCATCATCGGTGGCCAATGGCGCGGTCGCAAACTCCCGGTGCCGAACAGCCCGGGGCTGCGCCCCACCACCGATCGGGTACGCGAAACCCTGTTCAACTGGCTGGCGCCGGTGATTCAGGGCGCGCGCTGCCTCGACTGTTTCGCCGGCAGCGGCGCATTGGGGCTGGAAGCGCTGTCGCGCTATGCCGGCAGCGCCACGCTGCTCGAATTCGAACGGCCGGTGGCGCAGCAGCTGGAAAAAAATCTGGCGCTGCTGCAGGGCAAAGGGGTGGTTATCAACACCAACGCGCTGAGCTGGCTGGCGGGCGATGGCCAACCGTTCGACGTGGTGTTCCTCGATCCGCCGTTTCGCAAAGGCCTGCTGGCGGAGACCGCCCTGTTGCTGGAGCAACGCGGCTGGCTGGCCGACGAGGCCTGGATCTATGTAGAAGCCGAGGCGGAAAGCGCCGCGGCGGACGTGCCTGCCAGCTGGCAGCTGCACCGGGAGAAGGTCGCCGGCCAGGTGGCCTATCGCCTTTATATTCGTTCGCAAGAGAAAACCGACCATGTTGATTAATCTGGGCCGCCTGCTGATGCTGTGCGTGTGGGGCTTCCTGCTCTCTAACCTGTTCCATCCGTTTCCCAAGCCACTGAAGTATTTCATCGACGTGGCGCTGTTCTTTATGGTGGTGATGCACGGCCTGCAGCTGGTGCTGTTGAAATCCACCCAGCCGAAGGATCAGCCGATCAGCTACTGGCAAGAGGCCAAGATCTTTATCTTTGGCGTGTTCGAGCTGCTGGCCTGGCAAAAGAAACAGCCGCCCATCAAGAAGAAGTGACCGCTACGGCTGAGCGGTGAACGAGACGAAGCGCGTGCCCTGCATGTTCAACGTGCCCTGCGCGCCCTTTTCTAT
Source organism: Serratia sp. CY71090 (assembly GCF_052166845.1). Classification (NCBI taxonomy): domain Bacteria; kingdom Pseudomonadati; phylum Pseudomonadota; class Gammaproteobacteria; order Enterobacterales; family Yersiniaceae; genus Serratia; species Serratia sp. CY71090. Next base: position 251,528 of record NZ_JBJNOA010000007.1, on the reverse strand, counting down.
CGGGTTGTACTGCCATTGCTTCAACCGCAGCTGGATGTCTTCACCTCCCTGTACCGGGCTGAACACCACCTCGTAATTCATCGGTTCATTGACCAACGGCTCGCGCTGCGGCGCGCGGGTCTTGGTGACCGGCACCGCGCGTTTGTCGCTCACCGTCACCTGCAGACTGCGCATCGGCGCGCGATCGTTTTCCGCCTCCTGCTGCCGCTGCTTGAAGTAGCGTTGCGTGGCCAGCACGGCGATCAGCGCAATCACGGCGACAAAAAATAACGGTGGCTTACTCATCGGTTTCCCATTTCCTTCGCGGCTAAATCAGCGTAAACATAGCATTCTCAAGAAAGCATTGTCGATCGCCGGCAGGCTACCTACACTGAAATGAAGAAGTGACATGGGTGACAGTTTGGAGCCGGTGGTTGCGGCTCCCTCATACATAAGGAAGACATAAATGAGTTGGCCGTTCCTTGCCGTATTCTTTTCCGGTTGGCTGTTCGTCGACGCCTCTTACCGTGGGCCGCGCTGGCAGCGCTGGGTGTTCAAACCCGTCACGCTGCTGCTGCTGTTGCTGTTGGCCTGGCAGGCGCCGGTGCTCAGCGCTGCGGGTTATCTGATCGTACTCGGCCTGCTGGCGACGCTGATCGGCGACGCATTGCTCCTGTTGCCGCGCGAACGGGTGCTGTATGCCATCGGCGCCTTTTTCCTGTCCCACCTGCTGTACACCCTGAGTTTCGCCAGCCAGATGACGTTCAGCCTGTTCTGGCCGCTGCCGCTGGCGCTGCTGGCGATCGGCGCACTGCTGCTGGCCACCGTCTGGACCCGGCTGGAAGAGATGCGCTGGCCGATCGTTACCTACGTGGCGATGACGCTGCTGATGGTCTGGCTGGCGGGCGAACAATATTTCCTGCGCAGCACCGATTTCGGCTTCTCGCTGCTGACCGGCACCTCGCTGCTGCTGCTGGCCAACGTGGTTTGGCTGCTCAACCGCTACCGCTTCACCTTCCGCGCGGCGGACGCCATCGTGGCTTTCTGTTACTTCTCCGGCCACTTCCTGATCGTGCGTTCGCTCTACCTGTAGAGGCCTGCCGCGGGTTCGGCGCGCCGAACCCGTTTCTTCATCAAGCCAGCGCTTTCAACGTCAGGGCATCACCCGCACCCAGTTGATTGCGGTACAGATCGCCGTCGCGCGAGAAGAACGCCAGCGTGCTGCCATCCGCCCGCAGCAGGGCGATGCCGTCCGGAGCCGGGCGCCAGCCCACGACTTCCGCCGCAAACACGCTCTGCAAACACTGTTGCCGATCCACCAGCTGATAGCCGTTGGTCTCGTTTTGTTCATGCGCCAGAAACTCGATTTGGCATTGCCGTTCGCTGTCGGCCACCTGCCATTGTCCCGCCAGCGACTGCGCGGTCGGCAATGCCAAACTGCCGGCCATCACCGCACTCGTCACCATCATGCCACCCGCCGCCAAAGCGGTGCGCGCTAAAGTACCTTTCATACCGGGCTCCTGCATCACGCCCGGCCGAGACTGCGCCGGGCGTTCCGTTGCTGTGTTACACGATAAAGTCCGTGGCGACGTCTACCTGGCCGACGATTTTCACCAGGAAGTCCGGCGCCTGATGCCCGCCGATGTTCACCGACAAATCGGTCACGTTGCTGGACGCGTTGTAGCTCAGCAGCGCCTCACCGGCCGTGCCGCTGAAGTGATCGACGAAGTGAATGAAATCGCTGCTCTGCGCTTCTTTATTGAAGAACGACAGGTCGATCTTGTCGATCCCTTTCTGGAAGTCGCGGATCCAGTCGGAAGCACCCGGTGCGGAATCGCTGGCGGCAGAGAACACAAAGATGTCTTTGCCGGCACCGCCCCACAGTTCATCCGCCCCGCCGCCGCCGAACAGCACGTCGTTACCCGCGCCGCCTTTCAGCACGTTGTTGGCCGCGTTGCCGACGATCACGTCGTTGCCGGAACCGCCAATGGCGTTCTCAATGGTCACACCGGCGGCGATCGAGACGTTGCCCTTCAGGCCGCCCACGTCGGAGAACGATTTCTCATTCAGGTTGATGCGCTGGTTAGCGGTATAACCGGAGAAATCGAAGGTATCGTTGCCACCCGCATCCCAGGCCGCAAAGATCACTTTCTGCGAATTGCTGGTGGTGCTGAGGAAGTCACGACCGGTATTGGAGTTAAAGCCGTACACGGTGTCGCCGGTGCGGGTCGACAGGTTCGCGCCATACAGATGCTGAATGGCGGCAATGTCATCCAGCAGCGGAGCTGCGGCGTAATGACCGCCGTTATCGCCACCGGTGTTGGTTTCGCTCCAGTAGCTCATCAGGCTGAACTGGCGGGTGTCTTCCGCATAGGTAACGTCGCGATAGGTCGGGTTGCCTTCACCGGCGTTGTAATCGCCCGGATGGCTCAGACCCAGAGCATGGCCAATCTCATGGGTGAACGTCTGGCGGCCGTAGTCTTCGGTCGCCGGATGCTTCACGTTGGATTGGTTGACGTTGTACCAGGTCTGGCCGCCCAAATCCTGGCCCTGCCAAATGGTGTTCGGCAGGAAGGCGTAGGCCTGGGTACCATAATCATAGTGGCCGGGACGATCCTGGCTGTAATTGCCGAAGGTGATATTGGCCTTTTGACCGGCCGCCACTTCGGTGAAGGTGATATTGGCGACGTCGGCCCAGGACTGCAGCGACAGCTTAGCCTGCTGCTGCTGTTCCGCGCTGAACTTGCTCAGCCCGGTATCGCCGGCGACGTTGGTGGAAGAGAACTTATAGTCCGGGAAGGAGAAGGTTAATTTGACCGGCTGGCCAAATACCTTGTAACCGTTCCAGGTTTGGTTCTCGCGGGTAATAAACAGCCCAGCTTGCTCGTTAGAAAATGAATCCTTGCCATTAATCTGAATCCCGTTACCCCGCTCATGATAATGCAGCAGGTCATCTACAGCATCGTAGCCGGTTGTCGCGGCCGCAAGGCTGGATTCAGTAATTTCAATTGCCTTTTTAGTAGATTGCATTGGTTCGATTCCACTCATTACCTGATTGATACCAATCAGACAGATAGACATAACCTCCCCGTAAGCCACGGTTAATGAACCTTAAGCTTGCTGGAAGGGGCTTATGCGCCGTTACCGGCAGTGTGTTAGGTAGAATTAATGCATATATATCAGCAAATAAGATCACCATTAAAAATGGTAATCGATTCCAATTATAGGCAGGGTCGCAAAACTGCACATAAAATAATCAACTATTTATTATCGCAACGAAAGTTTGTTATGCTGCTTTTTAGGCTTATTTACAAAACAAATGAAACTTGGTGAGGATAAGTTGGCACCAAACTTCAATAGCAATGCGGCCTGCAGACTCAAGCGAATCATGCTGGCTTTACTCAGGGGAAAAGGTAAATTTTGCTAAAGCGTTATAGATTAATAACTCTTTATTATTAGGTCAGGCGATTTTTTAGTTTCTATAGGAATATTATTTTCTTATTTAAACTAACGGTGGCGAGCCTTTTCGCCCCAAGAGGGGATAAGAAAAGCCGATAGATTAAAATCCGCATTATTCATTATTGAATGAATACCCCCTTCTCTACGCTTGAACGCCGTTAGCAATAATTCTCATCCGGCGCTTGACTCTGGAGTGGACTCCAGGGTGTAGAGTCAGTTGAGCAAACCCGTTTAACAGCCCGAAGGGGGACGTTATGCACAATCAGCAAAACCATAATCATCAGGAACATCACCACGCCGAAGGCGGATGCGGCTGCAACCACAGCCACAGCAAAACTCAGCACGGCTGCAGCAGCGAACCGAAAAACGCCGCCGCACAGGCCGAACACGCCCACCATCATCACGATCATGGCGATAGCGGCTGCTGCACCGCCGCACCCGACGATCCGGACGAGGAAAGCGACAGGCTGGCCGCCGCTCCCCCTTCCGGCAGCCAACGTTTCAGCTGGAAAGTCACCGGCATGGACTGCCCCAGCTGCGCCAAGAAAATCGAAAATGCCGTCACCGCACTCCCCGGCGTCGACAGCGCGCGCGTGTTGTTCGCCACCGAGAAACTGGTGGTCGACGCGCAGTCCGACCTCAGCCTGCGGATCCAGGACGCGGTCGCCCAGGCCGGCTTTACCCTGCTCGGCGCTCAGACCGCCAAAGCCGCCGCGCCCAAAACCTCACGCTTCGGCGAATTCGCGCCGCTGCTGCTGTTAACCACCCTGATGGTCATCAGTTGGGTGCTGGATCGGGTTAACCCGGAGCTGGGCCGCATCGCCTTTATCGCCACCACGCTGGTCGGGTTGGCGCCGGTCGCCGCCAAGGCGCTGCGTTTGATTCGTTCCGGCACGCCGTTTGCCATCGAAACGCTGATGAGCGTGGCGGCCATCGGCGCGCTGTTCATCGGCGCCACCGCCGAAGCGGCGATGGTGCTGCTGCTGTTTATGGTCGGCGAACTGCTGGAATCCTACGCCGCCAACCGCGCACGGCGCGGGGTGAAGGCGCTGATGGAGCTGGTGCCGGAAGATGCGCTGCTACTGCAAGGCACGGAACGCAAACGCGTGCCGGTCGCCAGCCTGCGCCCCGGCGACGTGATTGAAATCGCGCCCGGTGGGCGCCTGCCGGCCGACGCCGAGCTGCTCAATCCGTTCGCCAGCTTCGATGAAAGCGCCCTGACCGGCGAATCGGTGCCGGTCGAGCGCCAACAGGGGGAGAAAGTGGCCGCCGGCAGCCTGTCCGTCGATCAGGCGGCGCAGATGAAGGTGATCTCCGAGCCCGGCAAAAACGCCATCGACCGCATCCTGCAGCTGATTGAAGAGGCCGAAGAGCGCCGCGCGCCGATCGAACGCTTCCTCGATCGCTTCAGCCGCTATTACACACCGGCCATTATGCTGCTGGCCGTCGCGGTGATCCTGGTGCCACCGCTGCTGTTCTCGCAGCCGTGGGATACCTGGATCTATCGCGGCCTGACGCTGCTGCTGATCGGCTGTCCATGTGCGCTGGTGATCTCAACGCCGGCGGCCATCACATCCGGGCTGGCGGCCGCCACGCGGCGCGGCGCGCTGATTAAAGGCGGCGCGGCGCTGGAGCAACTGGGCCAGATTCAAACCATCGCCTTCGATAAGACCGGCACCCTGACCGAAGGCAAGCCGACGGTCACCGACGTGCTGCCTATCGGTGTGCTGACCGAACAACGGCTGTTGCAGCTTGCCGCCGCGGTGGAAGCCGGTTCACATCACCCGCTGGCGCAGGCGATCATCAACCGCGCCGCCGCAAGCGGGGCTGAGTTGCCGCTGGCGCAGGCGCGCCGCGCGCTGGCCGGCGTCGGCGTGGAAGGGATCGTGGACGGCAAGACCGTGCTGATCAGCGCGCCGGGCAAGCTGGCGCCGGGCCTGCTCGCCACCCCATGGCAGAGCCAGGTAGACAAGCTGGAAAACGCCGGTAAAACGGCGGTGGTGGTGCTGGAAGACGGCGCGCCCATCGGCTTGCTGGCGCTGCGCGATACGCTGCGCGGCGACGCCAAGCAGGCGATAGCCGAACTGAACGCGCTGGGCATTCGCGGCGTGATGCTGACCGGCGACAACCCGCGCGCCGCCGCCGCGATCGCCGGCGAGCTGGGCCTCGACTATCGCGCCGGTCTGCTGCCGGAAGATAAGGTCAGCGCGGTCACCGAACTGAGCGAACTGCGCCCGACGGCGATGATCGGCGACGGCATCAACGACGCCCCGGCGATGAAAGCCTCCAACATCGGCATCGCCATGGGCAGCGGCACCGACGTGGCGCTGGAAACCGCCGACGCCGCCCTGACCCACAACCGGCTGGTGGGCGTCGCGGAGATGATCCGCATCTCACGCGCCACCCACGCCAATATCCGGCAAAACATCACCATCGCGCTGGGGTTGAAGGGGGTCTTCCTGATCACCAGCCTGCTGGGGCTGACCGGTTTGTGGCTGGCGGTACTGGCTGACTCCGGCGCCACCGCGCTGGTCACCGCCAACGCGCTGCGGCTATTGAGAAAGCGCAGCTAAGCTCTGAAACAAACACGGGCGCGGCATACCGCGCCCGTTGTCATTTGGGGGAGGGAACTTTTAACTCGGCCGCGCCGCCGTTAGACGCCTTTACGTAACAGATAACGGTATGGCACCTGTTCGGTCTCCTGCGCCACCAGCGTGTGCTCCATAAAGCGGCAGAACCCCGGGATATCGCGGGTGGTGGCCGGATCGTCGGCGATAATCAGCAGCGTTTCGCCGTTGTCCATATGGCGCACGGTTTTACGCACCATCATCACCGGTTCCGGACAGCGCAGCCCCAGCGCGTCGAGCGTCTGGTCTGCCTGGGCAAATAAGTCAGTCATGCAATTTTTCTCGTTCAAAAACGATCGGCGAACGCTCGCCGCATCTCATTAGCGCCTAGTTTACGCCGGTAGTTTTTCTGCGCAAGATGCGTTAACGTTTGCGTTAAATTTAACCATTGCATTGGTTGCGCAAACGCGTATCATGCCGCCGCGCAGCGTTTTTTGCTGTTTTGACAAGACACACTGGGTTCCCTCACCCCACTGCTAAAAAGGCTACAACATGTATTCGTTTACCGCACAGCAGCGCTTTACCGCGTTGGTCTGGCTTTCGCTGTTTCATATCGCCATCATTACCTCCAGCAACTACCTGGTGCAGCTGCCGATCACCGTTTTCGGCTTCCATACCACCTGGGGCGCCTTTACCTTCCCGTTTATCTTCCTGGCGACCGATCTGACCGTGCGCATCTTCGGCGCGCCGCTGGCGCGGCGCATCATCCTGGCGGTGATGGTGCCGGCGCTGTTCATCTCTTATGTGATCTCCACCGTCACCTATCAGGGAGAATGGCAGGGCTTTGCGGCGCTGAACAGTTTTAACCTGTTCGTGGCGCGCATCGCCGTCGCCAGCTTTATGGCCTATGTGCTCGGGCAGATCCTCGACGTACACGTCTTCAACCGCCTGCGTCAACGCAGCGCCTGGTGGGTGGCGCCGGCGGCGGCGATGTTCCTCGGCAACATCAGCGATACGCTGGCGTTCTTCTTCATCGCCTTTTATAAGAGCAGCGATCCCTTCATGGCCAACAACTGGGTGGAGATCGCGCTGGTGGATTACAGCTTCAAGGTGATGATCTGCCTGCTGTTCTTCCTGCCGATGTACGGCGTGTTGCTGAACATGCTGCTCAAACGCATCGCGGCGCGCAGCGGCGGCCTGCAGCCGGGCTGAGTCGTGTTATTCTGGGCGGCCCTATCCTTTGGAGGCCGCTCATGACCCCAATCGTCCGCACCGCCACGCTTGAAGACATCCACCGCCTTTACCAACGCATCCCCGAATTCGGCGGCCTGCATAGCCTGGCCGATCTGCAGCGGCGCATCGGCACCGCCCCCGCCAGCCTGTTGATCGCCGAGATAGCCGGGCAACCGGCCGGTTTCAAACTCGGTTATCAACGGCAGGAAACGGTGTTTTACAGCTGGCTGGGCGGCGTGCTGCCGGCATTTCGTCGCCACGGCGTGGCGCAGGCCTTGTTGGCTGAACAGGAACGCTGGGCGCGGGCGCAGGGCTATCGCCAACTGACGATCAAAACCCGTAACCGGTTCCGCGCCATGCTGACGATGCTGATCGCCCACCACTATCAGATTGTTCAGCTGGAAAAGAAAGGCGAAGTGGCTGATTATCGGCTATTACTGGAAAAAAACTTGTGACAACATCTGCCTTGCATTTCAACCTGGAATAGGTTGCGATACGACAGTGAATCCCTACCGGAAAGGAAGAAGGAAGCCCGATGCGTAAAGTAGCGAAATTGATGGGTATCAGCCTGCTGGCGCTTGGCCTCGCGGCCTGCGACGGCGAAACCAAAGACACCAAGGCGGCAACGGACGGCACGGCGGCCAGCGCGCCGGCCGGGCAACAGGTGAGCCTGCTGGACGGTAAACTGGCGTTCACCCTGCCGGTCGGCATGGCGGATCAGAGCGGCAAGCTGGGCAACCAGGCTAACAACATGCATGTTTACGCAGACAGCACCGGCCAGCGCGCGGTGATTGTGATCCTGGGTGACAAGACCGCCGACAGCCTGGAGACCCTGGCCAAGCGCCTGGAGAATACCCAACGCGCGCGTGACGCCAACCTGCAGGTGATCACCAACAAAGCGCTCGACGTCAACGGTGTGCCGCTGCGTCAGCTGGACAGCATCATCACCAGCGGCGGCGAGAAAGCCTATTCTTCCGTCCTGATCGGCTCGCTGAACAACAACATGCTGACAATTCAGGTAACGCTGCCGGCGGACAATCAGCAGCAGGCGCAGACCGAAGCCGAAGGCATCATCTCCACCCTGAAGCTGAAGCAGTAATCCCACAAAGGGCCGGCTTGCCGGCCCTTTCGTTTTATGCCAGCGCCTGCGCCAGCAGGGTGATCGGATGTTCGCAGCGTTTGCTGGTGGACATTTCTATCTGCCATTTGCAGGTCTCGCAGTCGGTCACCACCAGATCCACCCCGCTCTCTTCTATCTGCCGGAACAGCGGCGCGCCGATGCCCTGCGACGTGGCGTAGTTCTCCGATTTGAACCCGTAGGTGCCGGCGATGCCGCAGCACTGCGAATCCAGCACCACCAGCTCCAGCCCCGGTATCTGCCGCAGCAGCTCCAGAGTGTAGGCGGTCCAGCCCATCTTCTCCATATGGCAAGGCGTGTGATAAGCCACCCGCAGCGGCGTGCGTTTCAGCGGCAGGCTGCGCCCCTGATTGATCAGACGATAGAGATAGCGCGTCGCCAGCTCCACCCGATCGCGCACCGGGGTGGTGTCTACGTCCAGCAGATGAGGGTATTCGTCACGCAGGGTGAAGGTGCAGCTCGACGAAGTGGCCACCACCGGAATGCCGCGCTCCAGCACCGTTTCATGCAGCGATTCGGCATTGACCCTGGCCTGCTTTTTGGCCTGCTCGATAAACCCGTTGGCGATCAGCGGCACGCCGCAGCATTTCTCGCGCTTCAGCAGCTGCACGCCGATATCCAGCGCATTGAACACCCGGATCAAATCCTTGCCCAGCTGCGGGTGGTTATAGTTGACGAAGCAGCCGTGGAAGAACGCCACCTGCTCGGCGTAACGCTGCTGCGCCTGCGCCTGTTGCCGGTACCAGCGGCGGAAGGTGCCGAAGGAATATTTCGGCAGTTCACGACGGTGATCGATCTTCAGCGCCTTGTCCAGCAGCTTGCGCACCGGTTTCAGCCCGGTGGCGGCGTTGACGATCGGCGCGAACGGCGTCGACAGCGATCCCATGATATCGGTGTGGCTGAGGATGGCGTCACGCAGCGTCGGCTTGCTCTGGGCAAAGTCGGCGCGGGCGCGCTGAATGATGTCGCCGATTTTGACGTCGGACGGGCAGGCCACTTCACAACGCTTGCAGTTGGTGCAATATTTCAACGCCTCGTCGTACAGCGCCGGGTCTTTCAGCCGCAGCCGCTCGCCGTCTGGCCCCGCCTGTTTCGGCCCCGGGTAGAGCGGGTTCACTTTGGCGACCGGGCAGTAGGTGGTGCAGACGGTGCATTTGATGCAGCTTTCAAAGCTGTGATCCTGATGCAGACTCATGCGTTCTCCTCCGCGGCGATCTGCTGCGCAACGTGCAGCGCACCGATCAATGACACGCCGGCGCCGCAGCCCTGCTGCAGCGGATCGTAGCCGCCGGCGACCGCACCGATGGCATACAGATTGTCGAACGGCATTCCCTGCTTCATCGCCCGCAGTCTGCCGTCGGTACGCACGCCAAACTGCAGATAAGGCTGTGGCGCGAACAGCTCGCGCCGGCTCCAGTCGGCGCGATCGGCGCGGCTGTGCACGTCCAGCCCGAAGATCGGCTCACGCACTTCATCGAAATCCGCTACCAGCCCATTGCTGAAGAAGCTGCCGCTGGCCAGCACCACCTGCTGCGCCCGCAGCGGAATATCGCCGTGGTTGCGGGTGTACAAACCGGTGACGCGGCCGGCTTCGCTCTCGGCGCGCAGCACGCTGTCGCCCGGCATGAAAACGCCGCCCAGCTGCTGGAAACGCCGCCGCAGCGCCTGATGCAAGCGCATGCCGGGCACCGAAGGCGGCAGCGTCGGCAGCAGCCGGATCGGCTTACCGACCGCATCCTGCAGCACCGCCAGCGACGCGTCGTCCTCCAGGCCCAGACAGGCCGGCAGGAAGAGCGCCTCGGCCTCGCCCGCCAGCCGCCGCAGCTCTTCGGCCATCGGCGGCAGGCTTTCCATCAAATCCAGTACCCGGGCAATGTTCACCGCACGGAACTCGCTGGGGTTATTGCGCAATCTGTCCAGCGCCGGCATGTGCAGATAGGCCACATCCGCCTCTACGCCGAGCTCGCGGCTCAGAGAGTCGGCGGCCATCTGCGGTTGGAAGTCGAGGAACCCTTCGATGCCGATCACCGCAATGCGCCGCCAGGGCAGTTGGCCGGTCAGCGGCAGCGTCGGGATCGCCTGCGGGCTGAGCCAGGTAGCGCGGCGCGTGCCGAGCGGCGTAATGCGCAGATGGTTGTTCACCCCCTCGCCCTGCAGATTCAGCCCGCAGCGTTCCAGCAGCCGCTGCGCGGCGGCGGACAGCGCCGCCACCCGGCCGGGGCCAATCAGAGAATACGGATGCTCCGGCGCCTGTTGCGCCAGCTGCGGCAGCGCCGCCAGCGGCATCTCGACCGGCGTGCCGTCCGGCAATCTCGCCAGCAGATCGAGCGAGCCGGAGGAGAAGTAGAGCGCGCTCTGGCCGGAACTGACCACCGCACAGCGTTTGCCCTGTTCGGCCACGGCAATGGCGCAGCTCAAGCCCGCCAGGCCGCCGCCAATCACCACTACGTCAAATCGCATCATCCGCCTCCTGCTCTTTGTCTGCCTGGGCCTCAAGCCCGCATAACCCTTGGTAAACCCAACTGGTGAATTCGCTCTCGCGCAGCGCATCGCCCCAGGCGATCGGCCGCACGCCTTTCCAGCGTTCGTTGAGGAACTGCGACAGCTGCGCGATGGATTGCTGCGGCGTGCTGACCTTGAAGCGCGTCAGCAGCCCGGCGGCGCGGCAGGCGCAGAGTTCACCCTGGCAGGTGCCCATGCCGACGCGGGTGCGGCGGCGCAGATCCACCAGGTTATTGACGGTCAGCGAATTGACCGCATAGCGCACTTCCCCGGCGGTCACCGCCTCGCACTCGCACACCAGGCTGGTGTCGAGCCGATCGGCCGCCGGCACCTGGCTGGCGCGATCGCCGTGCCGGTAAATCGCCGAGCCGCGAATGCTGGCGGGCAGAGAAACCACGCTGCGCACCGTTTCCTCCGCCGACTGACGGGATCCGGGCAACGCGTCCTGCGCGGTGGTGCACGGGCGGTTTACCCCGAGCTTTTCGCACACCTTGTCGGTGGCCCACTCCGCCATCAGGCGGTAGGTCATCAGCTTGCCGCCGGTGATGGTGATAAACCCTTCCAGCCCGTCGCGGGCGGCGTGATCGAGCAGCACGATGCCGCGGCTGACGTTGCGCCCGCTGGGATCGTCGTCGCTGGCCACCAGCGGCCGCACCCCGGCATAGGCGCGCAGAATGCGGGTCTGCGCCAGGGTGGGCGCCAGCAGCGCCCCCTCGCGGATCAGAATGTCCACCTCCTGCGGCGTCACCAGCATGTTATCGATTTGGTCGTAGTCGATATGGGTCGAGGTGGTGCCGATCAGCGAGATGGTGTCGCCCGGCACCAGGATGTCGGCGTCCGCCGGTTTGCGGCAACGGTTGATCACCATGTTGTTGATGCGGTGACCGAGGATCAGCAGCGCTCCCTTGGCCGGGAACATGCGGATACGCAAATCGGCGTATTCGGCGATCTGCTGGCCCCAGATGCCGGCGGCGTTGACCACCACCGGCGCGTGCAGCTCATAGCGCCGCTGATTCTGATGGTCGTAAACGCGCACGCCCGTCACCCGGTCGCCGCTGCGCAACAATCCGACCACCTGGTGGTAAGTCAGGATCTGCGCGCCGTGCTCGCGCGCATCCAGCATGTTGGCGGCGGTCAGCCGGAAAGGATCGACGGTGCCGTCCGGCACCCGCACCGCGCCAATCAGCGCCGGATTAGCCGCCGGCTCCAGCCGCAGCGCCAGCTGCGGGTCGATCGCTTCGGCGTCGATGTCGGCCTGGCGACAGGCGGCGATAAACTGTTGCTGATACTCCAGCGAGTCCTGCGGCAGGGTGATGAACAGCCCATCGGTGCGCTCGATACAGTGATGCGCGATGCGTTTCAGGATGCGGTTCTCTTCGATGCACTCGCGCGCCGACTCGCCGTCGGTCACCGCATAGCGCGCGCCGCTGTGCAGCAAGCCGTGGTTGCGGCCGGTGGCGCCGGTGGCGATGTCGTGACGCTCCAGCAAAATGCAGCGCAAGCCGCGCCGCGCACAATCGCGGGCAATGCCTGCGCCGGTGGCGCCGCCGCCGATGATGATCACATCCGTTTCGCCGCCGTCAAAATAGCTGCTCATGTCGCTCCCTCAGGATCGGTAGTTATGAGCCTATTGAGCCACGGTTATTAGGGTCTTTGTTTGATAAGGAACAAGAACGAACATAAAACGAAATAAAAATGTCCACAAAAAACCATCAATGTGATCATAATCACGATTTTTGGACGTTTTTCTATTTCATAACGTTAACGAATCGCTCAAAATCCGCCGTGGTTTCATGAAAGTGTAACAATTGCGCCATTCGTCACAGCGACACCAGGCGTATTTGTCGACAATGGCGCTCGTTATGGAACACAAAAACACCACATTCGATATCCGCTCAATCATCAAATGAACGTAAAAGGTCATATTGATGTGATAACAGATAAAGCCATCGGAGGCGCTCATGTTGAGTATTTTTAAGCCGGCCGCACACATCGCCCGTGTGCCGAGCGATAAGGTAGACCCGCTCTACCGTAAGCTGCGCTGGCAAATTTTCCTGGGGATCTTCTTCGGTTACGCCGCTTACTATCTGGTGCGTAAGAACTTCACCCTGGCCATGCCTTACCTGATCGAACAAGGCTTCAGCCGCGGCGACCTCGGCTTCGCGCTGTCGGGCATCTCCATCGCCTACGGTTTCTCCAAATTCATCATGGGTTCGGTCTCCGACCGTTCCAACCCGCGAGTGTTCCTGCCTGCCGGCCTGATCCTGGCGGCAGCGGTGATGTTGTTCATGGGCTTCGTGCCGTGGGCCACCTCCAGCATCGCGGTGATGTTCGTTCTGCTGTTCCTGTGCGGCTGGTTCCAGGGCATGGGTTGGCCGCCGTGCGGCCGCACCATGGTGCACTGGTGGTCGCAGAAAGAACGCGGCGGCATCGTCTCCATCTGGAACTGCGCCCACAACGTGGGTGGCGGCCTGCCGCCGCTGCTGTTCCTGCTGGGCATGGCCTGGTTCAACGACTGGCACGCGGCGCTGTACATGCCGGCCTTCGGCGCCATCCTGGTGGCCCTGATCGCCTTCGCCCTGATGCGCGATACCCCGCAATCCTGCGGCCTGCCGCCGATTGAAGAGTACAAAAACGACTATCCGGACGACTACAGCGAAAAAGACGAAGAAGAGCTGACCGCCAAGCAGATCTTCATGCAGTACATCCTGCCGAACAAGCTGCTGTGGTACATCGCGGTCGCCAACGTGTTCGTCTACCTGCTGCGTTACGGCATTCTGGACTGGTCGCCGACCTACCTGAAAGAAGTGAAGCACTTCGCGCTGGACAAGTCTTCCTGGGCCTACTTCCTGTATGAATACGCCGGTATCCCGGGCACTCTGCTGTGCGGCTGGATGTCGGACAAAGTGTTCAAAGGCAACCGCGGCGCCACCGGCGTGTTCTTCATGACGCTGGTGACCATCGCCACCGTGGTGTTCTGGATGAACCCGGCCGGTAACCCGACCGTGGACATGATCTGTATGCTGGTCATCGGCTTCCTGATCTACGGCCCGGTGATGCTGATCGGCCTGCACGCGCTGGAGCTGGCGCCGAAGAAAGCCGCCGGCACCGCCGCGGGCTTCACCGGCCTGTTCGGCTACCTGGGCGGCTCGGTCGCGGCCAGCGCCATCGTCGGTTACACCGTGGATTTCTTCGGTTGGGACGGCGGCTTCATGGTGATGATCGGCGGCAGCATCGCAGCGGTCATCCTGCTGCTGCTGACCATGCTGAACGAGAAGAAACACCACGCGGAAATCGCCGCCAAGCGCGGTTAAGCGTCACACGACTTTTGCATGATTTAAAGGCCGCCCTGCGGCCTTTTTACTACCCTGCCCCCAACAACACGGAGAAAACGGAATGCGGACTCAAGTCAAAGCCCTGCTGACAGGGATCATTCTCGCCACCTCGATGGTCAGCGCCGCGCAGGCGGCGGACAAAGTGGTCATCGCCCACCGCGGCGCCAGCGGCTACCTGCCGGAACACACCCTGCCGGCGAAGGCGATGGCCTACGCGCAGGGCGCCGATTATCTCGAACAAGATCTGGTGATGACCAAGGACAACGAGCTGGTGGTGCTGCACGACCATTACCTCGATCGCGTCACCGACGTCGCCGAACGCTTCCCGGACCGCGCGCGTAAAGACGGCCGTTATTACGCCATCGACTTTACGCTGGCGGAGATCAAATCGCTGAAGTTCACCGAAGGCTTTGAAATCGAAAACGGCAAGAAGGTACAGGGCTACCCTGGCCGCTTCCCGATGGGCAAATCCGACTTCCGCGTGCACACCTTCCAGGAAGAGATCGAGTTCGTGCAGGGTCTGAACCATTCGACCGGCAAGAACATCGGCATCTACCCTGAAATCAAGGCGCCTTGGTTCCACAAACAGGAAGGCAAAGACATCTCCAGCAAAGTGCTGGCGGTGCTCAAGCAGTACGGCTACACCGGCAAGAACGACAACGTCTACCTGCAGTGCTTCGACGCCAACGAGCTCAAGCGCATCAAGAACGAGCTGGAGCCGAAGCTGGGCATGGATCTGAAGCTGGTGCAGCTGATCGCCTATAACGACTGGCAGGAAACCTACGAGCAGAAAGCCGACGGCAAGTGGGTGGAATACGACTACGACTGGATGTTCAAACCGGGCGCGATGAAGAAAATCGCTCAGTATGCCGACGGCATCGGGCCGGACTACCACATGCTGGTGGTGGCGGAAAAATCCAAGCCGGGCCACATCGTGCTGACCGACATGGTGAAAGAAGCGCACGCCAGCAAGCTGGCGGTGCATCCGTTCACCATCCGCGCCGATGCGCTGCCGAAGTACGTGACCGACGTGAACCAGCTGTATGATGTGATTTACAACCAGGCCGGCGTCGACGGCGTGTTCACCGACTTCCCGGACAAGGGCGTGCAGTTCCTGCAGAAGCAGGGCCAGCACAAGTAATGCCAAGGGCGCCGCGAGGCGCCCTTATTATTTAATGGTTATTTCAGAGGAACATCTTGCGCAGGTAGTGCGGCACCGCGTTATCGACGTTGGAGCCGATCACTTCCAGCTCCGGCAGCATGTCCTTCAGGCGCTGATGCGCGTCGCGCATGATGCAGCCCTTGCCGGCCATCGACAACATCTCCAGATCGTTCATGCCGTCGCCGAAGGCGATGCACTCTTGCAGCGTATAGCCGATGATCTTGGCCACTTCTTCCAGCGCATGCCCTTTCGACACGCCGCCCGCCATCACTTCCAGGCAGGTCGGGAACGAGAAGCTGACGTTGACCCGATCGCCCCAGCGCGCGTTGATGGCGTCTTCCACCTGCAGCAACCGCTCGTGATCTTCACAGGTGAAGTAAACCTTGCAGACGCCGTCGGTTTCCAGCAGGCCCGGCTCAAACAGCTGATATTTGAACACCGACTCCTGGAAGAACTCTTCCTGCTCCGGGCTTTCGCGGTTGGTAAACCAATCGTCGTTACGGTAGACGTTGGTGGTGATATCCGGATCGTCGTGCAGCATGCCGTACAGATCGCGGGCGATATCCCCGTCCAGGTTGTGGCTGAAAATCAGTTCGCCGGCGGTGTTGTGCACCCGTGCGCCGTTGGAGGTGATCATAAAGGCGCTGATCTCCAGGCTGTCGCGGATCTGCGCCACGTCGATATGGTGGCGGCCGGTGGCGAACACGAAATGCACGCCGCGCTGAGTCAGCAACTTCAGCGTTTCTTTAGCGTACGGCGACAGGGTATGGTCGGGAGACAGCAGCGTGCCATCTAAATCGGAAGCGACGACGTGATACATAGCGTTATGTTCTAACCTCTGATGGAGTTGTCGGCGGCAGCGCACCGCCTAAGTGTTGAGCAAAGAAGCGCAGAATTGCGTTCAGTGCTTCGGCGCGCAGCGCGTCCCGCTCGAACAGGATCTCATGGCGTGCGCCGTTGATAACCCACGGGAGCCCCCCTTCGCAAGGGCGCCCCGCGTCTGACAGAGCCTGACAAAAAGCCTGGTGCGAACGGTTGTCGACTACCCGTTCTTCACCGGCCTGCAAAAGCAACAGCGGCGTGGTGATCTTCCCGGCCCGCGCGATAATCTGCCGGCCGGCGCGGATGCTCTCCCGCACCCAATGGTAGGTCGGCCCGCCCACCTGCAGCTCGGGGTAATCGGCATAATAACGCAGGCTGCGCCGGTAACGCTCGCGGCTATGGGTCAACACGTTGACCACATAGGGCAACGGACGCCACTGGCCGGTGCCCACCGCGTAATAGTCGCGGATCGCCGGGCGGGTCTCCGCCCAGTCGAGAATGCGATCGGCCAGCCAACCCGGCATCGGCAACCGGATGCCGAACATCGGCGCGCAAAACGCCGCCGCGTCGAACGCCTGCGGCCGGCGCTGCAGGAACTGCGCCAGGATCGCGCCGCCCATCGAATGCGCCAGCGCGAAGCGCTGTCGATAACCGTGCGATTCGACCTCGCGCAGCCACAGCTGTTCGAAATCGTCCACGTAGTCGGCGAAGTTTACCACATGACCGCGGTGCGTATCCGCCAGTAAACGCCCGGAACGCCCCTGGCCGCGATGATCGACGATCACCACGTCGTAGCCGCAGTGGAACAGATCGTAGGCCACCTCAGGGTATTTCACGTAGCTTTCGATGCGGCCGGGGCTGACCACCACCACTCGCTGATGCCGCGCAGAACTGAAGCGCACAAAGCGGATCGGCACGCCGTCCACGCCGCTGAATTCGCCTTCTTCGCGCTGCCGCCAGAAATCCAGCAGCGGCCCGGTGGCGAAGGCAGCGAACTGCGTTTCACGCGTTAACCAGTCATCGGAGCTGAGAGTGAACGAGGTCATCGAGAGCGTTTTCCCTGTGGGGCCGGCGGAAAATGTGACCGCTGGCACAAGAAATCATACTAGCGTATTGTGATTCAATTCTGACAAAAACGGCGCCGCCTCGGCGCATTGTGGCACAAAACGACACTTTCAGGGAGCCGAAGCACCATGACCTTGGACTGGTGGTTAACCTATCTGCTGACCACGCTTATCCTGAGCCTTTCCCCCGGCTCAGGCGCCATCAATACCATGAGCACCGGCATCAGCCACGGCTATCGCGGCGCCGCCGCCTCGATCGCCGGGCTGCAGGTCGGGCTGAGCGCGCACATCGTGCTGGTGGGCATCGGTCTCGGCGCGCTGATATCGCAATCGCTGCTGGCGTTCGAACTGTTGAAATGGTTGGGCGCCGCCTACCTGGTGTGGCTCGGCATCCAGCAGTGGCGCGCCGCCGGCGCGCTGGATCTGCATGCGCTGGCGGGCAGCATGCCGCGCCGCCGTCTGTTCCGCCGCGCGGTGCTGGTCAACCTGACCAACCCGAAAAGCATCGTGTTTCTCGCCGCGCTGTTCCCACAGTTCATCTTGCCCAATCAGCCGCAGGCCGAGCAGTATCTGGTGCTCGGCGTCACCACCGTGGTGGTGGATATTCTGGTGATGATCGGTTACGCCACTCTGGCGACGCGCATCGCCGGCTGGCTGAGAACGCCGCGCCAGATGCAGTTGCTCAACCGACTGTTCGGTTCGCTGTTCATTCTGGTGGCGGGGCTGCTGGCGACTGCCCGCAAAGCCTGACAAAAAAGGCCGGGCATCGCTGCTCGGCCTTGGGCATGTCACCGCCGATCAGCGGGTAAAGATCAGGTGTAACCCGAAGCCGGTAAACAGCACGCCCGCCACCCCGTCTATCCACTTGGCCAACCGCTGATAGCCGCGGCGCATCGCCGGCAGCGCGAACACCACCGCCACCAGGCTGAACCAGACGAAGGTCTCGGCGACGATCAGCAAGAACAGCCCCCAGCGCGCTCCGGCGCCAACGCTGTCGCCGACGAACAGCGAGAACACGCTGCCGAAATAGATCACCGCTTTCGGGTTGGACAGATTGGTCAGGAAGCCGCGAATAAAGCTGCGCCCGGCCTTCGGCAAGGCCACCAGGGCCTCCGCCACCGGCGAAACTTGCTGCGCCCGCGCGGAACGCAGCAGTTGCCACCCCATCCAGCACAGGTAAATGCCGCCGCCAACCATGATGATCTGATGCAGCCAGGCCATCTTCTGCAGGATCAGATGCAGCCCCATCAACGCCACGCCGGCCCATACCACGATGCCGAGCGAAATGCCGACCACGCCCATCATCGCCTCGCGGCGCGAGCGGCTGGCGGCGGTTTGCGACACGAAAAAGAAGTCCGGCCCCGGGCTCATCAGCGCAATCAGATGCACCAGCGCCACGGTGAGAAACAGCATCAGCATGATATATCGCCCTCAGTCTTCATCATTGTCGAGATGGTCGCGGATCATCGCCATAAAGGGCGCGCCGAAACGCTCCAGTTTGCGCTGGCCGACGCCGTTGACGCTCAGCAGATCGCCGGCCTTGATCGGCATCTGTTCGGCCATTTCCAGCAGCGTGGCGTCGTTGAACACCACGTAGGGAGGAATGTTTTCTTCGTCGGCGATCGATTTGCGCAGTTTGCGCAGCTTGGCAAACAGCTTGCGATCGTAATTGCCGCCGTAGGATTTCTGGTTGGCGCTGCTGCGCGACTTCAGGCTCTGAATGCGCGGCACCGCCAGCTGCAGCGCCACCTCGCCGCGCAACACCGGGCGCGCCGCCTCGGTCAATTGCAGCGCCGAGTGCATGGCGATGTTCTGGGTGATAAAACCCAGGTGGATCAGCTGACGCAGCACGCTGGTCCAGTGTTCGGTGGTCTGATCGCGGCCGATGCCGTACACCGGCAGCTTGTCGTGGCCATATTCGCGAATACGCTGGTTGTTGGCGCCGCGCAGCACTTCCACGATGTACCCGAGGCCAAAGCGCTGGCCGACGCGATACACGCAGGACAGCGCCTTGCGCGCGTCCTCCAGCCCGTCGTAGCGCTTGGGCGGATCGAGGCAGATATCGCAGTTGCCGCAGTTCTCGTGCTTGCCTTCGCCAAAGTAGTTGAGCAGCACCAGGCGGCGGCAGGTTTGTGCCTCGGCGAACGCCCCCATGGCGTTCAGCTTGTGGCGCTCGATGTCCAATTGCTGCCCGGCGGGTTTCTCCTCCAGGCAGCGGCGCAGCCAGGCCATATCGGCCGGATCGTACAGCAGGATGGCTTCGGCCGGCAGGCCGTCGCGCCCGGCGCGGCCGGTCTCCTGATAATAGGATTCGATATTGCGCGGGATGTCGAAATGCACCACGAAACGCACGTTGGGTTTGTTGATGCCCATGCCGAAGGCGACGGTGGCCACCACCACCTGCAGATCGTCACGCTGGAACGCTTCCTGCACCTGGGCGCGGCGATCGTTGTCCAGCCCGGCGTGATAAGCGCCGACGCTCAGCCCGCGGCTTTGCAGGCGCGCGGCGGTGTCTTCCACCTTGGCGCGGCTGTTGCAATAGATAATGCCGCTCTTGCCGCGCTGATCCTGCACGAAGCGCCACAGCTGATCGAGCGGTTTGAATTTTTCCACCAGCGTGTAGCGGATGTTCGGCCGGTCAAAGCTGCTGACCTGCACCAGCGGGTCCTGCAGCGACAGCAGGCGCACGATATCGCCGCGGGTGGCCTCGTCGGCGGTGGCGGTCAGCGCGATCACCGGCATCGACGGGAAGCGCTGTTTCAGCTGACCCAGCGCGCGATATTCCGGCCGGAAGTCATGGCCCCATTGGGAGATGCAGTGCGCCTCATCCACCGCCAGCATCGCCGGCGGGCAGTGATCGAGCAGGTTGAGGAAGCTTTCCATCATCAGCCGCTCCGGCGCGATGTACAGCATCTTGATGGTGCCGTTGCGGCAGCCGGCCATGACGTCCAACTGCTCCTCGCGGGTTTGCGTCGAGTTGTAGCAGGCGGCGGAAACGCCGTAGGCCAACAGCTGATCGACCTGGTCCTTCATCAGCGAGATCAGCGGGGAAACCACCAGGGTCAGGCCGTCCATCACCAGCGCCGGGATTTGGTAGCACAACGACTTGCCGCCGCCGGTCGGCATCACCACCAGGCAATCCTGCCCGCCGATCGCGGCGTTGATAATCGTTTGTTGGCCCGGACGGAATTGCTGGTAGCCGAAGGTATCGCGCAATACCTGCTCGGCCAGCAACTCTCTGTTAATCACTGCTGCGGTTGACACACACTTCCCCATTTTTTCATCGGTACACACCCACCGGGTATGATTACATAATATCGTTCAGCATGACACCAACGCCCACCCGTGTCTGCCGGAAGTTGTAGTCGATCAGCGATTCGCCGTAGCCGCTGAACACCTGGGTATAGAAACGCACGTTGCGGGTGATCGGGTAACTCCAGCCCAGTTCCGCGCCGCCGTAGCCGCTGTTCCAGTTGTAGT
Source organism: Serratia sp. CY71090 (assembly GCF_052166845.1). Lineage (NCBI taxonomy): Bacteria > Pseudomonadati > Pseudomonadota > Gammaproteobacteria > Enterobacterales > Yersiniaceae > Serratia > Serratia sp. CY71090. The sequence continues at coordinate 230,787 of NZ_JBJNOA010000007.1, read as the reverse complement.
GGCTGTCGACGCTGAACACGCTGTCGCCCCAGGCGTAACCGACCTTCAACCGGTAGTATCCCATGTATTTGGTGATGTCCGGGTTGTCGTCGTTGCTCGAGCTCTCCGAGAAGCGGAACCAGGGCTTGAGATCCACCTGCCAGTTGCCATTTTGCGCCATCAGCCGCGCATAGCCGCGATTCCAGCTGCGCGACGTCGGATCCGAGCGGCCGTTAGACTGATGGTTAACGCCGATTTCAACATCGCGCAGCGTCCAGCCGGCAAAGCGGTAATCGGTCGCCCACCCCACGAACAGCTGCGGCTCGTAGTTGGTCTCGCGGAACGGCGAAGACTCGCCGCGGTTGGACAATTGCCACCAGGAGCGCTGAGTATAAGACGCGCCGAGCACCGAGTTGTCGCCGGCAATGCCCCGCCACAGCGGAAACGCCAGGCTAAGCTGGTATTTCACCTCGTCCTTGCGCGCCTTGTCGGCCCAGTTGTACGTCTTGATGGCTTCTTTGTTGATATCGCTGGTGTCGGTGTACAGCAGGTAATTGGGATCGTAAGGATACAGCGTGAATGGATTATCGTGCTCCTGCAGCAGGTTGGCGATAATGCTGCCGCGCACCGCCGGCTTATCGTGAATCTGCTGCTCTTTGGCTTCCTCAGCCAATGCCAGCGCCGGCATCAGCAGCGTGGCGGAAACGATCCCTGACAAAATGCGCATAACCTCTCCTTACTCCAACGAAAAAGGGCAAGCCCGGAAAAAATCAGGCCATTTTACACACAAAGGAGGATTTACCGCAGCGCGGTCCGGTTTTATTGGAATAGTCTGGAAAGCAACAAAGGTTAAGCATAAAATCAACATTCCATTAACCTGGACTGACCAGTTAGCTCCCTTAAAACGCAAAAGAAAAACGGAACCCCGCTATGTCGACCACTGCTCTGACCCTGGAAGCCGCCCGCCGCAAGATCGGCGAAATCTTTGTCTACCACATGCCGTTCAACCGCGAGCTTGGCCTGGAGCTGCGCCGCTTCGACGATGACTACGTCGAGCTGAGCTTTACCAACCAGCGCAAGCTGGTGGGCAACGCCGCGCAGGAAATTCTGCACGGCGGCGTGATCGCCGCGGTGCTCGACGTCGCCGCCGGGCTGGCTTGCGCCGGCGGCGTGCTGACGCGCCTGGAGCCGCTGATCGAAGAAGAGATCGCCGCCAAACTGTCGCGTATGGGCACCATCGATCTGCGCGTCGACTATCTGCGCCCCGGCCGCGGCGAACACTTCGTCGCCTCCGCCAGCGTGCTGCGCAGCGGCAACAAGGTCGCCGTCGCGCGCGTAGAACTGCATAACCACGACGGCCTGCATATCGCCACCGCTACCGCCACCTATCTGGTCGGCTGATGATTGTGTGCGGTGAGCGACTTCAGTACACTCACCGCATCTTACGTTCCCCACCAGAGTGACGTCATGGACGCAAAGCAAACGCGTCAGGGCATTTTCTTCGCCCTGGCCGCCTATTTTATGTGGGGCATCGCCCCGGCCTATTTCAAACTGATCCAGCAAGTATCCGCGGACGAGATCCTCACCCACCGGATCATCTGGTCGTTTTTCTTCATGCTGGCGCTGATCACGCTGGGCCGCAACTGGCAGAAAGTGCGCGCCGCCTGCCAAAACCGCAAACGGCTTCTGTTGCTGGCGGTCACCGCGCTGTTGATCGGCGGCAACTGGCTGCTGTTCATCTGGGCGGTGAACAACCACCATATGCTGGAAGCCAGCCTGGGCTACTTCATCAACCCGCTGGTTAACGTGCTGTTGGGGATGCTGTTTCTCGGCGAACGTTTCCGCCGCATGCAGTGGGTGGCGGTGGCGCTGGCGTTCACCGGGGTGCTGGTGCAGCTCTGGCAGTTCGGTTCGTTGCCGATCATCGGTCTGGGCCTGGCGTTCAGCTTCGCCTTCTACGGCCTGCTGCGCAAGAAAATCGCCATCGACGCGCAGACCGGCATGCTGATTGAAACGCTGTGGCTGCTGCCGGTGGCGGCGGGCTACCTGTTCCTGTTCGCCGACAGCCCCACCAGCCACCTGAGCGCCAACCCGTGGTCGCTGAATCTGCTGCTGGTCGCCGCCGGCATCGTCACCACCGTGCCGCTGCTGTGCTTCACCGCGGCGGCTACCCGGCTGCGCCTGTCGACGCTCGGTTTCTTCCAGTATCTCGGCCCGACGCTGATGTTCCTGCTGGCGGTCACCTTCTACGGCGAGACCGTCGGCCAGGACAAGCTGGTGACCTTCGGCTTTATCTGGGCGGCGCTGATCCTGTTCACCCTCGACGCGCTCTATACCCAGCGCAAGCTGCGCTGAGCCCGGCGCCGCCGGGTTACAGCCAGTTCTTGCGCTTGAAGTACAGGTAAGGGGCCAGGCCCGCCAGGATCATCAAGGTGATGGCGCCCGGGTAGCCGAACGACCATTTCAGTTCCGGCATGAATTCAAAGTTCATGCCGTAGCTGGAGGCCACCAGCGTAGGCGGCAGGAATACCACCGACACCACCGAGAAGATCTTGATGATGCGGTTCTGTTCGATGTTGATGAAACCCATCGCCGCCTGCATCAGGAAGTTCACCTTCTGGAACAGCGATTCGTTGTGCGGCAGCAGGGATTCGATGTCGCGCAGCACTTCACGCGCCTGCTCCAGCTGGCCGGTCGGCAAACGCGCCTTGCGCACCAGGAAGTTGAGCGCGCGCTGGGTATCCATCAGACACAAACGCACCTTCCAGCCGATATCTTCCAGCTCCGCCAGCGTCGACAGCGCGGCGTCGTATTCGTCGCCCTGATGCCCTTCCATGATCACCCGGCTAAGCTGTTCCAGATCGCTGTAGATGTTCTCTATCTCATCCGCCAGCTGTTCAATCTTGGTTTCGAACAAATCCAGCAGCAGTTCGTAGGCGTTGCCTTCGAGCATGGTCTGGTTGCGGGCGCGCATGCGGTACAGGCGAAACGCCGGCAGTTCGCGCTCGCGCAGGGTATACAGGCGGCCGTCGCGGATGGTGAAGGCCACCGTGGAGTTGCCGGCGTGGTCTTCCGCATCTTCGAAATAGAAGAAGGAGTGGATATGCAGACCGTCTTCGTCTTCGAAGAAACGGGCGGAGGCTTCGATGTCGTCCAGTTCGGGACGCGTCGCCAGGCTTTGTCCCAGCTCATTCTGCACGCGCTCACGCTCGCCCTCTTCCGGCTCGACCAGATCAACCCACAGCGATGACGTGAGATCATCCGAGTCGTCCAGTTCCAGACGGGACAAGCGGCGGTTATCTAATTTAAAAGCGCTCAGCATGTGCCAAAACTCCGTGAAGGTAACGGGTGCGGACAACGCGTTGAAGCACAGAAACAGAGGGGATGCGTATCACCGATTTGTTTCAGACCATGAAGAGATCTGACTCATAGCGACGCTTTGCGGGGTCGCCGACAACCACGAAGGCTATCAGCAAAAACGGAGAGCCTTAGAAGTTATACCTGCGGCGCAGGTCAGTGAGCCAGTATCTACTGGGTGTGTCCAAGGCGTCTGTCCTCAATGATAATAGTGCGCGCATGTTACGCCGAGAAGAAAAAGCCTGTCAACACGTTAGGCGGGATAATTGCGCAACAAATCATCACGATGATCAATGGCAGAAATGGCGCTTAAACCGTACTGAAAAAGTCGCGGCGATCGCTTACCACCTCCCAGAATGTTGCTAAGATGGCATCACCCTAATGGTACGACAAGCATGCGGATTTAAACGATGAAACAGATTACCGCCCATGAACTGACCGCGATGAGCGAACAGGCCGCCAGCGTGGCTCGCCTGCGCGCGCACCGCACCCTACATGAAGAGCTGAGCGACCCGGTGCAACGCCTGGCGATCGCCATGGAACCCGGCACCTATATCCGCCCGCACCGCCACCCGCAAACCTGGGAGCTGCTGACGCCGCTGCGCGGCCGTTTTGTCGTGCTGCAGTTCAATGATGACGGCGTCGTGACGCAGCGCACCCTGCTCGGCGAAGAAACCAAAGTGCTGGAGATGCCGGCCTTTACCTGGCATGCGGTGCTGTCGGTCGATGCCGGCGGCGTGGTGTTCGAAGTGAAGCAGGGGCCGTATCAGGCGCTGACCGAAGAAGACTGCATGCCGTGGGCGCCGCAGGAAGGCGGCGAAGGCACCGAAGCGGTGATGCGCTGGTACGCCACCGCACAGGTCGGCGACCGCTACCCTCACTGATGGTGAACGATTGCAGGGGCTTGCCCCTGCAACGCCTCTCTCGTTAGACCGTTTCCAAACGCGCGTAGGCCGCCACCAGCCATTTGATGCCCTCGCCCGGGAAGGCGATCTGCAGCCGGCTGTGCTCGCCGCTGCCCTCCAGATTGACGATGGTGCCTTCACCAAACTTGGGATGGCGCACGCGCTGGCCCAGCTTATAGCCGGTATCGTTCTCGCTGATCGGCGTACCCATGCGGCGGTGATTGACCGGGCGCGATACGCTGGCGCGCAGGCGCACTTCTTCCACGCACTCCTCCGGCAGTTCGCCGATAAAGCGCGACGGCCGATGGTAAACCTCTTTGCCGTACAGACGGCGCGTTTCGGCATAGGTCAGCGTCAGCTTCTGCATGGCGCGCGTTACGCCCACATAGGCCAGACGGCGCTCCTCCTCCAGACGGCCGCCTTCATCCAGCGACATCTGGCTCGGGAACATGCCCTCTTCCATGCCGACGATAAACACCAGCGGGAACTCCAGCCCCTTGGCCGAGTGCAGAGTCATCAGCTGCACCGCGTCCTGATAGGCGTCGGCCTGGCCTTCGCCCGCTTCCAGCGCCGCATGCGACAGGAACGCCTGCAGCGGCATCAGATCCTGATCTTCGTCCTGATAGCTGAACTGGCGCGTCGCCGTCACCAGTTCCTCGAGGTTTTCGATACGCGCCTGCCCCTTCTCGCCCTTCTCCTGTTCATACATGATGAACAGCCCGGAGTCGCGGATCACCCGGTCGGTCTGCACGTGCAGCGGCATGTCGGCGGTTTCATGGGCCAACGATTCCACCAGTTCGATGAAACGCTGCAGCGCCGACGCGGCGCGGCCGGCCAACACCTTGTCCTGCATCAGCTCGCGCGTCGCCTGCCACAGCGTCAGCTGGCGATCGCGCGCCGCCTGGCGCACCACGTCGAGGGTGCGATCGCCGATGCCGCGCGTCGGGGTGTTGACCACGCGCTCGAAGGCTGCGTCGTCGTTGCGGTTGGAAATGAGGCGCAGGTAAGCCAGCGCATCCTTGATTTCCTGGCGTTCGAAGAAACGCTGGCCGCCGTAGATGCGGTACGGCATCGCCGTCTGCAGCAGCGCCTCTTCCAGCACCCGCGACTGGGCGTTGCTGCGGTACAGGATGGCGCAGTCGTTCAGCGCGCCGCCGTTGTCTTGCCAGGTCTTGATGCGGTTGACCACGAAGCGCGCTTCGTCGAGTTCGTTGAAGGCGCAGTAGAGGGAAATCGGCTCGCCTTCACCGCCTTCGGTCCACAGGTTTTTGCCCATGCGCCCGTCGTTGTTGGCGATCAGGGTGTTGGCCGCTTTCAGGATGTTGCTGGTGGAACGGTAGTTCTGCTCCAGGCGGATGGTTTCCGCGCCGGGGAAATCCTTCAGGAAACGCTGGATGTTTTCCACCTGCGCGCCGCGCCAACCGTAGATTGACTGGTCATCGTCGCCGACGATCATCACGCTGCTGTTGCCGCCCGCCAGCAAGCGGATCCAGGCGTACTGGATGCTGTTGGTATCCTGGAATTCATCCACCAGCACGTTGGTGAAACGTTCGCGGTAGTGGTTGAGGATATGCGGCTTGTTCAGCCACAGCTCGTGCGCGCGCAGCAGCAGCTCGGCGAAATCCACCAGCCCCGCGCGATCGCAGGCTTCCTGATAGGCCTGGTAGATGCGCAGCCAGGTGGCCTCCACCGGGTTGTTGTAAGTTTCGACGTGCTGCGGGCGCAGGCCCTCATCTTTCTTGCCGTTGATGTACCACATCGCCTGACGCGGCGGCCACTGCTTCTCGTCAACGTTCAGCGCCTTGATGATGCGCTTGAGCAACCGCAGCTGGTCATCGCTGTCGAGGATCTGGAAATCCTGCGGCAGGTTGGCCTCCAGGTGATGGGCGCGCAACAGACGATGCGCCAGGCCGTGGAAGGTGCCGATCCACATGCCGCCCTGGCTGGTGCCGATCAGATGTTCGATACGGTGACGCATTTCCGCCGCCGCCTTGTTGGTGAAGGTCACCGCCATGATCGAATACGGCGAGCAGTTCTCCACCGACAGCAGCCAGGCGATGCGATGCACCAGCACCCGCGTCTTGCCGCTGCCCGCTCCGGCCAGAACCAACAGGTTGCTGCGCGGCGCCGCCACGGCTTCACGTTGTTTTTCATTCAGGCTGTCGAGCAGATCGGAGACGTCCATAGGCACCACTAATGGTTAAGGGAAAACCCGCCGGTGACGGGTTTTTCACTGGAAATTTATACAGAGTTCTGGCAGGGATTATAACAATGCTGTCAGCGATGCCAACTGCGAAATCTCAATATGCGGCAGCAGGCGGCTGTCGGCGGCCTGCATCAGGCTGCGTTGCCGATCGTTGATCCAACAGGCCTGTAGCCCCGCGCGCAGCGCACCGGCGACGTCGGTAGTCAGATCGTCGCCCACGTGCAGGATCTGCCCGGGCGCCACGCCCAGCCGTTCGACGGCCAGGTGATACATGTCCTGGTACGGTTTGGCGCGCCCGTCCGGCCCGGAGCGCAACACGAACTGGAAGTAACCGTCCAGGCCGCACTGCGCCGGATCGGCGTTGCCGTTGGTGATCGCCACCAGCGGGTAGCGCGCGGCCAGCGCCTTCAGCGTGGCGTGGGTCGCTTCCGGCACCTCGATGCGGCTGCGCCACAGCGCGAAGTTCTGCATCGCCGCATCGGCCCCGATTGCCGCTTCAGCGTCGCGCAGCCCCTGCCGGCTCAGCGCCAGATGAATGGCGCGCCAGCGCCACTGGGTGACGTCGTGGTAGATCTCCGGATCCTGCTCGCGCAGCTCCTGGCGCAGGCGGTGGAAATCCGCCGACTGGAAGCTGTTCAGACCGGGATGGTAGCTCTGCAGGAAGGCCACCGACTGCTGCTCGGTTTGCCGGATCACCGGACGGTTGTCATACAGCGTGTCGTCCAGATCGAAAGTCAGCGCCGCCAGCGGGCGCAGCGGGCGATAAAAATGCATCAGGATTTCCCCCGTTTGGCGCGCGGATGCGCGGCATCGTACACGTTCGCCAGATGTTGAAAGTCGAGGTGGGTATAAATCTGCGTGGTGGTCAGGTTGGCGTGGCCGAGCAGCTCTTGCACCGCGCGCAGATCGCCGCTGGACTCCAGCATATGGGTGGCGAAGGAGTGGCGCAGCTTGTGCGGGTGGATATGGCTGTTGACGCCCTGCTTCACGCCCCATTCGGCGAAGCGCTTTTGCACGTTGCGCGTCGAGATGCGTCGCCCCTGATTGGACAGAAACATCGCGTCATCCTGCGGCCCAAACAGATCGCGCATCGCCAGCCAATGTTCCAGCCAGGTGACGGCGGTGCGTCCGATCGGCAGTTTGCGTTCTTTGCTGCCTTTCCCCATCACCCACACCTCGCCGGCCGCCATATCGACATGGCGGCAATCCAGCCCCACCAGCTCGGAGAGGCGCAGGCCGGCGCCATACATCACCTCCAGCATGGCGCGATCGCGCACCGCCAGCGGATCGTTGAGATCGATCTCCAGCAGTTGGTTCATTTCATCGACGTCGATATTTTTCGGCAGATGGCGACCGCTGCGCGGCGTGCGGATGCCTTTGGCGGGGTTGGCGTGCAGCACGCCCTGGCTGACCAGCCAGTCGAGGAAACTGCGCAATGAAGAGAGCCGCAGCGCCAGGCTGGCGGACTGCAGACCGGCACGTTTGCTGCGCGCCGCCAGCATGCGCACCCGGGCGGCGTCCAGCGCCGCCCAGTCGGTGACGCCGATCTCCTGCGCCAGGAGCATCAGCGCCGTCAGCTGGCGTGAATAGCTGAGCTGCGTCAGCGGGCTGAGTTGCCGTTCTACCTTGAGATAACGCAGAAAAGCGTCCACCGGCTGCTGCAGGCTGGGCGCAATCGGCGTCATGCGCGTTCGATCCAGCGTTCCAGCAGTTCCGGCAGCATGCGCGCCAGTTGATTGAGCATTACCGTGCCCATGCCCTGCTGATAGTGTTGCGTATCGCGGCTGCTGAAGATCACCATGCCCAGCTCGCCATCGTCGCCCAGCATCGACAGCGCTACCGAACCAATCTGGCCGATCTGTTTGGCCTGCGGCAACAGCAGCAGCAGTTCGGGGCCGTTCAGGCCGCCGAGGTAGTGTTGTTCGCTGCCCAGCCGCTGGATGCGGAACGGCTCGAACGCCGAACGCGTCAGCGCCAGATGGGTGAAATCGGAAGGCGCGCCGATATTCCAGCGCTCGGCGAACAGACGCACCGTGGCGCCGGCCAAACCGAAGCCGCGCGCCCAGCGCTGCAGCCGGTTGAGCATGTCCTGCAAGCTGTCGGCGGTGGCCAGATCGGCCTGCAGGTGCAGCAGCCTGGCGAACAGCCCTTCGTTGGCGCTGGCCTGCTCCATCAGCAGCGTGATCTCTTCTTCCAGCCGTTCGATATGATTGCGCTGGCGGGCCAGATGCCATTCCACCAGCGAAACGGTGCCGCGCACCGGGTGAGGCACGCGCATCTGCTCAACCTGGCGCGCGTTGCGAATAAAGAAATCCGGGTTCTGCAGCAGGTACTGCATCACGGTGTCGTCATCCAGCGCCAGGCCGGCGACGCTCTGTTCTTCTACGCTTTTCATAGATGAATAAATCCGTCATAGACATGGGTTGCCGGACCGGTCATAAACAGCGGGTTGCCCGGCCCTTTCCAGCGAATATGCAGGCTGCCGCCCGGCAGCTCTACATGCACTTCTTCTGACAGCAATTCCTGTTGGATCCCCACCGCCACCGCCGCACAGGCGCCGCTGCCGCAGGCCTGCGTTTCACCGGCGCCGCGCTCATAAACGCGCAGCTTGATATGATCGCGGCTGACCACCTGCATAAAGCCGATGTTGGCCCGTTCCGGGAAGCGTTCATGCCCTTCCAGCACCGGCCCGAGCAGCTCCACCTTGGCGGTTTTTACGTCGTCCACCTGCAAAACACAATGCGGGTTGCCCATCGACACCACGCCGCACAACACGGTATGTTCCGCCGCGCGCATGATGTAGGTCTTTTCAGCCTTGGCGGCGCGGAACGGCACCGCCTGCGGGTCGAAATTCGGCTCACCCATGTTGACGCACACCAGATCGTCGTCGGTGACGCTGAGCACCATGCGCCCGGTTTGGGTGCTGACGCGGATATCGCGCTTGTTGGTCAGCCCTTTCAGCCGCACGAAACGCGCGAAGCAACGCGCGCCGTTGCCGCACTGCGCCACTTCGCTGCCGTCGGCGTTAAAAATTCGGTAGTGAAAATCCAGTTCGGGATCGTAAGGCGGTTCTACCACCAGCATCTGGTCAAAGCCGACGCCCAGGTGCCGATCGGCCAGCCGGCGGATCAGCTCAGGTGAAAAATAGACATTCTGTGTAACGGCATCGACCACCATAAAGTCGTTGCCCAGACCGTGCATTTTGGAGAACTGCATATCATACTCCGCTATCTGGACGCGCTATCCGTCTTGATTTTACGGCGGCGCTCGCCACCGCAAACAGGGTGTTACTGGTCAACCATCGACGGTTTTTGCTGAGAGCCAGACTGCTCCTGCTGGTTCTTTTGCACCTGATCGCCCGTTTGCACCGGCGGCTTGGCCGGTTTCTGGCCGGCGGAGTCGGCAGGCGGGAAGTAAAGCGGGCCTTTCAGACCACAGCCGGCGAGGCCGGTAACCAGAACTGCCATCAGCGCATAGCGTAGTTGTTTTTTCATTTGCATTAATGCCTGTAATTCATGCGTCCAAGGTCTCTATAATCGCAGGTGGATCATGAAAAGCAATAGGAATTGAATATGAACGACAGCGAGTTTCACCAGTTGGCCGACCAGCTGATGCTGAATATTGAAGAGACACTGGACGATTTTGACGGCGATGCGGACATCGATTACGAAACCCATGGCGGCGTGATGACGCTGAGCTTCGAAAACGGCACCAAAATCGTCATCAACCGCCAGGAGCCGCTGCACCAGGTGTGGCTCGCCACCAAGGCCGGCGGTTACCACTTCAACTACCGCGACGGAGTTTGGCTATGCGATCGCAGCGGGCAGCCGTTTTACCAACTGCTCAGCGAAGCGGCCAGCGCGCAGGCCGGCGAGGAACTGAGTTTTTCCTGAGGTTAAGCAGGGCTCGGCAACCGAGCCCTTGCGGCGTCAATGCAGCTGGAACTGCTGCTTCAGCGGCTGAGCGGCGCCGTCGGCCACCGTCACGCACAGGCTGGACAGCACGTTGCTGCGGAACGGGATCACCTGCGTGCGCCCGTCGAGCTGCACGATTTGATAGAACTGCGGCAGATTGAAGTTGATGAAGCTGGAGCCGTAGGTAAAGCGGTCGTGCGACGAGGAATAGAAGCGACTGACGTCGCGCACCAGCTCTTCTTTGCTGCCCTCGCAGTGGTGATACACCTCTACCCGGTTCGACTCATCCAGAATATAGATGTTGAAACCCTTGTCGTCCGAGGTGTCTTCGAAGAAGAACTGGATGATCCCCTCGCTGGCGAAACCATCCACCACCGGCGGCAGATGCACCTGATCGGTTTCCACCTTGATAGACAGGCCGTGCAGCTTGTTGTTGGAGATGGCGCCGTAAAACTCCACCGCATTCTCCAGCTTTTGCACCGACACGCTCAGGCGCTCGAAGAACAACCCCCAGGTCTGCCCGGCGACACGCACCGCCTTGAAGCGGCCGGGTTCCAGCCGGGTGCTGGACAGGCGCAGCTCGATGCACTCCGACACCAACTGCTGGATACGGGTGCGGATAAGGCCGCGCAGGTGCTGACTGTAGCAGAACACTTCCACCGACTCCGGCGGCGCGGCGTCCTGGTGCATTTTGCCGAGAATGGTTTTCAATGCTTCCAGCACCGACTGCTCGCCGCTGAAATGCAGGGTACGCACTTCGTTCCAGGAGTTGCGGTACAGCAGATCGATGCTGCCCACCAAACACTGCTGCTGCTGGCCGAAGCTGAACACGTCCAGCTTGCGGAAATCGAAGTGCACCACCTGATTGCGGAAGGCGGCGGTCGGATCGTTTTCCAGATTGACGATGATCGCCAGATGGCGGATCTCACACGGGCTGTACAGCGCTTTCGGCGTCGGCGCCGGCAGGCGCAGCGGGAAGTGATGGGAAACGTCGGCCACCAGCTCCTGCAGCTTGGCGGTGTCGCACAGGTTGCCGCTTTTAATGTGCAGGCGGGTCTGCGGCGTCAGCAGGCCGTTGAAATAGGCCCAGGCCACCAGCTTGTTCAGGTAGCGGTTATATTCCAGCGGCTGATGGCTGACGATCGAATCCATGGCCGGCGCCTGATTGTACAGGTACCAGCCGGTGCGGTTGGCGCGGCCAACCGGCACGTGAATAAAGGTTAAATCGTTTTCCGACAGGTCCGGTGAAATCTGCGGGTTCACCAGCGTCACCTTGCCGGGCAGCGCTTCGAACGCCGCATACAGTTTGCGGGTCAGCACGCCGATATCCTGCGGGCTGGCGCTGACGCTGAGGTTATTGCGGCGGGCGAAACGGATCAGGTTGCGGTAGCTCTGCATCATCGCATCGAGCAACTCGTTATGCGCTTCGCGCACCCGCTCGATCTTCCAGTTGGCGCGGTTGTCCAGCATCGCCAGACGCTCGTCGCTCCAGCCCCACTCGCTGACCAACTGGCTGAGGATCTCGCGCCGCCAGCCGACGCAGGCCTTGGCCAGCGACAGCTTTTCACACACTTTCAGGTAGAAACAGCGGCGGGCCAGATCGAGGCGGGTGGTGTCGTTGATGTCGGTCAGATAGCGAGTGACGCGCTCGAGCATCATGCAGTAGGCATCGAGCCCGAAGCTGACGATCTCGCCCTGGTGCAGGCGATGTTTGATGTCCGTCGCCAGCAGCTGGGTATTGGGGTATTCCCAGGAATAGGCTTCCAGCAGCAGGGTCTTCAGCACCGCCTTGTAAGGCGAATCGATGCTCTTGTACAGCTGCCACAGGCTGGCGCCGAAGTACTCTTCCGCCGACAGCGAACTCAGGCCGCCGAGATCCAGCCACTCGTTCGGCGTCAGCGCGCCCTGCGCGTACAGCGACAACACGTATTCATCGTAGTGCGCTTCTTCTTCGCCCGGCACCATGTTCCACAGGATACGTTTGCCGGCCAGGCGCACCGCGGTGCGGTAGAACTCGTCGAGCAACAGGATGTGCTGCGTCGAGCCGCAGTCTTCGCCGCCCAGGCTGCCACTTTCATTATGGCGGAAACGGTTTTCGTCGATCAGGAAGAAGCTGACTTCCACCCCCATCGAGGCGGCCCACTTCTCAAGCAGGCTGCATTTTTGCTGCAGGCGGGTGCGTTCTTCGTTGTCCAGCCAGGACTGGTGGCAGACCCAGATGTCGAGATCCGAGCTGCAGCTTTGGCCGATAGACGAGGTGCTGCCCATCGAATAGACGCCGGTGATCGGCAGCTCGCCGCTGGCCGGTTTGTCAAACGGGCTGCCCCATTTGTCTTCTAAATCGTTCAGGTATTCTTGTTGAGTTTCATCAGGCGTGTAGAGGCAAATGCCGTGGGGAACGTTACCGTTCAGGTAACCCGGCATCAGCGGGTGGTGGTGGTGCAGTAAGGTGGGCAGCAGACTGTATACCCGTTGAAACGCGGGCTTCATAGCCGCCAGGGCGCGATCGACGCGTAGCTGATTGATCGCATCCAGTCTCTGCTTCAATGTCTCGATGTAGAGGTACAAGACGTCTCGCCTGATTATCCCGGTGTTTAGAAAAAAACCCGTATTCCATAAGCGCCGTTAGTGTAAGAAGAATATTTGGCGACTTATTGCTGGAAACGTGATCAATTTAACACCTTGCTGATTGACCGTAAAGGAGGTAACGCTTCACAATTATTGTAGCGCTTCCCTAAACGATTTACCCGCAGTGTTAACTGCCCCAAAGCACATCACATGTCCCTTTGATTCCGTTGTCCTTTTTCCGCCTCCGGCTTCTTGCACTGACAGTATTGACTCTCAGTGGTAGGATGGATGGCGAAATATAAAAACGGTAACAAGCATGTTAGACAAAATTATTCGAATTGCCACCCGACAAAGCCCGCTTGCACTTTGGCAAGCACATTATGTGCAGCAACGTCTGATGGCCTGCCATCCCGGCCTGCAGGTCGAGTTGGTGCCGATGGTCACCCGCGGCGACGTTATTCTGGATACGCCGTTGGCGAAAGTCGGCGGTAAAGGCCTGTTTGTTAAAGAACTCGAGCTCGCGCTGCTGGAAGGCCGCGCCGACATCGCCGTGCATTCGATGAAAGACGTGCCGGTCGATTTTCCTGCCGGGCTCGGTTTGACCACCATTTGCGAACGCGAAGATCCGCGCGACGCTTTTGTTTCCAATCGTTTCGCCTCGCTCGATCAGCTGCCGCTGGGCAGCGTGGTCGGCACCTCCAGCCTGCGCCGTCAGTGCCAGCTGCGTGAACGCCGCCCGGATCTGATCGTGCGCGACCTGCGCGGCAACGTCGGCACTCGCCTGGCCAAGCTGGACAACGGCGACTACGACGCGATTATCCTGGCGGTGGCCGGCCTGAAGCGTTTAGGTCTGGAGCAACGCATCCGCAGCCCGCTGAGCGCCGAAGAGTGTCTGCCGGCGGTCGGCCAGGGTGCAGTCGGCATTGAATGCCGTCTCGACGACAGCGTCACCCGCGCGCTGCTGGCGCCGCTGAACCATGCGGCCACCGAAACCCGCGTGCGCGCCGAGCGGGCGATGAATACCCGCCTGGAAGGCGGCTGCCAGGTGCCGATCGGCAGTTATGCCGAACTGGATGGCGACAGCCTGTGGCTGCGCGCCCTGGTCGGCGCGCCGGACGGCAGCCAGATGGTGCGCGGCGAACGCCGCGGCCCGGCCGCCGAAGCCGAACGGATGGGCGTTGAGCTGGCGGAAGAGCTGCTGGCGCGCGGCGCGCGCGAGATCCTGCGCGAGGTTTATCAGGGAAATCCGCCGGCATGACGATCCTGGTAACCCGCCCATCGCCTTCGGGAGAGCAGTTAGTGAGCCGGCTGCGCGCACTCGGCCGGGTTGCCTATCATGCGCCGCTGATCGACTTCGCCCCCGGCGGCGATCTGCCGCAGCTGCCGCAGGCGTTGCAGCAGCTTAGCGCCGGCGATCTGGTGTTCGTGCTGTCGCAGCATTCGGTGAACTATGCCGATTCGGTTATCGGCCGCGCCGGGCTGAGCTGGCCCGCTCACCTGGCTTATTACGCCATCGGCCGCACCACCGGGCTGGCGCTGCACCGCATCAGCAGTTTGCCGGTGGAGTACCCGCGCGAACGCGAGATCAGCGAAACGCTGCTGCTGCTGCCGGCGCTGCAAAAGCTGGCGGGCAAACGCGCGCTGATTTTACGCGGCAACGGCGGCCGCGAACTGTTGGGGTCGACGCTGAGCGAGCGCGGCGCCGACGTCAGCTATTATGAATGCTATCAACGCAGCCCGGTGCACTATGACGGCAGCGAGCAAAGCGCCCACTGGCAACGCGCCGGTGTGGATACGCTGGTGGTGACCAGCGGTGAAATGTTACAACAGCTCTATACTTTAGTTCCTGATTACTATCGTTCTTCATGGCTGCTGCGTTGCCGCCTGGTAGTAGTGAGCGAACGCCTGGCTACCCTCGCCCGGGATTTGGGCTGGCGTACGATTCGGGTAGCTGACAACGCCGATAATGACGCGCTGATCCGCGCGCTACAATAATCTGACTATGGGATGTGCCACTATGACGGAACAAAATACCCCATCCGCCCCGGTTGAAGAGCCAACCACCGCGGTTGAGAGCTCCCAGCAGCCAGCCGCTGCCAGCCGCAAAGGCAAGAACACCGGCCCGGTGCTCGGCGCGATCGCTATCGTGCTGGTCATCGCCCTCGGCGCGGGCGGCTATTACCACACGCACAAGCAGGCGCAACAGCTGATCGCCGCCAATCAGGCGCTGCAACAGCAGCTTGAAGGCGTAAAGCAGAGCCAACAGCAGGAAAGAAATGCGCTGGAAGGCCTGCTGCAGCAGCAGGGTAAAACCCTGGACGCCGCCGATCGCGAGCAGGCGAATCTGGCGCGCCAACTGAGCGAGCTGCAGGAAAAAGTGGCGACCATCTCCGGCAGCGACGCCAAAACCTGGCTGCTGGCGCAGGCCGATTTCCTGGTGAAAATGGCCGGCCGCAAGCTGTGGAGCGATCAAGACTTGACCAGCGCCGCCGCGCTGCTGAAAAGCGCCGACGCCAGCCTGGCGGACATGAACGATCCGAGCCTGCTCGACGTGCGCCGCGCCATTACCGAAGACATCAGCACACTTTCCACGCTGACCCAGGTCGATTACGACGGCATCATCCTCAAGGTCAATCAGCTGTCCAATCAGGTGGATAACCTGCGCCTGGCGGACAACGACACCGACGAAGCGCCGATGGATCAAAACAGCAGCGAGCTCTCCGGCTCGATCGGCGAATGGCGGCAGAACCTGGCCAAGAGCTGGCGCAATTTCATGGCCGACTTCATCACCATCCGCCGCCGCGACACCAGCGCCGAACCGCTGCTGGCGCCGAACCAGGACATCTACCTGCGCGAGAACATCCGTTCGCGCCTGCTGGTGGCCGCACAGGCCATTCCGCGTCACCAGAACGAGACCTACAAGCAGTCGCTGGAAACCGTCTCCACCTGGGTGCGCGCCTATTTCGACACCACCGACCCGGCGACCAAGGCCTTCCTGGAAGAGCTGGACAACCTGAGCCAACAGTCGATCTCGATGGATGTGCCGGATCAGCTGAAGAGCCAGCCGCTGCTGGAAAAAGTGATGCAGACCCGGGTGCGCAACCTGATGACCCAGTCCCCTGCCGCTCACCAGGAGGGTTAAGCCATGTTACGCGTGCTATTTCTGTTCCTGGTGGTGATCGCCAGCGTGGTGCTCGGGCCGATGTTGGCCGGGCATCAGGGCTATGTGCTGATCCAGACCGATAACTACAATATTGAAACCAGCGTCACCGGCCTGGTGATCATGCTGGTGCTGCTGTTCGTGGTGCTGCTGGCGATCGAGTGGATCCTGCGCCGCATCTTCCGTACCGGCGCCCGCACGCGCGGTTGGTTTATCGGCCGCAAGCGCACCCGCGCGCGCCAGCAAACCAAAGCCGCGCTGATCAAACTGGCGGAAGGCGACTACAAGCAGGTTGAAAAGCTGATGACGCGCAACGCCGCCCACGCCGAACAGCCGGTGGTGAACTACCTGCTGGCCGCCGAGGCCGCACAACAACGCGGCGATGACTTCCGTACCAACCAATATCTGGAGCGCGCCGCTGAAGCCGCCGATACCGATCAGCTGCCGGTGGATATCACCCGGGTTCGCATCCAGCTGGCGCAGGGCGAGAACCATGCCGCGCGCCACGGCGTCGATCGCCTGCTGAACCAGGCGCCGCGCCATCCGGAAGTGTTGCGCCTGGCGGAACAAGCCTATCTGCGCACCGGCGCCTACGCGTCGCTGCTGGAAGTGCTGCCGTCGATGCGTAAAATCGAGCTGCACAGTGAAGAGCAGCTGCAGGCATTGCAGCAACAGGCTTATATCGGGCTGATGAATCAGGCGATGGCGGACGAAGGCAGCGAAGGCCTGAAGCGCTGGTGGAAAGATCAGAGCCGCAAGACGCGTCACGAAGTGCCGCTGCAAATCGCGATGGTGGAGCACCTGATCGAATGCAACGACCACGAACTGGCGCAGGAGATTGTGCTCGACAGCCTGAAGCGCCAATATGACGAGCGCCTGGTGCTGTTGCTGCCGCGGCTGAAGTCCGGCAACCCCGAGCAGTTGGAAAAAGCGCTGCGTCAGCAGATGAAGCAACACGGCGCGACGCCGCTGCTGAACAGCACGCTGGGGCAACTGCTGATGAAGCATGGCGAGTGGCAGCAAGCGGCCGACGCCTTCCGCGAAGCGTTGAAACAGCGCCCGGATGCTTACGACTACGCCTGGTTGGCCGATACGCTGGAAAAACTGCATCGTTCGGATGAAGCGGCGCAGATGCGACGTGAGGGACTGATGTTGACGCTGAAACAGAACGGCGGCGAATAATGCCCTGCCCAAGTGAGAAAAGCGCGGCTCCGATGCCGCGCTTTTTTTTGCCCAGGGTTTTCTGTGGCGCAAAAAAAAACACTTGCCGTATGGCAAGTGTATAAAGAAGCAATCAGGTCTAGGACAACAGGGGCGGTGCCTCACTCAACGTTTTGCCCTGAGCGTGATGACGGGTTAGTCATCGTTCTCGTGGGCGATAGGCACCCTAAATCGGCTCTGCGTCATTCCCAGGGTTTATGAAGCCGAAGGCGAAGGCGAACATAAGAGGTGGAATGAGCATCTACGCTATAGGTATTGCATTTGACGTGCCAACTTTCAGATCCAGGAAAGTCGCCATAAAAAATAGCATTCAATTTATTGAAAATATTGAATTTTTACTTACCCTCTAACTTTCTCTCAGCATGCCGTCCCCTGTCGTTCTTTACCCACGGCCGATCTGATGCTGTCGCCGCAAAACGACGACTTAAACCAAAGCCACTTTTAATGTTTAAAATCAATGGATTATTTGTCTCAAACTGGCGACAACTTCAAACCACATTGTCGCTGAAAACCTACACACGTGCCGGTTGAGACAAAATGCCAATGTTCAGATACGCAAAAACCCGTGTAATGCTGCACGGGTTGGTCGCTATGCGTTTCGTCGCAGCGGGAAGGACTTAACCTCATAAACGGCGGACGTAAAAAAACCGACTTACGTCGGTTTCTTTGAAAATGGTCAGCGAGAGAAAGATTACGCGCCCTGCGGGCCGTTGCTAAAGCAACGTCCTCTCGAACCTCCTGCGGAGGTGCTCATCCTCATAAACTGCAGACGAAAAAAAACCTGCTTTAAAAAGCAGGTTTTTCGAATGTGGTCGGCGAGAGAGGATTCGAACCTCCGACCCACTGGTCCCAAACCAGTTGCGCTACCAAGCTGCGCTACTCGCCGATTTGTGTTGCTCATACTACCCGATTTATCAGACCGTTGTCCATATAAATCTTATATTTATCAGATATTTTGCGTGGTGCGAAGAGAGGGACTTGAACCCTCACGTCCGTAAGAACACTAACACCTGAAGCTAGCGCGTCTACCAATTCCGCCACCTTCGCACTGTCACAAAATACTGCTAAATCTTCACTTCGCTTAGGAAGTGGGGTGGCTAATGGGACTCGAACCCACGACAACTGGAATCACAATCCAGGGCTCTACCAACTGAGCTATAGCCACCATTACTACTTCTTCTTACTCACGCGGTAATATTACCACCGCAGCTCCTGCGCACAAACTTAATGGCGCGCCCGACAGGATTCGAACCTGAGACCTCTGCCTCCGGAGGGCAGCGCTCTATCCAGCTGAGCTACGGGCGCGTAGCGCCGTTGCGGGAGGGGATACTACGGATTTACGCCAATCCTGTCTAGTGCTTTTTCGCAGAAATGTTGCGTTTGATTACGCTTTGCTCACTCCTGCGCAGGAAAGCGCACTCCGTAGCCCCTTTTCACCGTTTATTGCCGTGTTTCTACCCTATTTTCAGCCGGATGATGTTTCTTATGCATGCCGAAAGCGAAGTAGCACAGGCTGACGCCCGCTAAGAAAATCGCCCCGACCAGCAGGGAAATCCGCGTATCCGGGTTGATTCCCATGCCGACCAGCACGCAAACCAGAAAAGCGATGGTCAGATAGTTCACATACGGGAACATGATCGACTTAAAGCTGTGGTTTTTGATCGCTTCCTTATGGGCGCGGCGGAAATAGAGCTGGCTTATCAGCACCACGAACCACGGCACCATGCCCGGCAGCACGCTGGCGCTGTAGACATAGACGAACACCTGCTCCGGATTCGGGATAATGTAGTTCAGCGCGGAGCCCACCAGCAGGCAGCCGATGGTGACGGCGATGCAGTTGACCGGCACGCCGCTGGCGGAAAGCTTGGTCAGCGCCGCCGGCAGTTGGCGATTCTTGGCCAGGGCGTACAGCATGCGGCCACCGCTGTACATGCCGCTGTTGCAACCGGAAAGCGCGGCGGTCAGTACCACGAAGTTGATGATGCCGGCGGCGGCAACGATGCCGATCTTGGCGAAGGTCAGCACGAACGGGCTGCCGGTAGTGCCGATGCCGTTCCAAGGGAAAATGGTGACGATGACGAAGATCGCGCCAACATAGAAGATCAGGATGCGCCACAGGATATTGTTGATCGCGCGTTTCAGCGTCACCTGCGGGTTCTTGGCTTCCCCGGCGGTGATGCCCACCAGTTCAACCCCCTGATAGGACGCCACCACGATGCACAGCGCAAACAAGAAGCCTTTCCAGCCGCCGGCAAAGAAACCGCCGTGCGCCGTCAAATTGGCGAAACCGATAGGTTCACCGCCGTTGCCGAAGCCGAAGAAGATCACCCCCAGTCCCACCAGAATCATCACGATGATGGTGGTGACCTTGATCATGGCGAACCAGAACTCCAGCTCCCCATACAGGCGCACCGCCGCCAGGTTGGCCAGCGCCACCATCGCCACGGCAATCAGCGCCGGCACCCACTGCGGTATTTCCGGGAACCAGAACTGCACATACACCCCGATGGCGGTGATCTCAGAAATGCCGACGGCAATCCACATAAACCAGTAGCCCCAGGCGGTCAGATAACCGAAGTAGGGATTCATGTACTTATGCGCGTAAACGGCAAACGACCCGGCGACCGGCTCAAGGAACAGCATTTCTCCCATCGAACGCATAATGAAGAATACGAACAGCCCGGCGATGATGTAAGCCAGCAGCACCGATGGCCCCGCCCACTTCAGCGTACTGGCCGAGCCCATAAACAGGCCGACGCCGATGGTGCCCCCCAGAGCGATAAGCTCGATGTGCCGGGCCTCAAGACCCCGGTGTAGCCCTTGCGGTTTCTCTTTGTGTGCCATAAATCCTCAATAATTTTTCTCGGGTTGTGTTTGCCTGCCGGCCGCTGCCGGTCGTTATTGTCATTATTAAAAGAATAAGTCATCCCCTGCCGATCGGACTGGCATCAACGGGTAGTCGGAGCGAAGTTACCGTGAGAAGGACATCGTTCAGCGCTGTCGCATCAGGCTTCAGCGGCCAGGGATAATTTCCGGGCGGTATCGTTTCGCATTTCGCCGCTATAAGCAAACCGCAATTTAAAACTTTATGGAATAAATGCGGCGGCGTTTAGGGCCGAGGGTTATAGATATGCGGGAGAAACGCGCAAAAGCAGATTATTGGTACAGCAGTCCGGAGCGGAACAGCACTTTCCACCCCGGATGAGAGGTTACATCTTGCCGCTGTAGTAGTAGCCGACAAACTTCAACAGCTTCAACTGCCGGCCGATGCGGCTGGGTTGGCTGAGCAGGCGGTAGAGCCATTCCAGACCAAGGTTCTGCCACACCTTGGGCGCACGCTTCACATGCCCGGTAAAAACGTCGTAGGTGCCGCCCACGCCCATATACAGCGCCTGCGGATGCACCTTGCGGCAGTCGCGCATCAGGATCTCCTGCTTCGGCGATCCCATCGCCACCGTCACGATAGCGGCGCCGCTGGCACGAATACGCTCGAACAGCGCCTCTCGCTGATCCGGTTTGAAATAGCCGTCCTGGCTGCCCACCAGGTTGACATTCCACTGGCTGCGCAGCTTCTGCTCGGTTTCCGCCAAGACTTCCGGCTTGCCGCCGACCAAGAAGACCGGCGTGCCTTCGCGGCCGGCGCGCTGCATCAACGCTTCCCACAGATCGGCGCCCGCGACGCGCGACACATCCGCCGCCGGGTATTTGCGGCGAATCGAGCGCACCATGCTGATGCCGTCGGCGTACTTGTACTCCGCTTCATCCAGCAACGCATGCAGCGCCGGGTCCTCTTCCGCCTTCAGGATCTTTTCCGCATTCATCGCCACCAGTGTGCCCTGTTTGACCCGGCCGCCGTCGAACAGAAAGTCCATGCAATGCGCCATATCGCGAAAGCCCCACAGGCTGAAACCGCGCAGCTCATACTGCGGCACCGAAATCTTTGTTTCCATCGTTCTCATTACCCTTACAAAAGACCGTTGGCCCGAGGCGGAGACGCCAGCGCGCGGGCACGCGTCACTCTGGCCTTGATCAGCCCGGCGGTATCGAACAGCCAATACAGCAACTTCGCCAGCACCAGACAGGCGCCGAAAATAATGCAGAAGAACACCACGCGCGACACGAATGAGTCCACCCCTTCACGCGCCAACACGATCATGTTGAACACCGCGCCGAAGCAGAACCCCTGCAGAATGGCCGCCTTATAACGGTTCGGCTCTATTTTGCCCAGCTCATACAGCCAGTCGAACCACTTGATGATCATGCCCACCAGAATCGCGCCAAGCGGGATAAACATCGCGCCACCCATCACCACCAGCGAACCGATCAGCGTCGGCGAAATCGCCAGCCCGGAGTGGTTGTTCAGCACTTCCCAGGTGAAATAGTTGGCCGAGTTCAGCACCACGTCCGGCCGGCCCGGCCATAGCCAGGTTGGGATAAAGACGTAGAAATCACGCAAGATCGGCGCCAGACCCTGGAAATCGATCTTGTCGTAATTTTGCAGCAGCAGCGCCAGGTTTTCCCACGGCGAGAAGGTATCGCGGGTCAGGTAGAGGAAGGTATAAAACGCTTCCGCGCCGCTGACGTCCAGGCTATAGCGCTTCAACGCCAGCCAGAACATGCCGACCACGCCGAATATGCCCGCCGCTGCCAGCATCCACAGCGTGATCCAGCCGCGCACGATGCCGATAAACAGGAACAACGCGAAAGCGATGATGATATTGGCACGGGTGCCGCCGACGATCACGTAGGTCAGAATACCGAACGCCACCGTCGCCACCAGGAACAAAAACCAGGCACGCAGATCCTGCCGCAGGAAATAGACCACCAGCATCGCCGGAATGAAGAAGTAGAAGAACCGCTTGAGCGCCACGCCGGACACGTCGCTGGAGAAGATCTGACTGTAGGAATTGAGCTTGAACAGCAGGAAGCCGTTCTGCATGAAGAAGATCCCAACGGTACCGATCGCCACCAGCGCCAGCAGCACCCAGGTCATATGAGTCTCTACCCGGTTCATGGTAAACAGCGCCGCGCGCGGCTGAGTGCGGCGCTTGCGCAGCCGGGTCTTGTAGGTGACGTAATAGATGGCGTAAAACGCCGTCGCCGACAGCAGGGCGTACAGCAGAAACTCCACCGGCACCACCTCGACGTCAAACTGAAACACCAGCAGGCAGGTTAACGGGAAGCCGAAATAGAACGTCAGCAAATACAGCAGCGAGAAGAAGACGTTGAAGTTAAAACGCACGCGCCGAAACTCCTGGTAGGTCAGCGTCAGGATAAACGTCAGGCTGACCAGATAGACGACAAACAGGCCGCCGAATTGCGCCAACGTCATGAGTGCTCTCCCGCCGCCAACGCCAGGGCTTGCTGCCAGCCGTCAACATAGTTCGGATTGAAGAAGGCGATCGCCTGTTTATCCACCGCCGCCAGCTGACGCTGCGCTTCGCGCACCACCGCCTCGTCCAGCGAATCGCCGTAGAACAGCACCGGCAGGTGCTGTTCCGCCAAATCCTGCCAGAACGGGTTCTGCCGGCTGAGCACAAAAGGCACGCCGAACTGAATCAGTAGGCACAGGGTGCCAATCCCCTGCTGGCGATTGAAAATGAAATAGCCCAGATCGCAGGCGCGCAGGATGTTGAGGTAGTCCTCAAACGCTACCTGCTGCGTGAGCAGCTGCAGGTTTTTCTCGCCGAACAGCGGCAACCCGGCGGCGCGCACCTGCTCGATGTAAGCATCGTTGTTGGCCGGATAACCCATCGGCAGGATCACGCGCACGTCGGCGCCGAACTGCTGATGTATCGCCTGCAGCGCTTCGATATGCCGGTTGCTGCGATCGCCGGAGTTGCCCACCAGAATCGTCATCGGTCCGGCCAGGTTTTTCTCGACGTGAACGTCGGTCAGCGCCGGATCCATGCGGGTCGGGAAGTACAGCAGCGAGGCCGGCACCCGCGCATGGC
This sequence comes from Serratia sp. CY71090, assembly GCF_052166845.1. Taxonomy (NCBI): domain Bacteria; kingdom Pseudomonadati; phylum Pseudomonadota; class Gammaproteobacteria; order Enterobacterales; family Yersiniaceae; genus Serratia; species Serratia sp. CY71090. Next base: position 207,523 of record NZ_JBJNOA010000007.1, on the reverse strand, counting down.
GCTGCTGGTAGTGAATCACGTCGCCGCGAGTGGCAAACACATTCCCTACCCGCCCCTGCGCAATGCGGCGCAGCAGATAGAACAGCCGGAATTTCCAGCTGGTGGCGTCCTCATACAGATCGGCGCCCCAAATATGCCAACTGACCTGACGCGCCTTGATCTTGCCGCTCAGCAGCGCCAGCCATAACCCCGGGTTGAACTGACCGTGCAGGAAGAAGCGCGCATCGCGATCGGCCTGGGCGCGCGCGATCACCGCCGCAGCCAGGCTTTTCTTGTCCGCGTAGGGCTCAATGTTCAGGGCGGGGAAATCTCCCAATGCCGCCACATCCTTGGCCGCCACCATAAAATGCCGCGTCTGCTCAGCCGGCAGACGCGGCGCCAGCACGTCATTGAAGAAGCGCAGCACCGTCTGGTTATGATGCGGGATATCGGATCCCAGAACGTGAATCAGTGTGGTCATACTCGTCTACGATAGATAAGAAACACGCAGCTACAGAGCGTGAAATACACGATGTAGGTTGCCATATAGGCCTGAGCCGCCCCCAGCGCGCCGTGCAGCGGGATCAGCCAGTGTGAGAACAGCGTCAGCAGCAGAAACTGGCTGACTTCCGTCAGGATATAAAAGCGCAGCGACGCTTTGGCGATCACCAAATAGCCGAACACATAGGCCCCGACTTTCAGCACGTCGCCCACCAGTTGCCAGGCAAACAGATCGCGCATGGCGACGAACTTGTCCGAGAACAGCAGCCAGATGGCGAAATCACGCAGCAACCACACCGTAAAGCTCGCCGCCGCTACCGCCGGCAGCACGAATTTCAGCGAGCGCACGATCTCCCGCGAGATGGCGCCCTTGTCCGTCAACCGCGACAGCGTCGGCAGCAGATAGACGGTAAACGAGGCGGTGATGAACTGCAGATAGGCATCGGAAATGCTGCTGACGCCCTGCCAAATCCCCACCTCATCCCAGCCGTAATGCGCGGCCAGCAGGTTACGCATCATCACGTAAGCCACCGGCAACGTCACCGAGGTGATCAACGCCATGAGGGTGAATTTGCCGAGGTTGCCGGCCACGAGTTTGTCCCAACGCGGCGCCAGATAGCGCAGCGGCAGCGTTTTGCGCCGCCACAGCATCAGCCCGGCCGGCAACACCACCAACGCCGGCACCAGCGCCAGCCCCGCCAGCGCGCCTTCATAGCCCCCCAGCTTGAAGCACAGGTAATAAGCCACCACGCCAATCAGGCTGCCGCCGATCACCGCCAGCGCATTGCCCATCGCGTCGCGATAGCCTTTCAGCACCGCCATGAACAGGTTGGCGTAGGCGATGCCCATCTGAATGAAAGCGACGGCGCGCACCACATCGACGTAATCGGCATGCCCGAACAGCCCGATGCTGATCGGTTCGGCGGCGAACAAAAACACCAGCGCCAGCAAGGTCGAAAAACCCAGCACGATGCTCGACGCGGTGCCCACCGCCAGACGCAGACGCTGCGAGTCCTGGTGGTACTCCGCCACGTATTTGGTGATGCCGTTAAAAATGCCCGCGCCGGACAGCACGCCCAGCACGGTGATCAACTGGCGAAAGTTACCCGCCTGCCCCACGCCGCTGGGGCCAAACGCCACCGCTAGCAGTTTCACCACCAATAGTCCCACGCCAATTTTGATCAGCGTGGAGCCGGCGGTCCATATCGACGCTTTTGCCAACGACATATCAGGCGAAGAAGCTCAGGATGGTATTGATTACCGTACGTTGATTAGCATCGGACATATTGTAGAACAGCGGCAAACGCACCAGGCGCGCGCTTTCCTGGCTGGTATAGCGATCTTCACCGGCAAAGCGGCCAAACTGTTCGCCGGCCGGGCACGCATGCAGCGGGATATAGTGAAACACCGTCATGATCTCAGCTTCCTTCAGGTAGTCGATAAAGGCGGTGCGATCGTCGATATCACGCAGCTTAATATAGAACATGTGCGCATTGTGCTCGCAGTCCGCCGGCACAGTCGGCAACTCGATACGGCCGGCCTGCGCCAACGGCAGGAAGCTGTCGTAGTACTTCTGCCACAGAGCCAAACGGCGCTGGTTGATGCGTTCCGCCACTTCCAGCTGGCCCCACAGGTAGGCGGCCTGCAGGTCAGACATCAGATAGCTGGAACCGATGTCGCGCCAGGTATATTTGTCGACCTGGCCACGGAAGAACTGACTGCGGTTGGTGCCCTTCTCGCGGATGACTTCCGCCCGATCGATCAGGGCAGGATCGTTCACCAGCGTCGCGCCGCCTTCGCCGCCGGCGGTGTAGTTTTTGGTTTCATGGAAGCTGAAGCAGCCGATATGGCCGATGGTGCCCAATGCCTTGCCTTTGTAGGTCGACATCACGCCCTGCGCGGCGTCTTCCACCACGAAGAGGTTATATTTCTTCGCCAGCGCCATGATGGTATCCATCTCGCAGGCAACGCCAGCATAGTGCACCGGTACAATCGCGCGGGTTTTATCGGTGATCGCCGCTTCGATTTTGGTTTCGTCGATGTTCATGGTGTCCGGACGCAGGTCGACGAACACCACTTTAGCACCGCGCAGCACAAAGGCGTTGGCGGTGGAAACGAAGGTAAAGCTCGGCATGATCACTTCGTCACCCGGCTGGATATCCAGCAGGATGGCGGCCATTTCCAACGACGCGGTGCAGGAAGGCGTCAACAGCACTTTCGCGCTGCCGAAACGCTGTTCCATCCACTGCTGGCAGCGACGGGTAAAACCGCCGTCGCCGCACAACTTGCCGCTGCTCATCGCAGCCTGCATATATTCCAGTTCAGTGCCAACAACCGGTGGAGCGTTAAATGGAATCATGTCTACCTCTGTATAACCAGTACGCGGTGCTTTCAATCACGGCACCCTGTCGTTGATAGAGTCGTAATGCGGCGATATTGCCTACCTGGGTCGCAACCCGCAGGCGTTGCATCCCCTGCCGCCGACATTCGGCCAGCGCCGCCGCCATCAGTCTGGAGCCAATGCCCCGGCCTGATGCGCCGGGGTAGGCCGCCAGCAAGCCGATACGCATTTCCTGGCCGCCAATGTCGCGCAGGCTGACAAAGCCTTCAGGTTGCCCCTGGTTACCCAATACCAGCAAGCATTGATGATCGAAGGTGCCCAGCACCGCTTTTTCGATCCAGGCCGCATAGAATCGCCCGCTATCGGTGCGCTCGTACCACGGTGCGCGAAATCGGCTGGCGGCGAACACGTCACCGGCGGCAGCCCGCAACGACGGGATGTCCTCAGGCACGGCCATGCGCACCCCGGCCGCAGCGGTATCGACCGTCTCGTGTCCAGTTGCAATGTTCACGGCCAGATCCACTTCGCCTTCGACCAGCTGGAAGCCCAGCGCCGACAGTGCATCGGCCCACTCCAATCGGTAAGCGGGAATTTTAGCCTGCACCAACGCATAAGCGTCCAAATCAGCGTGGCTGACGGGGGCCGCAGAGTCATCGAAATGCAACTTGGCGCTTTTCAATTGGAAGAAGTCGCTCTCCCAATTCAGCGGTTCAATACTGGCGTGGACGCGCATGCAATAAATCCAGTAAGTATTTGCCGTAACCTGTTTTGGCCAGCGTCTGAGCCGCGCGTTTCACGCCCTCATCATCCAGCCAGCCATTGCGCCAGGCGATCTCTTCAAGACAGGCGATTTTAAAGCCCTGACGTTTCTCGACCGTTTGCACGAAGCTACTGGCTTCCAGCAGGCTGTCGTGAGTCCCGGTGTCCAGCCAGGCAAAACCGCGCCCCAGCAGCTCGACGGTCAGCTCGCCACGCTCCAGATACATCTGGTTGATGCTGGTGATCTCCAATTCTCCCCGAGCTGACGGCTTGATCTGCTTGGCGAACTCCACCACCTGAGCATCATAAAAATATAATCCGGTCACCGCCCAATTGGACTTCGGTTTAACCGGCTTTTCTTCGATCGACAGCGCGCGGAAGTGGTCGTCAAACTCCACCACGCCGAAACGCTCGGGATCCATCACCTGATAGCCAAATACAGTGGCACCGGCGGTGCGCGCCGCAACGCTTCTCAGCTTGGGGCTGAACCCCTGGCCAAAGTAAATATTATCGCCCAACACCAGGCAACTCGGCTCACCGGCCAAGAATTCTTCGCCAATCAGAAATGCCTGAGCCAGGCCATCGGGGTTAGGCTGCTCGGCATAACTGAGATTGACGCCAAACGCTTCGCCGCTGCCCAACAGACGCTTGAAAGAAGGCAGATCTTCCGGGGTGGAGATGATCAAAATGTCGCGGATCCCCGCCAACATCAGTACCGACAGCGGGTAATAGATCATCGGCTTGTCATAAATCGGCAGCAGTTGCTTGGACACGCCGCGCGTGATCGGATGCAGACGCGTACCGGAACCGCCAGCCAGCACAATACCTTTCATACTTACTCCAAAACCCGCCGCACCGCCGCAAAGCGACGCGGCGTTAAATTAATCTGACAACCCCAAACGCTCGCCGGCATAAGAACCGTCTTGCACCCGGCGCCACCAGGTTTCGTTAGCCAAATACCAGGCGACCGTCTTGCGAATGCCGCTTTCAAACGTTTCCTGCGGCCGCCAGCCCAACTCGCGATCGATTTTGCCGGCGTCGATGGCGTAACGCATATCGTGGCCTGGGCGATCCTTCACGTAAGTGATCAGATCGCGGTAGTGCGCCACGCCCTGCGGCTTGTTCGGCGCCAGTTCTTCCAGCAGATCGCAAATGGTCTGCACCACTTCAATATTCTTGCGTTCGTTATGGCCACCGATATTGTAGGTTTCGCCTACCACACCTTCGGTCACGACCTGATAAAGCGCGCGCGCGTGATCCTCGACATACAACCAGTCGCGCACCTGCGCGCCGTTGCCGTATACCGGCAGCGGTTTGCCGGCTAGCGCATTCAGGATCACCAACGGAATCAACTTCTCCGGGAAGTGATAAGGGCCGTAGTTGTTCGAACAGTTGGTCACGAGGGTCGGCAAACCGTAGGTGCGCAACCAGGCACGCACCAGATGATCGCTCGATGCCTTGGAGGCGGAATACGGACTGCTCGGCGCATATGGCGTGGTTTCGGTGAACAGATCGTCTGTGCCGTGCAGGTCGCCGTACACTTCGTCGGTGGAGATATGATGGAAACGGAAAGACTGCTTCTTCTCCGCCGCCAACGGCTGCCAGTAATGGCGCGCCGCTTCCAGCATCGTGTAAGTGCCAACCACGTTGGTCTCGATAAACGCCGCCGGGCCGTCGATAGAACGATCGACGTGGCTTTCCGCCGCCAGGTGCATCACCACGTCCGGCTGATAGCGGGCAAATACCCGATCCAGCTCGGCACGATCGCAGATGTCGACCTGCTCGAAAGCATAGCGCTCGCTGTCGGCCACCACCGCCAGCGACTCGAGGTTGCCGGCATAGGTCAGCTTATCCACTACCACCACGCTGTCGCCGGTGGCCTCGATGATGTGCCGCACCACTGCGGAACCAATGAAACCGGCGCCGCCGGTGACTAAGATACGCTTCAACGCCAGACTCCCTTGGTATCCACCACCCAGCTTTGCTTGATCTCTTCCGGCCGGATGGCCTTGAACTGTTGGTGATCGACCAACATCACAATCACATCGGCCTGCTGCAACGCCTCAGCGATTGGCGTCAACGTCACATGGCCCGCCAGCGACTTCGGCAACTGTTCGACGTTCGGTTCCACCGCCAGCGTTTCGCCGACGTGCCATTCGGCGATCAGGTGCGCCACTTCCACCGCCGGGCTTTCACGCAAATCGTCGATATTCGGTTTGAAGGCCAGGCCGAAGCAGGCGATTTTCACCTCGGACGCGCGCTTGTCGGTGGCGGCCAGGCAATCGGCCACCGCCGCTTTCACCCGGTCGACCACCCACAGCGGTTTGCCGTCGTTCACCAGGCGTGCGGTGTGGATCAGACGCGCCTGCTGCGGGTTTTGCGCCACGATAAACCACGGATCGACGGCGATGCAGTGACCGCCTACGCCCGGCCCCGGCTGCAGAATATTCACCCGCGGATGGCGGTTCGCCAGGCGGATCAGTTCCCAGACGTTGATCCCCTGTTCGGCGCAAATCAACGACAATTCGTTGGCAAAGGCGATATTCACGTCGCGGAAGCTGTTTTCCGTCAGCTTGCACATCTCGGCAGTGCGTGAGTTGGTGACTACGCATTCCCCCTCGAGGAAAATCTTGTACAGCGCGCTGGCTCGTTCCGAGCACTTCGGTGTCATGCCGCCGATCACGCGGTCGTTTTGAATCAGCTCGACCATCACCTGCCCCGGCAACACGCGCTCCGGACAGTAGGCGATATTCACGTCCGCCGCTTCGCCCGCTTGCTGCGGGAAGCTGAGATCGCTGCGCGCCTGCGCCAACCAGTCCGCCATTTGTTCAGTGGCGCCCACCGGCGAGGTGGACTCCAGGATCACCAGATCGCCTTTTTTCAGCACCGGCGCCAGCGATTTCGCCGCTGCTTCGACATAGGCCAGATCCGGCTCGTGATCGCCCTTGAACGGCGTAGGCACCGCGATCAGGAACGCATCGGCCGCCAGCGGTTTGGTCACCGCCCGCAGGAAACCGCCGTCGACGGCGTCCTTGACCACTTTGTCCAGATCCGGTTCGACGATATGGATCGCGCCGCGGTTAATGGTATCTACCGCATGTTGGTTAACATCTACGCCCACCACTTTTTTCTTGCGGGAAGCAAACGCCGCCGCCGTTGGCAAGCCGATATAACCCAGGCCGATAACCGAAATAGTGTCAAAACTCATAGTGTCACCTGATGATTCTTTAAAGCTTCGAGGATACGCTGACAGGCATGCCCGTCGCCGTATGGGTTATGCGCCCGGCTCATCGCGTGATATTCGCTTTCGTCCGTCAACAGCCGGGTCACCGCTTCAACAATTTTGGCCACATCGGTGCCGACCAGGCGCACCGTGCCTGCATCTACCGCCTCCGGGCGCTCGGTGGTGTCGCGCATCACCAGCACCGGCTTGCCTAACGAGGGCGCCTCTTCCTGAATGCCGCCGGAGTCAGTCAGGATCATGTAAGCGTGGGTCATCAAATAGACAAACGGCAAATAATCCTGCGGCTCGATCAGCATGACGTTGTCGATGCCTTTCAAAATGCGATTCACCGGCTCGCTGACATTCGGATTGAGATGCACCGGGTACACCACCTGCACTTCCGGGTGGCTGCGGGCGATCTCCGCCAGCGCACTGCAAATCCGCTCAAAACCGCCGCCAAAACTTTCCCGGCGATGGCCGGTGACCAGAATCAGTTTTTTGTCGGCATCGAGGAACGGGTAACGCTGCGCCAGGCTGGCGCGCAGCGCAGCATCGCTCATCACGCGATCGCGCACCCAGAACAGCGCGTCGATCACCGTATTGCCGGTCACAAAAATACGGTTGTCCGGCAGCAGCTCGCGCAGCAGGTTTTGGCGCGAGTTCTCGGTCGGCGCGAAGTGGTACATCGCCAGATGGCCGGTCAGTTTGCGGTTGGCCTCTTCCGGCCAAGGAGAATACAGATTGCCGGTACGCAGCCCGGCCTCGACATGCCCGACAGGGATGCGTTGATAGAACGCTGCCAGACTGGTCGCCAGCGTGGTGGTGGTATCGCCGTGCACCAGCACCACGTCCGGTTTGAAGTCTTCCAGCACTCCTTTCAGCCCTTCCAGGATGCGACAGGTGATTTCCGTTAGCCCCTGGCCGGGTTTCATGATGTTCAGGTCGTAATCCGGCGTGATCTCGAACAACCGCAATACCTGATCCAACATCTCACGATGCTGTGCCGTTACGCAGACTCTTGCTTCAAAGGCCTCATCCTGGGCCAGTGCATGTACCAGCGGTGCCATTTTAATGGCTTCAGGTCTGGTGCCGAAAACAGTCAACACTTTCACAGCGAATCTCTTTTGGTCGGTTAATCGCAGGCCCCGCCTGCGAATGGGGCGCTCACGCGCCCTGCATCAGATTATTATATTATTTTTTAACTACGCGGCCGACGCGCCAAGGCAACACCCGCGCCAACCAAAGCGCCCATCGCGCCCCACAGAATCAGCCAGAATACCCGGCGCGGGCTGTCGCGTTTTACCGGCTCTTCCGGCGTGCGCAAATAACGATAGGTCTGGAACTTCTCATCCAACGTCGGGCCAACGTTCAGCGTCGCCAACATTGCGCGATTCTGATCGTAATCCAGATCGTAGGTCGGGCCGGAGGCCTGCAGGCCTTCCAGACGCGCCTGCAGCATTGGCCGGCCCAGCAGGAACAGATCCGAATCCGGCAACTGTTCTGCCGGGGTGTCGGTTTGCGTGCGGCTGATCCCCTGGCTCTCGGCAATTTTCAACGCCTGCTGCGTGGTGTTCAGCTCGCGCTTGTAAACCGACTCCGCCACCGCTTCCTGACGCTTGACCTGCGCTTTCATCGAGGTAGTGCGAGCAGCCCACGCCCCCTGAATCTCTTCGTTCAGATGCAGAGCAGCGCGGTGGCTGGCGAAGGCCACGTATTGACGCAGCAGGCGGTTGGCGTCTGCGGCGGTTTCCGCCGTTAGCTTCACGCCATCGTTCGGGACTTTTTTGTCGTCGCGCGGCGTGAACAGAATGTTATTGATCAGCTCGTCGAGCAATGCCGCATCGGCGCGGGCATCCCCTTCCTGGCGCTGTTTGTAGTAATCGCTCTGCAGCCAGAAATCGCGACGCGTGTCGTAAGCCGCCAGCTGCATGATGAACTCATTGTACGCTTCATCCGCGATGCTCGGCTGATCGCCGGCCGTCGCCGGCAACGTGCGCACGTCCAGGTTGCGCAGGAACTGCTGCTGGGAATAGTAACCGCCCAGCGCATTCACCGTGGGTTTGTCGGTGATTGCGGTCGCGCTCCACTCTTGCTTAACCAGGTAAGAAACGATCAGCGCGACCGCCGCGAACAGCACCGCAATGCCGATAATCCACGGTTTGCCGCGCCACAGGGTGCAGCACAGGCCGCGGATATCGAGTTCGTTATCCACCGCCGGGGTATGCTTGTCAGACGTTGTTTCTGGATTCATCACAGCCAAAAAGCCTCTGGTTAAGATACTTGCTTGTTATCGCTCGAACGCCGCAGCCGGCGCTTGATACGCTTAATGTACCGCGCAACCCGCCAGGCGCGCTTGATGCAGTAACCGTACAGGAAGAAGGCAAGCAAGAATAATGCCAACATAACCCACTCAGGGATAAAAGTCAGGCGTTCGCCGATCACGCCCACCGCCGCCAGCAATGCGGCCGCCAGGGTGATCAACACGAAAGCCTGCCGCGGCGTAAAGCCGGCGCGCATGATCAGGTGGTGAATATGTTGACGATCGGGAGAGAAGGGGCTCATCCCCTTGCGTAAACGACGGTACATGATTGCTATCATGTCCATCAGCGGAATAGCGATGATCCACAGCGCGGTCACCGGGTTGATCGAGTGTGCCTTACCCTGCGAGCTTTGCAGCAGCAGCCAAATGGCGGTAAAGCCGATCAGGGTGCTGCCGGCGTCCCCCATAAACACCTTATAACGGCGGCCGAGGATGCCGAGGTTGAGCAAAATATAGGGAACGATGGTGGCGATCATCGCAAAGCACCAGAACGCCAGTTCATGATGGCCGCTCAGGTACAGCAGCAGGCCCAGCGCCCCGAAGGAAACGCACGACAAACCGCCCAGCAGGCCATCGATGCCGTCGACCATGTTGAAGGCGTTGATCGCCGCCCATACCGCGAACAGCGTCACCAGATAGCCGAACGGCCCCAGCAACATCTCCCAGTCACCCAGCACATGGCCGAAGCTGCGCAGATACAGACCGGCGAACACCATCATCGCGATGCCGACCAGCGCCTGCACCAGGGCGCGAATTTTAACGCTGATGTCGAAACGATCGTCGAGCGCGCCCACAAACACCAGAATGCCGGCGCAGGTGAGATAAAGCTTGGCGTGTGCGATGGGTTGTTCAGAGATCCAAAACGCGAAGCACAACCCGGCATAAACGGAAATACCGCCGACCAGCGGAATCAACCCCTGATGGCGTTTGCGATAATTGGGTTTATCTACCAGACCAATACGTTTTGCCGCCTTGCGGGCAACAAAGAGAAAAGCCAAAGAAAACAGGAAAACAAATAGAATTTCAGTACTCATAGTGAGTAAGTTCACAGTTAACAGATCTCTGTAGAAGATAAGGCAGCTTACCACGGGCAATAGCTTGTGCCATCGGCCCCCGCCACCTTTCGGTCATTTCCTATGACAACGGTGATTCATGCCTATTTTCTTCGCATCGGCTGACAAAACGACAGCAGCAAAGCCGACCGGCACCGGGCCGACCGACAAACAAGATGAATTCTCAATAAGTCGAGGAAACAACTTACTTTTCCATTACTGCTACTTATCGTATCCGCCAAAAGCGAAAAACGCCACGACTAGGCGTGGCGTTCAGCGAATTTTTTAACGAATTATGAGCGTTTCATCATATCGAAGAATTCATCGTTGGTTTTAGTCATCGCCAACTTATTAATGAGGAACTCCATCGCGTCAATCTCACCCATCGGGTGAATGATTTTGCGCAGGATCCACATTTTCTGCAGCTCTTCGGAAGTGGTGAGCAGCTCTTCTTTACGGGTACCGGAGCGGTTGTAATCGATCGCAGGGAATACGCGTTTCTCGGCGATTTTACGCGCCAGATGCAATTCCATGTTGCCGGTACCTTTAAATTCTTCGTAGATCACTTCGTCCATCTTCGAACCGGTATCAACCAGCGCGGTCGCGATGATGGTCAGGCTGCCGCCCTCTTCCACGTTACGCGCCGCACCGAAGAAACGCTTCGGACGATGCAGGGCGTTGGCGTCCACACCACCGGTCAGCACCTTGCCAGAGGCCGGCACCACGGTGTTGTAAGCACGCGCCAGACGGGTGATGGAGTCGAGCAGAATGATCACGTCTTTCTTGTGCTCAACCAGGCGCTTGGCCTTCTCGATCACCATTTCGGCCACTTGCACGTGACGCGAAGCCGGCTCGTCGAAGGTCGAGGCGATCACTTCGCCTTTCACCAGGCGCTGCATCTCGGTCACTTCTTCCGGACGTTCGTCGATCAGCAGCACCATCAGCACGCAGTCTGGGTGGTTGTAGGCGATGCTCTGCGCGATATTCTGCAGCAGCATGGTTTTACCGGCTTTCGGCGGTGCCACGATCAGGCCACGCTGGCCGCGGCCAATAGGCGCCGCCAGATCCAGTACGCGCGCCGTCAGGTCTTCGGTCGAGCCGTTGCCGCGCTCCATCCGCAGACGGGAATTGGCGTGCAGCGGCGTCAAGTTCTCGAACAGGATCTTGCTGCGGGCGTTTTCCGGCTTGTCGTAGTTGACTTCGTTGACTTTCAACAGGGCAAAATAGCGCTCGCCTTCTTTTGGCGGACGAATCTTACCGGAAATGGTGTCACCAGTGCGGAGGTTGAAGCGGCGGATTTGGCTAGGGGATACGTAGATGTCGTCGGGACCGGCGAGGTAGGAACTGTCTCCAGAGCGGAGGAAACCGAATCCATCCTGCAATATCTCGAGCACGCCGTCGCCGAAGATATCTTCTCCGCTTTTCGCATGTTGCTTCAGAATGGAGAAGATAATGTCCTGCTTGCGCATGCGGGCAAGGTTTTCCAGCCCCATATTTTCGCCGAGAGTAATCAGCTCAGAAACCGGCGTATTCTTTAATTCGGTAAGATTCATAGTGGTGGGTTCTTAAACTCGGGGTATGTCTCGAACTTGTATCGTGAATGGTATGGCAGCGAAATGCGTGCCTGTTTACTGGACGTTCGATCACCGGGCGCAGAGCCGTCGCGGTAAGAAATGGCTTACATCGGGCGCACGCATTGACGGTTGAAGATCGAAGGTACCTTAAAAATGATTTTTGCAAAACCGTTTGATTGCCAAAACACGGGCTGAGTTCAGTTTACTTTCAACGCCAGTGGTTCGACACAGAGTATAGCTTTAGATTCAAACTCTTTAGATTTAAAACTTCGGGCAAGTTCTATATGCAGTGTGGTTAAACTTAACACGCTTCTTGGCAGGCGTCTAGCGGTGAATTGAACATCACCGCCAGGCGCCTGATACTGGGCTTCCCGCCCGATTACAGATTCGCGTTCAGGAAATCTTTGAGCTGACCTTTGGACAACGCGCCAACCTTGGTCGCGGCCACTTCACCGTTCTTGAACAGCAACAGCGTAGGGATGCCACGGATACCGTACTTAGGCGCGGTAGCCGGGTTCTGATCGATATTCAGCTTGGTGATGGTCAGTTTGCCTTCGAACTCTTCGGCAATCTCATCCAGAATCGGAGCAATCATCTTGCACGGCCCACACCATTCAGCCCAGAAATCGACCAGGATCGGCCCTTCCGCTTTCAGCACGTCAGATTCGAAGCTGCTGTCAGTCAGGTGAATAATTTTATCGCTCATGTTCTACTCCACAGGATTATGTCTACCTTGTTGGTGTAGCATTAACCAACTCAAGGTGATTTTATTGCACCGCGTTTATTTCAACGGATGTGCTTTCGTAAAGCAATAGTTAGCTGATATTCTACCACACTATGAGCAAAACACACTTGACCGAACAGAAGTTTTCCGACTTCGCCCTGCACCCGTTAGTCCTTGAAGCCCTTGAGAAAAAAGGGTTTCACAATTGCACGCCCATCCAGGCGTTAGCATTGCCGCTCACGCTCTCCGGGCGTGACGTTGCAGGTCAGGCGCAAACCGGTACCGGAAAGACGCTGGCGTTTTTGGCGTCTACTTTTCACTATTTGCTGACTCACCCGGCGAAACAGGATCGCCAGACCAATCAGCCGCGCGCCTTGATCATGGCGCCTACGCGTGAACTGGCGGTGCAAATCCACTCCGATGCGGAAGCGCTCTCCCAGAGCACCGGCCTGAAACTGGGCCTGGCCTACGGCGGCGACGGCTACGACAAACAGCTGAAAGTGCTGGAAAGCGGCGTGGACATTCTGATTGGCACCACCGGCCGTTTAATCGATTACACCAAACAGAACTATGTCGATCTCGGCGCGATGCAGGTCGTCGTGCTGGATGAAGCCGATCGCATGTACGATCTTGGCTTTATCAAAGACATCCGTTGGCTGTTCCGCCGCATGCCTGCGGCCGATCAACGCCTGAACATGCTGTTCTCCGCTACCCTGTCCTATCGCGTACGCGAACTGGCCTTCGAGCAGATGAACAACGCCGAATATGTTGAAGTGGAACCGGAACAGAAAACCGGCCACCGCATTAAAGAAGAGCTGTTCTACCCGTCCAACGAAGAAAAAATGCGTCTGCTGCAGACGCTGATCGAAGAAGAGTGGCCGGATCGCGCCATCATCTTTGCCAACACCAAGCACCGCTGCGAAGACATCTGGGGCCATCTGGCCGCCGACGGTCACCGCGTGGGCCTGCTGACCGGTGACGTGGCGCAGAAAAAACGCCTGCGCATCCTCGACGACTTCACCAAAGGCAATCTCGATATTCTGGTCGCCACCGACGTCGCGGCGCGCGGTCTGCACATCCCTTCCGTCACGCACGTCTTCAACTACGACCTGCCTGACGACTGCGAAGACTACGTGCACCGCATCGGCCGTACCGGCCGCGCAGGCGCCAGCGGCCACTCCATCAGCCTGGCGTGTGAAGAGTATGCGCTCAACCTGCCGGCGATCGAGACCTATATCGACCACAGCATTCCGGTGAGCAAGTACAACAGCGATGCGCTGCTGACCGATTTGCCGGCGCCGAAGCGCCTGTCGCGCCCGCGCGGCGGCAACGGCCCACGTCGCAACTCCGCGCCTCGTCGCGGCGGCGCGCCGCGCAACAACCGTAAACGTTCGAGCTGATCGCCATGCTCAGTTCCAGCACGCTTTATGCTGCCATCGATCTCGGCTCCAACAGCTTCCACATGTTGGTAGTGCGCGAGGTGGCCGGCAGCATTCAGACTCTGGCGCGGATCAAGCGCAAAGTGCGCCTGGCGGCCGGGCTGGATCAGAACAATCACCTGTCGCATGAGGCCATGCAACGCGGCTGGCAGTGCCTGCGGCTGTTCTCGGAACGCCTGCAGGACATTCCGCGCGAGCAGATCCGCGTCGTCGCCACCGCCACGCTGCGTCTGGCGTCCAACGCCGATGAGTTCCTGCAGGCCGCCGAGCAAATCCTCGGCTGCCCGGTACAGGTGATCAGCGGCGAAGAAGAGGCACGGCTGATCTATCACGGCGTCGCGCACACCACCGGCGGGCCGGATCGTCGGCTGGTCGTCGACATCGGCGGCGGCAGCACCGAACTGGTCACCGGCACCGGCGCACAGGCAACGCAGCTGTATAGCCTGTCGATGGGCTGCGTCACCTGGCTGGAACGCTACTTCAGCGATCGCAACCTTGGGCAAGAAAACTTCGAGCGTGCCGAACAGGCCGCGCGCGACATGGTGCGGCCGATCGCACCGCAATTGCGCCAGCAAGGTTGGCAGATCTGCGTCGGCGCTTCCGGCACCGTGCAAGCGCTGCAGGAGATCATGGTGGCGCAGGGCATGGATGAGCGCATCACCCTGCCCAAACTGCGCCAGCTGAAACAGCGCGCCATTCAGTGCGGCAAGCTGGAAGAGCTGGAGATCGAAGGGTTGACGCTGGAGCGCGCGCTGGTGTTCCCGAGCGGCCTGTCCATCCTGTTGGCCATCTTCCAGGAGCTGGGCATCGAGAGCATGATGCTGGCCGGCGGGGCGCTGCGTGAAGGTCTGGTTTACGGCATGTTGCATCTGCCGGTGGAGCAGGATATTCGCATCCGCACCATCCGCAACCTGCAGCGCCGCTACCTGATCGACACCGAGCAGGCCGAACGCGTCAGCCAGCTCGCCGCCAACTTCTCCCAGCAGGTCGCCAACGAGTGGCAGCTGGATGCGCGATGTCGCGAGCTGTTGCACAGCGCCAGTCTGATTCACGAACTCGGCCTCAGCGTCGATTTCAAGCAGGCGCCGCAACACGCCGCCTACCTGATCCGCCACCTGGACTTACCCGGCTTTACCCCGGCGCAGAAAAAACTGCTGGCCACCCTGCTGCAAAATCAGAGCAACACCCTCGACCTGTCGCTGTTGAACCAGCAAAACGCCCTGCCGCCGCGCACTGCGCAGCGCCTGTGCCGCATTTTGCGCCTGGCGATCATCTTCGCCAGCCGCCGCCGCGACGACACGCTGCCGGCGGTGCGGTTACGCGCCAATCAGGACGATGAACTGACGGTGATCTTGCCGCCGGGTTGGCTGGAACAGCATCCGCTGCGCGCCGAGGCGCTGGAGCAGGAAAGCCACTGGCAGAGCTACGTCCACTGGACGCTGCGGTTGGAAGAACAACGTTGACATGACCAGGGCGCGATGAGCGCCCTTTCTTTTTAATTCCCGCCTTTGGCCTTGGCCAGCTGGGCGCGGATATTGGCCAGATGGCTCTGCCCCTTCTGCATCCGCTCCTGCGGGCTCACCACTTTGCGTTCGGTTTCCCACGCCAAATCGTCCTGCGGCAGCTCCAGCAGGAACCGGCTCGGCTCCGGCCGCACCAGCTCGCCGTACTGGCGGCGCTCGCGGCACAGGGTGAAAATCAGCTCTTTTTGCGCGCGGGTGATCCCTACATAGGCCAGACGCCGCTCTTCATCGACATTGTCTTCGTCGATGCTGCTCTGGTGCGGCAGCAGCCCCTCCTCCATGCCCACCAGGAATACGTAAGGGAACTCCAGTCCCTTTGAGGCGTGCAGCGTCATCAGCTGCACCTGATCCAGCTCCTCTTCACTTTCGCCGCGTTCCATCATGTCACGCAGGGTGAAGCGCGTCACGACCTGGGTCAGCGTCATCGGCTCGTCCAGATCGTTGCCTTCCAGCATTTCCGTCATCCAACCGAACAGCGTGTTGACGTTTTTCATCCGCATTTCGGCGGCCTTCGGGCTGGTCGAGGTTTCAAACAGCCAGCTCTCATAATCCACGCCGCGGATCAGATCGCGCACCGCCGCCACCGGCTCACGTTCCGCCTGCTGGGCGATGCCGCCCAGCCAATGGGTGAAGCGCTGCAGCGATTCCAGCCCGCGTCCGGTCAAGTGCTGGCTCAGCCCCAGATCGAAGCTGGCATGGAACAAACTTTTGTTGCGCTGGTTGGCCCACTCGCCAAGCTTCTGCAGCGTTGCCGGGCCGATCTCGCGCTTGGGGGTATTGACGATGCGCAGGAAGGCGCTGTCGTCTTCCGGGTTGGTCAGCACGCGCAGGTAAGCCAGCAGATCCTTGATCTCGGGGCGCGAGAAGAACGAGGTGCCGCCGGAAATCTTGTACGGGATACGGTTCTGCATCAGCATCTTTTCAAACACCCGCGACTGGTGGTTGCCGCGGTACAGGATCGCATAGTCGCCGTAATTGGTCTTTTTCACGAAGTGGTGGGCGATAAGCTCCCCCACCACCCGCTCGGCTTCGTGATCCTCATTGTTGGCGGTCACCACCTTCAGCTCTTCGCCATACCCCAGCTCAGAAAACAGCCGCTTTTCAAATACGTGCGGGTTATTGGCGATCAGAATGTTGGCCGCCTTCAGAATGCGCTCGCTGGAACGGTAGTTTTGCTCCAGCTTGATCACCTGCAGCGCCGGGAAATCTTCCTTCAGCAGCACCAGGTTCTGCGGCCGCGCGCCGCGCCAGGAGTAGATCGACTGGTCGTCGTCGCCCACCACGGTAAAGCGCGCGCGGTTGCCCACCAGCAGCTTCACCAGCTCGTACTGACTGGTGTTGGTATCCTGGTACTCATCCACCAGCAGATAGCGGATGCGCTGCTGCCAGCGTTCGCGCACCTCTTCGTTGCGTTGCAACAGCAGCGTCGGCAGCAGGATCAAGTCATCGAAGTCCAGCACATTGCACGCCCGCATATGGGCGTGGTAAAGACCGTAGCAGTGGGCGAACAGCTTGTCGCGTTCCGAGCGCGCCAACTCTGCCGCCCGCTGGGGATCGATCAGGTCGTTTTTCCAGTTGGAGATGGTCGAAATCAGCTGCGCCACCAGCGTTTTGTCGCTTTCCAGCCACTTTTCGGTCAGCTCTTTCAACAGCGCCAGCTGATCCTGATCGTCGAACAGCGAGAAGTTTGACTTCATCCCCAACGCCACGTATTCCCGCTTGATGATCTCCAGCCCCAGGGTATGGAAGGTGGAAATCATCAGCCCGCGCGCCTCTTTGCGACCCAGGGTTTGCGACACGCGCTCTTTCATCTCGCGCGCGGCCTTGTTGGTAAAGGTCACGGCGGCGATGTGCCGCGCCTGATAGCCGCAGTGGTGGATCAGGTGGGCTATCTTGTTGGTGATAACGCGCGTCTTGCCGGAACCGGCGCCGGCCAACACCAGGCAGGGCCCGGTAACGAATTCGACGGCTTGTTGTTGGCTGGGGTTTAATCGCATGGTGCTGGCTTGCTCAACTGTAAAACGTGGAAGGGAATTGTAGCAGAAAGCGCCGATGAGATTTAGCGGGTATAATCAGCGCAATTTTCGCATCGACAAAGGCAATACCATGGCAAAAACGGCGTGCGCCCTGCACATTCTGGTAGACAATGAAAAGCTGGCCAACGAGCTGCTGGCCAAGCTGAAGCGCGGCGTCAGCTTCGACACGCTGGCACGCAAATATTCGAGCTGCCCGTCAAAACGCAACGGCGGCTCGCTGGGCGAATTCAACAAGGGCGCGATGGTGCCGGCGTTCGATAAAGCGGTGTTCAGCATACCGCTGCTCAAACCTTACGGCCCGGTCAAAACCCAGTTCGGTTACCACATCATCAAGGTGCTGTACCGCAACTAGGGGGCCTGCGCCCCCTGCTGCGAATTACTGCGCGCCGGCGTCCGTCGTCGGCGCAGCCACCGCGGTGTCGGCCGGTTTGGCTTCTTCCGTCACCACCGCCGGCGCCGGCATCATGATGCCGTCATAGGTTTCCTGCAGCTGCTTCATGCTCATTTCCGGCTCGCCCTTCGGCTGCATCAGCACCAGCGTCGCCTCCTGAGACAGCTGCAGCTTCAGCGCCTGATTCAGCGTCTCCAGCGTCAGGCTGGCCAGGAATTCCTGGCGCAATTTCTGATACAGCTCCGGCGCGATATCCACCACCCCGCTCTGCTGCGAACGCAGGCGCTGGCTCATCAGCACATCGGTGTCGGTGCGGGCGTAGGTGGCGAACAGCTTGCTCAGCTGATCGTTTTTCTGCGCCAGCAGCGCATCGAATTCCTCTTTCGACAGACCGTTATCACGCACGTTGGCCAGCTCGCGGGCGATAAAGCCCAGGCTGCCGTTCAGATTGTTGTTCGGCGTATCCAGATGGATGGCGCACTGCCCCCGCTGGTACTGCACGCGGCAGTCAAAGCCCAGATGCAGGCTCTTCTGGTCGCTTTTTTCCAGCGTCTGCTGAAGATGCCAGAACAGCGCCTCGCGGGCGAGATCGCCACGCCAGTAACGGAGCAGGCTCTGCGAATCGCGAATCGGGTGCCACGGCGAATCCCACATGATCGACAGCGTATCCTGTTTCACCTGCTCGCTGATCAAGCTCACCGGCTGCTGCGGCAGCGGCGTCAGGGTCGGCATCGGGGCCGGGGTTTCACGTTTGCCCTGCAGCGGCGAGAACGCCTTGTTGATCTGCTCGCCCAGGCTGCGGCTGTCGACCTTGCCGACCACGAACAGCGTCATGGCGTCCGGGGTATACCACTGTTGATAGAATTTCTTCAGCTGCTCGAGATTGACCGGCCGTTTCGCCGGCTGCGCCGGATCGTGCGCCAGCAACGTCGAGCCTTTCAGGCGGTAACGCCACCAGGCATCTTGGGTATTGGGCGGGAAAGTGCCGACCGGATTGATGCTGGAATTCATCACCGCGTGCACCGTATGCTCGTCGATCGCCAGTTTGCCGGTGGTGTCCGCCAGCCAGGCCAGCGCTTCTTTCAGCAGGTCGGGCCGGTTGTTCGGCAGGCTGAGGTTATACATGGTGAAATCATACGAGATGATCGCCGGCGGCAGCGGCCGCTCGTTATCCACGCTCTGTTGCCACAGGGCGCGCAGCTGCGGCGCGGTAAAGCTTTCGCTGCGCGCCAACGCCAGCCGCGGCAGCAGATGGGCGAAACCGGTCTGCTGCGAAGACTCCACCAGAGAGCCGGTATTGACGATCAGCCGCAGTTCCACGCGGTCGCTTGGCCGCTGCGGCGTATCGAGAATCTGCCATGAAAACCCGTTGGCCAGCGCCCCCTGCTGCCAGGCAGGATCGGGTTGTAGTGCTTCAGCCTGCACGCTGCTACTGGCTGCCGCCAGTAGCAGCCCACCAACTATAAGATGAATTCTGGTGCCCTGCATGTGAACCCCTACTTAATGACTATCCAATTTCTTATGCAAATGCGTGTATTCCATTCAATGGAATCATAAAAATACGCCCTGAGTTTCACAGTGGGGCGGAAAGCAGAAAGTGTACCATCGTGTTAGACCGCGCGCCTTTGCGGATGTCACTCATTAGAGTGAAAAATAATAGATTGCGGGGTTTTTAATGCAAAAAATCGTTACGAGGCAGGGGAAGAAGCTCACCGGCCGCGGCTGCGGCCGGTGATTTACCGCCGAAATCAGGCGGAAGGCAGCGTTTTGTCCGCGCCGGTGTTTTTGTTGTTCAGGGTGTCTTTCAGCTGTTTCTCATCCAGCTGATTACACCATTTGGCCACGACCACGGTCGCCACGCCATTGCCCACCAGGTTGGTCAGCGCGCGGGCTTCCGACATAAAGCGGTCGATGCCGAGGATCAGCGCCAGGCCGGCCAGTGGCAGGTGGCCTACGGCGGAGATGGTG
Source organism: Serratia sp. CY71090 (assembly GCF_052166845.1). NCBI lineage: Bacteria > Pseudomonadati > Pseudomonadota > Gammaproteobacteria > Enterobacterales > Yersiniaceae > Serratia > Serratia sp. CY71090. Next base: position 187,693 of record NZ_JBJNOA010000007.1, on the reverse strand, counting down.
GCGGCCAACACGATAAAGCCGCTGCCGGTCACGCCCGCCGCCCCTTTGGAGGAGAGCAGCAACACCACCAGCAGGGTAATCTGATGCATGATATCCATGTGGGTGTTGGTCGCCTGAGCGATAAACACCGCAGCCATGGTCAGGTAGATAGAGGTGCCATCCAGGTTGAAGGAGTATCCGGTCGGGATCACCAGACCCACCACCGATTTCTTGCAGCCCAACTTCTCCATTTTATCCAGCATGCGCGGCAGCGCGGATTCGGACGACGAGGTTCCCAGCACGATCAGCAGCTCTTCTTTGATGTAGTTGACGAATTTGAAGATGCTGAAGCCGTTGGCGCGGGCGATGCTGCCCAACACCACCACCACGAACAGGATGCAGGTGATATAGAAGCACACGATCAGTTGGCCGAGTTGCACCAGCGTGCCGACGCCGTATTTACCGATGGTAAACGCCATGGCGCCGAAGGCCCCCAGCGGCGCCAGGCGCATGATCATGTTGATGATGCCGAAAATCACCCGCGAGAAGCTGTCGATCACGTTGTAGATCAGCTGCCCTTTGTCGCCCAGACGATGCAGGGCGAAGCCGAACAGTACCGCGAACAGCAGCACCTGAAGAATGTTGCCGCTGGCGAACGCGCCGATCACGCTGCCGGGGATGATGTCCAGCAGGAACGGAATGATGCCCTGCTGCTGCGCCTGCTCGGCGTAGACTGCCACCGCTTTGGCGTCCAGCGTGCCGGGATCGACGTTCATGCCGGCGCCCGGTTGCACCAGGTTGACGATCACCAGGCCGATAATCAGCGCGATGGTGCTGACGATTTCAAAATACAGCAGCGCGATGGCGCCGGTGCGCCCCACCGCCTTCATGCTTTCCATGCCGGCGATGCCGGTCACCACGGTGCAGAAGATCACCGGCGCGATGATCATCTTGATCAGTTTGACGAAGCCATCGCCCAGAGGTTTCATCTCGGCGCCGAGGTCAGGGTAGAAATGGCCAAGCAGGATACCCAGCGTGATCGCCGTCAGCACCTGAAAATAGAGGCTCTTAAAGATCGTTGTTTTCATATGAACATCCTATGGGGGGGAAGACACGCATCAGGCAGCAGTCTAAAAATCCAGCCTGTTCATCGCTTGCGCGGAAAATAACACCCACTTAACAACATGGAAATAATTTGTTGCACCCACCGTGTGGGGTTGATGTGAATTTAAGAGCTGAAACGCGTCAGTCGGGGTGCAAAGCTGAAAATTGCGTAAGCCTTTGTTTGCACTAACGCAAAAGAGGTAGGTAAAGAATGGCGATTTTCGGACGAGGAAAAGTACCGGAAAGGTATCGCGACGCTCACGGCGCCGCGCGGCAAAACTCGGCTTCGAACGCTTCGCGCGGCAGCGGCCGGGCGAACAGGAATCCTTGCCCACTGCGAATGCCGTGCTGCAGCAGCCAGTCGCGCTGTTCGGCGTTTTCCACGCCTTCGGCCATCACCGGCAACGCCAGCACTTCGGAGATCGAACTGACGATGCGCACCATCGCATCGTCGGCCGGCAGCCCCTGAATGAAACTGCGGTCGATCTTAATCAAATCGATCGGCAGGGATTTCAAGCGGTTGAGGTACTCCAGGCTGGAATAGCCCATGCCGAAGTCGTCCAGCGCGATCGACAGCCCCAGGTCGTGCAGCTCGCGCAGCAGCGCCAAGGCGCGATCGAGATCGTCGATGCGTACCGTCTCGGTGATCTCCAGCAGCAGCTTGCGCGGATCGATCCGATACTGCGCCAGCAGGTTTTTCAGATGCGGGACGAACGCTTCATCCTGCATCTGAATACCGGAAACGTTAACCGCCAGCGGCAGCGCAATGCCGCGCTGCTGCCAGTCCGCCAGGATACGGCAAGACTCTTCCAGCACCCAGTTGCCGAGAGGCACGATCACGCCCAGCTCTTCCGCGAGCGGGATAACGTCGGCCGGCAGGGTATAGCTGCCGTCATACTGCTGCCAACGCAGCAGCGCTTCGGCGCCGATCACCTCGTTGGACTGCATGTCGATCTGTGGCTGCAGGAACAGCGTGAAATGCCGCTGCTCGATGCCGTGCAGGATCTCGCTCTCCTGCGTCAGCCGCTTCTGCGTGCGTTCCGTCAGGCTGGGTTCGAAGAACAGGATCTGATTTTTTCCTTCGCGGTGCGCGGACATCATCGCCGAGGTGGCGCTGCGCAGCAGCTGCTCCGCGCTCTCCCCCTGATTGAGGTAGTGCGCGATGCCGATGCTGGCGTTGGGCCGCAGCGCCAGACCTTCCAGCGTCAACGGCGCATTGATCTCCGCCATGATGCGCCGCGCCAGCTGCATGGCGTGGAACGGCCGCTCAATGCCCTTGGCCAGAATGGCGAATTCGGTATTGCTCAGCTGTGCCAGCACGCCGTTTTCGTCGATGCAGCCGCGCAGCTTCTTCGCCAGCGCCAGCAGCAGTGCTTCACGCATCGCCGGGCTCATCACGCCAGACGCTTCATGCAGCGTCTCGATGCCGATCACCAGCAGGTTAAAACGCTCAGGGCGCAGACTGGAGGCGATATGCTGTTCCAGCAACGCGTTCAGCAATGCAGGATTCGGCAGTTCGGTCACCGGGTGGCGGGTACTCAGGCGGCTCATATCGGCATGCGCCTTGGCCAGCGTCTGTTGATTGCGGTTGTAATTGCGCACCAGCAGGCCGAGCTCGTCGTCCTGGTGCAGCGCCGGCAGCATCAGCTGGTGATAGGGCGCTTCGTCCTGCGAGATGTTCTCCAGCTCTTTGGCCATCGCGCGCAGCGGATGCACCATCAACCGGTTCATGCACCAGGTGATGGCCACCGACAGGATCAGCGCCAGCAGCAGATAGGTCGACAGCATGGTCGACAAAATGCTGAGGATAAACTGGTACATGCGGAACGAATCGGCCTGCAGCACCAGATAGGCCAGCGGCTGCTGGTTGGCGGGCACCCGCTCCAGCGAATAGAGCGGCACGGAAATTTGGATAGGCAGCTCAAACAGCCGGGCGATCAGCGTCGGCACCGGCCGCTCCGGCGGGAAATTGGCGTGCAGCGCCTGAAACTCGTTCGGCAACACGATATCCGCCCGGCTGAGAATGCCGACCGGCAACAGCGTGTTCAGCACCCTTTTGGCTTCCGGCACGTCCATGCGCAGCACCGCTTCCGCCAGCGGCTGGCGCACGGAATGAGCGATATTCTCCAGTTGCTGGGCGTAGTCATCCCTGCGCTGCTGCACAAAGTGGAATAACTGGATCACGATAAAAATGCAGATCGTGACCAGCGCCACGCCGGACACTGTCGCCATCTGCTTAATCGTTAACGAACGCCTGACCCGCAAACCTGCTCTCCGTGAAATCGGGCTGAAACAAAAAAGGGGGCTGACTCTCACCCGCCCCCTCGAACCGGGCTGAGTATACTCGATCATCGGCTGTTTTTATCTGGCTATGCCGCAGGCAAAACCAAGAAAATCGCGGGTTTCAGTCTTTTCCTAAAGCGAACAAACGCGACCCGGACACAGGGTAACAAAACTCCCCGGCGTCCGACACTCCGAATCTTTCCCCTTCCGGCTACTTGAAGTCGGCGTAAGGCGTCAGCGGCTGCGGCGGCAAATCGAGATCCCCTTGCCAGCCGGCCAGGGAATAACGCAGATAAATCAACGCGTGGCTCGGCGTATAGTCCTTCGCCTGTTGAATATCGATGCCGGCGCCGAGCGTCCAGTGCGAACTGAGACGGCGTTCGACGATCGCCCGCAGGGTATAACCGACGCCGCTCGAAGAGCTGCCGTCCTCGACGGCGAACTTATCGGGCAACGAATCCGGGATCAGCCCCTGCAGCGGATAGCGGCGCTGGCTGTCGGTTTTCGAATGGGACAGCGAAACCGAACCGCCCAGCTCCCACGACCAGTTCTCGGTGCGCTGGCGGTAGTTGACCGGCAGCGACAGCGACAGATATTGCTGCGGGCTGTAATAGCCGCCCTGCCCCAGCGAATAGCCGCTCAAATCCTTCTGGTAGTGCCACAGCATGGTATTAAGCCCGACGCTCAGGCGGCGATTGTCTTCGTTGATCAGCTTGTAGTAGTAACCGGCCATCAACCGCTGCCGCTGGTTGTCCGCCACGTTTTTGCCGGTAATCTGGTGCGCGCTGAGATCGGCCCAGACGCCGTTCGCCTCGCCGCGATCGTAGCTGGCGCTCAGGCTGACGCCGGTGGCGCGCACGCCGCCCCAGGTGATGCCGGTATTCGGGTCTTTGGCGCCGCCGAACGCCAGCAGCGAGCTGGAGATCGGCCGTCGCGAAGCTGCCAGCGTCCAACCAATGTGGTTCCAGTCGCCACTGTAGGCCAGGCCGCCGGTCCAGTCGACCACCTCAAAGCCCATCGGCGTCGTGCCGATGTCGGCGGCCCAGCGATCGTTTTTCCAGCCGGCCGCCACGCTGGTGCCGGTGGTTTTCTGGTGTTCATCGCCGCGGCACCCTTGCGTGTGGCAGGTGCCGAAGGTTTCGTAGTATTTGCCGCTGCCGTCGGTCGAAAAGCGGCCGGCATCCAGCAGCACGGTGTCGGTGCGCAAGAAGGCACGCCCGTCATACAGCGGCATGTCCACCTGCAGCATGGTGTCGTGCGCGTTGAAGTCGGAGATGCCGCCGGTGCCGCTTGAGCGCCAGTAATCGTGATCGAGCGTGACGTTCACGTCTTGCTGTCGATACAGATCCGCGGCGTCGGAGCGGATGCCGCGTTTCAGCCAGTCGTCGCTCGGATTATTGCGCGTCAAATAGGTGTAGCTGTCATTATCCTGCGGCAGCGTCGGCGTGATGCCGCTGGCCACCATCGCCTGGCGGTAATCCTGCTGCGCCCGCTCAGGCTGTTGCTGAGCCCGCTCCAGCCGGGCGGCGTCACGGTAAACCAGCGCCTTGGTCTGTCCGACGGGCTCCGAAGCCGCCGCCGTTTTCAGTCGGTCGAAGATAGCTTCGGCCTGCTGCGGATCGCCGACCGCCCCCCAGGCGTTGGCGACTCGCCGCTGGCTGTTGAGCGAAGCGTCCTGTGGCTGCGGTTCGGTTTTCAGCCGCTGACGCGCCGCGTCCAGATCCCCCTGCGCCACATAGGCTTCAATCTCGCCCAGCTGCGCATCCGGGTTATTCGGCTCACGCCGTTTCACCCGCTGATAGTCGTCCAGCGCCGCCGCATACTCCCCGCGCGCCAGCGCCCAGTCGGCCAGCAGCAAATCGATGCGCGTGTCCGCCGGCTGCCGGCGCAGATAGGCCTCCGCCGCCGGTTCGTCACCGGCCGCCCGCAGCCGTTCGGCATGCTCGATTACCGCCTGCATTTTCAGCCGCTGCGCCAGCTCGCGCATGTTGTCGTTCCACTGTGCCGCAGGCAGCGTATTGAGCTGCGCCAGCGCCTGCCTGTCGCGATCGCTGCCGGAAAGATAGAGCGCATAGGCGTAGGTCAGCTGCGGATTGGCATGTTGGCGCTGCGCCAGCTGCCGGAACAGAGCGTCTGCCTGCTGCGGCTGCCCGGCCTGACGCAGCGCCTGCGCATAGCGATAGGTCAGCCAGACGTCGTCGGGATCCATCGGCTGAGCGCGGCGATAGATTTCCGCCGCCTGCTGCCACTGCTGCTGTGCCGCCAGCGTCTCCGCCTGCTGCTTCAACATATCGAGCCGCAGTCCGTCGAGGGTGCTGCGCAGCTTGGCCTGTTGGCTGCGCGGCAGGCCGTTGAGGTAGGCCAGCGCTTTTTCCGGCGACTGGCGCTGATAGATATTCACCAGGCCGCGCAGCGCGCTGCCGTTGCCGGGATCGCGTCGCAACGCCTGCTGATAAAACCCTTCCGCCGCGGCGTCATCCTTGCTCGCCACCGCCACATCGCCCAGGCCGATAAACGCATCGCCGTCGCCGTCGTCGAGCTGGCGCGCCTGCTGATATTTCTGCCGGGCCAGCGCGAGATTGCCGGCCTTGAGCGCTTTGTCGCCCTCGTCGATCGCCAGCCAGTAGCCGGTGCTCTTGATCAGGCTCTGCCATTTGCCGCTGCCGTAGCCATTCCTGTCGGCCGCCAGCGCCTGGCGGAACAGCTTCAGCGCCTGCGGGCGGTTGCCGGCGCGCGAGTAGGCCTGGCCGAGCGCCCCCAGCACCTCGGCGTCGTTCGGCGCCGCCGCCAGCGCCTTTTGCAATTCCGGAATAGCCGCCCGGCTGCCGCCTTTATCCACCTGCGCCAGGCCGCGCACCCGCGCCTGATAGGCCGGATCGGCCAGCAGCTTCTGCTGTCTGGCCAGCTCTTCGCGGGCGCTGATCGCCTGATCGCCGATGTCGAATACGCCGAGGAAACGGTTGAGCGCCGCTACGCTCTGCGCGCTGACCGGCATCGCTTTGACCTTGTCCAGCCACAGATCGGCGGCGTCGCCGCGCCCGGCCGGATCGGCGGCGATCTTCTGCAGAAGTTCATAGGCCTGCGCGTCCTGGTTCTGACTGAACAGCATGCGCGCCAGCGACATGCGCAGCGCCACATTGCCTGAATATTGCTGATCCAGCGCCTGCAGTTGCTTTAACGCCTTCGCCTCCTGCCCCGGCAAACGCGCCACCAGCCGCCAGTATTCCACCGCCAGATCGAGCGTCGGCGGCTCGCCGTGAAACAGCGCATCGTACTGCGCCTTGGCTTCCGGCAACCGGCCGGCGGTCGCCATCAGGCGCGCCTGCTGCAGCTTCTGCCGGGTTTCCGGCTGGGTCAGCAGCATGTTCATTTGCGCCTGGCGATAAGCGCTGGACTGCGGCGCGAGAGTTTTCAGCTTGTCCAGCTGCTGCTGCGCCAGCGCCATGTTGCCCTGCCGCAGCGCCAAACGCATGCGCGCGGCGATCACGTCCGGGTTGTTCGGATCCATCAGCTCGAGCCGGTACAGCGACTGGCGCACCAGATCGTCCTTGTTGCCGGCCTCGCCAATGCGCACCTGTTCCAGCAGCCACTGTTCCGGGGCCACGGCCTCCGCAGCGCGCGCCTGCGGCAGCATCGCCAGGCTCAGCGGAATCAAATTCAGCCAGTTTATTTTGAAGTTGTGCATTGGCCGTCCCACGAGGGTTGCAATTCACCCTGACGATTAAAGCGATAACGTTGTTGATCCCATCCCTGACCGAACAGCGTCAGCGAAGCGCTGAAATAGGCGTCGTCACCCGGCGGATGCTCGCTGATGCGCTGCCGCTGCACCGCCAGCGCTTCAGCCTGCGTCGCCAGCATCGGCAGCATAGAAGCGGAGAAACCGACCGGGCCGTCGCCGGTGGTTTTGCCGCTGGCGGTATCGGTTTTCTCCGGCGGCACGCCCTGCTTGGCAGTGAGCTGCGCCATCGGCTGGAAGCGTTCAAGCAGCGCCGCCTTGTGCTCATCGTCGTCCGCCAGCATGCCGGCCCACAGATAAACCCGAATGGCGTCGTAGCTGCCGACGTTCGGCTTGACGGTGTCCGGCTGCCAACCGGCGCCGACCCGCCACACCACCCAATCCGGTGAGAAACCGTGCGGCGCGGTGTCCAGCCACAGCCGTTGATTGACCTCGCGCATCGCGCGCCATGGGCCGTTCAGCGCCGCAAAACGCGCCAACAGCTGCGGCGGCAGGTAGCTGGGATTCAGCCGCCAGCGATCTTCCGCCACGAACCCGACTTTGCCCGGTAGCAGCATCAGGCCCAGGCCGGGAATGTCGGCCACTTCCTCGCGGCCGATGCGTTGCAGCAGCAGCGTCCCCAGGGTTTGATAACGCCGGCTTTTCCACAGGCGGCCGGCTTCGAGCAGGTTGTAAGCGATCCACAGATCGGCGTCCGACGCCGAGTTGGCGTCCAGCACCTTCCACTGCTTATCGTCGCTCTCGCCCCACAGCCAGGCGGGCAAACGGGCGCTGAGATCGCCCGCCGCCAGATTGTTCTCCGTCCAGGTCAACAGCTGGTCGAAGGTCGGCCGGTCATTGGCCACCAGGGCGAAAAACAGGCCGTAACTCTGCCCCTCAGAGGTGGTGATTTTGTTCGGGCTGCTCGGGTCGATCACCCGCCCCTGCGGGCTGATGTAGAACTGCTTGTACTGTTGCCAGCCCGGCCATTCGCAGGCCGCCGCCGCGCTGAAAGCGCACAGCAGCAGCATGCCGAGCGACAGGCGTTGCAGCATCGCGTTCACCGCCGTCAATCCCGATCTTCAGGCGCCAGACGCCGCCGGCTGAAGGCCTTCAGGCCACGCCACAGCATCAGCCCCAGGATCACCACCAGCACCACCGCGAGCACCGCCAGCAGAACAGGGTGGGTGGAGAGGGCATACCACAGCCGCTCCCACCACGGCAGGTGGCCGACATAATAAACATCGCCGACGCGCAAGCTGTTGACCCCCGATTCGCGGATCACCGCCACCGAGCCGAACACCGCGGCACGTTTGCCGCTGTCCAGCAGGGCATTGTTCAGCAACTCATAGCCGCGCGGGCTGTCCGCCAGCAGCGCCACGATGCTGCGCTGATCGTTGAACGGCGATTGCACGCCGATGATCGCCGACATTGCGCCCTCGGAGCTGACGGTGGTCTTGCTGTCCGGCTTGGCGTCCTCGGCCAGCAATTCCGCGCTCGGCAACGGCGGTTGGCGCGTCGGCTGCTTCACCCAGCTTTGAGTGGCGTCCACCAGCAGGCTGATTTTCTTGTCGTCGCTCAGCGCCGGCGGAATGGTGCCGATCATCAGGATATCGTCGTCACGATCCTTGGCCTGCGACCAGTCGTCGCTCAGCGTAAAAGCCAGCGCCGGGTAGCCGGTTTGCGCGCCGATCACGCCTAGCGCGTTCAGCAGCGCGCTGACCTGCGCCGGCTGCGGTTTCTGGTTCACCAACACCAGCGTTTGCGACAGATCCGCCAGGCGGCTGAACGGGAAGCCGGCGTTGGCGAAGGCGCGCAAATCCGGCATCGCCATAAAGTGGCGATAGCCGGAGAAATCGATGGTGGACGCGCCGTCGATCACCGCGTGGTTTTGCGTGAAGGAGTAGGTTTCGCAGCGCCCTTCCGCGCCGCTGGCCAGCAGCGTGGTGTAGTCAAAGTCAAAGCGCAGCTGGTTGGTGGCGCCCAGCCGCAACGCCGGGATACTGACGTTCCTGTCGGAGTCGAGCAGCCCCTGCGTCAGCGGCAGGCGCAGCAGCTGCGCGCCCTGCTCGTGTTCCGGCACCAGCGAGTAAGCCTGCACGAACTGGTTGTTCAGGCTGACGCTCAGCCGCGAACCGTCCTGAATACGCGGCGCGGTATAACGGTATTTCAGGTGCATGTCGATGCCGGTGCTGCGGATCAGGAACAGATCCGGCGGCAGATTCATGGTCAGCGAAATCGGGCCGGGTTCGATGCCGCTGGTTTGCAGCTGTTCGGCATATTGCTGCAGCTCGGCGAAGGTCATCGGCCGATCGGTGCGCACCCAGTTCGGCGCGTCGTAAGGCTGGCGCGCCGCGAGCTGTTCCACCTTGTCCACCGTCACGTTCTGGCCGCGGAACAGGATGTTACCCTGCGCGATGCCCTTCACCGCGGTGATCAAATCGTTGTCGTCACGCCCCTGAATCAACAGCAGTTTGACGTACGGATTGTCGGGGTGGCTGATCATCTCCACCGTCGGGCCGTTGACCGCCGGATAATCGCGCAGGAAATCCGGGCGCTGCGAGTTGGTGGCGAACACCACCGCGTGCTGCGCCGGCAGCGCGTTATACAGCGTCGGGAAGGATTGCCCACGCCACTGCGCCTTGCTGCCGAACCAGGAGGCCAGAATACCCGCCGCGCGCTGCTGGGCGAGATCAGGCTGGCCGGCGAATACCATCGGCAGCGTCAGCGGCCGATTGTCGCGGCTGTCGAAGAACGGCTCAGGGAAGTGCGACAGCTCGTTTTTCACCGGCAGCGTCTGGAAACGCAGCTTCAGCGCGCTGGACTTGCTGACGTCGAGCCACAGCGAAGTGCTGGCCGGGTTTTCGCAGATGTTCTGATAATGGCCGACAAACACCAGCCGGACGCGGTTAAAATCGGTGATATAGCGCGGATCGATCGCCATCTGGATGCGATTGGGCTTGCCCAACTGCTCCTTGGCGATCGTGGTCACGCCCATCAATTCGTCGTTCAGATAGATTTTGACGTGCGACTCGACCGGGATCAGCGCCGGCGACGGCGTAAATTCCAGGTCGAGCATCGCCTGCGAGACCACCTCATCGCTGCGCACGCCGAATTCGATCTGCCCGTCCGGCCGGGTGCCGCGCAGAACAAAGGTGCCCGGCGGCGGCGCTATCTGCGCGAACGGCAGCGACACGTCGCGCACCGGCGCATTCGGATCCTGCGGCGCGGTCGCCGTATCGGCCGCCGCGGCGATCGGCGGCTGGGCCGCCACGGTCGGCGCGGTAGCGGTTTCGGCCTGCGACAGGGTGCTGATGCCTAAGGCCAGAGCAGTTAACCAGGTTATTTTTCGCGTCATCGTATCATCATCAATGTTGGAGCCTGTTCACCGGGCGAGTGAGCGGGCGGTTGAACTCGCAGCTAACCCACTGTTTCTTGTTGACCCAAGGTCGGATCCCTGCCGACGCCGCGCGGAATAAACGACACTACCCAGGCGGTCAGCGAAGTGACCCCGACCAGCAGGCCGCGCACCAGCGGCGGCGCGTAGTCCGCCATGCGCACATAGCCGCGGAAGCCCAACGCCAGCACGTCGCGCAGGCTTTCGATCGGCCGGTCTTCAGGGAACCCGTCCTGCCACAGCGCCCAGGTATCGGCGCGGGCGAAGGTGCACTGAATGAAATCGATGTGTTCACGGGTGGAGAGACTGACCAGACGCACCCCCACCTTGTTGCCGAAGGCGCGCGTCACCACACAGGGGAAGCTGTACTCCTGCTGGCCGCGCTTGAGCAACAGCGAGGCCTTGTCGCCATCTTTCAACGCGTTTTCCACTCGCATCTCAATGCCCACGCCGCCGTCGGAGTAATCGCGCAGCGTGCAGGGATAAAGGTGGCCATCGGCACGCGCGATCGCCGCCGGCATGGCGATCTCCACGCGGTGCGCCTGGCGCACCTGCTTGGCCTCCACCGCCACCGCCACCGCGCCGCCGAGAATGGTCATGTTGTACAGCACCCACACCAGGCTGATGATCACCGTCATCACCTCGTCCGTCGGGCCATAGGCCAGCCGCCAGGCGCCGAACGCCAGCCCAGCCAGGTTAAGCACCACCAGGAACATGTAAGGCCGGGTGATCACCCAGTCGACGTGCTCCTCCTCCACCAGCCCGCCCTTGGCGGTCACGTTGAATTTGCCCTTGTGCGGATTGAACAGCGCCACCGTTGTCGGCCGCGCGATATACCAGGCCAGCACCGTTTCATAGATTTCGCTCCAGAACGAATGGCGGTATTTTCCCTGGATGCGCGAGTTGGTCAGGCTGGCGTGGATCATGTGCGGCAGCACATAAAGCGCGATCGCCAGCGCCGGCGCGAAGATGATGTAGGCATGCAGCAGTAAAAACGCCAACGGCGCGGTGAGGAAGATCAGCCGCGGAATACCCGACAGGAAGTGCAGCATGGCGTTGGCGTAGCACAGACGCTGCGCCAGTTTCAGCCCTTTGCCCAGCAGCGGGTTATCGAGCCGGAAGATCTGCACCATGCCGCGCGCCCAGCGAATGCGCTGGCCGATATGCGCCGACAGGCTCTCGGTCGCCAGCCCGGCGGCCTGCGGAATGCGGATATAGGCCGAAGTGTGCCCGCGCCGGTGCAATCGCAGCGAGGTATGGGCGTCCTCGGTGACGGTTTCCACCGCGATGCCGCCGATCTCGTCCAGCGCACTGCGGCGCAGGATGGCGCAAGAGCCGCAGAAGAAAGTGGCGTCCCACATGTCGTTGCCGTCCTGCACCAGCCCGTAGAACAAAGTGCCTTCGTTGGGCGTCTGGCGGAAGCGGCCGAGGTTGCGCTCGAACGGATCCGGCGAGAAGAAGTGGTGCGGGGTCTGCAGCATCGCCAGCTTTTTGTCTTTGAAGAACCAGCCCATGGTCAGCTGCAGGAAGGAGCGCGTCGGCACGTGGTCGCAGTCGAAAATCGCCACAAACTCGCCGGTGGCCTGCTTCAGCGCATTGTTGATGTTGCCGGCCTTGGCGTGTTCGTGGGTCGGCCTGGCGATGTATTTCACCCCCACTTCGGCGGCGAACGCCCGGAATTCGGGGCGATTGCCGTCGTCGAGGATATAGATGTTCACTTTCTCTTTCGGCCAGTCGATGCCCAACGCCGCATAGAGGGTGGGCTTCACCACCCCGAGGTCTTCGTTGTAGGTCGGCACCATCAGATCGATGGTCGGCCAGGTGGCGCTGTCTTCGGGCAACGGCACCGGCTGGCGGTTAAGCGGCCAGATGGTCTGGAAATAGCCCAGCACCAGCACCACCCAGGCGTAGGTTTCCGCCACCAGCAGCAACAGGCCGCACACCAGGCTGAGCGGATCGTCCCAGTTCAGCGTGGCGGTATAACGCCACCACAGGTAACGACAGGACACGGTCAGCGACAGCACGATCAGCATCAGCGCAGGCAAACGCCCCGGCACCCGGCGCACCACCATCGCGATCCCCCACAGCAGCACGACGAACACGAACTGCGCCGACAGATCGAACGGCTGCGAAATGCACAGTATGGCGAGGATCGCCGCCAGCACGCCGACCAGAATAAACAGCGCGCGTCGCATGCCGCGGTTCATGCGGCCGAGGCGCTCTACCGAACGCTGTTCCACGCCGGCGTTTTTCAGCCGTTGCGGCAGGCTCTGCAGCCAATCGGCGTAGCGCTGCTGCAGCCGCCGCCACCCGGCGAAATAGTCGCGCGGCACCGGCGCGCGACCGCTGCGAAACAGCAGCAGCCACAGGCCCTGCAGCAGATAGCGCAGCGCATCCGCCGGGCGCGGGCGTTCGGCGGACAGATGCGGGAACCAGTAAGCGCGGCCGACGCGCACGCGCTGCCAGGCCGGTGACTCGAAGCGCAGCAGCATCCACCCCAGCGCCACCAGCAGCGTGGCGAAAAAGGCGGTCAGCGCCGACGCGCCGTTGCGGCGATAGCCGCGGTAGCGCGCCTGCACCGCCTGACGCACCGGCGGTACCAGCAGCAGGCTCAGCACCCGGCTCATGGCGCAACGCCCCGTTTGAGGTTGATCAGGCACCAGTTGGCCAGCGTCAGCACTTCTTCCGCCGCCAGGCTCTCGGGGCGATACTCGCCCAACGGCTGTTTGACCGCCAGCGCTTCCGCCAACGCTTCGTCGCGGTGGATCACCACCGGCAGCAGGCCGCTCAGGGTTTGCAGCCACAGCTGATGCAGATCCTGCTGCAGCTGGCTGGCGGAGGAGTAGTGATTGACCAGGAAATGGCAGTCATTCGGCAGCGTCTGTTGATGGAGCCGCACCTGACAGTTGGCATCGGGGTTCAACAGCACGAACACGCTGTCGGCGAGCTGCAGCGCCTGCTGCGCCAGCACGCCGTCCCCGACCGGGACATCCAGCAGGATCCAGCGCTGCGGATCGCCGGCGATCAGTTGGCGCAGGTTGTCGCGCCAGCGTTCCGGCTGTTGCCGACACTGGCGCTGCACTTCTAGCCGTTCCGCCCCATTCAGGCGGCCAAAAGGCAGAAAGTCGAGGTTTTCACAATAACGCAGCGCGCCTTCCTGCCAAAGGCCGCCATCCCGCTCCGCGCGGGCCCAGCCGCGCGCCAGCTCGAACGGGGTGTTGAAATGCAAGCGCAGCAGATTATCCGGCGTGAAGTCGATCGCCAGCACCGACTCGCCCAGCTGCTGCAACGCCCAGGCGAGCGCCGCCGTGACCGAGGTCGTCCCCATTCCACCCCGCAACCCTTGCAGCGCGAGCACCGGCATAGATCAGTGGCTCCCCGTGGTCTGCGCCAGTTCGGCCAACAGTGGCCAGCGCGTCATCATTTGCGTTAACCGCTCCTGCCGCGAAATATCGACATAGCGTAATTTCGGCAATGAAAAAGCCTGGCTGAGCGCCTGCAGGTCATCCTGGCTCTCCCCAGGCGCCGCTGCACGAAAATGGGTGGGTGCATTATTCATTCTTCCGCCTTGGCGAAAATAGGCTATGTTAATTAACTATAGCAACGATACAAAAAGAGAGAGGCAATAAGATGATTCTCAACAAATATTATTGCAGAGCGTCGGAGATTTGTTATTGCCAGCGTAAAAATGGCTATCTTTAAATATAAACGCCTTTAGTCGGCTTTCAACGAAAGTAGAACACATCCTATGGCGCACTCTTTTTCTCTAGGCATTCGGCAGATTTGGGAAGAGCTGTCGGTGATGCAGGCCCCCGGTCTTTATTGGATCAATATCGACAGGCAAAGCGACGCCGCGCTGCTGTGTCGCCAGGTCATCGCCGCTCAACCGGCCACCCACAAAGCCGCCCTGATCTGCAGCGGAGACAAACCCGAGCGCCTGCTGGCCGAGCTGGCTGCGCCCGCGTTGCAGAAGCTGCCGCTGTATCAATTACCGGAGAAAAAAGCCGCGCTGACACAGTTGAACGACGATCTGATGCGCGCCCTGCGGCCGCAAAATCGCTTACTTATCCTGCTGGCCCACGCCAGCCTGTGGCAAACCTTCACCACCGAAGAGCTGCGCGAGTGGACGCGCACCCTCGCCGCCTGGCTGCGGCGGCAGGGCTGTACGCTATTGATCCTCAGCCACGGCGGCGGCATCAATAAGCTCAAAGGGCAGCTCAGCGCACAGCACCGCATCCTGAACGGCCTGTCCAGCCTGCAATGGCAGCAGGACAGCGCGCAATACCTGGTGAACTGGTGGAGCACCGAAAACGGCATCAACGCCAACCAGCTGCTGACCTTGTATGCGGCGGAAGGCGGCTGGCAGGGCGAGGATGAAAATAGCCAACCCTCCCCCACCGCCTTACGCAGCGACGAAAGCCTGTATCTGGCCGAGCGCAGCATCCTGGAAGGCGCGCCGCCGCTGTCCGCCAACTGGCAACTGCTGGAGAGCAACGACGAACTGGCGCAGCACGGCATGCTGAGACTCTCGGCGACGTTGATTTTCGCGTTGTATCAAAGCGACCAAATCGATCATCTGGCGCACCAGATCCACACCCTGCGCCGCAGCCGCGGCAACGGCCTGAAAATCGCGGTGCGCGAGATGAGCGCCAGCCTGCGCTACAGCGACGAACGGCTGCTGCTGGCCTGCGGCGCCAACCTGATCGTGCCGCACGTCGCGCCGCTGTCGCGTTTTCTGACCATGCTCGAGGGCATCCAGGGGCAGCGCTTCTCACGGCATGTGCCCGCCGACATCGATGCGCTGCTGGCCGGGCTGCGTCCGCTGCAGCTCAAAGGCTACATGCGGCCGGAAGCGTTCAGCCAAGCGGTGCTTTCACTGATGAGCAACACGCTGCTGCCTGAGGACGGCAAAGGCGTGATGGTGGCGTTGCGCCCGGCCACCGGTCTGCGCGCCGAACAGGCGATGACCCTGTGCCACCTGCGGCGGTTCGGCGACGTGATGACCGTGGTGCAGGGGCGGCTGGTGCTGTTCCTTTCCACCTGCCGCATCAACGATCTGGATACCGCGCTGAAGTTCATCTTCCGCCTGCCGGTGGATGAAGCCTTCAGCAACCGGGTGGTGTGGCACCAGGACGTCGATATCATTTCGGAAATCAAACGCATGGCCCAGGGGCGCTGGCAGATTTCGGCCACCGGCACCGCCGGTGCCGCGCCGCGCCCCCGCGTGGCGGCGGCCGAGGTGCCCGCGGAACGGCGGCAGCCGGTCGCCTTAACGCTGCCGCTTGGCCCGCAGGAGGAACCGCATGCTGAACCTTAACGACATCGTGCAACTGATCCTGCTGTGCGCGCTGATCTTCATTCCGCTGGGCTACGCCTTTCACCGGCGTTTTCCGCATTTGCGTCAATACTGGCAAAACCTGTTGTTATCGCCGCGCTATTTGAAATCCGCCGGTTTATGGGTGCGCACAGGCTCCTCATCTCAGATTAAACGTAAGAAGCAGCCATGAATCCAAACTCGAAGACGCAATCCGATAACGCTCTGTGGCGCTACTGGCGCGGGCTGGGCGGCTGGAACCTCTACTTTCTGGCCAAATTCGCCCTGCTGTGGTTCGGCTACCTGAATTTCCACGCGCTGCCGAACCTGGTGTTCATGGCGTTTCTGCTGATGCCGATCCCTTCGCAACGCCTGCATCGCTGGCGCCATTACCTCGCTATCCCGATCGGCATCGCGCTGTTCTACCACGACACCTGGCTGCCGGGCATCAACAGCATCCTCAGCCAGGGCTCGCAGCTGGCCGGCTTCAGCGCCCAGTATCTGTTGGAGCTGATCAACCGCTTTATCAACTGGCAGATGATCGGCGCGGCCTTCGTGCTGTTTATCGCCTACCTGTTCGTCGCACAGTGGGTGCGCGTCACGGTGTTCACCGTGGCGGCGCTGGCGTGGCTCAATATCGTCAACATCGCCGGGCCGGCGGTTTCACTGCTGCCCGCCACTTCCACGGCTGCCGCCGGCGGCGCCAATACCCCGGCCACATCAGCGCCGGCGGCGGGGGACGCTGCGCCGGCAGACAGCCTGCCGCCGACCAGCGCCAACCTGACGGCCTACCTGAACCAGTTCTACGAGCGGGAAAAAGGCCGCGCCACCGCGTTCCCGGCCACTTTGCCCGCCGACGCCCAACCGTTCGATCTGCTGGTGATCAACATCTGTTCGCTGGCCTGGGCCGATATGGAGGCGGTCAACCTGCAGAATCATCCGCTGTGGTCGAAGTTGGACATCATGTTCGACAGCTTCAACTCGGCCACCGCCTACAGCGGCCCGGCGGCCATCCGCCTGCTGCGCGCCAGCTGCGGCCAGCTTTCGCATCACGATCTGTATCAGCCGGTGAACCAGCAGTGTTACCTGTTCGACAACCTGGCGAAGCTCGGCTTCAAGGAACAGCTGATGCTCGATCACTCCGGGGTGTTCGGCAACTTCCTGAAAGAACTGCGTGAACAGGGCGGCATGCAGGCGCCGCTGATGTCGCAGGCCGGCGTCGGCAACGAGCTGACGTCGTTCGACGGTGAGCCGATTTATAACGATCTGGAATTGCTGACCCGCTGGCTGGATCAGCAGCAAAAAGGCGGTGACGGCCGCACCGCCACCTTCTTCAACGTCATCCCGCTGCACGACGGCAACCGCTTCGTCGGCTCCAACAAAAGCGCCGACTACCAGCCGCGCGCGCAGAAGCTGTTCGATCAGTTGAACACCTTCCTCGATCAGCTGGAGAAATCCGGCCGCAAAGTGGTGGTGGTGATCGTGCCGGAACACGGCGCGGCGTTGGTGGGCGACAAGATGCAGATGTCCGGCCTGCGCGATATTCCCAGCCCGAACATCACCCATACGCCGGTCGGCATCAAACTGGTGGGCATGAAGGCGCCGCATCAGGGCAGCCCGCTGCAGATCAAAACGCCGAGCAGCTATCTGGCGCTGTCTGAACTGGTGTCGCGCCTGGTGGACGGCAAGGTCTTCAGCGAATCCAGCGTCGACTGGCAGGCGCTGACCCAGGGGCTGCCGCAGACCCCGGTCATCTCCGAAAACGACAACGCCATCGTGATGCAATATCAGGGGAAACCTTACATTCGCCTGAACGGCGGCGACTGGGTGCCTTATCCGCAATAAGCGCGGCCTCATCAACCTAAAGCGCGCCGCCGGCGCGTTTTTTTTGGGCTTTTATAATAAAAATGGTGAAGCCGATAGGCCGATATAATGTTGTTAACAACAACCCGTTGAATTCTATAATTCGGTCATTATTCTCGTACGAAGATTCTTAGAAAAATAACTCTTATCAGAATTTAATTAGGGAGATAATTAAAAGGGCGGACTGTGGTAGTTTTCTACTTATTAACCCTTTTATTGAGTAATAAAAAACGCCGGCGTGATGCCGGCGTGAATTTAAGCGATGGCGTTCGACGCTTTACGCCCCCGGATGTTCGTCCTGATCGACCGCAAAGCAGGCCACCATCTGCTCACCGTACTGTTTGAGCTGCGGCTGCAGCTGCACGCAGGTGCCGAAAGCGCGGCGGCAGCGGGCATTGAACGCACAGCCCGGCGGCGGATTCATCGGGCTGGGCAGTTCGCCGGTCAGCTTGATGCGCTCGCGGCGCATATCCGGGTTCAACCGTGGCGTCGCCGACAGCAGCGCCTGGGTGTACGGATGGCGCGGGTTGTTGAAGATCGCCTCTTTGCTGCCCTTTTCCACGCAGCGGCCGAGGTACATCACCATCACCTCGTCGGCGATATGTTCCACCACCGACAGATCGTGCGAGATGAACACATAGGACAGCCCCAGCTCCTGCTGCAGATCCATCATCAGATTCAGCACCTGCGCGCGCACCGACACGTCCAATGCCGACACCGGTTCATCGGCAATCACCACGTCCGGATTCAACATCAGCCCGCGGGCGATAGCGATACGCTGGCGCTGACCGCCGGAGAACATGTGCGGGTAGCGGTCGTAATGCTCGGTCTTCAGGCCGACCTTCGCCATCATCTCCAGCGCTTTTTCCCGCCGTTCGGCGGCGCTGAGCGACGTGTTGATCAACAGCGGCTCCTCAAGGATCTGCCCGACCTTCTTGCGCGGGTTGAGCGATCCGTAAGGATTCTGGAACACGATTTGGATCTTCTGGCGCCGCAGTTTCTCGGCCGAGACGTCCGGCTTCAGCAGATCCTGCCCCTGGTAATACAGCTCGCCGCCGGTCGGCACTTCAATCATCGTCAGCAGGCGGCCGAGCGTTGATTTGCCGCAGCCCGACTCACCGACCACCGCCAGCGTTTTACCGCGCTCCAGGATGAACGACACGCCGTCGAGCGCCTTGACCAGCCGCTCCGGCGCGAACAGGCCCTTTTTCACCGGGTAATGCTTCTTCAGGTCAATCGCCTGCAGTAAAGGTTGATTCTGGCTCATACGGTCGGCCTCCCCGCATCATCCAGCGGTGTGTGACATTTAACCTGACGGCCGGGAATGCTGCGCAGTTCCGGCTCCTCGTTACGGCAGCGTTCGTTGGCGTACGGACAACGCGGGTTGAGCAGGCAACCGGTCGGGCGATCGTATTTGCCCGGCACCACGCCCGGCAGCGAAGCCAGCCGCGCCTTGTCGGCGGCGAACTCCGGCAGCGCGCGCAGCAGCGCCTGGGTGTACGGGTGGCGCGGCGCGCGGAAAATCTCCGCCGCCTTGCCGGATTCCACCACCTGGCCGGCGTACATCACGATGATGTGATGCGCCGCTTCCGCCACCAGCGCCAGATCGTGAGTGATCAGCAGCAGCGCCATGTTTTCGCGCTGCTGCAGGTCCAGCAACAGTTCGATGATCTGCGCCTGGATAGTCACATCGAGGGCGGTCGTCGGCTCGTCGGCGATCAGCAGCTTCGGCCGACAGGCGATGGCCATGGCGATCATCACGCGCTGGCTCATGCCGCCGGAAAGCTGGTGCGGGTATACGTCCAGCCGCGAGGCCGGATCGGGAATGCCCACCTGCGTCAGCAGGTCGATAGCGCGCTGGCGGCGGGTGCGGCGGTTACCGCCCTGATGCACCTTCAGCGCCTCCATGATCTGGTAACCGACGGTATAGCACGGGTTCAGGCTGGTCATCGGATCCTGGAAGATCATCGCCACTTCGGAGCCCACCAGCTGGCGGCGCTCTTTTTCGGAGATCTTGCGCAGATCCTGGCCGTTGAACTCCAGCTTGTCGGCCATCACCTTGCCGGGGAAATCGATCAGGCCCATGATCGCCAGCGAGCTGACGGATTTTCCGGAGCCGGATTCACCGACGATGCCGACCACCTGACCTTGCTCCACGCTGTAACTGATGCGATCTACCGCGCGGAATGGGGTGCCTTCGTCACCGAAGTGCACCGAAAGCTTGTCTACTTTCAATAACGCCATCTCTCTCGTCCTCTGTTACTGCTTGAGTTTGGGGTCGAGAGCGTCACGCAAACCGTCCCCCATCAGGTTAAATGCCAGCACCGTCAGCAGGATCGCCAGGCCGGGGAAGGTCACCACCCACCAGGCGCTTTGCGCGAACTGCAGCACGTCGGAGAGCATGGTGCCCCACTCCGGCGTCGGCGGTTGCGCGCCCATGCCCAGAAAGCCGAGAGCGGCCATGTCCAGAATGGCGTTCGAGAAACCGAGAGAAGCCTGCACGATCAAAGGCGCCAGGCAGTTAGGCAGAATATTGACGAACATCTGGCGCAGCGCGCCGGCGCCCGCCACCCGCGAAGCGGTGACGTAGTCGCGGTTGACCTCCACCAGCACCGCCGCGCGCGTCAGACGCACATAGTGCGGCAGGGCGACGAAGGTCAGCGCCAGCGAGGCGTTGACGATCGACGGCCCGAATACCGCCACCAGCACCAGCGCCAGCAACAGGCTCGGCAGAGCCAGCATGATGTCGACGATGCGCATGATAATCGCGTCCACCACGCCGCCGAAGTAACCGGCCAGCAGGCCGAATATCACGCCCATGATCAGCGACAGCACCACCACCAGACAGCCGACCAACAGCGACAGCCGTGCACCGTACATCAGGCGCGACAGCACGTCGCGGCCCACGTCGTCGGTGCCGAGGATATATTGCCAGCTGCCGCCTTCTTGCCACACCGGCGGCTTGAGCAGCGCGTCGCGGAACTGGTCCGCCGGCGCATGCGGCGCCAGCACGCCGGCGCCGAGCGCGATCACCAGCATCAGAACGATATACACCAGGCCGACCACGGCCCCTTTATTGCGCTTGAAATAGTGCCAAAACTCCTGAAACGGGGTCATCGGCTTCGGCGCACCTTTAACTGCAGACTCAGTGATTTGAGACATGAGAGCGCCCCTTATTTCTTGTGGCGAATACGCGGGTTGACCACGCCGTAGAGCACGTCTACCAGCAGGTTAACCAGAATGATCATACAGGCGACCAGCAATACCCCGCCCTGCACCACCGGGTAATCGCGGCGCTGCAGCGCGTCGATCAGCCAGCGGCCCAGCCCCGGCCAGGAGAAGATGGTTTCCGTCAGAATAGCGCCGGCCAGCATGGTGCCGACCTGCAGCCCGATCACCGTCACCACCGGCAGCAGCGCGTTGCGCAGCGCGTGGACGACGATAACTCGCATGCGGCTCACGCCCTTGGCGCGCGCGGTGCGGATATAGTCTTCGCCCAACACTTCCAGCATCGAGGAACGGGTCATGCGCACGATCACCGCCAGCGGGATGGTGCCCAGTACGATGGCCGGCAGGATCATGTGCATCACCGCGTCGACGAAGTCGCCAGGCTCGCCCCAGATCAGGGTGTCTATCAGCATGAAGCCGGTCAGCGGCTGGCTGTCGTCGAGGAATACCGTGTCGCTGATGCGCCCCGACACCGGCGTCAGGTTAAGCTGCACCGACACCAGCATGATCAGCATCATGCCCCACCAGAAAATCGGCATCGAATAGCCGGTCAGCGAGATGCCCACCGCGGTGTGATCGAAGACCGAACCGCGTTTGACCGCCGCCAGCACCCCGACCGGGATGCCCACCAGCACCGCGAACAGCATCGCGCAGAAACCCAGCTCCAGCGTGGCCTGGAAGCGCGGAACGAACTCGCTCCAGACGGAGATGCGGCTTTTGAGTGAGGTGCCCAGATCGCCGTGCAGCACGTTGGACACGTAGGAGAAATATTGTTGATAGAGCGGCTTGTCCAGCCCCATTTCCGCCATCAGCTGCGCGTGGCGCTCGGCGGAGATACCGCGTTCCCCGGCCATGATGGTCACCGGGTCGCCGGGGATCATATGGACGAATGCAAAAGTCAGCAACGTAATGCCGATAAACGTTGGGATAACTAACCCCAAACGTCGGAGTATGAACTGCAACATATCCCGAACTCTCTGTATCAATGCCCGGCAGCTCATCGTCCGCCAGGCTTATTAACGCTCACATGCCTTTGAACGATTCGACGGCCATACGCCGGAGACTGGTCAGCAGAGGCGCAAACCTGTTGCGCCCCTGCAAGTCCATTCGTGCGTCTCCGGTAAAGCGGTCGAAATCAGTCTACAGAGACATTCTCGAAGTGATGCTTACCGAGCGGATCCACGACGTAGCCTTTCACTTCCTTACGCACAGGCTCATACACGGTGGAGTGTGCGACAATCAGCGCCGGAGCCTGATCGTGCATCACCACCTGCGCCTGTTTGTACAGTTCGATACGCTTGTCGTGGTTGGATTCGGCGCGCGCCGGTTGAATCAGATCTTCAAACGGCTTGTAGCACCAGCGGGAGTAGTTGGAGCCGTCTTTCGCCGCCGCGCAGCTGAACAGCGTGGCGAAGAAGTTGTCCGGATCCCCGTTGTCGCCGGTCCAGCCCATCATCACCGTCTGGTGCTCGCCCGCTTTGGCGCGCTTGAGGTATTCACCCCACTCATAGGTCACGATTTTGGCTTTCACGCCGATCTTGGCCCAGTCGGCCTGGATCATTTCCGCCATGCGGCGCGCGTTCGGGTTGTAAGGACGCTGTACCGGCATCGCCCACAGATCGATGCTGAAACCGTCGGCCATGCCCGCTTCTTTCAGCAGCTCTTTCGCCTTGGCCGGATCGTAAGCGTAATCCTGCACCGCGTCGTTATAGCCCCACATGGTCGGCGGGATCAGGTTCTTGGCCGCCTGGCCCGCGCCCTGATAGACCGCGTCGATGATCGCCTGCTTGTTGACCGCCATGGTCAACGCCTGACGCACCTTCAGGTTATCCAGCGGCTTTTTCTCGACGTTGAACGACAGATAGCCCACGTTCAGGCCCGGCTGTTCCATCAGGTTGATGGACTTGTCCTGCTTCATGCGGGCGATATCGGCCGGGTTCGGATACGGCATCACCTGGCATTCGTTTTTCTGCAGTTTGGCGTAGCGCACGGAGGCGTCAGGCGTGATGGAAAACACCAGGCGATCGATCTTCGGCTTGGTGCCCCAGAAACCGTCGAACGCCTTGTACAGGATCTTGGAGTCTTTCTGGTATTGCAGCAGCTGGAATGGGCCGGTGCCGATCGGGTTCAGATCGACTTTCTCCGGCGTGCCGGCTTTCATCATCACGTCAGCGTATTCGGCGGACAGAATGGATGCGAAGTCCATGCCCAGGTCAGCCAGGAACGGCGCCTCCGGGCGGTTCAGCACGAAGCGCACGGTGTTGTCGTCCACTTTTTCGATCTTGGCGATCAGCTTCGGCATGTCCATGCCTTCAAAGTATTCGTAACTGCCGCCGGACACTTTGTGATAAGCGTTGTTCGCATCCAACTGGCGTTCAAAGGAGAACACCACGTCGTCGGCGTTGAAATCGCGCGTCGGTTTGAAGTCTTTGCTGCTCTGCCACTTCACGCCTTTGCGCAGGTGGAAGGTGTAGGTTTTGCCGTCTTCGCTGACGTCCCACTTCTCAGCCAGCCCCGGCTGCAGCTCGGTGGTGCCGGTCTTGAATTCGACCAGCCGGTTGTAGATTGGTACCGAGCTGGCGTCATAGGTGGTGCCGGAGGTAAACAGCTGCGGGTTGAACCCTTCCGGGGAACCTTCAGAACAGTAAACCAACGTCTTGGCCTGTACGCTGGCCGCCACGGTCAGCGCGATCAGCCCAATACCGAATTTCAGAATCCCCGATTTACCCAAGGAACGTGTCATCGTTAGTGCTCCATTGTGTGATGTGATGTGTGTAATTGCCGCCAGACCTGTATTTTTTATTGCGTGGCCTGTGCGATCGGCGCCCGAAGGCAGAAGGCGTACGAGGAGAGAATGCCGGATGGAACGCATCGCGGCGGGGACGTCTGAGCGCGTGGAATTCACTCAAACAACTCTCGCTCTTACCCCTGAGGCTATCAAGTTGCCAACTGTTTGGGGTGTCGTCAATATAACCAGTGGGGATTTACGCAGACTGTGAGAAACAGCAAACAAACATAAAAAAAACCTTTTGTTAACAGTTCCAGCATGAAAATTTATGCTAAGCGGCCATTTTTAGCGCATTGGTCTGACCCTCACAAACTTACTGGTTTTTAACTCCGTTAAAAAACGCCAAAACTTTGTTGCTGAATGATGAATATCTGAACGGTTATTTTTGTGATCGCCGTTAAAGACAGGAGGAAATGCTGAAGGATTACCCAAAAGGGTGAGTCCGATGAGCGCGTTTTGCACCGGGCAGGCCCACAATCTGTGCGGCGTAAAAAAACTTTCGGCGGCGAAAAAGCCGGGGGCGAAAGGATATCCCCCGGCAACGCACTGCAACCGATTATTGAACGCCGGCGCTGTTGCCCAGGCTGGCGTTCATGCTGTTGAGAATATCGCCGTTGTCCGCGTCGATCTCCCAAGAGAACAGGCCGCCCAGCTGCTTATCCAGCACGTACTTGCCTTTGGCCTGCACCGAGCGGGCATCGTCGAAGGTGATCAGATCGCCGGTGGAAGGCTTGAACACGTATGGCGCTTCTGCCGTGGCGTCGTAGGTGTACTGCCACTCGCCGCTCATGAACTGGCCGGCGATTTGGCGGTAGTCCACGATGCCGTTCTCCCAGGTGCCTTTAACCGGCCCGGTGGCGGTACCGGTGAACGGAATGTTGTTCTGGTAGCCGTTCACCCCGGTCCAGCCGCGGCCATACATGGCGGTGCCGACGACGATTTTGCCCGGCTTGACGCCCTGCGCCAGCAGCGCATTGACGCCGTTCACCGTGGTGTAAGCGGTGTCCGGCTTCCAGGCCGGCGCATTCAGCGCGGTCTGATGCCCCAGGTTCTTCAGATCGAAGGCGCCATAGAAGTCGTAGCTCATCAGGAAAATGTGATCCATCGAGTTCTGCGCGACGTTGTAAGCCACCTTGTCGATCTTGTCCTTGCCGGCGCTGATGGCGGAGGTCAGTTCATATTTGCGGCCGGTTTCCGCCGACAGCTGATCCAGCATCGCCCGCAGCTCCTTCATCAGCAGCACATAGGTTTCCCCGTCCTGCGGGCTGCCCAGGTTCGGGTTGGCGCCTTTGCCGCCCGGGAACTCCCAGTCGATATCCACGCCATCGAAGAACTTCCAGGTCTGCAGGAACTCTTTCACCGAACCGACGAAGCGATCGCGCTTCACCTTATCGCCCATGAAGAAGAACGGGTCGGACAGCGTCCAGCCGCCGATCGACGGCAGAATTTTCAGGTCAGGATGCGCCTGTTTCAGCGCCATCAGCTGGCCGAAGTTGCCCTTGTAGGGGTCATCCCAGGCGGTAACGCCCTTCTGCGCTTTTTGCAGCGCGGCGAACGGATCGTGGATCGAGACTTTGAAGTCCTCGCGGCCCTGGCAGGAGCGCTGCAGCGCCTGGAAGCTGCCTTCGATCTCTTTCAGGCTGTCGTTGATGCCGTTGCCGCCGCAGATCGGGATAAAGCCGTACAGCAGGTGGGTCAGGTTCTGCGCCGGGATCTTGTCGACGGTGAAATTGCGCCCGTAAACGCCCCACTCGACGAAATAAGAACCCACCACTTTGCCGGAGTTCTGTTTATACGGTTTATTCTTTTCCAGCAGCGGCTCTTTCAACGGCGCCAAATGGCTGCCGTCGGTGTCGGCCACCACAATTTCGGTGGCGTCGCTGGCGCTGCAGCCGTCGGCATTGCACAATGCCACCTGCATTTGATAACGGCCGCCTTTATTGACTTTAAAATTCGCCGTACCGGAAGAACCGGTTGACGGGCCGTTCCACGCCTCTTTGCCATTTAATAAAACTTTTGCCGTCGTACCGGTGTCGCCATTCCATAAATTCCAGGAGACCGAAACATCGGCGGCATTTTTTACCTTCACCAAATTATTATAAGCGGTAGCCGCCTGGTCAACTTCAACGATGGCGAACTTGGTGTTGCCCCAGGCGATGGTCGGTTTGCCCGGCGCGGCGGCCTGCGCCGCGGAACACAGCGTGCTGCCGATCAACAGCGCCAACAGCGGTTTATTAAATTTGCGCATAACTGATTCCTTTATTCCGAGAGGATAAACATAAAAGAGTTAATCGTCGCGATGCATTGCCGAAGCGAAAAATCCCGCAATAATCCTCGAAGATTAACGTTAATAAATAATCACGATATTTTCCACGCAGCGGGAATAACATATCCCGCGTTGTCCATTCAGACTATAGGTAAAAAAAATGTGAAAACAAGAGCGCTATAAACCGGGTTTTATTCGGCAAGCATGAATTTATTTAAATATGAAAAAAAGAGCCCAATGGGAATAAGGAGTGTGAATTAATTAAGCGTAAAGGATAAATATATTTCACGAGGACGGTGGATTGACGCACGCCATAAAGCGAAGCCGACCGTATCGGAGGGGGGGCTCATCCTCATAAACGACAGACGAAAAAAAACCTGCTTTAAAAAGCAGGTTTTTCGAATGGTGGTCAGCGAGAGAGGATTACGCGCATCGTTGATGCGCGCCCTGCGGGCCGTTGCTAAAGCAACGTTGTCTCGCTTCGCGAGGCTCGAACCTCCTGCGGAGGTACTCATCCTCATAAACTGCAGACAAAAAAAAACCTGCTTTAAAAAGCAGGTTTTTCGAATGGTGGTCGGCGAGAGAGGATTCGAACCTCCGACCCACTGGTCCCAAACCAGTTGCGCTACCAAGCTGCGCTACTCGCCGATGCGGGGCGCATCTTACTGCTGGCGGTTATAGGCGTCAATCACTTTTTTGCCCCTGCATTTCAAGTGGTGATAAAAGCGCCATAATACGCTGCGCCGGGGGTTGCGCAGCGTATTTTACTCAGGCGTTGGCCGGTTTCAGCGCCGGCGTCTGCGCGCGCAGGAATGGCAGCAGGAACAGCGCCGACAGGCAGGCGGCGATGGAAATCACCACGAAGAAGCCGTTCCAGTGCCAGATCTCCATCACCCGCGCGATCGGGTAGCCGGACAGCGCCGCGCCCAGGTAGGCGAACAGGCCGACGAAACCGGTCGCGGCGCCCGCCGCATCCTTGTGCGAGCACTCCGCCGCCGCCATGCCGATCAGCATCTGCGGACCGAAGATAAAGAAGCCGATGGCGAAGAAACAGCAGGCCTGCAGCAGGTAAGTCACGCCCGGCATCAGCCACAGCGCGGCTACCGACAGGAAGATACCGATAGCGAAGATCAGGTTCATCGGGCCACGGTTGCCGCGGAACAGCTTGTCGGAACCCCAACCGGCCACCAGCGAACCGATAAAGCCACCCACTTCAAACAGCGAGATGGCCGAGTTGGCGGTCATCAGCGAATAGCCCTTTTCCTGCGTCAGGTAGAGGTTGCCCCAGTCGTTGATCGCGGTACGCACGATATACACCAGCACGTAAGAGACCGCCAGCAGCCAGATGTACTTGTTGGTCAGCACGTAGCGCTTGATGATCTCGCGGTTGCTCAGCCCCTGGCCTTCCGATTCCTGCACCAGTTCCATGGCGTCGTTGCGCCATTTGCCGACGCTCGGCAGCCCCAGGGTGGATGGCTTGTCACGCAGGCGCCAGCACATCAGCAGGCCGAGCACCACGCCGATGATGCCGGGAATGATCATGCCGTAACGCCAGCTGAAGTGCAGCGAGATAAAGCCGACCAACAGCGGGATCAGCGCGCCGCCGACGTTGTGCGAGGTGTTCCAGATCGCCCACCAGCTGCCGCGCTCGGAGCGCGAATACCAGCTGGTGAGGATTTTGGAGCACGGCGGCCAACCCCAGCCCTGGAAGAAGGCGTTGAGGATCCACAGCGTGCCCAGCATCAGCAACGATGAGCTGAGACCGAAGAAGATATTCAGCACCCCGGTCATGATCAGGCCCAGCCCCATAAAGTAACGCGGGTTGGAGCGATCGCTGATCATGCCGGAAATGAATTTCGAGCAGCCGTAGGTGATGTAGAACAGCGTGCCGAGGATGCCGACGTCGGACATCGTCAGGCCCAGATCGCTCAGCATCGCCGGCATGATGAAGTTGAAGCTTTTGCGCGTGAAGTAAAACGCGGCATAACCGATGTACATGGTGCACATCAGCTGAATGCGCCAGTATTTGTAGCTGGCGTCGATCTGCCGTTGATCGGTGACCTGCGGCGCATCCGGGCGGCTTTTAAGGAAAGACCACATGTGGAACCTCAGAGGATTGAATTAAAGTGCCGCTATGATGCTCCTCGCGCGCGCAGGGGGCTTACGCCGGATTCTCGAGGCGGTTAGGAGTTTTTCCTAGTTTTGCGTTTGCGCCGGTGAAACTGTGGGCAAGATCACACTCAAACAGGCGCCCCGCTCAGCGGTGAACCGCAGGCTGCCGCCGAGGGCGCTGATGCGCTCCTGCATGCCGCGCAGGCCGTACCCCGGCTGATGGTTTTCCGCATCGAAGCCCACGCCGTTGTCGCGGATGGTCAGGGCGATCTGCGGCGCGGCGCCTTTGCGCGGCTGCAGGCGCGCATCCAGCTCCAGGCGGCTGGCGCCGGCGTGGCGGCACACATTGGTCACCCCTTCCTGACACACCCGATACAGCGTGATTTTCAGCGTTTCATCCAGCAGCTCGTCGGGCACCTGCCACTGCATGCTGCTCACCAGCGACGCGTCCTGCGGCAGCGACTCCCGCAGCATCGCCGCCACCGCCGCCGACAGCGGCAGGTTGTTCAGCGCCGCCGGCCACAGCTGGGTCAGCACATCGTGCACCCCGTCGTAGACCCGCAGCGCCAGCGCATCGATGGTGTCGGCGCAGCCGATCACCGCCGGTTCCGGCGCCAGACGTTTGACGATGCTGGCCTGAGTGCGGATCACGGTGATGGTCTGCCCCACTTCATCGTGCAGCTCGCGCGCCACCTCGCGCCGGGTTTGCTCCTCCGCCGTCACCAGCGCCCGCGCCAGCTGCCGATTCTCCGCCAGCCGCAGCCGCAGTTGCTGATTCAGTTCGCGCTGGCGCTGAATGCCGGCGCCCAGCAGCAGCCCGGTCAGGCTTTGGGCCAGCAGCGACAGCAGCAGATCGCGGTGCGACTCCGGCTGCGGCGGCTCGTTGACCATCAGCGCCACGCCGTTGAGCAGCGTCGCCAACAGCGCGCCCTGCCAGCCATAGCGATAAGACATGAACACGATGGGGATCGCCAGGCAGAACGGTGCGAAACGGCGCAGCTCGGCGGCGTTAACCTGCTGCTGCAGCCAGATGCTGAACGCAAACAGCAACAGATAGCTGGCCAGGTGGCCCAGACGCAGCTCCACCGGCTTGTGGACCAACCCCGGCTCCAGCGGCACCCAGATTTGGCGCGCCAGATAGTGCCACAACAGCAGGCAGGTTGGCGCGATGGTGAAACCGCCGGTCAGGCCGAGCAGCAGCGCGCGGGCGCCTTCGCCGCTCACCAGCTGCCAGACCAACGCCTGCAGCAAGGCGGCGATGGCGACCACCGCGCCCTGCAACAGCGGCCAGCGCCATTCGCTGTCGCTCTGCTGATGGCGCAACAGCCACGGCGAGGCCAGCAGACTGAGCAGCACCGTCAACACCAGCACCGCCACCGACGCCCACAGCGCCGGGCCGTAGCCGAACTGATCCGCCAGCAACGCCATCAGCAGCAGGTCAGCCAGCAGGATCCCCGGCCAGAAACGGTACGGGCTCTGCAGCAAAATGCCCATGCGCAGGCCGAACGGAAACAGCAGCAGCGCCTGCCAGGGGGGGTCGATCAGCGCGGTGCCGATGCCCCACAGGCAAAACGCGCTGGCGGCGTAGATGAAAAACAGCGCCAGCTGGGTGATCAGGCGCTGCGTCACAGGTTCAGCATCCGTCTGGCCAGTTCGACGTTGTTGTTGATGCCCAGCTTGGCGAACAGGTTGGCGCGGTGCACATGCACCGTTTTCGGCGACAGCCCCAAGGCGGCGGCGATCTCACGCACCTCCTGGCCCTGCGCCAGCAATAGCGCGATCTCGCGCTCGCGGCGGGTCAACGGATCGACCCTCACCCGCGCCAGCTGCTGCGCGATTTCCGGCATCAGGTAGACGCCGCCGCCGGCGACGGTGCGCACCGCGGTGATCAGATCTTCCGGCTTGCAGCGCTTGGAGAGAAAGCCGCTGGCGCCGCGTTCCAGCGCCATTTCCACCAGCGCCGGGTTATCGTGCATCGACAGCATCACCACGCGAATGCCGGAGGGAATGTCCGCCAGCAGATCCAGCCCGCTGCCGTCCGGCATCGAAATGTCGCAAATGCAGATTTCCGCCTCCAGCCCCGGCAGGCCGGCGCGCGCCTGCGCCGCGCTGCTGAACTCGCCCACCACCTGGATATCGGCCTCCAGCGACAGCAGTTGCACAAAGCCCGAACGCACAATGTCATGATCGTCGATAAACGCCACGCGCAGGGTCATGGAAATCTCCGGTTAGCAGGGGAAGTGCGCAAGTATACCGTATGCGCACACCGGAATAATTGATGAAGAGAATGTATTGGATGAAATTACCGGGTGCGCAAGGCAGGCACCCGGCGAGAGGGATCACAGGCGGGCAGGCGCCGTTTTATCCTGCGGCAGATGGCACCAGTTGTTTTTATCCACGATGCCGCCATCAGGAGAGGTGTAGCCGAGGCAGCCGAGGATGGTGTCAAACAGCTCGACGTGGCGATGCGTTTTGCCGATGCGCTGCTGCGCCTGCAGCTGCTCAAAGGCGCTGAGGTGCTGCGGGTTTTCGAGGAACTTGTCCGACGCCCACACGATCATCGGCACGCGGAATTGCTCCGGCGGCGCCATTTCGCGCGGCGTGCCATGCAGGTGCGTATTCTCGCCGATCGATTCGCCGTGATCGGCGGCATAGAACACGATAGCTTTCTTGTCGCGCACCTGGTCTATCACATTAGCGATAAAGCTGTCGGTATACAGCACCGTATTGTCGAACGCATTGATCAGTTGCGCCTTGGTGCAGGAATCGTCCACCCCCATGCACTCCGGCTGATAACGCGCATAGCTGCGCGGATAACGCTGCGAGTACAGGTAGTGCGAGCCTTTGGTATGCAGGATCACCAGGTGCTTGCCCTTCGGATAGCGCGCCAGCGACTCCTTCATTTCGTCCACCAGCAGCATATCGTCGACCGCCTTGCCGTCGTTGCGCTTCTCGGACGCGATCATCTCGCGGAACGAATAGTTGTTCACCTCGGTGTTGTTGTAGAACCACACCTCGCTCTGCATGGCGAACAGCTCGGAAGAGAAGCCCAGATCCTTCAGCACCGCGAACACGTTCTGCTCTTTCAGCGTGCGCTGCGGATTGTCTTCGGTGCCGCCTTCACGCACGAACATGCAGCGCAGCGACAGCTTGGTGGCGGTATCGCACGACTCGCCGCGGAACGCCACCAGATTCTTCTCTTTAGACAGCCGCGGCGTGGTATCGCGCTCGTAGCCCAGCATGCCCATGTGATCCCAGCGCGTGGTCTCGCCGATGATGAACACCACGTAGGTGTCGTCGATGTCCGCCGGCGGTACGTAGGTGAAGTGTTTGCCCGGATCGAACATCGTGCTCTGATCCTGGCTTTCGTCATAGCGGGTGTAAGCAAACAGCCCCAGCGCCGACAGCCAGTTGGACGGCAGATACGAGTGCGCCACCACGCCGCCGTAGCTCGGCAAATCGACGTTGGAAAGCTTCTCTTGCACGCTCTGCTCGTCGTCCAGCATGCGCAGCGGCAGCCAGACCAGCGCCACCACCGCCAGCAATACCAGCAGCGGCTTGATGCGATGACCAGGGGTTTTCAGCTGTTCTATCAGGGTATAGCGCAGGTTGTTTTTCCAGATCAACAGCAGCGGCAAGGCGCTGAGCGCCACCATCCACAGCACGAAGTGCAGGCCAACCACCTCTTTCGACAGATCGATATCGGTGGTCATCACCGACACCACGATGCCGTAGCCGATCACCACGTTGAAAAACGTCATGTAGTAGCTGGCGGCAACCGAAATCAACACCAGCAGCGAGGCGACGATGCGATAAAACAGCCGGCCGCCGAGCGATACCAGCCGCATAATGAAGAACGTAAACAGGACGATAGCGATGACTTCCGTCACCGCCGAGATAAGCTTAATTCCCTGAATGCCGTGCGCCAGCGAATCAAAACGGCGATAGAAAACGGACAGGTTTAGAAAGATGCCGATATAGATCGCTAACAATAACGATAAATTCTGCTGTGATAGCGATTTAACTTTGTTCATGTAACGCGGTGGCTCCGGGGACGGTGTAGCGGTTCTGACTCAGTCAGACACTGATTGCGGCTTCTGGTTCAGCCAACCGGCAATAAGCGTTATTTTGCGGGTAATAATCAAGAGAATTCTCACAAAACGGACAAAATTTACCGTTTTTTTGAGCGGTTTTCAGACAGGGCACGCAAGAAAATGGAGGGATAAACCCTCCATTTTTTCCAGATATCGGCAAAAATCTTACTTAACGTTCAGAGTTACATCGATATTTCCACGGGTGGCGTTGGAGTATGGGCACACCACATGCGCCTTTTTCACCAGATCTTCCGCCACGCTGCGCTCGATGCCCGGCAGCGAGATATCCAGCTGCACTTCGATGCCGAAGCCATTCGGAATTTCACCGATGCCGACGGTGCCGTCGATCTTGGCTTCAGCCGGGATTTTGACCTTTTCTTTCGCCGCGACAAACTTCAACGCGCCGAGGAAGCAGGCCGAGTAACCGGCGGCGAACAGCTGTTCGGGGTTGGTGACTTCGCCGCCGGCGCCGCCCATCTCTTTCGGCACGCCCAGTTTCACGTCCAACACGCCGTCGGAGGAGGTCGCACGGCCGTCGCGGCCGCCGGTTGCGGTGGCGTGAGCGCGGTAAACCACTTTCTCAATAGACATCGTTCATTCCTTCTTGCTGGTTGGCGAGATGACTACGGCTTCCACGAGGTAAAGCCGGTCACATATTTATCTTTTGCGATTAAATCGCGCACTACTTATTTTTGACACTTATTAACCAGTGTAGACCACCCCTGCCGTTCTTGCGTCCGGCGCTGGAGGATCAAATCTGATCGATCAGGCTGCCGCGCAGCTTTTCCAACTGCTGTTTGAGCGAGACGATCTCGTCCAGGCTGCAGTCGGTGGCGCACATCACCGCCTCGGGCACCGATTGCGCCCGCTCACGCAGCGCGCGGCCGGCTTCGGTGAGGGCAATGATCACCTGCCGCTCGTCGGTGGTGGCGCGATAGCGCACCAGCAAACCGGCGGTTTCCAGCCGCTTCAGCAGCGGCGTCAGCGTGGCGGAATCGAGGAACAGCCGCTCGCCGATATCCGATACCGTCACCCGATCGCGCTCCCACAGCACCATCATCACCAGGTATTGCGGGTAGGTGAGTTCGAGCTGACTCAACAGCTTGCGGTAGACTTTGTGCAGCGCCAGGTTGGCGGAGTACAGCGCGAAACAGAGCTGCTGATCGAGCTGCAGCAGGTTCTTCGCGTTGGGTTGTGCGGTATCGGTGCTTTTCATGCTTGTGAATATAGATAGTGCACGATGTAATCGCAAGCTATTTCTTGTGAGATATGCTACCTTTTTTTCATGCAGAGGATGCTCGGAGGGAAAGGAAATGACGAATACGCTTGCAGAACGCGCGCGCCGCTACGCCACCAAGGCGCATGCGGCCATCGATCAGCGCCGCAAATATACCGACGATCCGTACATCGTCCACCCACAGGCGGTGATGGAGCTGGTGCGCAGCGTGCCGCACACCGAAGAGATGCTGGCGGCCGCCTGGCTGCATGACACGGTGGAAGATACGCCCACCACCCTCGGCGATATCGAAAGCCACTTTGGGCCAAAAGTGGCGGAACTGGTGCGGATGTTGACCAACGTCAGCCGCGCCGAGGACGGCAACCGCTTCGAGCGTAAAAACCGCGATCGGCGCCACAGCGCCGGCGCGTCGCCGCAGGCCAAAACCATCAAGCTGGCGGATCTGATCGACAACACCCGCTCGCTGCTGGACTACGACAGCCACTTCGCCCAAACCTATCTGATCGAGAAACAGCGCCTGCTGGAAGTGCTGACCGAAGGCGACCCGACGCTGTGGCGCCAGGCCAGCCATATCGTCGAACAGGGGCTGCTCAGATTGCAGCAGCCGCCGCACAACGTGCCGGCCAGCTGGTTTGAGCACGCCCGCCGGCGCTACCGCGAGAGCGACGCGGCCTGATCAGAAGGTCACCACCGTTTTCAACGCCGTCACCCAGGCGTCCTGCGTCTCGCTGACGCCCGCCGGGTGATGCCAGTATTGCAGGCCCGGCTGCAGCTGCAGCCACGGCGTGACGTTAACGCGATAATAGAGCTCCGCCGTCACCGAGTGGCCCGGCACCGGCCGATAGTTCGGATCGTGATAATCGCTGATGCCGCTCATCTGGTTGAGATAACGCTGATTGTCTTTGTAGCGGTCACTCAGCTTCACCACCGAGACGCCGAGCCCCAGCCAGTCGTCCGGCCGCGCATCGAACAGCCCGCGATAGCGGATGCCGGTCGAGGTAGACCAATGCAGGTAGTTGCTGCGCTGATCTCCCAGCCCCAGGCTGTAAAACACGCTCAGACCGCGGTTGACGTCGTCCGCATGGCGCGTCACCTGCTGGTTGAAACCGGTATACAGGAACCAGGTGCGATCGTGGCTGCGATAGCCCTGCGGATCGCTGGCGCCCGGCCCGCCGGACACCCCTTCATAAAGATCGCTCTGGCGCGCGTTGGTGAACAGCACGCCCAGGTTATACACCCCCGGCAGCTGGTTGACGGCGTGGGTTTTCAGCTCCAGTTCCATCGGCAGCAGAAAGCCTTTGCTGCCCTTGGTGGACCAGCTCCAGGCGTGGCTGCGGCTGGGGGCGCTCGGGTTCTGCTCCATCACGCCGCCCTTGAGCGTCAGGCCGTCGGTCAGTTTGTATTGCAGCGTGGTGCCCCAGTAATGCACGTTCCAGTTGTACCAGGTCAACGAGTTGGCGGACTTGCCGCCGCACAGCGTCAGCGTCTGAAAATCGCAGGGGATGATCTGATCGAAATCCTGCACCTTGTTCATCATGCCGATACGCCATTGCAGCCGGCGATCGAGGAAGGAACGGCTGAAGGTCAACCAGCCCAGCCGGGTGATCGACTGCCCGCCAAAGCTCTCCTGCGACAGATCGGTCAGGCCGACGCGCGGATCCTGCAGCCGATCGCGGGTCAGGTTGTTGTCATGGTTGCGGTTGACGATATTGCCTTCGATCGCCGCGTCCGGAATGCCGGTCAGCGCCTGCAGATCCTGGCTGAAGGTCAGCGAAAATTGGTCGATATACGACGCCTGTTTATCGTGGTTGTAGCCGCCGCCGGCGTTATACGACAGCTGGCTGAGGTAGCCGAGATTATAGTGGAAGCCGTGATCCTCCAGGATCGGCCTGATCCCCAGCATATCCCCCAACAGCCCGGGCTGCGGCGGTTCAAAGCCGAGCGCCACCCCTTCCCATTTGGCGGTGGGGGCTTCGACGTCCTTGCCGGTTTGCAGCGTTTCCGCCTGCGCCTGGCTACAGAGCAGCGCCAGCGCCGCCAGGGTCATGGAACGAGGTAATAAGCTTTTCATCATTATTATATTTCTCCGCATAACGGCTGACTGCGGGCAACAGCATTCCCTGGGAGAGAATTTCCCATCATGAACAGCAGCGAATAACGTTAGGTTAACGCCCGGCGCTTGCCGCCGGGCTGAAGGGTTAGCGTCGGTCTTTCAGGCTGGCGCCGTTGCTGTG
Organism: Serratia sp. CY71090; assembly: GCF_052166845.1. Taxonomy (NCBI): domain Bacteria; kingdom Pseudomonadati; phylum Pseudomonadota; class Gammaproteobacteria; order Enterobacterales; family Yersiniaceae; genus Serratia; species Serratia sp. CY71090. Next base: position 152,079 of record NZ_JBJNOA010000007.1, on the reverse strand, counting down.
GATCACATCGCGGTACCAGTAGAAACTCTTCTTGCGGCGGCGCTCGAGGCTGCCGTTGCCGGCATCGTCCCTGTCGACGTGAATGAAGCCGTAGCGCTTCGACATTTCGGCCTTCGAAGCGCTGACCAGATCGATCGGCCCCCAGCTGGTGTAGCCCATCACCTCGACGCCGTCGTCGATCGCTTCCGCCACCTGCACCAGATGATCATTGAGGTAGTTGATGCGGTAATCGTCGTTGATGCTGCCGTCGGCCTCGACGCGGTCTTTGGCGCCCAATCCATTTTCGACGATGAACAGCGGTTTCTGATAGCGGTCGTACAACACGTTGAGCAGGTAGCGCAGCCCGATCGGGTCGATTTGCCATCCCCACTCCGAGCTGGCCAGATGCGGGTTCGGCACCATATCGAGAATGTTGCCGCGCGCCGTCTCATACTGCTCCGGGTCGGCGGTGACACAGCCGCTCATATAATAGCTGAACGAGATGAAATCGATGGTTTCACGCAGCGTTCGCCGATCTTCCTCGGTGATCGCCACCTCAATGCCGTTTTCACGGAAGAAGCGTTGCATATAGGCCGGGTAATAGCCGCGCGCCTGCACGTCGCCGAAGAACAGCCAGTCGCGGTTTTGCCGCTGGGTTTCCAGCAGATCTTCCGGCTTGCAGCTCAGCGGATACAGAATGCCGCCCAGCAGCATGTTGCCGATTTTGCCCTCCGGCACGATCTCGTGACAGGCCTTCACCGCTTTGGCGCTGGCCACCAGCTGATGGTGGATCGCCTGATAGATGGCGCTCTTGTCGCTCTCCGGCGGCAGACCGACGCCGGTGAAAGGCGCGTGCAGCGACATGTTGATCTCGTTGAAGGTCAGCCAGTGTTTGACCTTGTGCTTGTAACGTTCGAACACCGTGCGCGCGTAGCGCTCGAAGAAGTCGATGGTGCGCCGATCGCCCCAGCCGCCGTAGCGTTTCACCAGGCCGTAAGGCATTTCATAGTGCGACAGCGTGATCAGCGGCTGAATGTCGTACTTCGCCATCTCGTCGAACAGCCGATCGTAAAACGCCAGCCCGGCTTCGTTCGGCGTCTCTTCGTCGCCCTGCGGGAAAATGCGCGTCCAGGCGATCGAGGTGCGCAGGCATTTGAAGCCCATCTCGGCGAACAGCGCGATGTCTTCCGGATAGCGATGATAGAAATCGATCGCCACGTCCTTGATGCCGCTGTCGCCCGCCGTACGCGGCGTGATGGCGCCGAAGATGCCCTGCGGCTGCAGATCGGAAGTCGACAGCCCCTTGCCGTCGGCCTGATACGCGCCTTCAACCTGGTTCGCCGCTACCGCGCCGCCCCACAGAAAATGTTGCGGAAACTTGCCGTTCATCGCTTGCTCCTCAATTAGCGTAATAAAGTCAGCAGCGGCGCCTGTTCCTGCACCGGAGACAGGCCGCTGGTCAACACGTCCACGTAATCATCGCTGTTGCTGATGATGATCGGCGTGGTGGTGTCATAGCCGGCGGCTTGGATCGCCGCCTGGTCGAACTCGATCAGCAGATCGCCCGGGGCGACCCGCTCGCCTTCCCGCACGTGGGCGGTGAAATGCGCCCCGTCCAGCTTCACGGTATCGATGCCGACGTGAATAAGAATCTCCGCGCCGTCGTCCGATTCGATGCCGATGGCGTGTTTGGTTTTGAACAGCGACGCCACGCTGCCGCTCACCGGCGCCACCACGCGCCCCTGCTGCGGCGCGATCGCCACGCCTTTCCCCAGCAGACCGCTGGCGAAGGTCGCGTCGTTCACCTGATCCAGCGGCACGATGTCGCCGGCGATCGGGCTGAGGATCGCCTGTTTGCGGTTGAGCGGCGCGGCGGCTTCAGGCTGTGCGGCGGCCTCTTCCGCCGGCGCGACGCCGAACAGATAGCTGGCCAGCGCGGCGAACACGAACGACAGCAGGGTGCCGCCGATCGCGCCCCATACCGTGGCGTCGATGCCGCCGCCGGGGATGATCTGCGCGAAGGTGAACACGCTCACCAAGCCGAACGAGTAGACCGAGGTATGGAAGTAGCCGATCACCGCGCCGCCCAGCGCGCCGCCGATGCAGCCGAAGATGAATGGGCGTTTGTTCGGCAGCGTGACGCCATACACCGCCGGCTCGGTGATGCCGAAAATGCCGGCGCCGATGGCTGAAGCGGACAGCGCCCGCAGTTTGGCGTCGCGAGTGCGCAGCATCACGCCCAGCGTGGCGCCGACCTGCCCCATCACCGCCGGCAACAGCAGCGGCACCATGGTGTCGCGCCCCAGCACGCTCAGGTTGTTGATCATCAACGGCACCAATCCCCAATGCAGGCCGAAGATCACGCACACCTGCCACATCGCCCCCATAAAGGCGCCGGCGATGATCGGGTTAAAGGCGTAAATGCTCTGATAGCCGTTGGCCAGCAGGTGGCTGAGCCAGGTTGCCGCCGGGCCGATCAGCAGGAAGGTCAACGGCACAGTGATCGCCAGGCACAGCAGCGGCGTGATGAAATTGCGCAGCGCACTGTGGATCACCCGGTTACACAGCGGCTCCAGGCGGCAGGACACCCAGGCCGCGAAGATGATCGGGATCACCGACGAGCTGTAGTTGATGAAGGTCAGCGGAATGCCGAAGAAATACTCGCGCACCGCGCCCGGCTGCTGCGCCGCTTCGAAGGCCGCTATCATCAGCGGGTGCGTCAACGCGCCGCCGATCGCCATGGTGACGAACGGGTTGCCGCCGAATTTTTTCCCGGCGGTGTAGCCGAGCATGATCGGGAAGAAGTAGAACAGCGCGTCGCTGGCGGCGAACAGCATTTTGAAGGTGCCGCCGCTCTCCAGCAGCCAGCCGCAGGCCAGGCTCAGCGCCAGGAAGCCTTTCAGGATCCCCGAAGCGGCCATCACCCCGAGCAGCGGGGTAAAAATGCCGGACACCAGATCGATGAAGCGGCTGAGCAGGTTGTCTTTTTTGCCGCCCGCGTCGTCGCTCGGCGCGCCTTCGGCCAACCCGCCGACCCGATTGACCGCGTCGAACACCTCCGCCACGTGGTTGCCCACCACCACCTGGAACTGACCGCCGCTCTCCACCACCATGATAACGCCCGGATTTTTCTTCAGCGCTGCCGCGTTGGCGCGACTGTCGTCGCGCAGCTTGAAACGCAGGCGGGTAGCGCAATGCACCAGGCTTTTCACATTGTCGCGGCCACCGACGCCGGCCAAAATCTCACTGGCTAATGTGTCATATTTCATACTGTTATCCTTAGACTTCGCGTTCTGCCGCTCCCCGCCCCGCACTGGCCTGGCGCTGAGGCGAAATTCGGCGCAAAAAAAAACCTAAACCTCGCGGCCTCTGCCCCATCGGGGAACAGAAACGCGAGGTTTAGGTTTTGCCTGCCTTAGCAGTAACAACCCTAAATCGGTTGAGTTATGACGTTAACACCGCGGATTTTGCCGGGGCAAGCCTTTGCGTCGGCAAATTGCCGAACTGTGATCGGGCGGGCAAAACCGACCTGAGGTATCAAATAAGGCCTGTCGCCCTCTATCGGCTTCAGCACAGCAGTGATATATCGCGCAGGCGGAATAGAGAGGGGGCGGAATATCGCCCGCCTCAGGCCCAAAAAACATAAGATTAACTAACCAAATAATTCACTATCAAGCGAAAGCAAAGCGCTCGTCCATCCACTGTCAATCCCCGCTTTTTTAGTCACAATCGGCAATCAATAAGGCAAATAGATCGCCAAGCTTGATTGCACATCGTTAACATTCCACGATATTCACCTGCGCAAAAATCACCATGCGCAATTGATAATGGTGAAAGAAACATCAGAATGACTAATTAAAACGACTGGACAAAAGTCACGCGGGCGATTATTACTGGTCAACACGTAATCGATTGTAAGGATGACAGCGACCATGACGTTGCGGACTGAGTTGGGACGGATTCTGATCACCGGCGCCGGCGGCCGGGTAGCCACGGCGTTTCGCCAGGCGATGGGCAATCGCTACGCGCTGCGGTTGGCGGAAAGGGATGTCAGCCTGCTGCACGATCTGCAGCCCGGCGACGAAGTCATCAGCTTCAACATCGCCGATCTCGACGCCTGCCGCGCGGCCTGCGCCAATATCGACACCGTGTTGCACCTGGCGGCCGATCCCTCCCCCGATGCCGACTTTTGCGGTTCGTTGATGGACAACAACATTCTCGGCACTTTCAATATCTTCCGCGCGGCGAAAGACGCCGGCTGCCGCCGGGTGGTGTTCGCCAGCAGCGCGCAGGCGGTGGAAGGCTATCCGCTCGATTACCAAATCCGCCCGGATGACGCGCCGAAACCGAAAAACCTGTACGGCGCCAGCAAGGCGTTCGGCGAAGGCATCGCCGCCTACTTCGCCCATCAGGAAGGGCTTTCCGCCCTGTCGGTGCGCATCGCCAACTTCACCACCCTCAGCCCAGGCGATCGGCTCAGCGCCCGCGACATGAGCGCGTTTCTCAGCCATCGCGACGCCGCCGATCTGCTGGAGCGCTGCATTCGTGTCGAAGGGGTGCAATATGCGGTGGTGCACGGGGTTTCCAATAACCGCTACACGCGTTTATCGCTGGAAGAGACCCGTCACCTGCTCGGCTACGCCCCGCAGGACGATGCGTTCAGCCTGCTCGGCTTTGAGTGAGCGCGGCGGGGAATCCCGCCGCACGCTGTCGTTTTTAACCGTTGGCGTAGGCCACTTTTTCGGCCTGACGGTGGGTGAACAGCACCAGCAACAGCGCCAATCCGGCAATAATCGCCCCCATCACCGGCACGAAGCTGTATCCCAGCCCGGCGGAGACTACCGCGCCACCGGCGGCGGCGCCCAGCGCATTGCCCAGGTTAAAGGCGCCGATGTTGACCGAAGACGACAGCCCCGGCGCTTCACTGGCGACACGCATCACGCGCATCTGCAGCGGCGGCACCACGGCAAAGGTCGCCGCGCCCCAAATCACCATGCTGACTGCGGCGCCGATTTCACTGCGCGCCAGGAACGGGATCACCAGCATAATGACCACCAGCAGCAGCAAGAAACCCTTCAGCGTCGCGCTCTCGGAGCGGTCGGCGAATTTACCGCCCAGGTAGTTGCCGATGGAGAAACCGACGCCGATCAACACCAGCATGACCGTCACGAACAGCGGCGTCGCATCGGTGATGTGCTGCAACACCGGCGAGATATAGGTATAGAGCGTGAACATCGCGCCCGCGCCCAGCACGGTCGTCAGCAAGGCGGACAGCACCTGCGGGCGCACCAACACCGACAGCTCGCGTTTCACATCAGGGCGTGCGCCGGCGCTGCCTTTCGGCAACGAGAACCACAGCCCCAGCATGGCGATCACGCCCAGCCCGGCCGTCGCCAGGAACGACATGCGCCAGCCGATGGTTTCACCCAGCCAGGTCGCGGCCGGCACCCCGCCGATATTGGCGATGGTCAGGCCCATAAACATGGTCGCCACGGCGCTGGCCTGTTTCTCTTTCGGCACCACGCTGGCGGCCACCACTGAACCGAGGCCAAAGAACGCGCCGTGGTTCAGGCTGGTGATGATGCGCGACAGCATCAGGGTGGTGTAGTCAGGCGCAACCGCCGACAGCACGTTACCCAGGGTAAAGATCGCCATCAGGAAGATCAGCGCGCTTCTGCGCGCCCGGTGAGAAAGCAGCAACGTCATCAGCGGTGCGCCGACCATCACGCCAACGGCGTAGGCGCTGATCAACATGCCGGCCATCGGGATGGAGACGTCCACCCCTTTGGCGATGGTCGGCAGCAACCCCATCGGGGAAAACTCGGTCGTGCCGATGCCGAACGCCCCCACCGCCAGGGCTAATAAGGGAAAGTTAATTTTCATTCAACAACTCCGGTTAACCGCTGCCGAAGCGCGGGAAAGTTAAGATGCCAAAAGTATGACATTGATCACACCAAAGATAAGCAGGCGGGAGGCTAAAAGACTTTTGCGATTTTGTTAAAAATCGTGGGGAAAAACAGCAGCCGACTCTATCTCAACCACGCGCCGACAGGCAATAGCCGCCGTCGCCCGAGCGCACATCGGGTTCATTCCCGCCGCCTGCGGCAAGCCGGCGACTTCCGTAACTATTGAACACAGAGCAAAAGTGTTTTGTTATTGTGCGCGTTTTTAGAATTAAACGACGAAATATAATGGCCTCAGTAAAACATCAATACCCTACGGCCCCATTCACACAGAGGGAAGCGCCATGCTTTTTGACTCGTATTCTTTAAACGGTTTATCGCTGAACAATCGCATCGTCATGCCGCCCATGACCCGCTCTCGGGCCGGCGCCGGCGACGTCGCCACCGACATGATGGCTGAATATTATGCCCAGCGCGCCAGCGCCGGGCTGATCGTCAGCGAAGGCACGCAGATTAGCCAGCAAGGCCAGGGTTATGCCTGGACGCCCGGCATTTACACCCCGGAACACATCGCCGGTTGGAAAAAAGTCACCGACGCCGTACATCAGGCCGGCGGCAAGATCTTCGCGCAGCTTTGGCACGTCGGCCGCGTGTCGCATACCATTCTACAGCCTGGCCACGCCGCGCCGGTCTCCTCCTCCGCCATCCAGGCCGATGGGGTCAAGGTATTTGTGGATGTCGAAGGCCGCGGGCCGGAACATGGCGTGGGTGAAATGGTGCAACACTCCGCACCGCGCGCCTTAACGCGGGAAGAAATTCCGGCGATCGTCAACGACTACGCCCAGGCGGCCCGCAACGCCATCGCCGCCGGTTTCGACGGCGTAGAGCTGCACGGCGCGAATGGCTATCTGATCAATCAGTTTATCGACTCGCGGGAAAACCAGCGCGACGACGAATACGGCGGTTCACTGCAAAATCGCCTGCGTTTCCTGCGGGAAGTGGCGCAGGCGGTAGCGGACGCCATCGGCAAAGAGAAACTGGGCGTGCGCCTGGCGCCGCTGACCACCCTGATGGGCTCGCAGGACGATACCCCGGAAGCCACCTATCTGGCGGCGGCCAGCGTACTGAACGATATCGGCGCCGCTTACATTCACATCGCCGAAGCGGACTGGGATGACGCCCCGGTGATGCCGGCGGCGTTCAAAGAATCACTGCGCCTGATTTTCCGCGGCACGCTGATTTACTCGGGCAAATACACGCGTGAACGCGCTGAAGAAGCGCTGGCCAAAGGCTGGGCGGATCTGATCGGCTTCGGCCGCCCGTTCATCGCCAACCCGGATCTGCCTCACCGCCTGCAACACGGGCTGGCGCTGAATGCGCCCATTAAAGAGAAATTTTTCGGCGGCAGCCGTGAAGGCTACACCGATTACCCGGCGATCGGGTAACGATCGCCGACAACGCCGGCTCAAGCCGGCGTTATTTTTTCTGTGCTTCGATCCAGTCAAGAAATTGCATCATTCTGTCGCTAAAATCCGCGTCATTCGCCTCCGCTGCCGCGTGCGCTAACCAATAGTCCATTTCATCGCGCTGCTCTGCATAAAGCGCCAACAGCTGATCGGCATAGTCGGTTAGCGTTATCGGCCAGAACGGGCTCCCCTCGGCGCGCAACATATTGGTGGCGCGGATCAGCTTTCTGGCCGCTTCGCGCTTTAAGCGCCTCTCATCCGATACCGTCCTTGCCTGCAGCAGTTGCTCCCGATAACGCGCCAACGCGGGCCGTAAATCAGCATTGACCGCCAGCGCGATGCGCCGATCGGGACGAAACAGCGAAAAAGCGGCGGACACGTCTTCGCCCCACAGGCATCGGCAGTGATGCTTCAGCCAAAATCCCCAGGAATCGTGATGCTCCGGCGCCAACGCTTCATCAACGCTGCCGATGTCAAAGTCGACCTTGCTCACGATCCGCTGCTCCAGCTGAAAGGCTTGCCGCCACGCCTCAAGGCGCTGCAACGCCCCGCTATCGGCCGGCTTGATGAGCAACAGCGTGATGTCCAGATCGGACACGCCGGGAAGGGCTTCGCCGCGCGCGACGCTGCCGTAGAGGTAAATGCTGTGGATGAGCGCCGGGAATTGGCGCGGCAGCCCCGCCGTCAGCGCCTCCAGCAGCGGGATAAAGGCCTGCTGCAGCGGAAATGCCGTCACCGTGGGAATCAACGCCACCTCATCCCCTCCCGCTGCGCACTTTGCCCGCGCGCAGTTCGATGTTCCGCTGCAGTTCGCGCAGCCCGCCGGCCAGGAAGCAGGCTTCCGCCAGCACGAACAGCGGGCCGATGATAAGGCCCGTCACGTCGTCCATAAACGCCGGTTTTCGCCCCTCCCAGAAATGCCCGACAAACTGAAACAGCCAGCCGATGACGAAGCCGCCGATGCCGATGCTCAACCACGCCGCCGTCGACAGCGACGCCACCCAGGCGCCGAACACGAGGCACAGCAGCAGCAACGCCAGCATCATGATGCCAAGGCGCAGGTTCAGCCGCAGGTAATAGAGCGCCGAGACGATAACCGCCGCGCAGGCCGGCGAAAATGGCAGCCCTCCCGCGCCCCACGCCGGCCGGGAGAGCAGCGCCAGCAGGCTGATGACGATCAGGGGGATACCGATAAAATGCGTGGCGATATTGCGCGCATCGCGGTGATAGGCGGCATAAGCGGCAAGGTGATCTTCCAGACTTCGCATGTTGACCTCCGGTATGTGCGGCCTTCGTCGCCGAACGCGCGCAGCCGCATGCGGCTGCCCTTACCCATAGCTTAGCGCGGGATCACCAATACCGGTTGACCGATCTCATCCAGCAGGCCACGCGTGACGGAAGCGTTCAGCCAGCGCCCCAACGAAGACAGGTGGCGGTGCGAGATGATCAACAGATCGCAGTTGAACAGCGCCATCTGTTCCGGGATCACCTCGATGGGCGACCCCGCGGCCAGCAAGCCCTGGGCATTGAAGCCCTGCTGTTTCAGCGCCCGCGTCACCTGCCCGACCTGCTTTTCCGCCAGCGCTTCTTCCCGTTGGGCGGCGGGATACTCCTCGCGCTCATCGCTGTCGAAACGCAGGCCGCTGCGGCTGAGCGTGAAGGCATTGTCCACCACCGTCAGCACAATTACGCCGCCGATGCTGCCTTGCAGGCGCGCCATAAATTCCAGGGCGTTGCCGCTGTGTTCAAAGCAGTCCACCGCCAATAACACTCTCTCAATCATAACCATCCTCACTCGCCCGAGTTAAATCGCGCCCTTGAAATTGGCTTCGCCCTTTTTCCAATAACCTTTGGCAAACAAGGCGGCGCGGGAAATGCCCATTTCGTTGATAAAACGCGCCTTCAGATAGGCGGCGACCTGGTGCTCGCAGGCCAACCACACCTGTCCTTCGCCGGCCGGCAGCTCGCAATGGCTGACGGCCTGCACCAGCGGGCTGTTCATCACGCTGTCGAAATGTCGGGTGCGGATTTGCCAGCTGTTCACCTGCAAAAAGGAGCAATCGACGTCCTGGATCTCCTGCGCATCGCCCACCTCGGCGAACCACAGCACCGGCAACGGGGCGGAGAGCGAGGCGAGAATAGTGCGCATGGCGGGCAGCGCGGTCTCATCACCCAGCAACAGCAGCCAGCGAGTTTGCGGCAACAGCCGAAAGCCGCCGGAGCAAGGGCCGGCGAACCCCAGCTTGTCGCCCGGCATCGCGTCGCGCGCCCAGTTCGACGCCGGACCTTCGCCGTGCAGCACCATGTCGATATCGAAGGTGCGAGCGAGTTTGTCGATGCCGCTCAGGGTGTAGGCCCGCCCGGCCAGCGTATCGCGCCACGGGAAGAACACCTTGACCCAGCTGGCCGGCTCCTGCGCGCGCGGATCGGCGATAAACTTATCCACATCGTCGCCGCTCAACGTGATGCGCCTGATCCGAGCGGTGACTTGCCGCACGGCGCTCACCCGGGCCTCCCGTTTGCGGCGGGTGTCCCTTTCCAGCATCTCGTCGACAATCTTATTCAGCGTGTTGTGCATCAGCCTTCTCCTGTGGCGCCGCAGACGGGTAGGTGAGTTCCCAGCCGCCGCCCAGCGCTCGATAGATATTCACCACGGCGATCGCCGTCTCCTCCTCTGAAACAATTTGTGCGGACTGCAGATCCAGCAGCGCGCGCTGCGTGCTCAGAACGTGGATAAAATCGCTGGCGCCGTTCAGATAGCTGTCGCGCGCCAGCGCAAACGCGTGCCGGTTGGCGGCCAGCGCCTCGGCCAGGTGCGTCTGGCGGCGCTGTTGGGCGCGATAGCCGGAAAGCGCGTCGTCGATCTCGTGCCAGGCGCGCAGCACCGTTTGCTGGTAGGCGATGGCCATTTCCTGCTGGCGATATTCGCTCAGGCGCACCCGCTGGGTGATTTTCCCTCCGTCGAACAGCGGCAGATACAAAACGGGGCCGATGGCGAAGGTATGCGTGGACCAGCTGCCCATATCCGACAAGGCCAATGCCTGGTAGCCCGCGTTGCCGGTCAGCGTGATGCGCGGGTAGTAGTCGGCGGTGGCGACGCCGATCTCGGCGGTCGCCTGATGCAAACGCGCCGCCGCTTCGCGAATATCCGGCCTGCGCAGCGCCAGATCCGACGGCACCCCCATCGGCACCGCGCGCGCCAGCGTCGGCAGCGGCCCCGGCGGCGACAGCATCGCGTTCAGCGCGCCCGGCCGCTCGCCCAACAACAGGCCGATGGCGTTAATCAGCCGTTCTTGCCGGTCGGCCAACGTCGGCAGCAGGGCATCCACCTGCGCCAACTGCACCTGCGCCTGATCGATATCCAGTTCGTTGCCCGCGCCGCTTTGATAGCGGCTTTGCGTCAGCTGCAGCGTGCGCAGCGCCGTGGCGCGGTTTTCCTGCGCCACCGCCAGCTGCTGCTGCGTGGCGCGCAGGCGCAGATAGTTGCTCGCCATCTCCGCCGTCACCGACGTCAGCAGCGCGCGTCGATTCTCCTGCGAAGCGGCAAAGCCGGCGCGCGCGTTTTCCGAGGCGCGGCGCAGCTTGCCCCACATGTCCAGCTCCCAGGCGGCGCTGAAACCGCCGCGCCAGAGGTTGTAATCCGCCTCTCCGCCGTTGCCGGACGGATCCATGCTGCCCACCGAGGTGGCGCGCTGGCGCTGATAGGCGCCGTCCAGGCTCAGATCCGGCATCAGCGCCGCCTCTGTCGCGCCCAGCAGGGCGCGGCTCTGCTGCAGGCGCGCCGTGGCGAGCTGCAGATCCAGGTTGCCGGCCGCCACGCGCTGCACCAGCTGCGACAGCGGCGCATCGTTGAATATCGACCACCAGGCCACCGGCAGCGCCCCGCCGCCGGCCTGCTCACCCCAGCTCTCGGGCAGCGCGCTCTGCGGCCGAGCGTAGTCCGGCCCTACCGCCCGGCAGCCGCTCAGCGCCATCAACAGCAGCGGGATCACGGCTCTGTTCATTGCAGGCCTCCGTCAAGCGTATTGATGCTGACGTCCGCAGACATGCCAACGCGCAGGGCGCTCAACAAGGCGGCATGCTCTTTGTTGATATCAAATACAATTTTCACCGGGATGCGCTGCACGATCTTGGTGAAGTTGCCGGTGGCGTTCTCCGGCGCCACGGCCGCGAAGCTGACGCCGGAAGCCGGCGCGATGCTGTCCACCTGCCCTTTCAGCGTTTGGCCGGGAAAGGTATCGATATGGATGTCTACCGACTGCCCGTGCGCAATGTTTTCCAGCTGGGTTTCCTGGTAGTTGGCGATGATGTACAGCTTGTCCTGCGGCACGATGGCCAGCAGCGCATCGCCCGGTTTGACGAACTCCCCGACCCGCAGGCTTTTCTTGCCAATCACGCCGCCGATCGGTGCGGTGATGCGGGTGTAAGACAGGTTCAGTTCGGCCATCGCTTTCTTGGCCTGCGCCAGCATCAGCTCGGCATCGCTGTCCGCCAGCTTGGCCTGCAGCACCTGCTCCATGTTTCGCGCCGCTTTGAGCGTCGCCTCCGCCTGCGCCACGTTGGCGGAAAGCGTGTGCACGCGCGTTGTCGCCTGCTGCGCCGCCTGCTGCGACCCCGCGCCGCTGCTGGCCATTCTCTGGTAGCGGTTCTGCTCCTGGCGCGCAAACGCCAGCTCCGCCTGCGCCGCCTGCCGCTCCGCCAGCGCGGCGGCGATCAGCGCGCTCTGCCGGGTGAGGTTGGCCCTGGCGTCGTCCTGCCGGGCGCGGGCGGATTGTTCCTGCGCCGTCGCCTGCGCAAGGGCAACGTTGAATTCACGCGGGTCGATCACCGCCAGCAACTCCCCCTGTTTAACCCACTGGTTGTCCCTGACCAACACCTGCGCAATTTCACCGGCAATCTGCGGAGAAATACGCGAGATATCGGCGCGAATATAGGCGTCGTTGGTATTCTGCTGTGTCTCTTTAATAAAAAACTTATTCATTAATAACCCCAGCGTAATGGCGGTAACCGCCAATACGGCAATGGCGACTTTCTTGTTAGCCATAAAAGTGACTCCACTTAATATTTATTTCTGATGATAAAATGTCAGGCGGCGACCGAACGCGGCGGATAAATACGGGTCGGCATAAATAAAATCAGCGTGGTCAGTAATAACGCCAGGCCGGCAACCAACAGATAAAGATCGGCGCTGGCCAGAACGTGGCCCTGCCGGGCGGCAAGCTGCGCCAGCTGCTCCGCCGACCCCGATGCGCTGCTGTAGGCCGAGCCAAAACCGTCGGCGATCGTGCCGGCGTGATAGTCTCCGCGCTGTCGGCTGAGCAGCGCGATGGCGCCGCCGGCCGCGGTGGCGGCGAAGCCCTTCACCGCGTTAAACCAGGCCGCCGCAAACGGCCCGTCGGTCGGCAACAGCCCACCGGTCGCCTGCATCAGCAGGGGGATGATCGCCATCGGTTGCGCGACCGCCTGCAACAGCGCGATAACGCGAAACGTGTCGCCGTTCCATTCCGGCGTCAGCTGGGCGGCCAGCACGCAAGCGGTGGCCATCAACAGCAGGCTGATCGCCAGCACCCAGCGGCAATCCACCCGCGGCGTATTGCAAATAATGGCGACAATCGGCAGCGTAATTAATTGCGGCAACGCCACCCACAGCATTAAGTCGGAAGTTTGTTCCTGACGGTAGCCCTGAATCGCGGATAAATATCCCGACGTAATATTGACCAGCGACACCATAATTAACAGCACGCCACCCAGCGTAATTAAGGAGAAGGACAAATTCCTTTTGCTTAATAGCTGCAAATTGAAAAAAGGCAGCGGGTGATACCATTCGTTAATCAGAAATAACGCCAATAATCCGCCGCCGCCCAACAATAAAACGTAGATCAGTGGCGAGTTCAGCCAGTCGAGCCGCTCCCCCTGTGAGATGCCCACCGTCAGCATGCCGAGCGCCATGCCGCCGAGCAGCAGGCCGCGCCAGTTGAACTGCCGCAGGCGCTCCAGCCGCAGCGGATCCTGCGGCAGACCGTAGCCGATACATACAGCGGCAATCGCCATCAGCGGCAGGTTCCAGTAGAAGTACCCGCTCCAACCCCAGTGAAAGGCGAAAGCGGCGGCGGTGGCGCCCAGCGTAGCGCTCCAGGCCGAGACCCAGCCGTAGGCGCCCAGCCCCAACACCTTGATCAGCGGCGGCATAAAACGCAGCACCACCGTCATCAGCATCGGCGGCAACGCGCCGCCGGCGAAGCCCTGCAGGCTGCGCACCGCCAGCAGCACGCCATACGGTTCTCCCAACCAGGGCGTCAGCAGCCCGCCGGCCAGGTAAATGCCGCACATCGTCAACGCCACCCGGCGCAGCGAAAAGGTCGGCCAAAAACAGGGTGTGAACCCGGAACCGATCACAAAGCCGGTAACGTAACAGGTGGTCAGCCAACTGCCGGCATCGAAACTCAGCAGCATGCCGCCCTGTATATCCGCCAGCGCGAACTTGCTGGCGTTTTCCCCCACGCCGCTGGCCATCACCGCCAAAAACACGCCGAACAACCCCAGCCAGGTGCGGCCGTTGATTTCGCCGGCGCTGGCGAGCCACCGATTTTTGTGGTGCGGCGTAACAGACACCTCAACCATTCCCCACTCCTGCTGTTTCAGCCTCAATCTTTGTTGTCGTGGGCAGTATCCGGACTTATTTCGATTGTTTAAAATGAAATGATGTAATTAACTAGTTGCACAAAACGCAATCCATTGAGCGCACCACCACCGGAGAGGCCATGCCGCAAAAAATTGATTTCAACCTGATCTATGCGCTGAATCTGCTGCTGGAAGAAGGGAGCGTGAGCGGCGCCGCCGAGAAGATGAATCTGAGCGCGCCGGCGATGAGCCGCATTCTGGGGCGCATCCGCCGGCAGTTCGACGACCCGATCATGGTCAGAGCCGGCAAGCATCTGGTGCCGACGCCGCGCGCGCTGGAGTTGAAACGCCAGCTCGGCGAGATCATCGAGCAGGCCGCCGCGCTGATCGCGCCGAATGATGCGTTCGAACCCGGCAAGCTGACCAGAACCTTCACCATTCGCGCCAACGACATTTTTATCGGCGCGCTGGCGGGCGGCTTGCTGGAGACGCTGCGGGACATGGCGCCGTTAAGCGGCCTGAAGTTTATCGCTGAAAGCGACGGCGAAGATGACGCGCTGCGCAGCGGCAAGGTGGATCTGGTGATCGGTTCCTCGCGCGACTGGCACCCGGAAATCAAGACGCAGAGCCTGTTCACCAGCACCTTTCAGGCGCTGGTGCGCCCTGGGCACCCAATTATCGGCCGGGTAACGCCCGAAACCCTGACTCATTACCCGCATATCAGCGTCTCCCGCCGCGGGCGCACGCAGGGGCCGATCGACGACGCGCTGCGCGATCTCGGCCTGCAGCGCAACGTCGCCCTGACCCTGCCGGGCTTCCATTCGGCGATGATGCTGACCATGAAATCGGACTTTATCCTGCCGCTGCCGCGCCACGTGCTGCAAGGGGTGAGCAACATCCACCTGCCGTTGGCGGAGATCGAGCTGCCGCTCGAGCTGGAGTCGGTGTTTATCGTGCAGGCCTGGCACCCGCGCCTGGATCGCGATCCGGCGCATCGCTGGCTGCGGCAGACCATCAAGCAGTTCTTTTTGCAGCGGGAGTGAGGGGCTTCGCCGCCCATAATGCCCCTTCAGCGCATTGCGGCACTGCCGCCAGAAGCCTCGCTAGCGGTGAGCCGCGCCCTGCGCTGGCAGGGGTAAGTTTATGGTGATTAACAGCCCTTTGCCGGCCGGCAGACTGGCTGTTATCGTTCCGTGATGGGCAACGCAAATCGCCTTCGCAATGGAGAGCCCGAGGCCGCTGCCGCCGGAATCGCGCGCGCGGGACGTTTCACCACGAGTGAAACGCTCAAATATTTGCGGCAAATAATCCTGTGCAACGCCAGGCCCCGTATCTTGAAAAGCCAACACGATTTCCTGCGTTGTCTGTTCGAGACGAATGCACATTCGATCGCCCTGGCTACAATAACGAAGCATATTTTCGATAAGTATGCTGAATACCTGACCTACCCTGAATTCATCCCCAACAAAATCAAACTGCCCGCTCTCCTTGATGGAGATGGACATGCCCGCAGCCTCCAATTGAGGCTTGAGCCATGCCACTCTTTCCTTTAACACGTTATTGATAGTGAAAACGTTTTTACTCAACTTCAGTTGGCCCGCACTGGCCAGGGAGAGGAAATACAGATCTTCGGTAAGGTAACTCAGATTTTTTAATTGCGTCATCACCATATTCAGCTGTGCCTGACTCGCAGGAAAAACGTTGTCTATCATGCCCTGAAGACGGCCCATAGCCCCGGTCAACGGTGAACGCAGCTCATGCGCCAAAGCGACATGCGACGCCTTTATCTCACGTTCGTACAAAGCGAGCTTGTTAACCATCTCATTGAAATTTATTGAGAATTTTATAATGTCATCAGGACACGCCTGAACCAACTCGGCTTGTTGCTTAAAATTCCCCTGAGCCACGATTTCCGCAACGTCGGTGAGATTGCGAAATTGGGCGGTAAGAGGACGTGCGATGCGCACGCACATCAACGTTATCAATGGAACGACAACGATCAGAAAAATAAGTAGCCACCCCCAATTTAAAGAAGTCAGCGAAGGCGTGCTGTAATCCAGTCCCCAATACGTATCGACGATCTCATGGAACGCCTCTATGTCCAGGCTGGGGTTCTCTCGCAGCATCAAGAATCTTTCGTAAACCGATGCCGGCATTTCATGAATAACATAAAAGTACTGGGCAGCAAAAATCCCCCACATCGCCAGAAGAATGGTAAAAAGCGTCACGATGGCGACAATGACGATGCGAACAGACACCCAAAACAAAAGAGACTTATTTTTGCTCTTCATGATTTGCAAAACCTATAGCCAACGCCGCGCACGTTAAAGATCACGTTATCAACGCCTGCCGCTTCAAGCTTCCGTCTTAGATTATAAACGTGCGTATCCACCACTCTTTCGAGCGCATCACTCTCTGGTAAACATTTTTCAAGCAAAAGCTGGCGGCTTAGCGGCCTCGTTGAAGCTTTCATCAATGTGCTGAGAATGGAAAACTCAGTTAATGTTAAATCCAGAGTGAAAGCGCCGCTCTCGATTGTTAACACTCTCGCCACCATATTGGCGACATCTAATTCTAGCTTTTCCCAGCGCAATATTTCATCACAAGCAATTTGATGCCCGCTGCTTCGCCTTAATACCGCCTGTACGCGAGCCATTACCTCACCAGGGTTATAAGGTTTAACGATATAATCATCCGCACCATAGCGAAGCGCGCCAATTTTATCATGAGGCTCCCCCATCGCCGTGATCATGATAACCGGCGTATTCACCTTTCGTCTGAGAGCTGCCAAAATTTCCGTTCCATTCATATCAGGCAACATCACATCCAGTAATATAATATCGGGCTTCCAGGTCAAAGCCGTATTCAAACCAATCAGCCCGTTCCCCACCACAGCGACATTATAGCCTTCACGTCTAAGATAAGCCTCCAGTACATTTGCCGCATCGATGTCATCTTCAATGACTAAAACTCGTTTATTTTGCATATCATCCCACCCCTGAAGGTTCTTGGCTATTTATTGATTATTAATTGACGGTTAATTGACAAATCATCGGCATACTCCGCCTTGCGTGAACAGTCTTATCATACCGATACACATAATAAAGAGGCTCATAATGTTAGAAAGTAAAATGCTTAAAAATACGTTGGCTCTGCTGATAATATCCAGTATTTCCCCCAGCTATGCAAGTGATAACGAGAAAAGTGGAACGGCATTTACCGTAAGTTTTGGTGCGGTATCATCGCCAAAATACAGTGGTTCAAATGAACAAACCTGGGGAGCCATGCCGCTATTTCATTACCAACAGGATAATTTCTTTGTCGATTCAATGAATGGCGCAGGTTTTCGTTTTCAAAGCGAAAACGGTTTATATTTCATTCCAACGATAGGCTATGATTCTGGGCGAACCGATGAAGATTCAGCTTGGCGTAAAGGCTCAGACGCGCTGAAGGGCATGGGAGATGTCTCGGCAACTGTTAATACGGGCCTAACCTTAGGATGGGCTGTAACACCCTGGCTGGTCTTTGAAGGAAAGGCCACGCTACCGCTGAGTGATGGCCAGGGAATATCTTATGCCACCTCCGTGGACGTCATTCCTGTTAAGGATGACGTGGATGCCATCACGTTAAAATTCAGCGCATTATTTGCAGATTCTCGCTATATGAATACGTGGTATGGGGTCAACAGTACGCAAAGTGCAAACTCGGGTTACTCCCGTTATAACAGCACTGGTGGCTATTACGGCACCGACGTAAGCCTGATCTGGGTGCATCAGTTTAACGAAAACTGGGGCGGGTGGTTTGGCATCAACCATACATGGCTCGGGGATAACGCCGCCAATAGCCCTATCGTTAAACAAAAGGAGGGAACAAGCGGCGCCGTGGCAATAAGTTATACGTTCTAAGTAAGCACGGACCCAATGTGCAAAACTCCCTGAAGCTGCAACGTGAAATTCAGAAGAGTAATGGGACTTTAAAAGGACGCCTCACTCATAACCTTGCCACAATTAAAGTTTCATTACTCTTCAACCAGCGACTCAGTAAAATTTGACTGATGAAGTCAAAAGTTAGGATTTTAACGCTGTTTTCAAACGTTTTAGTAACGGTCTGAATATAAATATTTTAGGAGTGCTAACGCATTGAAGAACATTGTGAAAAGAGCAAGAATTTAAATCACAGGTTATTACACTCGATTCGTTTCCGAGTATGGCAACACCACTGTGAATACCGGAGCATTGCCTTTCATGGCCATGAATCGCGGTGATGAATATTGATGCCAAGAAAGAAATTAACAAAATTGTTTTCACGATGGCCTTCCTCATTACAGCTTAACAAACTTGAATGGTTTATTAACCAAAAGGAAAGCATGCCAAAAAATCATCAACCCACTGTCAATCCACTGCAAAGAAATACTCAACATGGCGCCAAAGTGAAAACACCCCGGTCTTTCATACCCTGATAGCCGGATTAAATATACAGTTACTTATTTTTTGCAAAATGCATAAAACGCTATCAAACCAAGAGTCGATACCGCAAAAACAGGATGAATTTATGTTTCTAAAGATTGCCTATTACCTTTTAACCCTATCATCAACGCTTGCGTTATCCGGCTGCGTTTCGCTTTTCTAATCGTCAGAGGCCTGAATGAAGTCACTCATTTACATTTCTATTCTGTCATCCATTTTCTTACTCAGCGGCTGTTTATCCATCGGCACACACCTGTTCAATAAGTAGTCGCATAATCCCCGCACAGCCAGACAATCCCATTGTCTGGCTGCAAGATCTCATATTCACATAGAAAGACTGTCATTCATGCTGCAAAGCTCGAATAACACAGAAGAGCAAGAGAGACATTGATTGGCGGAAGATCACAGGAGGGATAGTTAAAACCCATCACATTGATATAAAAGGCATTTATAAAAGTTAATTTCTGTATTATACAAATCCTTATACCACCATATTTTAAATGGTCAATTTTCAATCGAATCAAACAAACAGGTACTGATCAAAAAAGATTAATGACAAAACAGGTCACAGGGATCACACCTTTCAATTTTTAACAAAAAATCAATACATTCACCGGTGATTACTTATCAAAAACTCGGCTAAAACCAGTCACTTCAGTGCGTACACTACCACTTCGAACTCCTACAAGAGTGTTACTCTAAATTAAGGATATTCGTGTTCGGCGCTTTACCTAATGGGTTTAACGTAAGTGTCGCATTTGAACCAACAGTCAGGAGTGAACTGTAAGCATCCCGGCTTTAGTTCCATGCACTTTTTGAGATATCCGGTGTTTCAGCCATCAGCCGGTACTCTGCCGGCGTCAGGTTGTTCAGGGATTCATGAGGCCGCTCGTTGTTATATTCCTTCAGCCAGCGCTCTGTAATTTCCCGCGCTTCATTCAGTGTTCTGAACAGATAAAAATCCAGGATTTCTGTTCGGTATGTCCGGTTGAACCGTTCGATAAAAGCATTTTGTGTAGGCTTACCCGGCTTGATAAATTCGAGCTGCACACCATGTTCTTCGGCCCATTGGGCCAGCGCCAGTGAGACCAGTTCGGGCCCGTTGTCCATCCGCATCTTCAGTGGGTAACCACGGTTTGCCACGATCCTGTCCAGCACCCGGACGACTCGCTGAGCAGGGATATTCAGGTCGATTTCTATCGCCAGTGCTTCACGGTTAAAATCATCTACCACGTTGAAGGTCCGGAAGCGCCTGCCGCAGACCAGCGCATCGTGCATAAAATCAATGGACCAGCTCTGGTTCAGCGATCCCGTTGTGGCCAGCGAGGCCGGATTACGCACTGGCAGACGTTGCTTTCCTTTGCGACGAAAATTCAGTTTCAGCAGGCAATAAATCCGGTGAACACGTTTATGGTTCCAGGTGTTGCCCTGTCTGCGCAGTAGTTGGAACAGCTTTTTAAAACCGTATCGTGGATAGCGTTCTGCCAGTTCAGTCAAAGCCCGGATCACCGGTTCATCACGCCGGGTATCGGGCTGATAAAAATACACCGTCCTGCTCAGCGATAATGTCCTGCATGCCTGGCGGATACTCATGGCAAACTGTGCCGCCAGATAACTGACGAGCTCCCGCTTTATCGCTCGCTTTAAAGCTTTTTTTCGATAACGTCTTTCAGGGCCAGACATTCAAGGCTGAGATCAGCAAACATCTGTTTGAGCTGCCGGTTTTCGTCCTCCAGATCCTTCATCTTTTTGATATCAGAAGCTTCCATCCCGCCATACTTTGCTTTCCAGTTGTAATAGGAAGCTTCGGATATTCCCGCTTCGCGGCAAACATCCTTAACGGTACGTCCGGCTTCGACAGACTTCAGAACGGTAATGATCTGGTGCTCGGTGAATCGGGCTTTACGCATGACGATCTCCTCAGGGGACATAATCAGTATGTCGGAAGATCTCTAAAAGTGAATGGTCCGTTTTACCGGGATGCTTACATAATAAGTAGAATCAGGCCATTCGCTGAAGATGCTTCATCGGTGTGTAACCATTCAACGCCATATTGGGTCGTTCGTGATTATAAAAAACCTTGCCACCCGGTGGCTTAGTTTTGTAATTCATCCTGTGATGTAAACAGATGCGGCCCCAGCCAGTCATAACACACAGTCCGTTTGTAACGATCAAAATAAGCATTTCTCCGCGGATTACCCGGCTGAACGAAATCAGTCCTGACTCCTACATAATTATCCATAATATCAAGGTATTACTGGTATATTCTGGACCGGTATCACAGCGGATTGCTTTGGGTTTTCCTTTCCATTCAATGAGTTGTTCCAGTACTCTGACAACCCGAATGGCGGGCTAGAAAAATCGACCTCAATGGTCAGCGCGTCACGGGATAGCCGGAAATGACATTCAGCAGACGGACTGAAAGTCCAGCCGCTCACCGCTCGCGTAGGAAGTCCATCGACCAGTATCCATTGCTGCATTCAGGTACGGCAAGCGGTTAAGGCTTATCCCTTTTCAGCAGTTTTTTGGGGTTTATTCGCATGTTCAGCGATAACTCGCAGTAAATCCGGTACACTGTTTTGTGGTTGAACTTAAAGCTTTTCACGTTACGAGGATACAAAAAACACAGACCAAACCCCCAGTTGTGCTGCCTGTCAGTGATACGAATCATCAAATCGGCAATAACGACATGTTCTTCATTCAACTCAGGTTGGTAGCGATAGCAGCTTTTTCTGTCAGAACCAACAGGCAGGCAAAATGTATGTTGATGCGTCGGCTTCGGACCTCGGTCCAAGTACCAGCTGCTTTCACTGGGAGGGCTGCACCACGTTTTTGCCATGGCCCCCATAATAATACCCGATTTAAGCCGCTCTTCGGCATACATCAGTTTGAGACAACGGTTTTCGTGTTCCAGCTCCTCCAGGGCGGGCGATCATGGAGGCATCCATCCCGCCAAACGGTGAACGCCTCCCATAGAACTGGCATTGTTCATTCCATGCTCGCGGCACAGTACAGCCACAGGCATTCCGATTCGTCTTGCTTCTGGATGACCGAGTTCTATCTGTCTGTAAAACGTGACTTTTTCATAAACATTCGACGGTCCAGTCCACGAGACATTCTTCCTATGCACATACCGGTTTTTCGGGGGGGACTGTCATCACTTCATTTCACCAGATCTACCGTTACCCACATTCCCAATTCAGAACCCACTAAGCTGTCTAGCTAATCCCACGTGGCAGTCACCACAACCGATCCGTTATACGTCCCTGCAAATCTAACATCTGTGTCCACTACACTTATTACGTCCACAGATCCATGGGGAGCCGCGGTAACCGTCGCGGAATAAACTCCATCTCGATTTAAATAAATACCGGATTCGATTTGTTTATTCTCGGTTCGAAGTACCGCGGGGTTGCGGGGTACATCCAGGACCACAGACGCAGTACCATCACATTCCACCCCAAGAGAAACCTTATTCCGACGATAGACCGTACCAACAGAGGCAGTCTGGTGGACGATTTCACCACGCCCTACGATCGAGCATAAAACGGGTTTGGGCACGGCACGCAATGTACAATGATCAGGCCATCCAGGGAGGGTGAATCCATGCTTTCTAAAATGAAACCTCTGCATCTGAGGCCATGTAGTTATACCGACGACAGCAGCATATAAACAAAGAGATTCGTTATCGTCAACATAACTACCAGGAGTCCCTGCTTGCGAGTACGGCACCCTCATACCCGCCTTCATACGTTCGAACACGAGCTCGGCAGTTTCCCGTGGGTCCCCTACACCCTTCCCGGCTATCTGCACCCCCATGCAATAACTTTTCCCGGATAAATCCGATTCTCCGAAGTCCTTACGATATAATGCAGACCGTCTACCAGACCCTGGCTTATCCCATACCTGGCCCATCACCCCGCAGCTCCCCGGTAAACCGTTAACAGCCCCTAATACTGTCGGCCCCCCAATGTATACGGTCACGTATGGAAGAGGTGGTACCTCGTAACCACCTTCCACCACACCCTCACATGTAGCGTCGAACGCCGCGATGGCCGACATCACCACCACGACCCTGATGTCTAGTATTTTTCTCACAGTAGTCCCTGCCTTTGCCAGCTATCGTTTTGAGAGCAATCATTCATCGTCGGAGCATTCCATCTGCCCATATGTTCCAGCGTTTTTCATACGCCTGCACCCGTGCGTCGGATTCTGCCACTGACAGTCCCCGCCCCCGGGCCTGCTCGTAAAGCCGCAGGCGTTGAGTACGGTAATTTTCTAACGCGCGCGGCGCGATGGTGGTGCCCTCAGGGGTAAACCACACGCCCAGCCAGTCAAAACCATGTTCAATTCTCCCCAGTCGAGTTTTGTCGGGGTGGGTTTCAAATCCACCCAAATTAAAAAATCCGTGCAGGCGTTTCACGCAGCGCTTCAGGTGCCAGCGTGTACGGGTAAACAGCAAAAAATCATCCATATAGCGCGAATAAAAGGTTCCTTCCTGCGCGGAAAAATAACTGTCGACATGATGCAATAGACTGGCGCCGATCAGCGGGCTAAGCGCACAACCGCGACAAATGCCGTACCGCGGGGTAAAAATCTCGCCCCCGTCCTCGACGCTGTAATACAAATACTGCTCAATCAGATCGATAAGCACCGGATCATCAATATGCTGCTGCACCAGGCTCAGTACTTGCGCCTTGCGGATATGCCGGTAATAACCGCGGATATCCGTTCGATAAACAAAGGCGTAATCACCGCAGGTGAGTTCACGCCATACATTCTCGACCGACAGTTTACCCCCACCACGCCCTTTGAGGTGAACGCAGCGTTCATGGGTGGGCAGGTCATTTTCCACCCGCAAGCAGACCCATTTCAGCACCAGCGCATCTTGCGCGCTCCATTGCACCCAACTGCGATCGCGATAGCGGTAAAGCTGCATCGGCAGCAAACGGTAATCGCCGTTGCGCACTCGCCGATAAATGGCGGCTCTACGCTCGGCCCAGTGGAAACGCAAATGCCAAATATCCGCATTGGGCGGCGCATGTCGCCGTCGACTCTTCACCCAGCGATAGGCCTCGAGCCAGTCCATATCCGCCTTATTCATATTCCAAGCGGAAGGTGGCAATCGCGCTGAACGGGCCGTGCTCTATGGTGCGGCGAGCGATAGCCTCCGGCTCACCCTGCACATAGGCCAGCACCGTCAGGGTATTATTGCCAGCAACCAGCCGGTATCCCTCACCGGCCTTGTTCAGCGGGAGAGGTTGGCCGCCCTGCGTTTCCATACCGATCGCGATGCCAGACGCCTGGCTGCCCCCCTCAATCGCCAGCAACCCCTTAAGACTCTGGTTTTCCGTTCCGCTGAAGGTCACCTTGACCGTTTTCCCCAGGCTCAAATCGCACTCCCCCAAGCGAATATCGAACGCCTGCCCGTGGGTACGTTCATTGGCGTACAAGTATTTGTCGATCACCGTGCCAAAATCGAGCCTCACATTTTCGTCCCCTGGCGCGATCACACAGGGCTCTGCCACCAATGCGCCATGCAAACGTACATTGTCGGCCAGTGCGGCACAGCTCAGCGCCAATAGCCCGGCAATCAGCGCCGTATTGAGAAACCGCGGATACCCGTTCATTGGTAAACCGCCTTTAGGGTAGCCGTAGCCTCAAATGGCCCTTCTTTTAGCGTCGCGCCCTGGCGTTTTACCGGCACAGCCTCCAAGTGGGGCAGGTTCGTCAGTTGGATGGGTATCGGCTTATTAAGCTCAAACGGGACACCGTTCTGTTTAATCTGAATGGCCAGATCCTTGACACCAGTCACCACCGCCGCCCGATCGTAATCCGCCGAGACGCCAACGATTTCCAGCGTTATTGCCCAAGCCTGCGCGTTGGGATCACAATTGACCTGGTAGTTCATTGGCTGCAAATAATTCACCCCATCGACCTTTTTTATCCCCACGCGATTGCCGAAATCGACGTCCACCAGTCCGCCGTTATTAATCGTGCAGGCAGGGGGTTCGACCAGGGTGCCGAAAAACGTCATGTTCTCCGCCGCCATTCCCGCTCTGCTCAGTGTGCAGCAGGCGAACAACAAGGCAACACCTGAATAAAGTTTCATCGATATTCCACCATCATCGTCGCACCGGCGGAAAAAACTCCGCCGCTGAGTTTGGCGCCAACCCGTTTTACCGGCACAGCCTCAAGCACGGGTAATGCGGGATAATTGAAGTTCAACCATCTATTAATTGGCAGCCGCTTGCCGCTATTAACGTTGAGCAGCTCGATGCCTAAATCTGTTCTATTGGTCTTTAATACCTCGGAATCAAACGTGGCGCCGTTACCTTCAATACGCATCCGTGCAGCGCCGGCCGCGCCTCCCTGGCACTGCACCGCATAGACGATCGGCATTTTTTTATATTCGCCGTCAACGCGGGTGGTCATCACGTCATTACCGAAATTCACTTCAATCAAGTTGTTGTTGTTGATGTCGCACGGCGGCTCCACTACCGTAATCTTGACGGTTACCGTCGCCGTAGCGGTTTTTGCCAGCACCGGTGCGGTTGCCCACCAGCTCGCAAGCGCCAAGCATGCCATAACCAGCGGCAATCGATATACGCGTTCAGCAGCCATCTCTTTCGCCCTAATCATAGTTAAGCCTGAAGTCGATATGGGCCAAATAAGCACCTGCCCGCAACGGAGCCCGCGTCCGTTCCGGCATCAGGCTATAGGTCAGGCTATCTTGCCCCGCCGCCAGCACCAGCGGCGCCCCACGGCTCCCCAGACGAATGTCCCGTCCCTGTGCATCAAGCATCCGTAACCCGATGCCGGAAGCCCCACGCACCCCGATCAATTGCGGATTATCCGTATCCGCCGGTGCAACGAAGCTAACGGAAACCGCAGGTTGATTCAGGTTCCACAGCAGGTTGCCGCTGCGCTGATCGCGACTGTTTGCCGGGCTGCGTAAACAATCCCGCAAACGCAACTGCACCGCCACCGGCGTACCCTGCGCTCCTACCTGCGCCAACCGGGCGGTACCAGTTTCCCCCAGCCACACATCCTGATAAGCCGAGGCCATTTCCAGGCGACAGGCGCTTTCGGTCAAGGCACCACGCACATGCAACACCCCATTGGCACCGTCAACGTTCCCGTTATCTGCCGCGCTGGCCGCGGGCATCAGCGCCAGCATGCTGCCGATCACCACCGGCACCATCATCACCGCAGCCACTCGGGCCAACAGGTATTGCCGTTCAGGGCAAGACAGGAAGCCGCTCCTCTGTTTTCTCTGTTGCATGTTCAGTTCCCTCTTTACGCCCGCTTATCAGCTTGGCTTGACTGGTTTAGCCTTGCACTCGGCCCCGCTACAGCTGAACTGCAACTGTGGGCGGCCGCCGTAATCATTGACGTAGGTCAGTACCGGCGCATTGCCCAGCGCAGACGCCCCCAGATTCAACGTCTCTTTGCTTTTTGGCGCCACCATCAGCGGTTCAAAGCCCTTAGCCCCCACCGCCCCTGGTTTGCTGCTGGCATCCACAATGGTGACGTAATACGGCGTTGGGTTGTTCACCTGAAATTTGTCGCCAAATTTGGTTAGCGTCAGCTGTTCCTGCCAGGGTGCCGCGCTTTCGGCACTGATTAGCGCTTTTGGCCGATAAAACAGTTTGATCCGCGTTTGCAGTGCCAGTTGCAGTGTGTTGGGTTTTTCGCTCTTTGGCGGGATCTCGCGCAGGTTGAAGTAGAACAGCGTCTCACGATCTTGCGCCAACAGGTTGGCAGCCGGTAAAGCCTGTACCTTCATCTGGCTTTTTGCCCCCGGCTCCAGGCGCTGCAATGGTGGCAGTACCGTCAACGGAGTGGTTATTTTATTGCCCTGGGCGTCTTCCACCCAACCTTGCGCCAGGTAAGGCAGTTGTTTGTTCTCGTTGCTAACGCTCAGGCTGGTCGATTTCTCGCTGCCGTTGAACACCACGCGGGTGCGATCCAGCGCTATCGCCGCCTGAGCCTGCTGCAGGCCCAACACACCGGCTAGCAGACCGCTCATCAGCGGAAAAAAGGATTGTTTCATTAGGTTCATCGTTAATTACTCACTTCTTTAAATTCAATAAAATGGCCAGTGGTAGAAAAGCAGCCCCGGCCTGTCTCTGTGGCTAAATAGGTTTTCGTTTCCGTCGTTATTCCGCCGCCGCCTCCGGCAACAGGCGGCACGGCAACAACAGCTTGGCCACATCGCCTGGCGGTATTTGCGCCGGTAATGTCAGCGCGCACTGCGCCCGCCCATCCCATCGCACGGTCATTTCCTCGTTCGGGTTAATGCCGCTCAGGTACACATTGCCGTCGTCGTTAACGATGCCCACATCCTGCTTTTTGTGGTTTTGCACCGTGGCACCAAACGGCGGCGTGGAGCCGTCCGCTAGGCGGATCACCGCCATCGCTTTCTCACCGGCGATCACTTCAAATCGGCGGTAACCAATCGCCCCTTCGGTCAGGGTGGCCTGCACCACTGATCGTGTCGCTTCGGCATTCTCTGGCAACTTGTTTACATCGATGCTGACCCGATTGCGGTAATAACTACCGACATCCGTCACCACCGCCTTGCCGAAGCGGTTGGTACGCGTCACCACGCCATAACCGCCGATCGGAATATCCGCAACGCCGCCGGTGTCCAGCATCATGCGGGTACCGCCAATCATCCCCGATCTGTGCAGCGCCGCGCCTTTCAGGGTGGCGGTGGCGCCCCCTTCCAGCGACAGGCCAGCGGATGAATAGCGCCCTTCCTGATAGCTGGCGTTGGCGTTAACCTGCGCTATATCGCCCTGATGGGTGTAATAACCGCTCGCCGTTGCGCCGTTGCGGGTGATGCCGCTGCTCAACTGATAGCTGTCGCCGTTGTCCAGCCGATCGTAATACCCCACCTGGTGGGTGTTGTCGTTGCGGTCGAAACTGCCGCTGTAACTGAGCGACCCACTGCCGCCCCACGGCATCGACAGCGAGAGATACATGCCGTCATCGTTGACGCCGTTATACTTATTGCGGTACCCCGTCAGCGACAGACTCAGGTTCCTGAACTGGCCAACATCAAAATTGCGCGACAGCGTCAGGGTGTAACGATCGTTCGCCGTACTGTTCCAGTAAGTCTGATGGTTGTAGTTCAGGTAGGCACTTAACCCAAGATCGCGGAAGTGCTGGCTGAAGCTGATGGTGTACATCTCTTTACTGTTCTGGTTACGCGTGCCGTAGGTACGCGCATCCAGATATTCGCTCATCGACATATAGTTCCGTTCCGAGAAGCGGTAACCGGCGAAGGTGACCTGGCTGTCGTACTCGTCGAAGTTTTTCGAGTAGCTCAGCCGGTAGGAGCCGCCGGTCAGGGTGCCGTCCTCCAGTTGTGGCAAGCGTGCCCGCGACTGAGTCACGTCGAACGACAGTGCGCCGAACATCATCAGATCCCGCCCGATACCGACCGCCAGTGCGTTGTAATCACCGCCCGCTACACCGCCACCGTACAGCGACCAGCCGTTGCTGACTCCCCAGGAAAATTCACCGGTCGCAAACAGCGGGCCGTTGGTACTGTGCTTCCAGTCCGAAGGGCGGCCGCTGGCCACTTTGTAGCGCACCGTCCCCGGTCGGGTCAGATACGGGATGCTGGCGGTATCGATACGGAATTCCTGCACGCTGCCGTCCTGTTCTTCCACCCGCACATCCAACTGCCCCGAAACCGCATCGTTGATGTCCTGAATACGGAACGGACCGGATGCGACCTGGGTTTCATACAGCACCCGCCCCTGCTGGCTGATCACCACCTTGGCGTTGGTGCGCGCCACCCCGGTGACCTCCGGCGCATAGCCGCGCAGGTTCGGCGGCAACATGCTGTCGTCGCTGATCAGGCTGGCACCGGTAAAGCGGAAGCTATCGAAGATGTCGGAATACAGGTAGTTCTCACCAACCGACAGCTTTGCCCCCAAATGCGGTATTGCGCGATAGGCGTAATAACGGCTCCAGTCCCAATTTTGGCGTGTGCCCTCACCGCTGCCGGTTTGATGATCCAGCCGTGTCTGCCAGTCCGCCCGTAACCGCCATGCCCCGAGGTTTGCGCCCAGCGTACCGTTGCCGCTGAGGTTATACCCCTGCTGCCCGCGTTGCTGTTGCCGCTGGGTCTGCGCGTTGAGGTAATAATCCAACAGCAAGCCCGGCACGCCCTCATCCCAACGCGACGGCGGATCCCAGTTATCGGCGGCATATTCCAGGTAGGCCTGCGGCACGCTCAGGGTCAGGCTGGCGGTACCTAAATCGCCGCGCACCGCGGTGCCCGGCAGGCTCTCCAACGATAAGCACTCGCCCTGATGCCACCAGGTCAGCTTTTCTTTCATGTCTGGTTTTAAGCCAAATTGTTCCACCATTGCCGTGCTGATACATGCAGCGCTATCGTTCGCGTCCTGTTCCGCCGGGTAAAAAATAACACTTTGCTCAGGCAACTCCTGCTTATTAACACGCACTAGCATCATGTAATCGCCCGGCATGATATAACCGCCACGCGAGAACTGGCCCAGGTCAATATTATCGCGATCTTTAACATCCAGAACGTCAGTATTGAACTGCACCTCTTCCGCACTGGCGTAATACCCAAACAAACCCAATGCGCAGGCAATATAAATACCCACAGCACGCGGGCGGAAGGGCAATAAAGTCCAGCTCGGCATCATCATGCTTATCAATCCCTTTTATTCTTATTTTTACGCCAAGGCTATCAATGCAAACCCTCTTTATTTCCACGAAAAGGAAATAAGTAAAAGGCACACCCTGTGAATTAAAATTTAATGTTTAACGCATCGCTAGAATCTATTCAGTAATAATCCATTTTAAATTTAATACTCGAAGTGTATTCCCCACTGCGTAATAACTGTTGATTACTGACCAGTCGCAGCGAATAATTTAATTCTCTGTTCCCTTCGGTAATGTCCAGCAACGGCGTTGGGTTGCCTGGCGAAACGATATTGCCTTCGCTGTCGGCAAGTTGTAGCGCAACCCCGCGCGCTTGCCCATCGACACCGAATAATCCATTATCCTCCCGACCATCAAATGTCACCTGAAATCGTTGCCACTTCGGTAAATTTTCATCTATGCGATCCAAAACACAATTAACCAGGCGAATACTGAAGGGTCGGGTAGCACCTTTCCCATCACGCATTATTTGGCTCAACGGCACCGTGGACATATCAATAGTCTGATCTCGGCTGTCGGTATCAATGGCGCAGGCCGTTTCTATTACGGCACCTTGCATGTTAACCCGCCCCCAACCTGCCGCAGCCAGGCTGCTCTCCATAGGTAACAGCATTAACAGGCAAAACGCCGAATAACGCATTTTTAGCCTTTTCATCTCATTATTCTCCTGCACGCCACCCTGACAAGAATGCATGCGGGCCTCTGCCCGCATGCATGATTAATCCAGTCAATAAATCAAATTATTTGTAGTTCAGGATGAAGTTAGCCACGCTCTGGAATTTACCCGGAACGATAGATTTATCATCGCCGCCGTCGCCTTTCAGATAAGCGCTGAAGGCCAGAGTTGCTTCTGTGGCACCCGCGCTGATCAGTTGGCCCGTGGTAGGTTTGCCCAGTTCAATGACATTATTGCTACCATCGGTAATCGCAATGCTGGCGCCTTTGGCATCGCCCGTCATACCCAGCAGGCCATTTTTGCCAGCCGCACCGTCAAAGGTGGTGGTCACGGTTTTAGCGGTGTCCAGGCTGCATTTTTCCAGATGGATTTCAAACGGTTTCGGGTCAGAGTTACCACCATTAAGCAGGGAAACGTTAGACACTGAGCCCAGATCTACAGTCTGATCAATAGACTTAGGGTCAATTGAGCAAGGTGCATCAATAATGGAGCCGGTGAAGGTCACTTTACCGTGTCCTTGATCAGCAGCCTGTGCGCCAGAAATAGTGCCGAATGCCAATACTGCTGCCATCATAATTTTATTCAATTTCATTTCTACTTTATCCTTAATTAAGGTCATTTCCCATTTGTGTGAAGTCGCCATGTATTCAGATTCACACAACCGGCCCATGGAATAGGAAACTTACGCCTCCGTTCTCAAGGCCGTGTTATCACTACCGGCAACTGGAAATCATGATATCGACAAAAAAACACAATAGCTAAATAATCTAATTAATTGCAATTAATTAGATTAAAACTCCAAAATCACAAAAAATTAAAATAAAATTAAGAATATAAAACCAATGATTTGAATTAATTAAAAAATAACACTCCTTTAAATTCAATGTCATTTCAGGTGGTGAATAATTTTTCTAAAGGGTGTTGACTACAAGTGTTAACCTCCCTTAGATTCCCCCTCACTACCCAAGCAAGACTATTCTTATCATTGACTAATTTTATGCTTACGCACCAGAATTAAACAGGTATCCAAATGAAATATATAATAAATCTCACCCTGATTTTCGATCCGGACAGTCAATTGTTGATGCTTAAGAACGATAACTTACTAACGGTAGGGTTATCTAATCCGGCTACACGGTTATTAAGCGAGCTGATAAGGAATAATAAAATTGAATTAACGCGTGAAGCGCTGATCAAGCACGTCTGGGAGGATTATGGGTTTTCTCCGTCCAGCGCCACATTGAGCAACCATATCAGTGAGCTGAGAAAAGCCTTTGAAGCACTTGGGCTAAGCAAAGACATACTGATCACCGTGCCGCGGATAGGCTTTAAAATGGATGCGGAAATCCACCCGGAGACCAAGCCGCCAAAGGAATCGCTATCGGCTGAACAGATGGATCTTCTGCCGCCGATAAGTCAGCAGGCGACAGAGGTAAACATCGTCGCGGGCGATGTGGCCGTAAGTTCGAAAAAACCATCACGCAAAATGAAAATGGCGGCATTGTCTCTCCTTCTTGCCCTGGGCGTCACCGCGGCGGCGACGACGTGGTTAACCCTGAGCAAAAATGAACAACCCGCACTCATCGGGACTCAGGATAAATGTCGGATCTTTACTCTGGGTGAAGGGAAACCTGAGCCCGATCAAGCAGGTCGAGTGAAAAAGATGCTGGCTGATGAAGAGGTCGATTGCACGCAGACCGATCGGGACATTTACTATATGGAAGCGCGCCCTGCCAACAACTTGCTTAAGGTGTCTTTTATGGCCGCTTGCGCCAAAAACAGCGATATGAGCTATACAAACTGTAACAACTTCAAACAGGTTGAGTAGGTTTACATGAAAAAGATTGTGATCGTTTTATCGAGCGTCATCATCGTTGTCTTGAGTGGCGCTTTTGTTTATCGCCACCACGAGAGCTGGAAACCTTTTCGCTGTAACACGCATTTGAGTTCGCACATCGTTTCAAAAGAGGGTAAAACGCTTGAACTTAATCTGGATATCAGCGTCGTCACCGCCCATAAAGGCAGCAGTGAATTGCTCGCGGTGGGCTCCCTCAAAGATCCTGATAATAGTTATGTTATTTCCAGGCGTCTTTTCATGGTCATTAAGCAATCTGATTTTAAAGGCTACTCGAAAACCATGATCACCCGGGAAGAGCACCACCCCATAGATAGCCTACCAGACCACCTCTGGCAACAGTATGTATTGCCAGAAGCACCCGGCATCGCTTTCTATATGGAAACCAAGAGATTAAATGATGAAGCCTATTTTATTAAAGGACTAACCAACCCCCATTTTGTTTGCGTGAAAACACCAGATTAACTTCATAAACAGGCTTAATCACCTGTCATTAATTGATTAAGCCACTTTAGAGCCTCACGCCCCCTGCAGCCCAACTATCTAATACCCCCCCCACACAACCAAATTCACAGAGAAAAAATCTAATAAAAACTAGATTATAAAAAACTATCACCAATCATGACCATTAAACATCGTTAACTTGAACAGAACACTTCTCGTTGGTTAGTCTATGGCTGATTCTGATTAGTCGATAAGTACATACCAAACTAAGTACATACATAACAATGATAATCGGAATCTAAAAATAAATTAATGACCAGGGCAAAAAACGAAAACCAGAGCGCAGAGCACATGACCGGTACGAAAAATGGCACCATAAAGACAACATTGGCCATCCGCATAATCGACGATGATAGCTTTTACACCATAGGGCTCATTAAGGCACTATCCAACCATTTAAAACATAGAAACATTCGTTTTTACACTGGTACCTGTGCGGGAATAGCTGCTGATATTGTCTTTCAGGCCATTCGCTGCGGTACATTAATCTCACCTGGCAATCGACCAGGGGGCCACAGTGCAACACTTTATTTTGCCATCGCGGAAAGAAAAGATGCTCACCTGCAGCATCTCTATCGTGGCCTGGCCAAGTCCAATATCTTATACCGGCATCAATCGGTGAACAGCGTGTTGCAGCTTATTGGGAACACCCTACTTGCCCCGCAACCTTCGCCCGAAAGAACGCGACAAGGCAGCAAAGTTTGCCACCACGAATCACTCACACCGCGTGAGCAAGAAGTTCTGTATCAACTCCAGCAGGGAAAAACACATGCCGGCGTTGCCAGCCTCTTGGGCATTAAGGAGAAGACCATAAGCTCGCACAAACGCGCAGCGATGAAAAAATTGAATTTTAAGCGAACTAACGAACTGTTCCATTGGATGCTACAAGGCGGTTTAACCAGCCATCAACAACGAAAAGGAAATTGAACATGAGCCATTCGTCTCTACCCATCACGGCAGTATTGATGGGCGTACTGTTGGTAAGCGGTTGCCAGTCCACCAAAACGCCTCAGATAAAAACCGCCTCGGCCAGCACGTTGCAGGATGAAAAGGTCAAGCGTGAAACCCAGGATTTAAAGCAGTGCCAACAGAATTTAAACGCACTGGGGACGCTGAAAACGGCGGATTACCCGACTAAAAAACAGGTGTTCGACAACCTGATGTCCGGCGCTTCGCAATATGCCGGTGTGCGCCCCCAGGTCAACGAGCGCACGCAAGAGACCGTTGATGCCCTCTATCGTTATCAGGTGAGCTATCAATGCGCCGAGATTAATCAGGCATTGCTTACCGAACTGGCGAAACGCGGCGGTGCGATAAAATGATCGTCTGGAAACGGCTGACCTACCGTTTTTTGGCCTGCCTGGCTGGGGGGATGCTGCTGCCCGCGGCTTCATCGGCGCCAAGCAAGGGTAATGCCGATATTCCGGCCTTGCTGCAGTTTGCCGAGCAATACAGCGACAAAGGCTACCCGGCAGAAAAAGCCCCTGCCGCGCGGGATCGCCCTCGCACCGAAAAACACCCAACCCCAAGCCCCGAGAAAGGTAAGCCCGACAACAAACCGCCAGTACAGCGCGAATCCTGGCGAATGAAGGATAAGGCTATCGAGCAACAGCGCACGGAAATAGCCCAGCTAAAATTACAGATAACCCGTCTGCGACAAAACGCCGTAACGGCAACGCCGGATTGGGCCGCGCTATCCCAACTGGCGCAAAGCTTGCGCCAGGCGTTGGGGGTGACACCGACAGAGCGTCAGGCAAAAGCCAACCTGGTACAGATACAGCAGCGGTGGGATCAGGATCGGGCGGTATTGCAGCAACAGTTGTCCAAAGCAAAAGCAGAAAACCAGGCCTTATCAGCGGCAGCCAACCAGCAAAAAAATTGGCTGCTGGAAGCAGAAAAGCGCGACGTGGTGCTGCGGGAACAGCAAGCTGAATGGCGGTCACAGCGTCAACTGATGCAAACCGAACTGGATGAAACCGTTAAGAAACTGGCAGATACGCGAGCCGACATGGCTTCTTTGCAAGCGCGAAGCCCCCTTCTGGTGACGGCCGATGCGCTCAAAGGCGCACAACCGCGTGAGGATTACGCCGCAGGCGTTTCACTGGGAGAGGAAATTCTGCAAATGCAGGAAGAACGGCAGCGTTGGGGAGTGAGATCGGAGAAGGGAATGCTCTTGGCTGGCATTGCAGATGCCTTTGCGGGCAAGCGGATGTTGCCGGATGATGAACTCAATAACATCCTGGCCACCGCCGAGGAAAAGGTGGTATCCGCAAGAGAAAAAATCAGCGCAACCCAACGGCAAAAAGGCGCGGCCTATCTAGGGGAGTTCAAGAAAGATAAGCGCGTTCACCGGGCATCGTCCGGGTTCTGGTACCGTATCGACTATGCGGGCGATGCGAAGATCCCCGCTACCGCCTCGGTGGATATGGTGGTAAAAGAAACGCTGGTCGACGGCACCGTGGTGCAAGATATGGAAGCAACTGGCGCCACGCTGTCGCAGCCGGTGGCGGATTTCCCACCGTTGTTTAAAGAGGCCATTTCGCTGCTGCAAAACCACGGTACGATGACCCTGGTGGTTCCTCCTGAACAGGCTTACGGGGAGAAAGGCTACCCACCGAAAGTTCCCCCCAACGCCACCATGATCTACACCTTGCGCATAGCGGAGGTATACCCACCCGCTCAAGCTAAAACACGGCCCTAGCCCTGATATCTCTCGTGAATTTAATAGGGCTATCAGGCTGATGCGCAACCTATCAATGACAGATAAAACCTAGTATTGCGATTAAATTAAATTAAATTAAATTAAATTACAAAAATAAACGCCTTCAGAATCGAGCTGCCATCAATACATTGTTAAAATAAATATTAATTATAAAAATTATTTCCTCAAATTATAAAAATTACATAATAACAAATCAAAAAAACCATCCTATTGATGTTGACTTTAATGAGGACAAAAAACATGATTAACGCCACAGACAATTAGAAGCTTCAGCACCCGTAATAGGCTAGCTATTGAATGCACCACCATTAGCCGGCTATACATTTATGGCAGTGATTTCAACCCAGGTTACGTAGAGGGCTATCCGGCCCATTATTTTTATTTTCCCTTACGCCTATGCGTAAATATGCCCCTAACCGAGGAGTTGTTATGTCGGACCATCAAGTCACCTGTATCAGAAAATCCGATCGCCAAAACGCGCATGAGCGCATTCAGGCTATCGGCGGCGTCAATGCTGATGGCATCCGTTGGTCTCTGTCCCAAGCAGACGCCATTGCCGGTATCGAGGCGGGCACCTGGCGCTTTTGGGTCACCGCGAATGGCCATTCCGTCTGGGTGATTGTCTCAATCAGCGCGGCGGGGAATAAATACCTCAAAACGCAAAATGACGGCGAACACCCCAATAACCTGCTCAGCCTGCCGGAATGCCCCTGACGTCACCCGAGTGTCATGACTGATACGGTGTGTGGGCCTGCTTGCGGCCCATCGCTTCCCCCCTTTTTATTATTGGCCGCTGTGGCGTTCTCACGCCCGCAGTACAGCGGCCCCCATAGCATAAGGAAATACTATGTACGGTTCCGCTACCGCCAGAAGCCTGCCGGCAGGAAAAAAGCAGCGTATCGCCGATTTATTATCGCAAATTATTGAAACGCTGGATCTCACCAAAACCCAATACGCCAACATCAAAAGCGCCTATAACGGGGTCGGCACCTTCCTGTCTGAAGGCGACGATCCGCTATTGCAAGATGCCGTTATTTACCCGCAGGGCAGCGTGCGGCTCAACACCACCGTTAAGCCCAAAAATGAAGAGCAATACGATATTGACCTGATTTGTTATCTGCCCCATGCCACCCAGGCGGATTATACCGGCGTAATATCGGCCATTCGCCGGCGACTGGAGTCGCATAACACTTATAAAGATCTATTAAGCGATTTACCCCGTGGATTCCGTATCAACTATGCCGGAGATTATCATCTGGATATCACGCCGGGCCGCGATCACACCGGCGCACAACATCCGGGCCAGCCGCTGTGGGTCGTAGATGCGCAAACCGCCTGGAAGGAGTCCAACCCCAGCGGCTACGCCGAGTGGTTCGATAGCAGCGCCAGCGTGCAGCCCCTCCGCACCATTCTGGTCATGGATTCCGCCAGCCGCGTGGGCACCGAGGCGCTGCTCCCGCTGCCGGACAGCACCGACAAAAAATTGCTTAATCGCATCGTACAAATTCTCAAACGCCACCGTGACGAATGGGCCGTCGAGCAGGATGACCTCCAGCAGCGCTGCCGCCCAATTTCGGTCATCATCACCACGCTGGCTTGCCATGCCTACAACCACATCATTGCGGCCAGGCGCGCCTACGACAACGACCTGGATATTCTGTTAGACGTACTGGAACTGATGCCGGATTTCATCGTGTCGACGCAGGGAGAGTTCCAGGTCAGCAACCCGCACATGCCGGAGGAAAACTTCGCCGAGAAGTGGAACCGCTCAGAGCAGGATGAGGGCCCTCAGCGCAGTGAAACCTTTTACCAGTGGCATGCCGCGGCCCAGGCGACGTTTAACACCATCGCCGCCAGCGTGGGGGAAGATAACCTGTTCCTGAGCCTCGAAGACAGCTTCGGCAAAACGCCGGTCGATGTCGTCAGGCAACGACTGATGGAGCATATGCAGTCGGCCAGAGAACAAGGCAGCCTGCATCTTGATAAGAAAACCGGCGGGCTGATCGCCACCGGCCTCGCCAGTACGGCAGCCCATGCCAGCGTGCCTAAAAACACCTTCTACGGTGAATAACGTGGTTATCAAGCATCACTGCAAACCGCTGCCCCTCGCCCAGCAATATCACGCGTTGAAAGCCGGCAGCCCGTATGAACGGCTGCGCATTATCCATCACGATCGCACCCTGCTATGGGAAGGATGGCTGCAACCCTCGCTGTTCAGCCGCCGCTACAAGGTCGCGATCCGATATAGCCTGCTCACCCCACCGATTTGCGTGGTGACAGAACCGGATCTCTTCGCGTTGGCCGGTACGCGGGCTATTCCGCACCTGTATCCCGCCGATAAGCATATTCCCGGCGCCAGGCTGTGCCTGTTTTTGCCTGGCTCACAGGCCGACGATGGGCTCAGCGAATGGCGTGCCCAGTTAAAAATCAGCGACACGATCATTCCCTGGGCGTCGCTCTGGCTGTTTTATTTTGAACAGTGGCTGCGCACCCGCGACTGGGAAGGCGGCGGCAAGCACCCACGCACCAGCGAGGTTAAAAATGAGCGTTGAACATGAAGGCTTTATCTCGGTCGATATTGAAACTGCCGGGCCCATACCCGGCGTGTGCAGCCTGCTCTCTATTGGCGCCTGCGTCATCGACCGCCCGGCGGAACGCTTTTACATTGAAGTGCAACCACTGAATCTGCATTACGATCCTGAAGCGCTGGCCGTCACCGGTTTCAATCTGCAGACCCAAATAACACGCGGCATCGCTCCGAAAGCGGCCATGCAGCAATTTGCCCACTGGGTAATGTCCGTCACCGACGCCACGAGTAAACCGATTTTCGTCGGTTTCAATGCGGCTTTCGACTGGTCATTCATCAATTACTACTTTCACGTTTATCTCGGCCATAATCCGTTTGGCTTTGCGGCCCTCGATATCAAAGCCCTGTACATGGGCGCCACCGGCAGCCGCTGGCAAGACACCCGCTCCAGCCGTATCGACTCCCAATTTAATCTCAAAAACCACGGCAGCCACAACGCGCTGGATGACGCGCTGTATCAGGCCGAAATGTTTTTGAAGATAAAAGCACACATGATGGAAAAGCACTGACATGGAAACGATAAAATATATTCTGATAAAGCTGGTCGACTGGAAAACGCGCCAGCGGAAAATTCAATACCTCATCATGCTGCTCGGCGCCGGGATCCTGAGTGTGAACAACTCACTGGGGAAGGCGTTAACGCTGGAGAAAGGCGATGCCCGCTTCTCGCTGGCCGTCTCCGAGGGGAATGTCATCACGGACTATTTCGTCAATTTCGTGGCGGCATTGATCATCCTGGGGGGATTTGTCTGGCTGCTGGTCGACGCCTACCGGGAGGCTAAAATCACGGTGCGCAAAAAGGGGGTGGTTATAGAAGGGAGAGCACTGCGGAAAGTCGCGACAACGCCGCTGCATAAAACGGTCTCTCGTCATTTCAAGGGTAAGATAGACGCATTAACCCTCGATATGACGCAGCGGATACGGGATGGTGCAATCAGTCACCCGGAAGAGGCCTTTGACGACAATATCAGCACGCTGGCCAGCAATATCGCCACCCGCATTGACGGTATCGACCATCAGGATTTGACGCTGGTGTATGGCGGGCAATTGCCGGTTCCGTTCACCTTCTTCATTGGCGCCATTCTCGATGACAATGGCCCGGTCTGCGTCTATGACTGGGACCGAGCGCAAGAGGCCTGGCGGCTGATTGACAACAACGCCGCCGACGACGGCGCCGATTTTACCCTGATGGAAAGCCTCATCACCTCAGCGGCCAAAGATGTGGTGCTGGCGGTCTCGGTGTCCTACCAGGCCGACATTGCCGCCATACGGCAAACCTTCCCCGCCTACCCGCTGTCGCATCTCTCGCTGAACGCCACAACGCTCGGTAATCACTGGTCACAGTCCAAACAAACCCGGCTGGCGCTGCAATTTATCGAACAGGTCAAAATGCTGACGGCGTGCGGCGCCGAACGCATCCACGTGATTTTGGCCGCCCCCAGCAGCATTGCGCTCAATTTCGGCCGCCGTTATGACAATCGCAATCTGGCGCAGCTCATTGTTTATCAATACGAGAAAGAACAGCAGCCGGCCTACCCCTGGGGGGTGGTGATGCCGACACAGGGGCAACGGCGAGGCGCGGTGGTTAAGCCTCCCACCGTTCCCTCATCCAACTGACTGTCGGACTGGGGCGAAACGAGGATATAAAAAACCGGCCTGAGCCGGTTTGGGAGCACTTGTCATTATTAGATCGGCCGTAGAACGGTCGGGGTAATGCCCTGGTGTTGCTGCGTATTTTCACTGTCACTATAGGCGGTGCGATGATTGAGCGTCCAATGGGTTCGGCAGATCAATAAAGGGCGATTGATCGGCCCGACCGATCGTCCAGCTCATCGTCACACCGCCCCACACTTCGGCAGCCAGTCCGCTTCGCACTCTTCACTCAATACCACATTGGTCTGCATCCCCAGCCGGGTTTTACGCTTGAGCAGGGTTTTCTCATACTCTCTCAGCGTCTGTGGCACCGCCAAACCAAAGGCCGTCAGGTTCATCACGTGCTGATAGCCCCGTGCCGCCATAAACGACAAGTAGGCGTGATACAGGTAGCGGCGCGGGTTCGGTGGGGTGATGTTGGCATTGCCTATCATCATCCCTTCCGGGGTGCCTAGCACCGTCAGGTAGCCGCAAAAATCAACCAGCGGGTCAGCCTGGCGTTTGATGGTCAGCGCCTCGTCCGAGCTTTGCTGCGCCTGAAGCAAGGTACGGGCCTCGTTCGGGTTGGCAAAACGCTGCATCAGGTGACGCACAATCACCGCCAGCTCCTGGGTGATTTTGTCCAGCAACTGCGGGTCGCGCTCGGCCAGCGGTATCGCGTCCGGGAAGGTGATAATCACCCGCCGACGGGATACCCCACCGCTGCGGTCGCTGAACTGCATCGGGTTGTTGTTCACCGCCAGTATCACCGCCGGGATGTAGGCGGCGTAGGCGTCGCGGTATTTCGGGTCAATGGCGACCGCATCGCCGCCGGTGATGGCCTTGATACCCGCCCCGTCTCCGCTCCACTTTTCCTGGTCAGGCAGGAGTATCAGCGAGTAACCCACCACACTGGCCCGCTCGCGCGCCGACTCCAGGTTGTCGATGGTGGCGGAGGTGGTGTTGTCGGCTCCGGCCAACAGCCGGGCGATGGCCGCCATCACGCTCTTGCCGCTGCCGCCGGGGCCGGTCACTTCGAGGAACAGCTGCCAGTCGTAGCGGTTGGCCAGCACCATAAAGAGTGCCGCGAGGATACGTTCTTGCTTGTCGTAATTGCCCCCGGCGGCCCGCGTCAGCCACTGCCAGAAGTGCGGTGCATGGTCGGCCAGGTTCTCCCCGGCGCGCGGCGGCGTGTAGTCCACGCTGTTGACGGTGCGCAGCCAGTGCTCTTGCCGGTGGGCGCTGAACTGCCCGCTGACGGTATCGAATACCCCGTTACGAAAGCCTATCAACCGGCGGGCCGGGTCGCCCATCTGCGGCACCATCAGCTTGAGGGTGTCCAAAATACTGTTGATACCCGCAGCGGAGAACGGCGCGCGCACCTTCTGGAACAGCGCGGCAATCTCCCGGCTCAGCTGCCGGTGCGGCAGCACCTGCCAGGCGCCGCGCGTATAGCGGCACAGCTCTTCCCCCACCGGCGGCACCGCCAGGGTGTTGCCGTAATGCTCGGCCAGCAGCCCGGCCTTCTCACTGGCGCTCATGGCTTTGAGGTCTGCATCGCTCAGCGTGTCGAACGGGCTCGGCTGCGACGGCTGGCTGAACGCCTGGAGCTGTGCGCGCGTGGCCTCGGCCCCTTCCCGGCCATAAACGTCGTTCCAGTCGCCTTCCGAGGGCGGCAGTGCCGGGATACCGCCGGTGACTGTGGCCGCCTCGGCGGCGCGGGTCTGTCCGGTGCCGCTGCGGTCATTATCAGCCGCCAGCAGCAGCCGCGCATCCGGGTAGTGGCTGCGCAGCTGCTCCGCCACCGCCGTCAGGTTATTGGCGCTGAGCGCCACGCACACCGTTTCGCCGGTCAGGCGATGCACGGTGAGGCCGGTGGCGTAGCCTTCGGTGAGCCAGATAACCGCGTTGTCCGGGCCGCTCAGGGTGTGGCAGGCAGCCTTGACCTGCCCGCCTGCCAGCATGCGCTTGTCACCGTTGGCGTTAATCAGCTGCACGTTGACCACCTCGCCCCCGGTATTGTGCAGTGGCAGCAGCAGGTCGTCGGGGTGGAAGGTGATACCGCCAACGCGCAGCGACTGGCCGTGCAGGGTCAGGGTGTCCACCTCCGGCCAGCCCTTGGCGCTCAGGTAGGCATTGCCGCTTTTGCACTGAGCGGCAGCCACCAGAGCCTGTGCCTGTCGCGCGGCCTTGCGCTGGGTCTCGGCCTTGTCTTGTGGTGAATGACCGGCCTCAGCGGCCGGTGGCAGAGCGTTGGTGTTTTCTCCCATCACGGCGGCCACCTGTTCGGCGGCAGCTTTTGCTGACAGCGACAGGGCTTTTTCCACCAGATTGAGGCCGTCACCGGCTCCGCACTGATTGCAGAACCAGGTGCCGCGCCCGTCCTGGTTATCGAAGCGGAAACGGTCTTTGCCGCCGCAGGTCGGACACGGCTGCAGTTTGCCGTTCGGCTGTAAGGCGATACCGAGAGCCGGGAGTATCACCGGCCAGTGGCCGGTGGCGGTGCGTACGGTCTGGGAAACGAACTGGGCGCTCATGCTCTTCTCCTCAGTGTACGGTGGCGCTCTGCGCTGCCGACAGGCGCTCGCAGCACAGCTCGTCCATCATCTTTTGCCCGAGCGCGGTCAGGCGCGGCGCGGCCACCAGAACATCCGGCTGCACCATGTCGCTCAACATCGTGCATGCCATGTCCATGCCATCCTCTGCGCCGTACTGACGCACAAAGAGCCCTTCCAGACGCAGGGCAATCGTCATCTGCAGTTCGTCCAGCGTGTAACCCAGGCTCACCCGGTAAAAGGCGCAGGTATCCAGATAGGCTTGCGCCACGGCGCGACGGAAAACGGCGGTGCGGACTTCAATCGGTAAACAGGATGCAGTGTTCATGCGGCGGTGGCCTCCATGCGGGCAAGGATTTGGGATTCACAGGTGTTGACGACGTGGCCGAGCTGGTCGGTCAGCAGGGCAATGACCGAGGCAAACGACGCCTGTTGCGTGGCATCGGGGCGCTGCCCGCCGAGGTCGAGGGTGTCCAGCAGGTCGAGGAACAGCACGCCGGTGGCGTGCGCATGCTGGAGACGCAGAAAATCGGCGTGCGGGATAGGGTAATGGGTATCGCGGTAGTAGCGGTCGGCCAGGGTGTTCATGCTGCTGCCTTAACCGGCAGACGACCGGCAAAGGACAACACATAATCACGGGCCAGCAGGCGGCGAGCGTTGTGCTCAGAATCCGCCACGGTACGTACGATGCGCGGTGACGCCGTCAGCGCAGAGCGGCGTACGGCCGCAAACAGGAAGCAGAATGTCGGGAGAGTCGGGGTGAGGGTCGTAGCCATGGTGGCAGCCTCCAATAAGTATTGGTTATTGCTACCACCGAAGTTCCTACACTTATGGGTGGTAGCCCAGACGGGGGTAGGAATACCGGCCTTATTGGAAACCGGCCAGCCCGAAGGCTGCCCCGCCTGAGCCACCATTGATTGACTGCTGCGATAGCATAACATCCACCGCGCAAAAAATGAGCGCACTAAGGCCACGACATAAAAAAACACGCCTGGCGCGTGTTGTGTCGCCAATAAGTAACACGGGTTCCTACGCCCGGCTGCCGATTTTGCGGCAGCGGGAGGACTATAGCGCAAGGCCGGACGTGGGAGCAAGCCGTAAGACGCCCCCGGACGTTCAATCGATCGCATTGTGATCAACCACATTACCAACGCAGAACTGACGCTGTTCGGCTTGCCGGTTCGTCAGACGAATAACATTGTGTTTTTCGCTGCGGTGCTCCGGCAAGACGATGCCAGGCTCTTTACGCTGTAACAGGATAGCTTCCGCGATAAACATTGCGTCATTGTCGCTCAGGGTAAAACTGTGCCGACCG
Source organism: Serratia sp. CY71090 (assembly GCF_052166845.1). NCBI lineage: Bacteria > Pseudomonadati > Pseudomonadota > Gammaproteobacteria > Enterobacterales > Yersiniaceae > Serratia > Serratia sp. CY71090. Next base: position 109,088 of record NZ_JBJNOA010000007.1, on the reverse strand, counting down.
AGGATTAACTGCATCACTTGGCGCTCTCCTGATGACGGTTGGCAATACGTTCGTCCATCCATAGTTCGACCTCAGAGGCCAGCCAGGCAACATTTTTACCGCCGAGGGAGACCTGAGCCGGGAACTGTCGGCGACTCATCATCTCGTACACGGTGGAGCGGGACAGACCGGTGGTGTAAAGCACTTCGGGCAGGCGGATAAAGCGCTCGCGCGGGGTGTAGCCGTTCTGAAGCACCGGCGACGGGGTGGATGGGGTGGGAGTGGAAACGGTCAACATAAAACGCTACCTCTTTGTGTCCGGCCAACGCTGGCCGGGACTGTGTGAACTTCGGTAGCGCCCTATTATGTGAATATTTACCAGGGTGGCAACAAGGCGTTGTTGTGTGGTGGGAGAGCTTTTTAGTTTGTTTTTCAATCAAATGGGCATATAGGTTAATATTGACCTTTATTGGCAAACCTTGGCAAACCCAAAGAAATGAACGAGCCATGAATAGCCGTTTATTAATAGGCAGAAACAGGCGTACAGGCACAACCCCAGGCTAGCCAGAGAAAAGGCCCTTTTTAGCCGAGTGAGCAGTAGTGAACACCGGGTGATGAGTTAAAAATTCACTAACCACCATTTTTTCTATTGATTTAGCTATCTTTTTTACTTTTATGAATAGTAGTGAAGAGTTTAGAGAAGAACTAAAATCGCAAAAGTGATTTTGCAGTCAATATCTGAGGCGGCTGCACAACGAAAACGCTGGCGGGAAAAATACAATAGGCTCACACCGGAGGCACAAAAGCTTCATTACGGACCTCGTCCTGATTGGATAATCAGGTCCACTTCCATCACGCTACCTCCTCCCTATCCTTCCCCCGAAAACAGCCTTTTTCCTGGCTAGCGGGTGCCAAATAACGCGTGCATGGATAAGGTGCATGATTTTGCATGTAAGAAAATGCATTTTTTACCCCCTGCCGCACCAGCAGCGACGCGGCCTGCGGCCCCTCATGCACCTGCATGAAAATCGACACATAAAGCGGGCAGGCGAGGCGGGGGTAGCATTGCGCGCCAAGGGGTTTTAACGATTTATTGGCAGCATTTTCTAGCGAGCAAGGCCCGAGATAAAATCGGCGTACCATTGCAGCATCTCACGGCGTTTCTCAAGGTACTGCGCATGGTTGTAGGTACCGCGAATACCGTTCTTGTCCACGTGGGCAAGCTGCATCTCTATCCATGCAGACTCAAACCCCTGTTCATGCAGGATAGTAGACATCGTATGTCTAAAACCATGTCCAGTGGCTCTCCCTTTATATCCCAGCAGCTCAATCACCTGATTCACGCTTTCTTTACTTATAGGCTTTCTACGGTTGTTTCGTCCAATGAAAATGTAAGGATAGTGACCGGTGATCGGTTGAAGCTGTTTAAACAGCTCAATCACCTGAGTAGAGAGCGGCACTATATGGGGGCGGCGCATTTTCATGCGTGCTGCGGGGATCTCCCAGATGGCACGCTCAAGATCGATCTCTTCCCACGTGGCAAAGCGCATTTCTTGCGTGCGCACGCCGGTCAGCATAACGATCTTCGCTGCATTCTTAGTGATGATGCTGCCGGTATATCCTTCCAAATCCTTAACAAAGTAAGGTAGTTCCTCGGCCGAAAGGAATGGATGGTGCTTTTGTTTGGGAACGGCTAGCGCGCTGGCGAGATCTGGGGCTGGGTTATACTCCGCCCTGCCAGTAATAATTGCGTAGCGGAAGACCTCTCCGCAGCGCTGGCGTACCTTACGGGTCTTCTCCAATGCCCCACGCTTCTCAATGCGCCGTAGCACTTCCAGCAACTCTAACGGCTTAATCTCGGCAATGGGGCGTTGACCAACATACGGAAACACATCCTGCTCAAAGGTGCGCATGATTTCTTCCCTGTAGGCTAGAGTCCACCGGTCAGCCTTGTTCGTGTGCCATTCACGGCTAATCGCTTCAAAAGAGTTCTCGACAGAAAGCTTCTGAGCGAGCTTTTGCGCCTTTTTCTCGGCTACAGGGTCAATGCCATTAGCAACCTGCTTGCGAGCCTCTCCGCGCTTTTCTCGCGCCTCAGCCAGCGTTATCAATGGGTAGGTACCAAAGGACATCAGCTTGGCTTTTCCGGCATAGCGATATCGAAAACGCCAACCTTTACTCCCATCCGTATTGATAAGAAGGGACAGGCCTTGGCCGTCGTTGAGGGTGTAGGGTTTTTCCTGCGGTTTGGAACGTCGAATTTGTATGTCAGTTAGAAGCATGTGTATAAGTGGATTCTGTGTATAAAAATGTTATACGCACCATTATACACATTTATCTCGGATTCAGACGGTTATACACGGACTCCAGCGGACAAAGAAACCATATAATCAATTGATTTTATGCATTTTAATGGACTTTTCAGGAGCTACTCGGACAAGCTTTGGCGGAAGATCACAGGAGTCGAACCTGCCCAGGACCGCTGGCGGCCCCAACCGGATTTGAAGTCCGGCCGCCCCACCGGGGACGAGGATCTTCCTTGGAGAAGAGGGAAGCAAGGCGCTGATTATAGCGCAGTTTGTTCGCTGCGCTAAGCGGGAAATGGCGGCCGCCGGCGATTCGGCGGCCGGGGGGAGCTACTTCAGGAAATCCTTCACGTCCAGCAGGATGAACTCGTTGTCATCCGCCATATTGGGCTGGCGGCTGGAGGAGAACGGGAAGTTGTTGTCGTTGCCGACGATGATGTGGTTGGCGTCCACCACGTCCACGTTCTCGATGGTGAAGAACGGGAAGGTCAGCACGCCGTCGTTCAGCGGCTTGCGCGCCAGCTTGTTCGGATCCTGAATGTTCATCAGGTCGATATAACCCAGTTTCTCGACCGGTTTGCCGACGTTGGCGTCCGAGAAAGCGATTTTATACACTCGCTTAAACTTGGCTACCTGGCTGAAGCAGTTGTCGGTTGGCGCACCGACGGCGCAGGCTTTGTCCGGCGTGCCTTCGCCGTTGTCGCGCTCGATCACCAGCCCGTGGGTGGCGTCGATCATGTTGAAGTCGCCGATGGCGTTTTGGTTGTCTTCCAGTACGTACTGCCAGCTGCGGCCGGTCCAGGCCTGCTGTTTGACGTCGAACTCCAGCACCCGCAGGTAGCGTTTGCCGCCGACGTTCTCGAACTGTTCGCCGTCCCACAGCGCCCCTTCCAGCAGCGGGTACAGCTTGCTGCCGTCCGGCGAGGCAGCCATGCCTTCAAAGCCTTTGGAACGCGCCACCTGGAAGTTCTGTTTGCCGTCCGGCGCGCCCGGCAGGGTCAGCGTCGGGTTGTCCGGCGATTTCACTACTTTGCCATCCACCTGGGTGTCGAACACCGCCAGCACTTTGCCGTTCAGGTCGGCCTTGATCAGGTAAGGCCCAAATTCTTCGCCGATCCACAAGGCATCGTCGGCAAACTGGAAGCTTTCCGGATCGAAATCGCTGCCGGTCAGATAGCGCTGCTCGGTGCTCTCGTTGATGATGTGGAACGGCACCTTTTTATCCGGATCGTGCAGGAACACCGTCTTCAGCGGCGCGACCGTGCCGTCTTTGAAATCGATCTTGTAGTGGTTGAGGTACAGCATGGCGTCCGGCGAGTTGGCCTTGCTGCCGAAACCATTGTCGGTCAGCACCCAGTAAGTGCCGTCGGGCATGTGTTTGATGCCGGAGTGGCCCTGCAGCGGCTGGCCGTTGATCGGCAGGCCGATCCCGGTCAGGCGATCGGCGGATTTGCCCGCCACGCTGCCCAGCTCGGTGATGCGTTTGCCGCTGGTGTATTTGCCGCTCTGCTGCAGATCGCTCGGCGCGTCCTTCGGTGTGGCAACGGTGGATTTCACCGGCAGCAGCGCATGCCCGGCCAGCGTCGCCTGCACCGGCTGCGCCTCGGCCCACAGGTTGGCGCTCAGCGCCATGCAGCCGACCAGCAGCGCCAGCCGGGTTTTGGTGTTGTGCATGTCATTATCCCTTTTCGTTGTTATCGCCCAGAAGTAAAAGCAACGTCACTATAGGGAGCGGCAATGACAGAAATATTATTCGGCGAACGCCCGTCGGTAGCTGTGCGGGTGGAAGCGCCAGGTAATGGCGATCAGCACCACCACCAGCAGCGCATGGATCTGCCAGTCCAGCTCGAAGCCGCCGCTGTAGTCGCGCAGCAGGCCGGAGAGGTAGGGCGTCACGCCCGCCAGCAGAAACCCGACGCCCTGCATAAAGGCCACCAGCCGCCCGGCCGCCGCCGGCTGGTGCAGGTGATCGAGCGCCAGCACCAGGCACAGCGGGAACGCGCCGCCCAGCCCCAGTCCGGAAAGCAACACCCACAGCCACGGCAACGTCTGCGGCAGATAAATCAGGCCGATAAAGCCGATCAGTTGCATCATCAGCGCCAGCAGCAGCAGCGGCCGCCGGTCATGATTGCGCGCCAGCGCCGGCAGCAGCAGCGCGCCCATCACCTGGCCGAAAGTCATCAGCGCCAGCAGCGAACCGCTGGCCTGCGGCTGCCAGCCAAGCTGCATGTAATACGGCGGCAGCCAGGCGATCAGGCTGGTATAGCCGCCGTTGATCAGGCCGAAATAGGCGCCGAGCAGCCAGGCGCGCCGGTTGCGCAGCAGGCTTGAGCCTCGGTGTTCGCCCGCCGCGCCCAGGCGAGACAGCCCGCGGCTGACCGGCCACCAGGCCAATAGCGCCACCAGGGCCGGCAACGCCCACCAGGCCAGCGCGCTGTGCCAGTCATGCCCCGCGCTCATCAGCCACGGAGCGATCGCCGCCCCCAGACCGCCGCCGCCCATCAGCGCCGCCGACCACAGCCCGGCCACCAGCGCCATGCTTTTAAGGAAGTGATGCTTGATGATGCCGGGCATCACCGCCTGGATCACCCCGATGCCGAGCCCGCCCAGCACCGCGCTCATTAACAGTTGCACGCTGCCGGGGGCCAGTTCGCGCCAAAGCGCGCCCAGCCCGATCGCCAGCAGGCTCAACGCCACGGCGCTGCGTTCGCTGAACAGTCGGTTGATGGCGCCGCCCGCCAGCGCCATCAGCCCCATCATCAGCACCGGCAGCGTGGTCAGCAGCGCCGCGCCGCCAAAACTCAGCCCGGTGGCCTGGCGCAACGTCGGCAGCAACGGGCCGATCGAAGTCAACAGCGGCCGCATGTTCAGGCCGATCAACACCAGCGCCAGCAACAGAGGGTTGAGCCAGCGACGTGGAGAAGGTGAATTAACAGAATGATTTAACACGGTATATTCCTGGTACTGCAAAATGAAGAGTGCGGCGTCACAGCGCGATCGCCGCAGCGTTGCGTTACTGTAGGCAACGCCGCTAGTATTGGGAAATTAAATAATAAAATAGCCAACAGTGGGAAAATGAATCGCTACCCGATGTTCAATCCGCAGCTGCTGCTCAGCTTCGTCGCCGTGTGCGACAGCAACAGCTTCACCCGCGCCGCAGAGCGGGTGTTCTTGTCGCAGTCCACCGTCAGCCAGCAGGTGCGCCGGCTGGAAGAGATGCTGGGCAAGCCGCTGTTTGAACGCTCCTCGCATCAGGTGCTGCTGACCGAAGAAGGCGTCAAGCTGTTGAGCTACGCGCGCCGCATTATCGCGCTGAATGAAGAAGCCCATGACGCGCTGACCGGCATCTGGCGCGACGGCGTGCTGCGAATCGGTATGCCGGAAGATTTCGCCGTGCCCACCACCGAGCTGCTGGCGGAATTCAGCCGCGAGCACCCGCACCTGCGGCTGGACGTCGCCAGCGGCCTGAGCGCCGATCTGCACAGCGCCTACGCGCGTGAAGAGCTGGATCTGATCCTGGTGAAGCAGCGCCGCCAGCAACCGCCGCGCGCCGCGCGGCCGGAACCGCTGCTGTGGCTGGACAGCCTGGCCTTCCCGGCCATCGAACAATCGCCGGTGCCACTGGCGGTGTTTCCGCTCAGCGGCCTGTACCGCGACGAGCTGTGCCAGGCGCTCGACAACCTCGGCAAACGCTGGCGCATCGGCTACAGCAGCGCCAGCCTGGCGGCGCTGACCGCCGCTTCCGCCGCCGGGCTGGGCGTCACCCTGCTGCCGGCCGGCTGTCGTTTACCCACGCACCGGGTGCTGGGGGCGGCCGAAGGATTGCCGCCGATAGACAGCTTCGAACTGGCGCTCTACTACCGCGACGGCGCCCCCGCCGCCACGCTGGCGCTGGCCCAGCGTCTGACGGTGTTTTGCGGGTTGATATAAACGCCAGCGCACGCCGGTCATTACCAAATCGAATAGTTACCAGTGGCAAATGTCGCTGCCAACCGGCCGGTTCCTCTCCTAAATTGGGGGATGTTTTCACCCACCTCACCTCTGGATTAAGGAACCGAACGTGGAAAACCCTCAACAACCGGGCCGCAGAGCCTTCCTCAGCCAAACCGGCAAACTTACCACCGCCTGCGCGGTGATCGGCCTGACCGGCGGCATGGCGCAGGCCGCTTCGCCTAGCGGCGAGCCGTGTGCGCCAACGCCGATGACCCTGACCGATCGCCATTACTGCCTGAGCGAGGTGCGGCTGGAAGACGGCTTTGAATACGACGGCGACACGGTGATCGGCACCCGCACCGCGCTGTACACGCTTGAGATCAAAGACGGCAAGATCGCCGCCATTCACGCCGCCAACGCCGCGTTGCCCGCCGGCGTGCCCCGCTATCAGGCGCAGGGCCAGCTGCTGCTGCCGGCGTTTCGCGATATGCACATCCACCTGGACAAAACCTTCTACAGCGGCCCGTGGCAGGCGCCGCGCCCGCGCCAGGGCAAAACCATCATGGACATGATCGCGCTGGAGCAGACGCTGATCCCGAAACTGCTGCCCACCTCGCAGCAGCGGGCGGAAAATCTGATCGCCCTGCTGCAATCCAAAGGCAGCACCGTGGCGCGCAGCCACTGCAATATCGATCCGGTCAGCGGCCTGAAAAGCCTGGAGCACCTGCAGCGCGCGCTGGAAAACCACCAGGCGGACTTCAGCTGTGAAATCGTCGCCTTCCCGCAGCACGGCCTGCTGCACTCCAGGGTCGATGCGCTGATGCGCGAAGCGATGCAGATGGGCGTGCAGTACGTCGGCGGGCTGGATCCGACCAACGTCGACGGCGCGATGGAGAAATCGCTGGACGCCATGTTCCAGATCGCCCTCGATACCGGCAAAGGCGTGGATATCCACCTGCATGAAACCAGCCCGGCCGGGGTCGCCGCCATCAACTACATGATCGCCACCGTGGAGAAAAACCCGGCGCTGCGCGGCAAGGTCACCATCAGCCACGCTTTCGCCCTGACCACGCTGACGCCGGGCGAACTGGCGGAAACCGCCACCCGGCTGGCGGCGCAGCAGATCACCATCGCCTCCACGGTGCCGATCGGCAGCCTGATGATGCCGCTGCCGCAGCTCAGCGAGAAAGGGGTGTTCGTGATGACCGGCACCGACAGCGTGATCGACCACTGGTCGCCGTTCGGCACCGGCGACATCCTGGAGAAGGCCAACCTGTACGCCCAGCTGTACCGCGGCTCCGACGAGTATCACCTGTCGCGCGCCATGGCCATCTCCACCGGCGGCGTGCTGCCGCTGGACGATAAGGGCCAGCGCGCCTGGCCGAAAGCCGGCGATGCCGCCGAGTTCGTGCTGGTCAACGCCAGCTGTTCCGCCGAGGCGGTCGCCCGCCTGCCGGCGCGCAGCGCCACCTTCCATCAGGGGCGCCTGGTGGCTGGACAGGTGAGCAAAGCCTAAGGTCGGTCCGCTGTTGTCATCATGATGGCCGTTTTTGGCCTTCTGCCAGAGTAAGGCGCGGCGCAATATGGTCGCTACACACACTGGCGGAGGGCCGAAAATGTCACAGAGCGCGTTATTGATCATCGATGTCCAGCAATCATTCCAGCACCGTCCATTCTGGCAGGAGGACGATCTGCCGGCGTTTCAACAGGCGCTGACCCGCCTGATCGCGGGCTGTCAGCAACGCGGCGCGGCGCTGGTCGACGTGCTGCACGTCTCGCCGCAGGGGCCGTTCTCGCTGGCTTCGGGCCACGTGCAGCGCCTGCCATTCCTCACCCACCAAGCGGATATCACCGTGCATAAGCATGTACACAATGCGCTGACCGAATCCGGCCTCGACGCCTGGCTGCGCGAGCGGGATATCAACCACCTGATCATCTCCGGCATCCGCACCGAACAGTGCTGTGAAACCACCACCCGGGTGGCGTCCGATCTCGGTTATCGGGTGACCTTCGTCACCGAGGCGACGCTGACCTTCCCGATGCGCCATCCCGACGGTGAAGTCTTTACCCCCGCGCAGCTGAAGCGGCATACTGAAACCGTACTGGTCGATCGTTTCGCCCGCATCGCCAGCGTGGATGAGGCGCTGGCGCAACTCGCACAGGAGTAACCATGCCGCAGGCCGTCTATTTTCTGCTGTTGCCCAACGTGCTGTCGCTCGACGTCAGCGGCCCGGCGGAAACCCTGCGCCTCGCCGGGTCGTTCAGCCTGCGTTACCTCAGCCCGGCGCCGCAGCTCGTCTGCTCCATCGGCATGACGCTGAGCGGCCTGCAGCCGTTGCCCGAACGCCTGGAAGACGGCGCCATCCTGGTGTTGCCAGGCGTCGGCGATTCGCAGCGCTATTTCGCCGGTGAAGAGGCCGAGCAGGCCCGCCGCTGGCTGGCGACGCTGCGGCCCGATCTGCAGCGGCAGCGCATCACCCTGGTGTGCATCTGCTCCGGCGCGCTGCTGGCGGCGCAGGCCGGGCTGCTCGACGGCTATCAGTGCACCACCCACCACGACGTCATCGAACGTATCCGCCTGCAGGCGCCGGCGGCGCAGGTGAAAGAGAACCGCATCTTCGTCGAAGACCGCGGCGTCTATACCAGCGCGGGCATCACCACCGGCATCGATTTGGCACTGCACCTGGTCCACCGCCACTGCGGCTCCGGCCGGGCGCGCGACGTCGCACGCGACATGGTGGTTTATTTCCGCCGCGCCGGCGACGATCCGCAGCTGTCGCCCTGGCTGCGTTACCGCAACCACCTGCACCCGGCGGTGCACCGCGCGCAGGACGTGATGGCCGCCGAGCCGGAAGCCGACTGGTCGGTGCCGCAGGTGGCGGAGAAGGCGCACGTCAGCAGCCGCCATCTGGCGCGGCTGTTTCGCAGCCACGTCGGCATCAGCGTGCGGGAATATCATGAACAGCTGCGGTTGGCGGTGGCGCAACAGCGCCTGCAGCAAGGGTATGGGTTGGAGAAGGCCGCGCTGGCGGCCGGTTTTTCTTCCGGGCGGCAGCTGCGCCGCGCCCAGCAGCGCCAGCGCTCGCCGCTATGACACCAGCCGGCGGGTATCCAGCCGCTGCAGGCCGACAGACAGCAGCAGGCTGCCCCCCAGCGCCACGCCGAACACCCAGAAGATATCCAGCAGCGGGTGGCCGGTGAAATCCAAGTGCCGGCTGCGCATCACGTTAACGATAAGGGCGTGAAAACCGTAAATCGCCAGCGAATGGCGGGAAAATACGCTCAGCCAGCCGATCGGCTGCGGCAAACAGTGTTTCACCCACACCAACAGCGCCACCGCCGCCATAAACACCAGCGGGCCGCTGTAGATGTAGTAGGTATCGGCGAAGTTGCCGTTGATGAACAGCTGATGCTTGGTGCCGCGCGCGATCAGCGCCACGCACAGCGCAAATCCTAGCGCCGCCAACCAGCCCACGGCGCGCCCGCGCGCCTCCATCATGCCAATCGCCCGCCCGGCCAACGCATACAGCAGGTAGTAGAAGGTATCGCCGTAGATATACAGGTTAACCGGCAGCAGGTGCGCGTTGCCGAAGGCCAGCTTGTCGGTATTCGGGTTGGCGAGCGCCGCCAACACCACCAGCGCGACGGCCAGATAGCGGCGCGACACCGGCTTGACGCTGATCAGCGGCGACAGCAGGTAAATCACTGCGATGGCGTAGAAAAACCACAGGTGGTAAAACACCGGCTTTTGCAGGATGCCGCGCAGCGACGGCCAGAAACCGATCTTGGTGAAGGCCGCGATATAGATCAGCGCGATGGCGCTGTAGAACAGAATGCAGCAGGCGATGCGGGTGAAATGCCGCCGGCCGGCGCTCTTTTCGCCGAAGAACAGGTAGCCGGAAATCATGAAGAACAGCGGCACCGATACGCGCGACAGTGAGTTCAGCACGTTGGCGATGTCCCAGTTGTGCAACCCTATCGCCGCGCCGTTGGTGACGTAATAGGTGGTGGCGTGGATCATCACCACCATCATGCACGCCATCGCCCGCAGGTTGTCTATCCAGCCGATTTTCTCGCTCAAACGCTCGCCCGATCTTGTGTCATATTGATATGTTAAGAAGAGGTTATCGGGCACGGCGTTCGGCGACAACCCAAAAGCGAAATATCAGAATGCACTTAAACAACACCTTATGATTGCGAAGGTGAACAATTGGCGGCAAAATAGCCGCCACAACTCGCTCAGTTTGCGCTTCCCGCCCTGGCAGTTCCTTTTTCTCTTTTACTATCAGTACAATAATATGAAAACGACATTACCACCTGCGGCACGTTTGGGCCGACAGGCGCTTTTATTCCCTCTTTGTCTGGTGCTGTTCGAGTTCGCCACCTATATCGGCAACGATATGATTCAGCCGGGCATGCTGGCCGTCGTGGCGGATTTCAACGCCGGCGAAGAGTGGGTGCCCACCTCGATGACCGCCTATCTGGCCGGCGGCATTTTCCTGCAGTGGCTGCTCGGGCCGCTGTCGGATCGTCGCGGCCGTCGCCCGGTGATGCTGGCCGGGGTGGCGTTCTTCATCGTCTCCTGCCTGGCGATCCTGCTGGTCACCACCATCGAGCAGTTTATCGCCATGCGTTTCCTGCAGGGCATCGGCCTGTGCTTTATCGGCGCGGTCGGCTACGCCACCATCCAGGAGTCGTTCGAGGAGGCGGTGTGCATCAAAATCACCGCCCTGATGGCTAACGTGGCTCTGATCGCCCCGCTGCTCGGGCCGCTGGCCGGCGCGGCGCTGATCCACGTCGCGCCGTGGCAGAGCATGTTTGTGCTGTTTGCGGCGCTGGCGGCCATCGCCTTCTACGGCCTGTGGAAAGCGATGCCGGAAACCGCCACGCTGCAGGGCGAGGCGTTTTCCGCCGCCAACCTGTGGCGCGACTACCGCCAGGTGCTGGGCAACCGCCGCTTCCTGTGCGGCGCCCTGGCGATCGGTTTCGCCAGCCTGCCGCTGCTGGCCTGGATCGCCCAGTCGCCGGTGATCCTGATCAGCGGCGAGTCGCTGTCGACGCTGGACTACGGCCTGCTGCAGATCCCGGTGTTCGGCGCGCTGATCCTCGGCAACCTGACGCTGGCACGCCTGACCGGCAAAAACAGCGTGGAGCGCCTGATCAAGCTGGGCGCAGGCCCGATGCTGCTGGGGCTGCTGATCGCCGCGCTGGCGACCCAGTTCTCCAGCCACGCCTACCTGTGGATGACCGCCGGCCTGAGTCTGTACGCCTTCGGCATTGGCCTGGCCAACGCCGGACTGTACCGCCTGACGCTGTTCTCCAGCAACGTCAGCAAGGGCACAGTGTCGGCCACTATGGGCATGCTGAGCATGATGGTGTTCACCGTCGGCATCGAGCTGGCCAAGGTCGCCTACGTCTGGGGCGGCAGCGGGCTGTTCAACCTGTTCAACCTCATCAGCGGCCTGTGCTGGCTGACGCTGGTGGCGCTGTTCCTCGCCAAACGCCGCAACGGCGACCCCACGCCGCAGCCGAACGGCGCGGCGTAAACGCGACGATAAAACGCCGGTCCGGTTTCCCGACCGGCGTTTTTTATGCGGCTTCAGCCGAGCAGCCCCCACAGCGCATACCCCGTTCCCACCACCGCCACCCCCAACAGCAGCAACGCCGACAGGACAGAGATCGCCCGCCGCGCGCGCTGCAGCGCCGTTCCCGACAGCAGGGTGATATAGGTCAGCAAAATGGCGAAGTCCGCCAGCACCCACAGCGCGGTCAGCAGCGTCAGGCTGGCGCCGATCGAGGGGGTGACGGCGATGAACTGCGGGAAAAAGGCGACGAAGAAGATAATGTCTTTGGGGTTGGCGATGCCCACCAGAAAACCGTTCAGGATCGCCGAGCGTTTTTGCGGCGGCGCGACGGGCTGCACATCGGGGGCTCGCGCGGATAAATCCTCATACAGCGAGACGATCGCCATACGGCCGATAAACAGGCAACCCAGCAGGCCTATCCACTGCAGCAAGCGCATATCCACGGCGAACAGCCCGGTGATAATCAGCGCGGCGACGCCGATCAGCAACAAGGAGGCTCCGTTGCTGCCCAGCGCGGTCAACAGCGCACGCCGGGCGCCAAAGCGCGCCGCGGTGTTGGCCACCATCGCCACCACCGGCCCCGGCGCGGCGATCAGCAACAAAATGGCGGCGAAATACGCCGCCAGCAACGACAGGTTCATCTTTATTTCACTCACATTCAGTCAGTTGGCGTCGCGCCATTATCATGCCGCCGCCCCCGCCTTGAAAAAGGAGTAATCCTGTCGTTTACTGTGAATCAGACTCATTATTAGAGACGCCGCGATGGCCAGTTCCCTTCCGCCGCTTTACGCCCTGCGCGCCTTCGAAAGCGCCGCCCGCACCGGCTCGTTCACGCTGGCCGCCGAGGAGCTGCATCTCACCCCGAGCGCGGTCAGCAAGCACATCAAAACGCTGGAGCAGCACTTCGGCTGCCGGCTGTTCCAGCGCAACGGCCCGCGTATCGAGGTCACGCCGCAGGGGAAAATCTTCGCCGCCGAGCTGCAGCAAGGGTTTGGCCGCATCGAGCAAGCCTGTGAGCTGTTCAGAAGCCACCGCGATCTGCTGCGGCTGAAGGCGCCCTCCACCCTGACCCTGCGCTGGCTGCTGGACTGCCTGAGCCGGTTCCGGCAAACGGCGCAGGCGTTCGAGGTGCAGGCAGCCAGCGTCTGGATGGACATCGACAGCGTGGATTTTTTCAGCGAACCCTACGACTGCGCCATCCTGCTCGGCAACGGCCATTTTGGCGCCAATACCGCCGCCGCCAAGCTGTTCGACGAATGGCTGATCCCGATTTGCGCCCCCGCGCTGCTCGCCGACGGGCAGCGGGATCTCGCCGCCTGCCCGCTGATCCACCCTTCGCCCGATCGGCGCGACTGGCGGCGCTGGCTGCAGAAAAGCGGCATCGCGACCCCGATCGATCTCATGCGCGGCCAGGTATTTGATTCGCTGGAACAGGGCAACGCGGCGGCCATCGCCGGGCACGGCGTCTCGATCGGCGATCTGGCGCTGAGCCTGCGGACGATTGAGGAGGGATTATTGGTGTTGCCTTGTGACGTCGCCGTGCGCACCGGCGACGGTTACTATCTGGTTTGGCCGGAAGAATCGGCAAAACGGCCGCTGATCGAACGTTTACAGGCGTTTCTCACCGCCCAAACGCCCGACGTCAGCCGGGCCGCCGTCAGGTTTATCGGGTAGGGGAATTCGGCCTATCGCTCTTCGCGGGTATGCCAAATACGCAGAACATAAATCGCTGCCGGCTGTACCTGATAACGTATCTCATAGCGGCCGACCAGAATACGCCTCACTTCCTGCGGTAAAAACTCGTCCAATCTTTCACCCAGGCGGGGATTATCGAGCAACGCTTTAGGCGCGGCGACCAAGGCCTTCACCGAATTCGCTGCCGCAGTGCGGTTAGCCAAGGCAAGAAACTCAAACAAACGCGCCAAATCCGATAGCGCCTTACTCGTCCATTTTAATTCCATCAGCGCGGTACCGGCAGCGGCTCGTCACTGTCCAGGCTGGCCGCCCAGGCTTCTACCGACTCATGATCGATAACGTTTTGCTGTTCGACATCGGCCAGCGCCGCCAGCGTTAATCGACGGCGCTCTTCCTCTTGCTCGAGCCAGGCGGTGAGGGCTTGCTTCACTATCCATCCCCGCGAGCGTTCAAGTTTGGCGGCCATTTCATCCACCTTTTCAGCCAAAGGCAGCGGGACATGAGCGGTGATGACTTTCGTATTCATCGTCTTGCTCCTCAGTACAATCAACATCAATCAAAGTGATTAAAGCTGATTATACCGCCATTGGAGAACAAAAAACATGCAATCAGTTGCCGAACAACCCGCCGTCGCGCAGCAGATGCTCGTTGCTCTTGCGGCGGGTAAAGCCGCTGCGATCGAAGAACTCCAGCACCTGGATCGCCAGCTTGCGCCCGACGCCGAGCCGATCGCGGAAATCGGCGGCGTTGGCGCCCCCGCGCTCCGCATCCAGCTCGCGGATCAGCGCCGCGAACTGATCGATGCGTCGGCTGAGGTAGTAGCGATCCACCACCACCGCCGTCACATGGCCCAGCTGAGCCGCCTTGCGCAACAGCGCGCGCACCCGGCTCTCCTCTTCGCCCAGCTCGCTCGCCAGATCGCGCACCCACCACGGCTCGTCGCCGAACAGCGGTTCGATGCGCGCCCACAGCGGCGCCTCTTCGGCGCTGAACGCCAGGCCGTGTTCCGGCAGGTGCAGCCAGCCGCGCGTATTGCGCAGCGCGCCGGCCCGCAGCAGCCGATCGATCATCATAAACACCAGCGTTTCCGGCTGCTGAGGCAGGGCCATGCGCCGCAGGCGGGCGCGCCCTAAGCCCAGCTGATCGGCGTGCTGTTGGTGGTACTCCGCCAGCACCTGCAGCAGGCGGCTTTCCGCCTGTTGCACCTGATCCTGCGCCAGCGCCCGGTCACCGACGATCAGCAGATCGCGGTTCGCCAGCAGCTCGTCCAGGCCATCGTCCGTCAATTGACGCGCCCAGGCGAACGCTGCCAGTGACAGCGCGCCGTGCGGCAATTCAAGCGCCAGCGCCTGCGCATCGTCTTGCGCCAGCGCCAGGGCTTGCAGCCATGCCAGATAGTCCGGCTGACGCTTGCCGCGCTTGGGCGCATTCAGCCTGAGCACCCGAGCCGCGCCCAGCGTTTGCCGCGCGCCGATATCGCGCAGCACCAGCCGATCGTTCTGCGCCAACCACAGCGGACGATCGAGGATCAGTTCCGCCAGCCCGTCGTTCAGCAACGAGATGCGCCCGGTGATGTGGCTGGCGGCATGGTGCAGATGCAGCGGCTGCCAATGGCGGATCGGCCGATCCGTCTCCAGCGCCACCAGAATGCGTTCCGCCGCTTCGTGCGGACGCTGCGCCAGCAGCCAATCGCCGCGCGCGACCCGCTCTTTATCGACATCGCCGCTGATGTTAAGCGCAATGCGCTGCCCGGCCTGCGCATGTTCCACGGTCTGATTCTGGGCATGCAGGCCGCGCACCCGCACCGGCGCGTCGGCGCCGGTCAGCCACAGCGTATCCCCCACCTTCACCCGGCCGCCGAGCGCGGTGCCGGTCACCACCAGCCCCGCCCCTTTGACGCTGAACGCGCGGTCTACCGCCAGGCGAAAACGGCGCGTCAGCGCATGTTCAGCGGGCGACAACGCCAGCAAATGCGCACGCAGCGCCTCGATGCCCTCGCCCGCCGCCGCCGCGGTCACGAACAGCGGCGCATCGGGCCACCCCTGGCTCGCCAGCTCGTCGCGCACCTGACCGCGCACCTCATCGACACGCGCCGCCTCCACCCGGTCGGCCTTGGTCAGCGCCACCGTCAGCGCCGGGCGCCCGCTCAGGCGCAGGATCGCCAGATGCTCGCGGGTTTGCGCCATCACGCCGTCGTCGCAGGCCACCACCAGCAACGCATGGTCGATGCCGCCGACGCCCGCCAGCATATTGGCGAGGAATTTCTCGTGGCCGGGCACGTCGATAAAGCCCAGCACCCGGCCGTCCGGCTGCGGCCAGTAGGCGTAACCCAGATCGATGGTCATGCCGCGGCGCTTTTCTTCCGGCAGGCGATCCGCGTTGATCCCGGAGATCGCCTGCAGCAGGGTAGTTTTGCCATGATCGACATGGCCGGCGGTGGCGATGATCATGATGCGCTCAGCGCTGCGATCAGCGCCCCTTCCTGTTCCAGACAGCGCAGATCCAGCCACAGCCGGCCGTCGCCGAGGCGGCCGATCACCGGCTGCGGCAGGCGGCGCCAGCGTTCGGCCAGCGCTTCCAGCGTGGCGCCGCGGCCGTCGCGCGGCGTGAAGGTCAGGGCATAGCTGGGCAGGCGATCCACCGGCAGCGAACCGCTGCCGATCTGCGACCAGCAGGGTTCGGCGCGCAGGTCGAAATCGGTGGTGAACCGCGGCGTCAGCGCCGCCAGCAGCCGCTCGGCCGCCTGTTGCATCTCCTGCTGCGGGCGGGTCAGCAGCCGCAGCGTCGGCAGCTGCTCAGCCAGTTTTTCCGGCTGCAAATAAAGCCGCAGCGTGGCCTCCAGGGCCGCCAGCGTCAGCTTGCCGACGCGCAGCGCGCGCTTGAGCGGATGCTGCTGCAGGCGCGCGATCAGCGCCTTTTTGCCGACGATGATGCCGGCCTGCGGGCCGCCCAGCAGCTTATCGCCGGAGAACGTCACCAGATCGACGCCGGCGGCCAGCAGCCGCTGCGGCATCGGCTCGGCGGGCAGGCCGTACTGCGCCATATCGATCAGCGAGCCGCTGCCCAGATCGGTGGCGGTCGGCACGCCCTGTTCGGCCCCGAGCTGCGCCAGTTCGGCCTCGTCGACCGCCGCGGTAAAGCCCTGAATGCTGTAGTTGCTGGTGTGCACTTTCATTAACAAACCAGTCTGCTCGTTGATGGCCTGGCGGTAATCCTTCAGATGGGTGCGGTTGGTGGTGCCGACCTCGACCAATTGACAGCCGGCCTGGCGCATCACGTCGGGAATGCGGAACGCGCCGCCGATTTCCACCAGCTCGCCGCGCGACACCACCACCTCTTTGCCGGGGGCGATCGCCGCCAGCATCAGCAGCACCGCCGCCGCGTTGTTATTGACGATGCAGGCGTCTTCCGCGCCGGTCAGCCGGCACAGCAGATCCGCCACCGCCCGATCGCGATGGCCACGCCCGGCGCCGTCCAGATCGTACTCCAGCGTCACCGCCTCCCCCATCACCGCGTTCACCGCATCCTTCACCGGCTGCGCCAGCAGGGCGCGCCCGAGGTTGGTGTGCAGCACGGTGCCGCTGAGGTTGAACACCGGCAGCAAAGCCGGGCGTTGCTGCCGGGCCAGCTCGGCCCGCAGCGCCTGCGGCCAGTCGCCGCACCAGGCGGGTAAACGTTGCTGTTGCCTGATAGCGGCGCGCGCCTCGGCCTGCAGCCGGCGCAGCAGTTCGCCGATCAGCGTCTGGCCATGCTGCGCCACCAGCGGTTCAATCGCGGGTTCACGCAGCAGGCGGTCGATGGCGGGCAGTTGGCTGTAAAGAAGGTGGGATTCAGTGCTCATGGTCGCTCGGTTTTCAGTTTAAACGTATCGGCATAGCAAAACCCCGCCGCGGCGGGGAGAAAGGAAAGCTCAGGGCGGCGCCGTGCGGGCGAAACTTTCGCGGGCGAACAGGCGTTCGGCCAGTTTGACCAGCGCCGGGCGCTCGACGCACCAGTTGGGCAGGATGCGGCGGAAATTGAGGTAGCCCAGCGCGCAGCCGGTGGCGATATCCGCCAGCGTCAGCCGCTCGGCATTGAGCCACGCTTTTTCCCGCGCCAGCGCCTCCAGCGCGTCCAGGCCCTGCGTCAGCTTGTCGCGCTGACGCAGCATCCAGCTTTCGTCCTGTTTTTCCGGTGCGCGCCGGCTTTCGCGGAACAGCGTCGCCGCCGCTTCGGTCACGCCGTCCGCCAGCGCCGCCACCTGACGAACGCGCAGCGCGGCGGGGCGCTCGACCGGCAAAAACGCCGGTTCCACCGCCAGCAGCTCAAGGTATTCGGCCACCACCGGCGAGTCGTAAAACACCTCGCCGTCATCGGCGATCAGCACCGGCACCTTGGCGAGCGGGTTCAACTCCTTCACCCGGCTGCCGGGCTCATACGGCGGATCGTTGACGAATTCGAACGCAATTCCCTTCTCCAGCAGCATCACGGAAATCTTGCGCACAAAGGGGCTGGTGTAACTGCCGATAAGCTTCATCCGGTCTCCTCCGCTTCGTCCTGGCTGCGGCGTCCTTACTTCACCGCCAGGGTATCGATAATCCGCTGCACCAGCGCCTGATGCACTTCCGGCGTTTTGGCCGGCGACAGCATTTGCAACGTCACCACCCGCTTGTTGAACACCGTCAACACCAGGGTGGAGACCACCTTTTGCCCGTTGACGGTCTGTTCGGTATCCACCCGGCGAAACTTCTGTTTGCCGACGCTGAAGTTCTCTTCTTTGGTGGTCTGGATATTCTGATAGCGTTCGGCCAGCACCGTGATGGCGCTCTGCGTCAGCTCCTTCAGCATTTTGTCGCTGGTGTTGAGCTTCATGCCGTCCGGCGGGATCACTTCGGACGAGACCGCGCTCTGGCGCGACTTGCCGTCAAGGAAGCGCTGAATGGTGGAGGTGCTGTCGTTGATGATGCCGCTGTTCAGCGTTTGATCGCTAAAGCCCGGCGGCAGCTCGAAGGTGATCTTGCCCTTCTGCAGCGACACGTTCAGCCCCGGCGGCGCGGGCGGGGTTTCTACCGACGCAGGCGGCGGCGGTGGCGCGGGCTGCGTCACGGTCGGCTTGGTGTCCGGCGGCGGCACCGCCGGTTTGGTGTCGTCTTTGTTGTCGCAGGCCGCCAGTCCAACCGCCAACACGGCGACCGCGGTCAGTTTTGCCAGGGTGTTTAACATCGTGGTTCCTTTCGCTTGGCGCGTTATGGCCTAAACGTAGCAACTCGCCCGGGCGATTGCCAGAAGCCCGTTCTGAAATTGCTCATCCGGCCCCGCGCGAACGGGGCCGGGCGGTTACTCCGCCGGGAACAGGAACGGATTGATGCTGCTGCGGCCGAAGCCTTCTTCTTCCATACGGGCATCCAGCACCAGCGAAGCCAGATCGTCGGCCACCGCTTCGACCTGCGGGTCTTTTTCCTGATAGAGGATCTTCAGGTAAGTGCCGCAGTCGCCGCAGCTCTCCGCCTTCACCGCCGCCTGCTCGCTGTCCAGCGACCAGTAGTTGAGATCGCGAGTCTGCTCGCAGTTGCTGCACTTCACCCGCACCACGTGCCATTCGCTTTCGCACAGGTTGCAGTGCAGGTAGCGCAGGCCGTTGACGGTGCCGATGTGCACCATGCTGGAGACCGGGATGCTGCCGCACACCGGGCAGAACTGGCGCTGCTCGCCGTATTCGGCGCGCGCCTTGCCGGGGATCAGGCTGGCCATCTGCGCCCAATAGAGCGACAGCGCGGCCCAGAGAAACGGCGCCTTCTCGCTGCCTACCTTGCCGAACTCGCGGTTGAGTAAGGCGTCGGCCATCAGCTCCAGCTCGTGCGCCGAGGCCTTCTCCAGGTTGTCCAGCACCGCCAGAATATGCTCCGGCGCCTGCGGGCGCAGCTCGGCGATCAGCGATGTCAACAGCTTGCGCCAGTGCTCGCTGCGCGGGAACACGCTCAGATCGAGCGGCGGTTTGCCGCTGGCGGCGCCCTGCGCCAACGCTTCGCTAAGATCGAGCGCCAGCGGGTTATCGTGCAGCGCATGCTGCTGCGCCTGCGCCAGCTCGGCGGCAAAGTTCAGGTAGTCGCCCAGCGGGTTGTCGACAGCCAGCTGACGCAGACGTTCGGCGCGGCGGCTGTACAGGCTTTTCAGGTTGGCGAAAAGTAACGGCGGGATGTTCTCCGCCGTTGTGGACTTCTCACGCTGTGCCCCTAACTGCTCTTTAGGAACGATGCGGATACTCATCAGGGTTTATCTTCCTGTCGTTTCTCGCGGACCTCACGGTACCAGCGCGGATGATGTTTCCTGGCCCAGGCCGCCGGCACCCAGCCTTCCACCATCGCGGTAATGGTGCCTTTTACCCACAATGCGGCGTAAATGTGCACCATAATCACGATGATAAGGCCGACCGCGGCCAGCGAATGCACCAGCAGCGCGATGCGGATCAGCGGAATGGAGAACGACGGCGCAAAATACGGCCGCCAGATCACCACGCCGCTGGCCAGCAGCAGCACCAGGCTGATAATCGCCGCCCAGAACACGCACTTCTGGCCGAAATTATAGCGCCCGGTATCACCCACTTCCTCGTTCATGGCGATTTTGTGGATGTTCTTGGCCCAGACGATATCTTCCCGGTTGATCAGGTTGTGCTTCCAGTAGCGCAGGAACATCAGCAGGAACGCGGCGAACATGATCACCCCGACAAACGGGTGCAGAATGCGCGCCAGCTGCGGCGTCCCGAAGATGTTCATCAGCCAGTTGAAGGAGGGGAAGAAGAACCCCAGCCCGCTGATGGCGGCGAACACGAAGCAGAACGCCACGATCCAGTGGTTGATGCGCTCCGGCGCGCTGTAACGCTGAATGGGCTTTTCCTTTCTCATTTGCGCGTCTCCTCGTCGTGCGACTCGTCGTGCTCGTCCTCATCTTCGACGCGGTTAGGCCCGACGCCGACATAGTGGAACACGCTGGCCGCGAAGGTGGCGGCAAAGCCGATGGCCGCCAGGGGTTTCCACACGCCCTTCCAGAAGGTCACCGCCGGGCTGATGCTCGGGTTGTCCGGCAAACCGTGGTACAGCTGTGGTTTGTCGGCGTGGTGCAACACGTACATCACGTGCGTGCCGCCCACCCCCGCCGGATCGTACAGACCGGCGTTCTGGTAACCGCGGGTGTTCAGCTCGCTGACGCGATCCGCCGCCACCTGCTTCATCGCTTCCTTGGTGCCGAAGTGAATGGCGCCGGTCGGGCAGGTTTTCACGCAGGCCGGTTCCTGGCCGACGTCCACCCGGTCGACGCACAGGGTGCACTTGTACACCCGGTTGTCGTCCTTGTTCATGCGCGGCACGTCGAACGGGCAGCCGGCGATGCAGTAGCCGCAGCCGATGCAGTGCTCGGACTGGAAGTCGACGATGCCGTTGGCGTACTGAATGATCGCGCCTTCCGACGGGCAGGCCTTCAGGCAACCCGGATCGGCGCAGTGCATGCAGCCGTCCTTGCGGATCAGCCATTCCAGCTTGCCGTTTTCCTCCACCTCGGAGAAGCGCATCACCGTCCACGACTTGGCGGTCAGATCGGCGGGGTTATCGTACACCCCGACGTTGTGCCCCACTTCGTCGCGGATGTCGTTCCATTCGGAACAGGCCACCTGACAGGCCTTGCAGCCGATACAGGTGGTGACATCGATCAGTTTGGCCACTTCTTCCTGGTGGTCACGGGCGCGCGGCGCCGGCGTGAAACCATTGGTGGCGGATTTACGAATGATGTCTTGAGATTGCATGGCCATAATTCGTCTCCGTTACACCTTTTCCACGTTGACCAGGAACGCCTTGAACTCCGGCGTTTGCGTATTGGCGTCGCCGACGAACGGCGTCAGCGTGTTGGCGATAAAGCCTTTCTTCGCCACCCCTTCGTAACCCCAGTGAATAGGGATGCCGATGGTGTCGACTTCCTGGCCGTGCACCTGCAGCGTGCGAATACGCTTGGTCACCACCGCCTTGGCCTTGATGTAGCCACGGTTGGAGCTGACTTTCACGGTGTCGCCCTGCTTGATGCCTTTCTTCTCCGCCAGCTTCTCGCCGATTTCCACGAACTGTTCCGGCTGGGCGATGGCGTTCAGCCGCGCGTGCTTGGTCCAGTAGTGGAAGTGCTCGGTCAGACGATAGGTGGTGCCGACGTAAGGGAACTTGTCGGATTTGCCCATCGCCGCCAGATCGTCCTTGAACACGCGCGCCGCCGGGTTGGACACCACGTTCGGGTGCAGCGGGTTGGTGCCGAGCGGCGTTTCGAACGGCTCATAGTGCTCAGGGAACGGCCCTTCCGCCATCTTGTCGGTGGCGAACAGGCGGCCCATGCCTTCCGGCTGCATGATGAACGGCCCGACGTCGCTGCCCGGCGCGGCGGTGCTGTAGTCCGGGATATCGGCCCCGCCCCACTTGGCGCCGTCCCACTCCAGCAGTTGGCGTTTCGGATCCCACGGTTTGCCCTGCGGATCCGCCGAGGCGCGGTTGTACAGAATGCGACGGTTGAGCGGCCATGCCCAGGCCCAGCCCAGCGTGTTGCCGAGGCCGGACGGATCGGCGTTGTCGCGCCGCGCCATCTGGTTGCCGGCCGGCGTCCAGCTGCCGGCGAAGATCCAGCAACCGCTGGCGGTGGTGCCGTCGTCGCGCAATTGCGCGAACGAGCTGAGCAGTTCGCCTTTTTTCACCAGCACTTTGCCGTCGGCATCCAGCAGATCCGCCAGCGCCTTGCCGTTGTTCTCCTGCGCCACCTCTTCCGGCGCCGGGTTGTCCGGCGTCAGGTAGTCCCAGGTCATGTTCAGCACCTGCTCAGGCACCGCGCCGCCGTCGCGCGCATACATCTCGCGCAGGCGGCTGAAGATGCCCGCCAGGATCTCGCCGTCGTTCAGCGCTTCGCCCGGGGCGTCCGCGCCTTTCCAGTGCCACTGCAGCCAGCGGCCGGAGTTGACGATCGAGCCGTTCTCTTCGGCGAAGCAGGTGGACGGCAGGCGGAACACTTCGGTCTGGATCTGCGACGGATCCACTTCGTTGAACTCGCCGTGGTTCTGCCAGAAGTTGGAGGTCTCGGTGTTCAACGGATCGATGGTCACCAGGAACTTCAGCTTGGACAGTGAAGCCACCACCTTGTTTTTGTTCGGGAACGACGCCACCGGGTTAAAGCCCTGGCAGAAGTAGCCGTTGACCTTGCCCTGCGCCATCATCTCGAAGTACTGCAGCACGTCGTAGCCTTTGTCCCACTTCGGCAACCAGTCAAAGCCCCAGCTGTTGTCCTTCTGCGCCTTGTCGCCGTAGAAGGTCTTCATCATGCTGACGAAGAATTTCGGGTAGTTGCCCCAGTAGTTCACCTGGCCCGGCAGCAGCGCCTTCGGCGTGTTGGCCTTCAGGTAGGTCTCGAGATCGGTCTGTTTCTCCGACGGCAGCGTCAGGTAGCCCGGCAGGCTCTGCGACAGCAGGCCGAGATCGGTCAGCCCCTGGATGTTGGAGTGGCCGCGCAGCGCGTTGACGCCGCCGCCCGCCATGCCCATGTTGCCGAGCAGCAGCTGGATCATCGCCATGGTGCGGATGTTCTGCGCGCCGACCGAGTGCTGAGTCCAGCCCAGGGCGTACAGGAACGACGCGGTTTTATCCGCCACGCAGGTTTCGGCGATGTATTCGCACACCTTGAGGAAATCGTCCTTCGGCGTGCCGCAGATGTTGCTCACCACGTCAGGCGTGTAGCGGCTCACGTGCTGCTTCAGCAGGTTCCACACGCAGCGCGGATCCTGCAGCGTGACGTCGCGCTTGGCGAAGCCGTTCTCGTCGAACTGGTAGTTCCAGGTGGTTTTGTCGTACTTGCGGTTTTCCGCATCGTAGCCGCTGAACAAGCCGTCTTCGAAGGCAAAGTCTTCCCGCACCAGCAGGCTGGCGTTGGTGTAGGCCTCGACGTATTCGCGGTTGAACTTGTTGTTGGTCATCAGATACAGCAACACGCCCGACAGGAAAGCGATGTCGGTCCCGGAGCGGATCGGCGTGTAGAAGTCCGCCACCGATGCGGTTCGGGTAAAGCGCGGATCGATCACGATCAGCTTGGCATTGTTGTGTATTTTGGCTTCCATCGCCCAGCGGAACCCCACCGGATGCGCTTCCGCCGCATTACCGCCCATGACGATAATCAAATTCGCGTTCTTGATATCAACCCAGTGGTTGGTCATCGCACCGCGACCAAATGTTGGAGCAAGACTTGCTACCGTTGGTCCGTGTCAGACACGCGCCTGGTTGTCTACGGCAAGCATGCCGAGAGCGCGACTAAATTTCTGCGACAGAAAACCGGTTTCGTTGCTGGCGGCCGAAGCGCACAGCATGCCGGTGGTCAGCCAGCGGTTGACGGTAACGCCCTGGTCGTTGGTTTTGATGAAGTTGGCGTCACGGTCTTCTTTCACCAGCTTGGCGATGCGGGTAAAGGCGTCGTCCCAGCTGATGCGCTGCCATTTGTCCGACCCTGGCGCCCGGTATTCCGGGTACTTGAGGCGGCTTTCGCTGTGGATGAAGTCAACCAGGCCGGCGCCTTTCGGGCAAAGCGCGCCGCGGTTTACCGGGTGATCCGGATCCCCTTCGATATGGAAAATGCTTTCTTTGGCGTTTTTGGCGCCATCACCAAGGCTGTACATCAACAGCCCACAGCCGACGGAACAATACGTACAGGTATTACGGGTCTCGCGGGCGCGCAGCAGTTTGTACTGCCGGGTTTCCGCCAACGCCACTTCGGGGGCAAAGCCCAGCGCGGCCACCGTCGTTCCTGCCATACCGCCAGCGCAGATCTTAAAGAACTGCCTTCTGCTGACCTGCATGGGGGTCTCCTTTACTCTCGATTGTCACATTGTTCAAATGCGCCTGCCCGCTAGCGCGGCAAACGCGAATGTCACTGTTGTTATGCTTGCTACGAACGCCGGCCATATTACCACAGCGTGCTTGTGGTTGTTACACACTCGTGCTCATTCAGTGAACGCATTGGCACATTTCGATACATTTCGGCGTTGGCGCTCCCTACAGTATAGAGAGTAACCAAAGCGCCGGGGCGGCGGTTCGACGCGGCCCCCCAGCGCCCTCTTCTATCAGCATGTTAACGCAACAATTTGTTCATTAACCACACAGTTCACAGGGCATTGATAATCATTTTCAATATCATTTAATTAACTATAATGATCCGACTGCTTACGCGGTGCTCGCCCTTTGCGCCGCCCATACACCACTGGAGATGATGATTATGAGTTATTCACTGCCATCCCTGCCGTACGCTTACGACGCACTGGAACCGCATTTCGACAAGCAGACGATGGAAATCCATCACACCAAACACCACCAGACCTACGTCAACAACGCCAACACCGTGCTGGAAGCCTACCCTGAGCTGGCCAAATACAGCGTTGAAGAGCTGATCCAGGATC
Source organism: Serratia sp. CY71090 (assembly GCF_052166845.1). NCBI lineage: Bacteria > Pseudomonadati > Pseudomonadota > Gammaproteobacteria > Enterobacterales > Yersiniaceae > Serratia > Serratia sp. CY71090. The sequence goes on along the minus strand of NZ_JBJNOA010000007.1, from coordinate 84,153 downwards.
TGGATAAAGTGCCTGCCGACAAACGCACCTTCATGCGCAACAACGCCGGCGGCCACGCCAACCACAGCTTCTTCTGGAAAAACCTGAAAACCGGCACCACGCTGGGCGGCGATCTGAAAGCGGCCATCGAGCGCGATTTCGGCAGCGTTGAGAAATTCCAGGAAGAGTTCGAGAAAGCCGCAGCCACCCGCTTCGGTTCCGGTTGGGCCTGGCTGGTGCTGAAAGACGGCAAGCTGGCCGTAGTGTCTACCGCCAACCAGGACAGCCCTCTGATGGGCGAAGCCGTCGCCGGCGCTTCCGGTTTCCCAATCATCGGTCTGGACGTGTGGGAACACGCTTACTACCTGAAATATCAGAACAAACGCCCTGACTACATCAAGGCGTTCTGGAACGTGGTCAACTGGGATGAAGCCGCCGCGCGCTTCGCCGCGAAGAAGTAATTCGCCCCCGTTGATGAAGATGCCCGCCGCCGGCGGGTATTTTTTTGCCTGAAATCCGCTAAAGTTTGACCACTTCCTGCCGATGGTTTGTTCAATTGACGTTCGCCCGGAGAAGGAAAAACGCTATGGCGGCATTGCAAGCATTGGCAGGAAAGTTCACTCATCTCACCGTAGGTAAAAAGCTCGGCCTCGGCTTCGCGCTGTTGCTGCTGTTGGCGGTCGTCATCGCCGGCACCGGAGCGCAATATCTGCACATCATCGAATCCCGCGCCGATCGCATCGACTTCAGCAACCGGCTGAACGAGGAGATCAACCAGGCCAAATACAACCGCGCCATGTACGGCCAGACCTACCAGCCGGAGTATCTGCAGAACAACCGCGCCAATATTGAAAACGCCGTCAAACTGATAGATCAGGGACAGGCGCTGGACTGGGACGCCCAAAGTCGCAAGGATCTGCAGCGTCTGGTGACGCTGATCGGGGAATATCAGCAGCAGCAAAAGGTCTTTGAGCAGGCGGTCTCGGCGAAAGACGCCGTGCGCCAGAGCTGGAACATGTCGGAAGTGCAAGCCAGCCTGAGCCAGGTGGAGCGCCAGCTGACCAACGGCGATCTGCAGCTGGCCTTCATCCAACTGAACCAGAAGCTGACCCAGGTGCGCTACGGCGCGCGCGGCCTGCTGCTGAGCCTGAACAAGGAAACCGAAGCGCCGCTGATGGCGGCCATCGACGACGCGCGCGACGCGGCCAACGCCCTGAGCCGCCGGGTCAGCGACGCGCAGCGCCCGCAGTTGCAACCGCTGCTGGCCGCCCTGGACGATTACAAAAACCGCATCGCGGCCTACCTACCGGCTTATGAACACGAACAGCAAATCAGCCGGCAGCTCGGCGAACGCGCGCAAGCGATCGGCACGTTGGTAAACGCCTTTATGCAGGACGAGCTGGTGCAGACGCGCAACAACATCAACCTGGCGCAGCTGCAGATGGGCGTCACCACCCTGATCGCCATCATCGCCGGGGTGCTAATCGCCTGGCGCATCACGCTGCAGATCACCCGTCCGCTGCACAGCACGCTGGCGATGGCGGAACGCATCGCCAACGGCGACCTGCGTCAGGCGCAGACCAGCACCCGCCGCGACGAGCTGGGGCAGCTGCTGAACGCGGTGGCGGCCATGAGCCAAAACCTGCGCACCATGATTGAGAAGATCCAGATGGGGGTCAGCCAGGTCTCCACCGCCTCGGCGGAAATCGCCGCCGGCAACACCGATCTCTCTTCCCGCACCGAGCAGCAGGCGGCGGCGGTCGAGGAAACCGCCGCCAGCATGGAGCAGCTGACCGCCACGGTGAAGCAGAACGCCGACAACGCCCATCACGCCAATCAGCTGGCCACCGACGCCTCGCAGACCGCGCAGCAGGGCGGCAAGCTGGTGGAAAACGTGGTCAGCACCATGCGCGATATTTCCAGCAGTTCGCAGCGTATCGCCGAAATTACTACCCTAATCAACGGCATTGCCTTCCAGACCAACATACTGGCGCTCAACGCCGCGGTGGAAGCGGCGCGCGCCGGCGAACAGGGCCGCGGCTTCTCGGTGGTCGCCAGCGAAGTACGCAGCTTGGCGAGCCGCAGCGCCCAGGCGGCGAAGGAGATCGAAGGGCTGATCGCCGAATCGGTCAGCCGGGTGAAAACCGGCACCGAACTGGTGGAAAGCACCGGCAATACCATGGAGCAGATCGTCCGCTCGGTCACCCACGTGCGCGACATCATGGCCGAGATCGCCGCCGCCTCCGATGAACAGACGCGCGGCATCGCCCAGATTGGCCAGGCGATCGTCGAAATGGACCATACCACTCAGCAGAACGCCGCGCTGGTGGAAGAGTCCGCCGCCGCCGCCGATTCGCTGGAAGAGCAGGCCGACATGCTGTTGCAGAGCGTTTCGGTGTTCCGTTTGGCGGAGCAGACCGAACCCGCCGCCGTGAAAGCCGCCGCGCCGAAAACGCCGGTCGTCAAACCCGCGGCCGCCAACGCCGCAGCGGAAGAGAACTGGACCACCTTCTGACGCCCCGCCGCCCGCCTGATTATTTCGGGCGGGTTGTTATGTCCCCCCGGCACAACTCAGGCTATGCTGAGCCCTCGACGCGAGACACGGAGGCGCACATGCATCACCCAGACGTTTACATCGGCAGCATCCAACCCTATGAGGGCGGGCGCCCCAGCGCCATCGCCAAACGCCAGGTGGATGGTGCCATCCGGCTCACGCCGCTCGGCCTGGAAGGCGACGAACAGGCCGAAAAAAGCTATCACGGCGGGCCGGACCGCGCGCTGTGCCACTACCCGCGCGAGCATTACCTCCACTGGCGCGAGCAGTTTCCGGCGCAGGCCGAGCAATTTTGCGCCCCGGCCTTCGGCGAGAATCTCTCCACCGAAGGGCTGACCGAACACAATGTGTTTATGGGCGACATCTTCCGCTGGGGCGAGGCGCTGATCCAGGTCACCCAGCCACGCTCGCCGTGCTTCAAGCTCAATTATCACTTCGCGATCGAGGACATTTCGGTGCTGATGCAGCAAAGCGGCCGCTGCGGCTGGCTGTATCGGGTGGTGTCGCCGGGCGCGGTCAGCGGCGACCGTCCGCTGGAGCTGGCGGCGCGCAGCAGCGACGTGACGGTCGCCGAAGCTATCGCCATCGCCTGGCATATGCCGTTCGACGCGGAACAGTACCGCCGCCTGCTGGCGGTGGCCGGCCTCTCCGCCAGCTGGAGCAAGACCATGCTCACGCGGCTCGCCGAAGGGCGCCTCGAGGACTTCAATCGCCGCCTGCTCGGCCGTTGAACGCGTGGGCGGAAAAATGAAAAACGTGCGCCGGATGCCGCGTTAACCCTTTTCTTCCGCCTATACTGTAGCCGCACGTTTTTTCAGCCAGGAGCCAGGTTATGACCACCCCGACCCATTCGATTCATCACGCCGCCGCCGAGGGCTATCAGGCCAATGCCGATCGCTATGTGAAAGGCCGGCCGGATTACCCGCCGGAAATCGCCGACTGGCTGCGTGACGTCATCGGCCTGCACGCCGGCATGACGGTCATCGATCTCGGCGCCGGCACCGGCAAATTCACCCCGCGCCTGCTGGAAACCGGCGCGCAAGTGATCGCCGTCGAACCGGTGCCGCAAATGCTGGAAAAACTGTCGGCGGCGCTGCCGCAGGTGAAAACGCTGGCGGGCACCGCCGAGGCGATCCCGCTGCCGGACGAGTCGGTGGATGCCGTGGTGTGCGCCCAGTCCTTCCATTGGTTCGCCACGCCGCAGGCGCTGGCGGAAATCCAGCGCATTCTCAAGCCCGGCGGCAAACTCGGCCTGGTGTGGAACATGCGCGATGCGCGCGTCGGTTGGGTGCGTAAACTGAATCAGATCGTCGATAGCCACGAAGGCGATGCGCCGCGTTTCTATACCGGCGAATGGCGCAAGTTCTTCCCGTTCAAAGGCTTTGAACCGCTGCAGGAGCAGGTCTTTATGCTCGGCCACCGGGGCGCGGTGGAGGACGTGATCTACAACCGGGTGCGCTCAACCAGCTTTATCGCCGCGCTGCCGCCGCAGCAACAGGAGCAGGTTATCGATCGGTTGCGCCAGCTGGTGGCGGAAGAAGAGGAGTTGCGGGGTCAGGACACGGTAACCGTGCCCTATCAGACCAAGGCGTATTTCACCACCAAGGTCTGACGCCCGGGGTTCAGAACGCTTTCTTGGCGTAGCCGGTGACCGCTTTCAGGCCCATCTCGCGGCCCAGCGCGGTCATCGGGTGCACCACGATCAGCCCGCGCGCGCTTTTCTTCAGCGCGCCCATATCGGCCTGTTCTTTCTTGGTGATTTCACGACTGAACGGCAGCTTGCTCAGCTTCTGCGCTTCGGCGCTCAGCTTCTCGCCGCGCACGTTTTTCAGGCGCTCGATCTCCGTCGCCAGTTTCTCTTTCTCTTTGGTGTGCTGCGCGATCAACTCAGGGTTGCCCTGTTGGATCACGGTGGCGTCTTTGTGGTTCAAGGCGTCCAGCAGGTCGCTCAGGCGCTTGATCTCTGCCTTTTCTTTCTCTTTCATGGTCTCTGGCCCGTTGTGCCCAAAATGGCACGCTAATCAATGATACCGGCATTGTAGCAAAAGGCGCGCGCCGTTACCCGTCCTGCGCAATGCCGGGCGGCAAGCCGCTCATCTCGCAGGCTTTGGCGCCCAGCCGGGCCAGCGCCTGGGTGTAGCGCGCGTTGAACGGGTAGCAGCAGGAGAGACGCAGCGCGTTGCGGTAACGCCCGCTGGGCGAATACAGGGTGCCCGGCGTCAAACAGATCTGCTCCTCCAGCAGCTGATGGAACAGCGCCACGCTGTCCACGCCAGGGGGGAACTCGACCCAAAATACGAAGCCGCCCGCCGGCTGCGTGGCCAGCGTGCCGCGCGGGAAATGCCGGGCGATCAGCGCCCGCGCCTCGTCGACCTGCGCCGCATAGCGCTTGCGCAGGTTGCGCAAATGGTGATCGTAGCCGCCGCTCTCCAGGAAGGTCGCCAGCGTTTCCGACAATAGCTGCGACTCGGACATCGACGACACCGCCTTCAGCTTGCGCAACGCCTCGTGGAAGCGGCCGCCGCAGATCCAGCCGACGCGAAAATCCGGCGCCAGCGTTTTGGTAAAGCTGGAGCAAAACAGCACCCAGCCGTCGCGATCGAACGCCTTCACCGCCGGCGACAGCGCGCCGCCGAACTGGATCTCGGCATACAGCCCGTCTTCAATCAATGGCACCTGATGATCGTTCATCAGCCGCGCCAGCCGCTTTTTCGCCGCCAGCGGCATGGTGCAGCCCAGCGGGTTTTGTACCGTCGGCATGGCGATCACCGCATTCAGCCGCTTCTCGTTCAACAGCAGCTCCAGCGCGTCCAACGACAGCCCCAGCTGCGGATCGGTAGGGATTTCCAACGCTTTCAGCCCCAGGCTGGCCAGCAGCGGCAGCAGATAAAAGTAGGTCGGCGACTCCAGCCCGACGCAGTCGCCCGGTTGGGTGGTGACGCGCAGCGCCAGCTGCAGCGCCTCCATGCAGCCATGGGTCAGCACCACGTCGCCCGGCTCCAGCAGCATGCCCAGCGTCATCGAACGGCGGGCGATCTGCTGGCGCAGCCGCAGGCTGCCGGGCGGCAACGGATACTGCCCGATCAGATCCGGCTGGCGGCGCAGCTGAGAGGACAGCATGCGCCCCAACTTGCCGCCGGGATAAAAGTCGCTGGTCTGCGGGCAAGCCAACGCAATATTGGTGAAGGCCGGGTTTTGCTGGGCGGCAAACACGGTGTCGATCAGCGCCAGCACGTCGTCCGCCGGCGGTTCGATGCGCCCGCTGGGCGCCGAGGCCATCTTCAGCGCCGGCAGCGTGCTGCGGACATAAAACCCCGACTGCGGTCGCGCCTCGATCAGTCCGCGATCCTCCAGCGTGCGGTAAGCCGACACCACGGTATTGATGCTGACGCGATGGGTTTGCGCACAGCGCCGCACCGAAGGCAAGCGGTCGCCGGGCCGCAGCGTGCCGCGGCGAATGGCCTCGGCCAGCGTATCCGCCAGCTGCAGGTAACGGGTATCCGGGGTTTCATCGAGCAGGGTCACAGTTTCTCTCCAGGTAATGGGTACAGTTTACATTTTGCACAACTGTAACCATGACAATAGCCGATTTGTGGTTCTGTCACCATCCCATTGCAGCGATTATGCTGATCCTCTCGTTATCACCGTCATTTTCAAGGAACCTGCCATGCTGGACTCCGCCTTTGTCAGCTACGTCACCGTCATGTCGATTACCCCCGGCCCCAACAATCTGCTGCTGGCCTCGTCGGGCGTCAACTTCGGCCTGCGCCGCACCCTGCCGATGCTGTTCGGCATCGGCGCCGGCTGCGCGGTGCAGCTGGCGATCATTATCCCGCTGCTGGCGCTGGCGCTGAGCTGGGCCGGCGTCATTCGCTTCCCGCTGGCGGTGATCGGCTGCGCCTACCTGCTGTGGCTGTCATGGAAATTGTTCAAGGCAGCCTCGCCGGACGCCAAAGAGCAGGCGAGGCCAATGAGTTTCCTCAACGGCGCGCTGTTTCAGGCGGTCAACCCCAAGGCCTGGCTGATGGTGATCAACGTGGCGATCCTGTTCACCCCGCGCGAAGGCGCCACCTTCGTCCATACGTTGAGCGTCATCGCAGGTTTCGTCGTGCTGAATTTACCCTGTGTACTGCTGTGGGCGGTGCTGGGCGACCGGTTGCGCAACGCGCTCCAGGTCGCCTGGAAGCTGCGGGTGTTCAACGGCGCGATGTCCGGGCTGATGGCCGCCACCGCGCTGTGGTTGCTGTTCGACGAGTGGCGCGCGGCCTTTGCTTAGCCGCGGCCGAGAGGAGAGAGCCGGGAGGGTTGTTTGGCGCCGATGCCGGCGATCAGGTCGGTAATGGACAACACCATGGTGGAGCGCACCATCTGCTGATAGCGCTGGCGCTGCATGGCGATCAGCGCTTCATCCGCCTCGCCCGGCTGCAGGAAAGTCGGCACCGGCGGCAGCGCGGCCACGCAATGCAGCTCGCCGAACGGCCCGAGAATTTCGTCGTCGACGAAGCGGTATTCCGATCCGTCGTGGTTCAGCTCTTCGCGCATCGCCATCAGCAGTTCGGCGTCTTCATATTCGTGGCGGGAAATCACCCCCAGGCCGTACATCAGCTTCAGGCGCACCGACAGCTCCCCCAGCGGGCCGCTGCCGGACAATAGCGGTTCGACGGCATATTTCACCGCATAGTCGTCCTTGCGGAATACCTGCACCACCAGCACGTTGAGCGCTTCCGCCAGCAGCTCTACCGCCGCGATCAGGAAGCTGCGCACCGTTTTGCCCGCGTTCAGCTTTTCCAGAACCTGGTTTTCAAATGCCTGTGCTTCTTCCATCGTCGCTTTTCGAAAGGCGTGGGGAGGGCCGTCGATGCCGAACTCGGGTTCCAGGAGCGCAGCAAGCTGCGCTCGGGTGTTCATCATCACGATTCTACTTGTGCATGGCGTTATACACAGCAACGGCCTCTTCTACAACCTCGCTTTCCGCCGGCAGGCCGGAAATTTGCGCCAGCGCGGCTTTCGGCCCGAGCGTGTTCAGCAATTCCGCCAACTCCAGCGCCTGCGGATCCTGTTCGCTGCGGTAACTCATGGCGGCGGCGATGCCCTGGATCAGGTTGGCATGCGGTAGGCCGTATTCCAGCGTGCCCAGCAGCGGTTTGATCAGGCGATCGCCGGCGCTCAGCTTGCGCAGCGGCTGGCGCCCCACGCGCTCGACGTCATCGTGCAGATACGGGTTTTCGAAGCGGCCGAGAATTTTGTTGATGTAGGCGGCGTGCTTGTCGGCGTCGAAGCCGTAACGCTTGATCAGCACCGCGCCGCTCTCTTCCATCGCCCCTTTCACCACGCGGCGGATCGCCGGGTCGAGAATGGCGTCGCGAATGGTTTGCAGCCCGGCCCGTTGGCCGAGGTAGGCGGTGATCGCGTGGCCGGTGTTGAGGGTGAACAGCTTGCGCTCGACGAAGGCCATCAGGTTATCGGTCAGCTCCATGCCGGCGATCGCCGGAGGCTGGCCTTTAAACTGCGTCTGATCGACGATCCATTCGCTGAAGGTTTCCACCGTCACTTCCAGCGGATCGCTGCTGTCCGCCGGCGGCACGATGCGGTCGACCGCCGAATCGACGAAGCCGACGTGCTGCTCAACCCATGCCTGCTCGTCCTGCGGCAGCGCAGCGAACACGTGCTGCTTCAGCTGGCTGGTGCCGCGTACCATGTTCTCGCAGGCGATGATGTTCAGCGGCTGCACATTGCCCTGCTGATGGCGCAACACCAGCCCTTTGGCGATCGTGCCGGCGATTTTGGCGAGAATTTGCGGGCCCACGGCGGTGGTCACCAGATCCGCCTCGGCGATCAGCGCTACCGCGGCTTCGCTGCCGCTGTTGACGGCGCTAACGTTGTTGACGCTCTCTACGCGCTCTTGCTCGCCCACCACGTGCACCTGGTAGCTTTTACGGCTGTTCAGCAGATCCAGCACCGTTTGATTGACGTCGGCGAAGGTCAGCTCAACCCCGGCGTCCGCCAGCAGCTTGCCGATAAAACCGCGGCCGATGTTCCCTGCGCCAAAATGTAATGCTTTCATAACTCTACCTTCTTAATGTCGAAGGGTGCAGCACGCTGCACCCTTTAAAATGATTCTGTTATCCGGCTTTTTTGCCGCCGAGCAGGTCCAGCACTTCCTGGACACTGGTGGTATTCGCCAGCCGCTCGATCACGCTCTCGTCATCCAGCGCGTTGGTCAGGCTGGTGATCACCTGGATATGCTCGTTGTTGCGCGCGGCGATGCCGATCACCAGACGGGCCACTTCATCCTCTTCATCGCCGAAGCGCACGCCCTGCGGGTATTGGCAGAACACCACGCCGGTACGCAGCACCCGGTCTTTGGCCTCGATGGTACCGTGCGGCACGGCGATCGACTCGCCCAGGTAGGTGGACGTGAGCTTTTCTCGCTCCAGCATCGCCGGCACGTATTCCGGCTCAACGTAGCCGCCCTTCACCAGCTGCTCACCGGCGAAGCGGATCGCCTGCTCTTTGTCGCTGGCCTGTAGGTTGAGGAACACGTTGCTCTCGCTTAGCTTGAACAACCCCGGTTCGCCGGCCTCTGCAGCCGCGTGCGCGCCGCTCTGCGGGGCCGCTGCGGCAGCGGTGTTCACCGCCAGCAAACGCTCGACCAGATCGCCATACAGCTTGCTGTCGAGGAAGTTGGTCAGCGAAATATGCTGGGCCTGCGGCGCATGGCGCATCGCGCGCTCGGTCAGATCGCGGTGCGTGATCACCAGGTCCACATCGTCCGGCAAGCTGTTGATGGCGCTGTTGGTCACCGAGATATTCTTCAGCCCGGCGTCCGCCACTTTCTTGCGCAGCACCCCGGCGCCCATGGCGCTGGAGCCCATGCCCGCATCGCAGGCGACGATGATTTTGCGCACGGTGCTCAGATCGCCATCGACCGCCGCCGGCGCGGCCGCGCCGCCCTTGGACTGCGATTTCATCTCTTGCACGCGGCGGGTCGCGGCTTCCAGATCGTCATCCTCTTTCACCTTGGAGGTTTTCAACAGGAAAGCGGACACCACGAAGGAGACGGCAAAGGCTGCTAACACCGCCGCAATGTTGGCGAAGTAGGCGCCTTTCGGGGTCATTGCCAGCACCGCCAAAATCGACCCCGGGGAAGCCGGAGACACCAGGCCGCCGTTCAGCATCGTCAAAGTGAAGACGCCGGTCATGCCGCCCAGGATCACCGCCAGCAGCAGACGTGGATTCATCAGCACGTACGGGAAGTAGATTTCGTGAATGCCGCCCAGGAAGTGAATGATCGCCGCACCGCCGGCGGATTGCTTGGCGCTGCCGCGGCCGAAGAACATATAGGCCATCAGCACGCCCATGCCCGGGCCTGGGTTGGCTTCGATCAGGAAGAACACCGATTTGCCGGCTTCCGTCGCCTGCTGGATGCCCAGCGGCGAGAAGATGCCGTGGTTGATGGCGTTGTTCAGGAACAGGATTTTCGCCGGTTCAACGAAGATGGACGCCAATGGCAGCAGGTTGTTCGTCACCATCACGTGCACGCCCGCCGCCAGCAGCTTGGAAAGCACCTCCACCAGCGGCCCGATGCCCAGGAAGGCCAGGATCGCCAACAGCATGCCGATGATGCCGGCGGAGAAGTTGTTCACCAGCATTTCAAAGCCGCTTTTGATCTTGCCGTCCACCCAGCGGTCGAAGTGCTTGATGGCCCAGCCGCCCAGCGGACCGGCGATCATCGCGCCGAGGAACATCGGCATATCGGCGCCGACGATGACGCCCATGGTGGTGATGGCGCCGACCACACCGCCGCGATCGCCGCCCACCAGCCGCCCGCCGGTATAACCGATCAGCAGCGGCAGCAGGTAGGTGATCATCGGGCCGACCAGCTTGGCTAAGGTCTCATTCGGCAGCCAGCCGGTTGGAATGAATAGCGCGGTGATAATCCCCCAGGCGATAAAGGCGCCGATGTTGGGCATCACCATGTTGCTCAGGAAGCGGCCAAAGTTTTGCACTTTAACCTTGATGTCTGGTGAAAACATAAAACACACCCCTATTGTTACGCGCTGACAATAGAGCGCGTGATTATTGTTGTGACGATCCAGCCGTGTTGCCGCTGTATGCGAAACGGACTCTATCACGCTGTTTTTGTCACGCGAACTTCACGAATTTTTTGTGACACAAGTCACACACAGCACCCCAACAACCCCTCACTTATGGTGATAAAGATCACATTTATGGCGTGTAAAAAAAGCACAGTGAGAAAAAAACCGCCCAAAAACCGACAATAAAGTGATTCTGGTCACATTTTTAACTTGGTAGTTTGTTTTTAAATTGTGACAAATATCACAATTTATTTTTAGCTGCAGCGCCCGAACGCGACGCTCTGTTTGATCTTCCCTGTGAGCACTCATCCCGCCGGGAATTAGCGAAGTGATGAATGAAAGAAAACTACATTGCCGAATGAATGGATTAATTGAAGTGTAGTACAGAAGCCTGCGTAATAAACCAGCAAGCTATTGGAAACGCTGAGGGGAAATAAAACAGGCCGGCAATGCCGGCCTGTAGATCGTCGTAGGCGCGTTATTGCGTCACGCTTTGAATGGCTTTCTGCGCATTCACCAGGTTCTGCTGTTTGGCCACCAGATTCGACATCATGGTGTTGTACTGCGCCACCTGCTGCGCGGTGCGGAACTGCACGCCGTTGTTGTTGAAGCTGACCTGATTGCCCTGGCTCTGCAGGAAATCGCCAACCTGCACCAGATCCTGCACAAAGCTGGCGGTGGTCGGGATCGCCGGCATCAGGGCGTTGGCCGGCGCGGTGACGATTTTGTCATAGGCCTGGTTATACACCGCCTTCAGATCGTCGGGCTGTTTCAGCGCCGTGCGGGCGGTATCCGCCTGCGACTTGGCGGACTGTATCTGCTGGCCCAGCAGGTTCAACGCCCCGACCGATTGCTGCAGCGCATCGCGTTTGTTCAGATAGTCCTGTGCGGTGCGGATCTGGTTAATCTGATCCAGCGCTGGCGTCAGGCTGGCGCCGACCGACTTGGACAGCTGCTGTGAAAAGCCGACCAAAATCGCGTAATCGCCGGCATAGTTGCCGAACTTCTGCTTCTGGTCTTCGCTCAGCGTGGGGATGTTCGCCCCGCTGCGCATCACGGTATTCTGTAAGTAATCGATAAATGCTTTGCGCTGTTCCGGCTCTTTATCGCCGCAGGCGGTCAATTGCATGACCACCAACAATGCCAATACCGGTGCCAACCAACGCGCGAAACCTCTGCTCTGGATCCCTACCGCCATGTGACATAACTCCTGTTATAAACCTGCTTTTTCATTGGACTCCGCCCCTTTTTCCGCACTCCGTGCGCCTATAAGAATAGATCAACTGGCGGCGTTCCGATACGCGATTCCGTTTGCGGTGAACATTGTCTCGGCCGGAGGCGGTTGAACATCGTGCGCAAAACGCACTGAGGTTCATTGCCGTCGGCGACCGGACGCTTCAATTTCCCCAAGTCGCCCCCCAAGTCGCCCCCCAAGTCGCCAGGCGACCTTGCCTTCGCACCCAGGAAACGGAAATAAAAAAGGCGCCCGCAGGCGCCTTTTCACAGCACAGAGCCGTTTACTGCAGTACGGAGATATCCGCCACCTGCAGGAACAGTTCACGCAGTTTGCTCAGCAGCGTCAGACGATTCACGCGCACTTCCGCATCGTCCGCCATTACCATCACGTTGTCAAAGAACGCATCCACCGGCTCACGCAGCGCAGCCAGTTCCACCAGCGCTTCCTGGTAGTTGCCCGCCGCGAAGTACGGCTGCAGCTTGTCGCGCAGCACCACCAGGTGGGTCGCCAACTGGATCTCCGCCGCGTCCTTCAGCACCGAGGCGCGTACGCTGTCGTTCAGCGTTTCGGTAGATTTGGCCAGGATATTGGAGACGCGTTTGTTGGCCGCAGCCAACGCCGCCGCTTCGTCCAGCGTGCGGAAGTGGGATACCGCCTTGACGCGTGCGTCAAAGTCGGCCGGCTTGGTCGGACGGCGCGCCAGCACCGCCTGAATGGTATCGACCGCGTGGCCTTCTTCCTGATACCAGGCGCGGAAGCGGCCCAGCATGAATTCCACCACCTCATCGACCACTTTGGCGTTGGTCAGCTTGCTGCCGTACAGGCGCACGGCCTCTTCGGTCAGGGTCTGCAGATCCAGCGGCAGGTTTTTCTCGACGATGATGCGCAGCACGCCCAGCGCGGCGCGGCGCAGCGCGAACGGGTCTTTATCGCCTTTCGGATGCTGCCCGATGCCGAAAATGCCGGCCAGGGTGTCCATCTTGTCGGCGATCGCCAGGGAACAGGCCACCAGCGACTGCGGCAGCGCATCGCCGGCGTAGCGCGGCTGATACTGTTCGTTCAGCGCAACGGCGACGTCTTCCGCCTCACCGTCGTGGCGCGCGTAGTGCATGCCCATCACGCCCTGGGTGTCGGTGAATTCGAACACCATGTTGGTCATCAGGTCGCACTTCGACAGCAGGCCCGCGCGGGTGGCGTGGTTGACGTCGGCGCCGATCTGGCCGGCAACCCAGCCCGCCAGCGCCTGAATGCGATCGGTCTTGTCGCGCAGGGTGCCCAGCTGCTGTTGGAACAGCACGGTTTCCAGGCGCGGCAGGTTGTCTTCCAGACGTTTCTTGCGATCGGTGTTGAAGAAGAACTCGGCGTCAGCCAGGCGCGGACGCACCACTTTCTCGTTACCGGAAATGATCTGCTGCGGGTCTTTCGACTCGATATTGGCCACAAAGATAAAGTTCGGCAGCAGTTTGCCCGCGGCGTCATACACCGGGAAATACTTCTGATCGCCCTTCATGGTGTACACCAGCGCTTCCGCCGGCACCGCCAGGAATTTCTCTTCGAATTTGGCGGTCAGCACCACCGGCCATTCCACCAGCGAGGCCACTTCTTCCAGCAGGCTGTCGCTCAGATCGGCTTTGCCGCCAATCTTCTGCGCCGCCAGTTCGGCGTCGCGTTTGATGAGGGCTTTACGCGCTTCGTAGTCGGCGACCACTTTGCCGCGCTCCAGCAGGATCTGCGGGTATTGGTCGGCGTTATCGAGGGTGAACTCGGCTTCGCCCATGAAGCGGTGGCCACGCACGGTGCGCGCAGATTCGATGCCCAGCACGGTGCCCGGGATCAGATCGGCGCCCAGCAGCATCGTAACGGTGTGCACCGGACGCACGAACTGCACGTCGGAGTCGCCCCAACGCATCAGTTTCGGGATCGGCAGTTTAGCCAGCGCGGTGCTGACCATGCCGGCCAGCAGTTGTTGCGCCGACTGGCCTTTGACGTGGGCGCGGTACATCAACCACTCGCCCTTGTCAGTCACCAGGCGTTCAGCCTGATCGACGGCGATGCCGCAGCCGCGCGCCCAGCCTTCGGCCGCTTTGCTCGGTTTGCCTTCGGCGTCGAACGCCTGGGCGATCGCCGGGCCGCGTTTTTCAATTTCGCGATCGGCCTGCGCCGCGCTCAGGTTGGCCACTTTCAGCGCCAGGCGGCGCGGTGCGGCGAACCAGCTCACTTCACCGTGTTCCAGGCCGGCGTTGTCCAGCTCGGCGGTGAAGTTGGCGGCGAAAGATTCCGCCAGGGAACGAAGAGCCTTCGGCGGCAGCTCTTCCGTGCCGATTTCCACCAGGAAAGTCTGTTGAGTCATGGCTGCCTCTTAGTTCTCGTTCTTCTTGTTGCACATCGGGAAGCCCAGCGCTTCGCGGGAAGCGTAGTAGGCTTCGGCAACGGCTTTGGTCAGCGTGCGGATGCGCAGAATGTAGCGTTGGCGCTCGGTCACCGAAATCGCCTTGCGCGCGTCCAGCAGGTTGAAGGTATGACCCGCCTTCAGGATGCGTTCGTAGGCCGGCAGCGGCAGCGGTTTTTCCAGCGCCAGCAGCGATTGAGCTTCTTTCTCGTACTGCTCGAAGCAGGAGAACAGGAAGTCGACGTCGGCGTATTCGAAGTTGTAGGTGGACTGCTCCACTTCATTCTGATGGAACACGTCGCCGTAGGTGGTGACGCCCAGCGGGCCGTTGCTCCACACCAGATCGTACACGCTGTCCACGCCCTGGATGTACATCGCCAGACGCTCCAGACCGTAGGTGATCTCGCCGGTCACCGGCTTGCACTCCAGGCCGCCGACCTGCTGGAAGTAAGTGAACTGCGTCACTTCCATGCCGTTCAGCCACACTTCCCAACCCAGGCCCCAGGCGCCGAGCGTCGGGTTTTCCCAGTTGTCTTCCACGAAGCGAATGTCGTGGATGGTCGGATCCAGACCCAGCTCTTTCAACGAGCCCAGGTAGAGTTCCTGAATGTTGTCCGGCGATGGCTTAATCACCACCTGGAACTGGTAGTAGTGCTGCAGACGGTTCGGGTTTTCACCGTAGCGGCCGTCGGTCGGGCGGCGAGATGGCTGCACATAGGCGGCGGCCATCGGCTCCGGCCCCAGTGCGCGCAGGCACGTCATCGGGTGTGAGGTTCCCGCGCCGACTTCCATGTCCAATGGTTGAACGATGGTGCAGCCCTGGCGCGCCCAATAATCCTGCAGTGTCAGGATCAGGCCCTGGAAGGTCTTGGTATCAAACTTTTGCATGTTGAATTCGCACGCGATACAAGTGGATTTAGATGGAATGAGCCAGTATACCCGTTGACCGTAAGATATACAGCCAGAATCCGGCAACAAGTGCGAATCGGGGCGAGAAACGCTGGATTTTCGCGCGCGGTGCGCGCAGGACAGGGCACCGGTTAGCCGGCTAATTTCACCGGCGACGAACGGGGCGAAAATACGGCTCGCCAAAAAACATTAGAATAACTTAACAAAAAACGAGACTAATCGTTGCTTAAATCGTCACTTATTCGCCCGCAGCTCCTGTTCTCACCAACCCTATTTACGCAGATTGAAATGCACACATGCTTATATTTGCCACAGGAAAAAGTTACGCCAATGTTATTTTTGTTAATTTTATCAACTAAAAAACTCGCCTCACCGGCAGATAATGTGACTAACCGCCAAATTATTTCTTATATCGTGAAAAATAAGGAGAGATCACGCGATGGGCCGCTGCAGCGACTCGAGGAGAAACAAGCGGATATGTAATACGCCAACAATGAGCCACATAAACCCATTGACAGTTAATCTTTGGTTATACAATAATAATTAAAATTTTCCCTGGTGTTGGCCAAGTGGCTACCTGATCCTTTCATAGGATCAGTTTTTTTTTGTATTTCCGTCAGCATCATGACGGCCCGCATAATTAATTCCCGCCCGCTTCCTCTTAATTAGTTTCCCTTATAAGAACGTATCGCTTACGCAATGCCATTTAGCGCGCCTTTGGCAAACGCGCTCTGCAGGCACCCCATTCAAAAACGCGCGCTGACGCCGACGTTATACATAAACTGCTCGCCGCTGCTCAGCCCGCCGGTTTGCGAGACGGTGGCGAAGGCCGATACCCTGTCCGTCAACGGCATGTTGGCCCCGAGCGTGACATCCACCCAGTTTTTGTCCTGGCCCGCACTGTCGCGAGTAAATGAGGTTTGCGTCGATTTCAGGCCGCCGCCGGCGCGGTAGACGTCGTCGCCGAACTGGTGCTGATAACTCACTTCCGCATAAGGGTTAAACACGCCGAATTGCGTATCCAGCCGCCAACCCAACGCACCGATCTGCGAGTGGTAGGTTTGATCGTTGAAGCGCATGGCGGTGCTGTCATCGCCGTCTTCGCTGTAACCGGAAACGCGGCTGTAATCCCAGGCGAACTGCGCCACCGGCCCGGTGGTCAGGTAAGAAGCGATCGGGAAGTCATAGCCGGCGGTCACGCGCGCCCCCCACTGCCTGCCGGTGGTCGAACCGGTTTCGGTGCGCGTCAGCGGCCCCAGCCGCATGCTGCGGCGGATGTCGTCATAATCCATCGTCGCATAGTGCAGATCGGCGTTGACCCAGCCGTGCTCGAATATCGCCAGTGAACTGAAAGCCGAGAGCAGCAGCCCGCGCGCCTTGTAATCAAAGCGGCTGGAAGGATGCTGATCGTCGTTGGAACCGGCGATCAACGCGCCGATCAACCAGCTGTCGGTCAGCTGATAGTCCACGCCGACGGTCAGGTTGTGGGTGGTGGCGTTGCCGTCCCCCGCGGCCCGGTTATCGGCATAGTCGTAGTGCTGGCCAGCGTAACCGCCGAACACGCCCAGCGAACCCTGCGGATTGTCGCCGTTGCGCAGCTGCTGGAAACGGCTGTCGAGCGTGGCGCGGCTGTCGCGCGCCATCGCCGCCGTCGCCTGATTCAGCGCCACCACCTGCGCCGGGCCATCCAATACCGCCTGGATATAATCCGCAATCAGCAGGTGCGCCTGTGGGCTGGGGTGGAAATGGTCGGAGAACAGATAGGACTGGCCGGCGTCGAAGCCAGGCATGTCGGAACGGCAAATCGCCGAAGAAACGCCTGGCGGGCAAGCCATGCCGGCGGTGTTGGCGAAGCCGAACTGCGCCGGATTGGCGATCGCTTCGGCGAACAGCTTGTTGACGTCCACCCGCACGATATTGCCGCTCCCCTGCGCCAGCAAACGGTCTTCGCTTTGATTATAGAAATCGGTCAGCTGAGCGGCCTGCGCGCTCAGGCCGTCATACGCCGCGATAAGCTGCGCGGCGATCGCCTGCTGCACCTGAGGAATGGCGCTGCCCTGCTTCGCCGCAGCGGCCAACGCTGCGTGGATCGCCTGCGTGCGTGAAGCGTTGTCCGGCGTCGCCACCGAATTAAGCGTGGCATAGGCCGCCTGGATCGCCGCCCCCTGCACCGGTGACAGCGCCTGTTGAATGATCAATTCCATCAGCTGCGGCGTGGAGCCGATGTTCGGCACCGTCGGCACGATCACCGTGCCGGCGCCGGCGTTCAGCAACGAATGCACCTGCGCGGCCGCCGCGGCGGCGCTGTTATAGGCCACGCCGGGCGCAGTAGCGGCATTCAGCGCCGCCGCCGCCAGATCGTTGCCGCCGATCCAATGAATATACAAACCGTCGCCGTCGGCCTGGCCATTGACCCGGCTCAGGTAACGCTGCACCTGCTCCTGGGTGTTGTCGGCCGGGTTCAGTCCCGGCACCGCCACGGCGCCGCCGGCGGCGTAGTTCTCACCGCCGTTGTCCGAAGCCACCAGCGCCGCCCCGATGCGCTGCGCCAACGCCTCGTCGTACAGCAGGTGCTGGCTGCCGTCATAGGTGAACCGGCCGTTGTTGCCGGTATCGCTCAGGCTGTCGCCAAAGACGTAGAGTTGATCGTACGCCTGAGCCGGAAGGGTCACACTGCAAAGTAACGCCACTGCAAGCGCCGCCGGGCGGGGCATGCACGTTATTTTTAGAGGCATGAATCGACTCCTGAGAGCCTGCAAATGAAGGCCATGTCGTTTTTATCGTTGGTCAGTTTTCCACCGGCCATGTAGTAACTATTGTCGGCTTTTTCGTCACGTCAAGCGGGCTGATGACAAAACAATCAGCGACTTGCCAAGTTCGGCGCTTCGAGCGATGATTACTGTTCATAAACACAGCATAAGGACATTCAGGATGGCAGACGAACGTTGCGGTTGGGTGACGGCCGATCCGTTGTATCTCGAGTATCACGACAAGGAATGGGGCGCGCCCACCACCGACGCGCGCGAGCTGTTTGAAATGTTGTGCCTCGAGGGGCAGCAAGCCGGCCTTTCCTGGATCACCGTCCTGAAAAAGCGCGAGAACTACCGCCGCGCTTTCCACGGTTTCGATCCGCAGCGGGTCGCCGCCATGACCGAACAAGACGTGGAAAACCTGCTGCAGGACAGCGGCATCATCCGCCATCGCGGCAAGATAGAAGCCATCATCACCAACGCCAAGGCCTATCTGGCGATGGAGGCGGCCGGGGAGAATTTCGTTACCTTCATTTGGGACTTCGTCGGCGGCCAGCCGCAGCTCAACCGCTGGCAAGCGCTGAACCAGGTGCCGGCCAAAACCGAGCAGTCCGACGCCATGTCCAAGGCGCTGAAAAAGCGCGGCTTCAAGTTTATCGGCTCCACCATCTGTTACGCCTTCATGCAGGCCAGCGGGCTGGTGAACGATCATCTCACGGGGTGCATGTGTTACCCAAAGCCACGGTGATCCGCCCCTGTGGCCCGGAGGATATCGAACGGCTGATGGCGCTGTGGCTGCCCAGCACCATCGCCGCCCATCCGTTCGTGGCGGAAAAATACTGGCGTGAGAGCGCCGCGCTGGTGCGGGAAAACTACCTGCCGCGCGCGCAAAGCTGGGCCTGCTGGCACGAAGGCGAGATCGTCGGCTTTATCAGCGTGCTGGACGAGCAGTTCATCGGCGCGCTGTTTGTCGATCGGGCGTTTCACGGCCGCGGCGTCGCCCAGGCGCTGATGACGCACGTGCAGCAGCGCTACCGCCGACTCAGTCTGGAGGTGTACCAACAGAACCTGCGCGCCTGTGCGTTCTACCACAAGCACGGCTTCCAGATAACGCAGCGCCTGTTCAATGATGAAACCCAGGCCTATACGCTGATCATGAACTGGCCGGCAGTCGAAAACTCAACCGGTTACGCTTAAAAAAGGCGCATCCGCACCCCGGATGCGCACAATTAGGAATCCGCTGCATGGCGCCGCCCGGCGTTTTGCCGCATAACTCCCCCAGCACTTACCCGCGCTCATCATTTGTCACGTTTTTTTCCGGAACTGCCGGCGAAACCGCGCGTCATAGGTAGCGCGGCGATGCGGGCTTCCTGCGTCACCCACTTTTTTGCGTCCCCGTTTTGGGCCGGCGCGTACAGATTCTGATGCCATTAAGGACAAGAACATGAAAAAACGCATTGCAATTATTGCCGGCGCCGTGAGCCTTACGCTCGCGCTGTCGGCCTGTACCACCAACCCTTACACCGGTGAATCCGAAGCCGGCAAATCCGGCATCGGCGCAGGCCTCGGCGCCGCACTAGGCGCCGGCGTCGGCGTGCTGTCCTCTTCCAAGAAAGATCGCGGCAAGGGTGCGCTGATCGGCGCAGCGGCCGGCGCAGCCCTCGGCGGCGGCGCAGGCTATTACATGGACGTGCAGGAAGCCAAGCTGCGCGACAAGATGAAAGGCACCGGCGTCAGCGTCACCCGTCAGGGCGACAACATCGTGCTGAACATGCCGAACAACGTGACCTTCGACAGCAGCAGCGCCACGCTGAAACCGGCGGGCGCCAACACCCTGACCGGCGTCGCCATGGTGCTGAAAGAGTATCCGAAAACCGCGGTCAACGTGGTCGGCTACACCGACAGCACCGGTTCCCGCTCGCTCAACATGAACCTGTCGCAGCAGCGCGCCGACGGCGTAGCCAGCGCGCTGATCACCCAGGGCGTGGCGGCGAACCGTATCCGCACCACCGGCGCCGGCCCGGACAACCCGATCGCCTCCAACAGCACCGCGGAAGGCAAGGCGCAAAACCGCCGCGTCGAGATCACGCTCAGCCCGCTGCAGTAATCCCGTGCGGGGCGCCACCTGCGCCCCGCCGCCCCCCCTGCGATTTTCTCCTTACCCTTCAACATTCCCGCCCGCACATCGGGTATGGTAGTCTCCTTGGCAATTAACCGCAGGAGGGATCGGCTGTGAGCACTGTCAAGGCAACGCGCGCATCGGGACGCGCCACCATCAGCGATGTGGCCAGCATCGCCAAAACCGGCAAGACCAGCGTGTCGCGCTATCTGAATGGTGAACAACACCTGCTTTCCGACGATCTCAAACAGCGCATCGAACAGGCGATCCAGCAGCTCGACTACCGGCCAAGCCAGATGGCGCGCAGCCTGAAGGGCGGCCAGACCCGCCTGATCGGCCTGATCCTCGCCGATATCACCAACCCCTACTCGGTGGACGTGATGCGCGGCATCGAGGCCGCCTGCCGCCAGCACGGCTTTACCCTGCTGGTGTGTAACACCAACAACGAAGTCAATCAGGAGCAGCACTACCTGCAGCTGCTCAGCAGTTACCGGGTGGAAGGCATTGTGGTCAACGCGGTCGGCATGCGCGAGGAAGCGTTATCCACGCTGCAACAGTCGATGCTGCCGATGGTGTTGATCGACCGCAAAATCCCCGACTTCGCCTGCGACGTGGTGGGCCTGAACAACCGCGAAGCCGCCACCGTCGCTACCGAACACCTGTTGCAACAAGGTTTCGAAGCGATCCTGTTCCTCAGCGAGCCGCTCGGTACGGTCAATACCCGCCTGGAACGCCTGCACGCCTTCAGGCATACCATGGCGCAGCACCCCGCGCTGTTGGCGGAGCAGGCCGAAACGCCGCTCAACGATCGGCAGAAACTGGAGCAGGTGCTGAGCGATTTCAGCGGCCGCCACCGCGGCATGCGCAAGGCGGTGATCTCCGCCAACGGCGCCCTGACGCTGCAGGTGGCGCGCGCCATGCGTCGGCTCGGCATCCAGTGGGGCAACGACATCGGCCTGCTGGGCTTTGACGAACTGGAGTGGGCGGAACTGGCGGGCGTCGGCATCACCACGCTGAAACAGCCCACCTACCAAATGGGGCACGCGGCACTGGAGCGGCTGGTGCAGCGCATTCAGGGCCTCGCCGCCCCCAGCGGCGAGCAGATGTTCTCCGGCGAGCTGATCGTCCGCGGCTCCACCACCCGCTAACCCGCCTTTTCCGGGGCGTTGACCGCCCCGCCCTCACCGGCTGTTTTTTGCTCAGCTTCGTGATTGCGATCATATTTTTACACTCTGCCGCTTTTCGCTGGAACCGGTTCCATTTAACGTACCGGTAACAGCAGCGGCGGCGACAATGCCGCCTCAGGAGTCAAAATGAAAACAGAAATCATCGTGGTCACCGGCGCCTACGGCACCGATACCGTCAAACAACACGGCGGCCAGCGCGCGCTGTTGCCCCTCATCGCCGGCGCTGGCGCCGACGGGGTGGAGATCCGCCGCGAACTGTTCGCCGCCGGCGAGCTGGACAGCCTGCCGGCGCTGGCGCAAGAGATCGATCGCCAGCAGCTGTTTGCCGTCTACTCCGCCCCTGAGGCGCTGTTCACCCCGCAACATACGCTGACCCCCAACCTGCCGGCGCTGCTGGCGGAAGCGCAGGCGCTGAACGCGCGCCAGCTGAAGCTGTCCCTCGGTCATTTCCGCCCCGGCTTCGATTTTACCGAGCTGAAAGTGGCGCTGGAGCAACACCCGGTCAAGCTGGTGGTCGAGAACGACCAAACGCCGGACTGCGGCATTTTGTCGATGCTGAACGCCTTTTTCCACGCCGCGGAAGATAGCCATCTGCCGGTCAGCATGACCTTCGATATGGCCAACTGGCTGTGGGTGGGGCAAGACGCCTTCGCCGCCGCCGAGCGCCTGGCCCGCCACGTCGGTTACGTGCACGTCAAAGCCGCCACCCAAGGCCCGCGCGGCTGGCGCGCCGTCGCGCTGGACGATACCGACGGCAGCTGGCGCGATCTGCTGGCTCGCCTGCCGCACGATGTGCCGCGCGGTATCGAATTCCCGTTGCAGGGCGATGACCTGGAGGCCGTCACCCGTCATTACGTCAATATTTTGCGTGCGGAGTAACCCCATGATGACAACGTTAACGGCAACGACGGCGCAGCAGACGCCCCTGGATGTGGTCACGCTGGGCGAAGCCATGGCGATGTTCGTGGCGGCGCAAACCGGCGACCTGGCGGAGGTGGAAACCTTCACCAAACGCATCGCTGGCGCCGAACTGAACGTGGCGATCGGCCTGGCGCGTCTGGGCATGAACGTCGGCTGGGTCAGCCGCGTCGGCAATGACTCGTTCGGCCGCTTCGCCCTGCAGCAGCTGAAAAAAGAAGGCATCAACTACCGGCAGGTGACGGTCGATGGCCACTATCCGACCGGTTTTCAGGTGAAATCCAAAACCATCGATGGTACCGATCCCAGCGTGGAATACTTCCGCAAGGGCTCGGCGGCCAGCCACCTGTCGATTGCCGATTTTAACCGCGAGTATTTCGGTTCCGCGCGCCACCTGCACCTGAGCGGCGTGGCGGCGGCGCTGTCCGGCGAATCGCTGGCGCTGTGCCACCATGCGGCGCGCGAGATGCGCGCCATGGGCAAAACCATTTCGTTCGACCCCAATCTGCGCCCGGTGCTGTGGCCCAGCCGCGAGGTGATGATCGAGCAGCTGAACCAGCTGGCGTTCGCCGCCGACTGGGTGCTGCCGGGGCTGAAAGAGGGGCAGATCCTCACCGGCCAATCGACGCCGGAAGGCATCGCCGATTTCTATCTGGAACGCGGCGTGCAGGCGGTGATCATCAAAACCGGCCCGGACGGCGCCTGGTTTAAAACCGCCGCCGGCGATAAGGCGGCGGTGGCCGCAGTCAAGGTCGACAACGTGGTGGATACCGTGGGGGCGGGTGATGGCTTTGCCGTCGGCACCCTCAGCGCCCTGCTGGAAGGCAAAACGCTGGTACAGGCGGTGCAGCGCGGCAACAAAATCGGTTCGCTGGCGATCCAGGCCATCGGCGACAGCGAAGGCCTGCCGACCCGCGCGGCGCTGGCCGAATAACAATAAAAAAACGACTTCTCCGCATGACGTCAGCCTCTGGCCCTACAACCGGGACGCGTCGGGAGAGCATCTGCCCCTTCTTCTGGCATGCCGGGCGAAGGGGATGCAACACCACTGAAGGATACTGAACATGAACAAAGCGACTGTCGCGGCCAAACGCTGGTGGTACATCATGCCCATCGTGTTTATCACCTACAGCCTGGCCTATCTCGATCGCGCCAACTTCAGCTTCGCCTCCGCCGCCGGCATCAATGAAGATCTCGGCATCACCAAGGGCATGGCCTCGCTGCTTGGCGCGCTGTTTTTCCTCGGTTATTTCTTCTTCCAAATTCCCGGCGCCATCTACGCCGAACGCCGCAGCGTCAAAAAATTGATCTTCTGGTGCCTGATCCTGTGGGGCGGTTGCGCCTCGCTGACCGGCGTGGTGAGCAATATCCCGATGTTGGCCGCCATCCGCTTTATCCTCGGCGTGGTGGAAGCGGCGGTGATGCCGGCGATGCTGATCTACATCAGCAACTGGTTCACCAAATCGGAGCGGTCACGCGCCAATACCTTCCTGATCCTCGGCAACCCGGTGACGGTGCTGTGGATGTCTGTGGTGTCAGGATACCTGATCCACGCCTTCGGCTGGCGCGAAATGTTCATCATCGAGGGCATTCCGGCGGTTATCTGGGCGTTCTGCTGGTGGGTGTTGGCGAAAGACAAACCGGCGCAGGCCGGCTGGTTGAGCGCCAATGAGAAACAGGCGCTGCAACAGCAGTTGGACGAAGAACAGAAAGGCATCAAGGCCGTGCGCAACTACGGCGAAGCCTTCCGCTCACGCAACGTGATCCTGTTGTGCGTGCAGTACTTCGCCTGGAGCATCGGCGTGTACGGCTTCGTGCTGTGGCTGCCTTCCATCCTGCGCAGCGGCATGCAGATGGGCATGGTGGAAGCCGGCTGGCTGTCGGCGGTGCCTTACCTGGCGGCAACCATCGCCATGATCGTCGTCTCCTGGGCGTCGGACAAAATGCAAAACCGCAAGCTGTTCGTCTGGCCGCTGCTGCTGATCGGCGCGCTGGCGTTCTTCGGCTCTTACGCCGTCGGCACCAACCACTTCTGGATCTCCTACGGCCTGCTGGTGGTCGCCGGCGCCGCGATGTACGCCCCTTATGGGCCGTTCTTCGCCATCATTCCGGAAATGCTGCCGAAAAACGTCGCCGGGGGCGCCATGGCGCTGATCAACAGCATGGGCGCGCTGGGTTCGTTCTTCGGTTCGTGGTTCGTCGGTTACCTGAATGGCGCCACCGGCAGCCCGGCGGCCTCTTACATGTTTATGGCCATCGCACTGGTGGTGGCGGTGGTGCTGACGCTGATCGTCAAGCCCGCCCGCAACGAGATCCAGCCACAATTGGCTTGATCCGGTTATACTTTTTCTCTGTTAACCCAACCGGGGGGGCGCCATGCCCCCTTTGGCCCAGCTGGAGTTCGTGATGAAGCCTTCTATCGTATTGTACAAAAGCCTGCCCGCCGATCTGCGTGAACGTCTGGAACAGCACTTCACCGTGCACGCCTTCAACGGCCTGCAGCCGGAGAACCGCGACGAACTGCGCCAGGCGCTGCAGCAGGCCGAAGGGATCATCGGTTCCGGCGGTAAAATTGACGAAGCTTTCCTGCAGCAGGCGCCCAAACTGCGCGCGGCCTCGACCGTTTCCGTCGGCTACGACAACTTCGACGTCGAGGCGCTCAACGCCCATAACGTGCTGCTGATGCATACCCCGATGGTGCTGACCGAAACCGTCGCCGATACCATCATGAGCCTGGTGCTGGCGACCGCGCGCCGGGTGGTGGAAGTGGCGGAGCGGGTGAAGGCCGGCGAATGGCGCGGCAGCATCGGGCCGGACTGGTTCGGCGTCGACGTGCACCACAAAACCATCGGCATCCTCGGCATGGGGCGCATCGGCCTGGCGCTGGCGCAGCGCGCGCACTTCGGCTTCGGCATGCCGGTGCTGTACAACGCCCGCCGCACGCACGAAGAGGCGGAGCAACGCTTCAACGCCCGTCGCTGCGATCTGGATACCCTGCTGGCCGAATCGGATTTCGTTTGCATCACGTTACCGCTGACCGAACAAACTTTCCATCTGATCGGCCGCGATCAGCTGGCGAAAATGAAGAAAAGCGGCATTCTGATCAACGCCGGCCGCGGGCCGGTGGTGGATGAGCAGGCGTTGATCGAAGCGCTGCAAAACGGCGTGATCCACGCCGCCGGGTTGGACGTGTTCGAGAAAGAGCCGCTGCCGGCCAATTCGCCGCTGCTCAGCATGCCGAACGTGGTGGCGTTGCCGCACATCGGCTCCGCCACCCATGAAACCCGCTACGGCATGGCCGCCTGCGCGGTGGATAACTTGATCGCCGCGTTGACCGGCACGGTGAAAGAAAACTGCGTCAATCCGCAGCTGTTGCGGAAATAACTCAGCGCGGCCGGTGGTCTGCGGATAACCGGCCGTGTTGCTCTTCCTGCTGCGGCGCGAACAGCGCCTGCAGCTGATGTTCTTCGGCGAAGTGCTGCAATTCGGCATCCTGAATTGCCCGAACGATCTCTTCTCGCCAGTTTTTGTCCGTCATCGCTAACCTCCTTTGATGTTCATCGTTTAATCTGCCGCAGCGCGCGCGCAAAGCCAAGCCGAATCAATCCGAAAACGCTCCGCCCTTCTCCTCCTCCCCGAAAAAACCTCGCAGGGAGGAGGCCATTTTTCCGCCGTTTGCCACACTGGCGCTACCCAGCGGAAAAAACGCTTCCTGCCACGCGTAAGGAGAGCCATGAAACTGTTACCCCTGCCCTTGTTGATACTGCTGTCGCCTTCGGCGCTGGCCGGCTGGACGTTGCCGGGTTTCCCGGCCTTCGACGAAACTGCCGCCGGGCTGTTCGCCAGCCAGGCCGCGCTGCCCAAAGGCCAGCTGCCGCTACGGCTGTATCAGGATAACCGCTGCTGGCAGCCGGCCGAGGCGGTGAAGCTTAACCAAACGCTGTCGCTGCAGCCCTGTGGCGCCCATCCGCCGGTCAGCTGGCGGCAGTTCCGCGCCGGCGATTATCAGGTGCGCATCGACACCCGCAGCGGCACGCCGACGCTGCAGCTCAGCCTGAGCAGCGCGCCGGAAAGCGCCGCCGTTGCCGTGCGCAGTTGCCCGCGCTGGGACGGCAAGCCGGTCACGGTCGACGTCGCCTCCACCTTCGCCGAAGGCGAAACGCTGCGCGATTTCTATTCCGGCCAAACGGCGCAGGTGAGCCAGGGGAAAATCACGTTGCAGCCCGCCGCCGCCAGCGGCGGCCTGTTGCTGCTGGAATCCGCCGCCACGGCGAAACCGGCGGCGTTCAGTTGGCATAACGCCACGGTCTACTTCGTGCTGACCGATCGCTTTGAGAACGGCAATCCGGCCAATGACCACAGCTACGGGCGCCGCAGCGACGGCCTGCAGGAAATAGGCACCTTTCACGGCGGCGATCTGGCCGGCCTGACGCAGAAGCTGGATTATCTGCAGCAGCTCGGCGTCAACGCCTTGTGGATCAGCTCACCGCTGGAGCAGATCCACGGCTGGGTCGGCGGCGGCACCCAAGGCGATTTCCCGCATTACGCCTATCACGGCTATTACGCGCTGGACTGGACGCGCCTCGACGCCAACATGGGCACCGAACAGGAGCTGCGCACGCTGGTCGAGCAGGCCCATCAGCGCGGCATTCGCATTCTGTTCGACGTGGTGGTGAATCATGTCGGCTACGCCACGCTGGCGGATATGCAAACGTTCCACTTCGGCTCGCTGTATCTGCAGGGTGCAGAGGTGGAGAAAACCCTGGGGAAAAGCTGGAACGACTGGCGCCCCGGGCCAGGGCAAAACTGGCACAGCTTCAACGACTATATCAATTTCAGCGACAAGGCGGGCTGGCGCCCATGGTGGGGGAAAAACTGGATCCGCACCGACATCGGCGACTATGACGCGCCGGGCTATGACGACCTGACAATGTCGCTGGCCTTCCTGCCGGACATCAAAACCGAAGCGCCCGGCGCCAGCGGCCTGCCGCTGTTCTATCGCCACAAACCCGACACCGCCGCTCGCGACATTCCCGGCGCCACCACCCGCGATTACCTGACCGTCTGGCTCAGCCAGTGGGTGCGCGATTACGGCATCGACGGTTTTCGCGTCGACACCGCCAAGCACGTGGAAAAACCGACGCTGGCGCTGTTGAAGCAGCGCGCCACGGCGGCATTGGCGGCGTGGAAAGCGGAGCATCCGCAGCAGGCGCTGGATGACGCGCCGTTTTGGATGACCGGCGAGGCCTGGGGCCACGGGGTGATGAAAAGCGACTATTACCAAAACGGCTTCGACGCGATGATCAACTTCGATTTCCAGGACCAGGCGTCGCAGGCGCTGGGCTGCTTTGCCGACATCGATGCCACCTACCGGCAGATGGCCGAGCGGCTGCAGGATTTCAACGTGCTGAGCTACCTCTCTTCACATGACACCCGGCTGTTCTTCGCCAGCGACGCCAAAGGCTCGCAGGTGCGCCAACAGCGGGCGGCAAACCTGCTGTTGCTGGCGCCGGGGGCGGTGCAGATTTACTACGGCGATGAAAGCGGCCGCCCGCTCGGCCCAACCGGTTCCGATCCTCTGCAGGGCACCCGCTCCGACATGAACTGGCCTGAGTTGCAGGGGGAAAAAGCCTCGCTGCTGGCCCACTGGCAACGGTTGGGACAGTTCCGCGCTCGCCATCCGGCGATCGGCGGCGGCGTGCAAACCCCGCTGCCACACGCCGCCTACTACGCCTTCAGCCGCCGGCTCGGCGACGATAAGGTGATGGTGGTATGGGCCGGCGAACGGTCACAATAATCCAGCGTAATATGCTGACAATCGGCCGATGAGCGAAGCTTTTGCCCACTGGTCGATTTGTCGGCCGCATTGCAGAGGGATTTGTCTGGCGGTATGGTGGGGGATTACCTGCTAAAAAACAGTATTGCTACACCTATGACTTTCTCACTTTTCGGCGAAAAATTTACCCGTTATGCGGGCATTACCCGTTTGATGGACGACCTGAACGAAGGCCTGCGCACCCCCGGTGCCATCATGCTCGGCGGCGGCAACCCGGCGCAGATCCCAGAGATGGAAGCCTACTTCAAACAGCTGTGCCAGGAGATGCTCGACCAGGGCAAACTGACCGAGGCGCTGTGCAACTACGACGGCCCGCAAGGCAAGGATGCGCTGCTGAAAGCGCTGGCCAATCTGCTGCGCGACGAGCTCGGCTGGGAGATTTCGCCACAGAATATTGCACTGACGAACGGCAGCCAAAGCGCGTTTTTCTACTTGTTCAACCTGTTCGCCGGCCGCTACGCCGACGGTTCGCGCCGCCGCGTGCTGTTCCCATTGGCGCCAGAATATATCGGCTATGCCGATGCCGGGCTGGACGAAGGGCTGTTCGTCTCCGCCAAACCGAACATCGAGCTGCTGCCGGACGGCCAGTTCAAATATCACGTTGATTTCGAACACCTCACCATTGGCGACGACATCGGCATGATCTGCGTTTCACGGCCGACCAACCCGACCGGCAACGTGATCACCGACGAAGAGCTGATGAAGCTCGACCTGCTGGCGCAGCAGCGCGATATTCCGCTGGTGATCGACAACGCCTACGGCGTGCCTTTCCCCGGCATTATCTTCAGCGACGCCACGCCGCTGTGGAACCCGAACACCATCCTGTGCATGAGCCTGTCCAAACTCGGCCTGCCGGGCTCGCGCTGCGGCATCGTGATCGCCGACGAGAAGGTGATCACCGCGCTGACCAACATGAACGGCATCATCAGCCTGTCGCCGGGCAGCATGGGGCCGGCGATGGCAACAGAAATGATCGCGCGCGGCGATCTGCTGCGCCTGTCGAACGAGGTGATTCGCCCGTTTTACAAACAGCGCGTCGAACACACCATCGAGATTATCCGCCGCTACCTGTCGCCGGAGCGCTGCCTGATCCACAAACCGGAAGGGGCCATCTTCCTCTGGCTGTGGTTCAAGGATCTGCCGATCACTACCGAGGTGCTGTATCAGCGCCTGAAAAAGCGCGGCGTGCTGATGGTGCCGGGCCACTACTTCTTCCCGGGGCTGGAGCACGACTGGCCGCACACCCACCAGTGCATGCGCATGAACTACGTGCCCGACCCGGAGAAAATCGAGCGCGGCGTGGCGATCCTGGCAGAAGAGATCGAACGCGCGCATCAGGAAGGCTAATGCCAGCTGATTGAAAATCGACCGATAAAGATATACGATGCATATATCGTATATCTTTTTTTGGAGGGCTAGCGATGACTCGCATCGTGATCGATTTACCTGAAGAAGACCTGCGGCAGCTCGACAATCTGAAAAATATCCGCCACGTTCCCCGGGCCGAAATCATCCGTCAGGCCGTCTCCCGCTATCTGATGGAGAACCACGTTGAAGATCCCAGCAATGCTTTCGGGCTCTGGTCCGGGGCGATGGGAGATGGCGTGGACTACGAAAATCGTCAGCGCGAGGAGTGGGAATAATGGTGGCTCAACGGGCGTTATTCGACACCAATATTCTGATCGATTATCTCAACGGCATTCCTCAAGCCAAAGACGTTTTGACCGAATACCACACCAATCCGGCTATTAGCGCCATCACCTGGATGGAAGTGATGGTGGGTGCCAAAAAGCAGGGGCCGGCGCTGGAGCTGAAAACGCGCCAGTTTTTAGGGCAATTCCTGCTGCTGCCTATTACCGATGAAGTTGCCGAACGCGCCGTAGAACTGCGCCACTCACAGCATGTGAAGCTGCCGGACGCCATTATCTGGGCCACCGCGCAGGTGGGGTTCCGGACGCTCATCTCCCGCAACCCCAAAGATTTTGGCACTGACAACGGCGTGTTAATGCCTTACCGGCTGTAGTCGGGCAGCGCTATAGCGTCCAGAACAGCACCGCCAGCAGCTGCGGCGACATGATGCGCAGGAACATCGCCAGCGGATAAACGGTGGCGTAAGACAGCGCCGCGGCGCCGCTGGTGGGATGCAGACCGTTGGCGAACGCCAGCGCCGGCGGATCGGTCATCGATCCCGCCAGCATGCCGGACAGCGTCAGGTAGTTCATCTTGCCCACCGTGCGCGCCAGAATACCGACGCTCAGCAACGGAATCGCGGTGATCAAGGCGCCGTACCCGACCCACGTCAGCCCCTCGCCGTGCAGCAACGTATCGATGAAGTTACCGCCCGATTTCAAACCAACCACCGCCAGAAACAGCACGATGCCCAGTTCGCGCAGCGCCAGGTTGGCGCTCGGCGGCATAAACCAGTACAGCTTGCCGATGCTGCCGATGCGCCCCAGGATCAGCGCCGCCACCAGCGGCCCGCCGGCCAGCCCCAGCCGCAATGCCGCCGGGAAGCCGGGCACAAACAGCGGAATGGAACCGAGCAATACCCCGAGACCAATACCGATAAAGACCGGCAGCATCTGCACCTGCTGCAGTTTTTGTTGGGCGTTGCCGACAATCGCCGTCACCGCGTCGATGGCCTCCGGCCGGCCGACCAGGTTGAGAATGTCGCCAAACTGCAGCGTCACGTTGCTGCCGGCCACCAGCTCGACGCCGGCGCGGTTGAGGCGTGAAATCACCACGTCATACTTTCGCTTCAGGTTCAGATCGCGGATTTTCTTGCCCAGCACCTGCTCGTTGGTCACCACCGCCCTCACCACCTGCAGCGCAGTGCCGCGCGTCGACAGCGAGGCATCCACCTCTTCACCGATCACCAACCGGGCGTTCTCCAGATCTTCGCGTTTGCCCACCAGGTGCAGGTAGTCGCCAAGCTCCAGCCGCTCGTGCGGCGCCGGCACCATCAACAGCTCCCCGCGCTTGAGGCGCGAACAGACGATCGCTTCACCGTTGAGCAGCGGCACGCTTTTGATCGCCATGCCCTGCAGATTGGGGTTGCGCACCGCCACGTTGATGGCGTGCAGCAACTCGCGCTGATTGCCCAGGCTGCTTTCAAACGCCTGAGCCTCACGCTCGATGTTGATGCGGAAAAACAGCCGGATCAGCCACATTACCAGCAGGATGCCGCATATGCCGAACGGATAGGCCATGGCGTAACCCATCCCCATGCCGTCCACCAGCGCCGGATCGGAACCGAGATCGGTCAGGATTTGTTGACCGGCGCCCAGCGCCGGGGTGTTGGTGACCGCGCCGGAGAACACGCCGAGGATGATCGGCAGCGGCACGTCGAACAGCTTGTGTACCGCCGCCGCCACGATGCCGCCGGTCAGCACCAGCAGCACCGCGAAGGCGTTGAGCCGCAGACCGGAGACGCGCAGCGAAGAGAAGAAACCGGGGCCGACCTGGATGCCGATGGTGTAGACGAACAGGATCAGGCCAAACTCCTGGATAAAGTGCAGCATGTCCCCATTCAGGCTGATTTGCCCGCTCTGGGCAAAGTGGCCGACCAGGATACCGCCGAACAGCACGCCGCCAATGCCCAACCCGACGCCATACAGCTTCCAGTTCCCCATCCACAGCCCAATGACGGCCGCCAACGCCAACATGCTGACGGTCAGGGCGATATCGCTCATAGGTCACATCCTTGCCAAAGTTGAATATGGGATTTGCGGCCAAAGACACACAATTAACAAGGATTATGGCATCGGGCAGACGGGGGGACTGTGGCGTGCGCCACATAACGCAACGGGGGAGATCCGTTTGGATCTCCCCCGCATGATGATGACCGTTTTTCAGCCGGTTATTTCGCTTCCAGCTCCGGCGTCGCGCCGATAGCGATGCGCTGAGGCTGCAAGGCTTCCGGCACCTGACGCACCAGATCGATGTGCAGCAGACCGTTTTCAAATTTGGCTTCGGACACCTGCAGATGCTCCGCCAGGGTGAAAGTCAGCTGGAACTCTTTGCACACCAAGCCCTGATGCAGGTATTCAACCTGTTTTTCCGGCGGCGTGGGTTTACCGCTGACGGTCAGCCGCGGCCCTTCCACTTCGATATTCAGTTCGCTCTGCCGGAAACCGGCCAGCGCCAGAGAAATGCGGTAGTGATTGTCGTCACTTTTCTCGATGTTATACGGCGGGAACCCCTGGGGTTCCTGGCCGCCCATTGAACTGGCCAATTTATCAAAACCAATCCACTGACGCAGAAGCGGGGATAAATCGTAATTACGCATAGGAACAACTCCTTTCATTAAGCGAGATGTGTTTACTCAGCCCCCTGACGGCAGGCTAATCATGACTTCATATTTACCGGCAGCGTACCTGCCGGCGAAACGGAAATTTATTTAATTTCGATGCGGCGCGGTTTTAATGTTTCCGGCACGATGCGTTGCATGTCGATATACAACAGGCCATTCTCCAGTTTGGCGCCTTTAATTTGAATATGTTCGGCCAGCTGGAATTTACGCTCGAAATTACGCTCGGCGATGCCCTGGTATAAATAGGTTTTTTCTGCCGGTTCATTGTTGTGCGCCCCGCGCACGATCAGCAGATTGTCCTGTGTGGTGATCTCCAGCTCCTGCTCGGCAAACCCGGCTACCGCGATGGCGATCCGATAATGATTTTCATCCACCAGCTCGACATTATAAGGGGGATAACCGCCGTTGCCCTGACTCTGGCCAGCCTCCAGCGCGTTGAACAGGCGATCGAAACCGATGGCGGAACGGTATAGCGGGGAAAGATCAAAATTACGCATAAAACAGCCTCCTAAGGCACTTCAGCGAGGTTGAAATAAATACGCCTTCCACTCTGGACAGGCTAATTAAGCCAGAATTCCCTTACGGCGAATTCTCAATTCGGCTCTAATGATAAAATGGGGGTTGCTTTCATCAATTCAACAGGCGAGGATCAAAAAAAACTTGCACCAATAAGGTAAAAGTTTTTTTACCACTTACACTAAAGTGAGAGAGCCGCCACAGAGCGGGATTTTGCTTCTTTTAAAGCAACAACAGGATGTTATAAATCAGCTTAATTTAGGGGAACAGCAACCCTGCAGGATGGATTAATGACGACGATGAAAGCGATAGCGACGGGCTGCATGTTGTTGGTGACCAGCGGTTGCTCCAGCGTAATGAGCCATACCGGCCCGAATCAGGGTTACTATCCCGGCACCCGCGCCAGCGTGGACATGCTGAAGGACGACAACACCAGCTGGGCGATGATGCCGCTGGTGGCGCTGGATCTGCCGTTCTCCGCGGTGATGGATACCGTGCTGCTGCCTTACGACTATCTGCGCTCCGGCAACGACGCCACCGCAGACTCGCCAAAAGCGCGTATCCTGCGCAGCGAGCAGCAGAATTTGGCGGCGACCGGCAATCCCGGCCAGGGCGACGACAGCACCGCCACGCACTAATCGCGCACGCAGCGGGTCATCAGGCCCGTCTTACGCCTCAACCACGAAGATCTGGTTGAACCCCGCTATCTCGCGCATAAACGCCACTTTCTTGCCATCCGGCGAGAACACCACGGCATCCCCCGACGGCGGCTGCACGCTGCGCGGCGTCAAACGCTGCAGGCGACCGCTGGCCACCTCGCACAGCATCACGCTGTTGTCGCACACCAGGGCTATCGTCCCGCCCTGCGGGTGCCAGCTGAACGCCGACTGGATGTCATGCTCGCTGCGGCTCACCTGGTGCGGCTCGCCACCGTTAGGCGACACCGTCCACAGCTGCACCACGCCGCCGTCGTCCTTCATCAGAAAAGCTATCTGGCTGCCGTCCGGCGAACTGCGCAACCAGTGGCGCGGCGCACCAGCCACGCCAGGAAAACGGCGATCCCCGGTAAAGGTTACCCGCCGCTGCCTGACGCCAAGCGGCGGCGCCGGCAGCTCGCTTTCCGTCCCCTGCAGCGGCAGAGCGCCCGCCCGGGCGTAGTCGACGTCGTTCTCCGGCAGATCGACGATAAACACCTCAGGCAGCTTCTCTCCGGCGGCGGACAACGTATCGCCGATAAATGCCAGCGCCCAGCGCTGCCGGCTGCCGTCGGCCTTACGGTAGCCTTCGCGGCCGATCCAGCCTTCTTCGTAAGCGCGATTGATCTGATCGCTGCCCGGCCGCGGCTGCGGCACCGTCTCGCTGACCAACACGCAATAGTGGCTGCCGTCGTACTCGCGCGGGTGCTGTTTTGGCGGATTAACCCCGTGCAGCGGCACGGCCACGCCGACGTTGCGCAGATCGCGCGCCGGATCGCGTTCATGCATCACGTGATCGTTATAGGTAAAGCTAAGGCGGCTGCCGTCCGGACTGAAAACGTGCACGTGGCTGCCGCCGCGCAGCGCGCCGGGGGTATAGGGCGCGGTGATATCCAGCGCGTCGAGGGTGATGGCCAACTCGCGATCCGGTTCGCTGACGATCACCCCGCGGCGGTGGTGAAAATCATACTGCCAGGCGCTGTCCGGGTGCTCAGGTCCGTGAATAAAGGCATAGCGCGCCGGCGCATCGGGGCTGACCGTGACCACGCCGACGTGGGCGCCGTGCTGGGCGCGATAAATCACCTCCACCGCGCCGCTGGCGACGTTGACACGCTTGATGCTGAGGCCGGTGAAAAAGGCGCCGTGCGGGCGCACGTCATAAGCCAGCCATTGGCTGTCCGGCGTCCAGACGTTGATATTGGTTAACTGATGCCCACGAGGGTCGAAAGTCAGTTGTTTTTCCCGATGGCTCATGGCGGCTCTCCTGCACATGCTGGCACTGAGCCGTCATCTTACCGGATCGCCCGCAGCGTTTCATATGGCCTGTGAGGGTGAGGCGGGAGGATTTTTCGATTCGAAATCACGCAATTATTTTCCAGCGTCTTATCATTTAAGCCGATCGACGGCGTCGGCAGGAAATAAGCGGCCGACCAGGCGATCGAATTCCTGCCGGCGAGACTCAACGGCGCCAATGTAATAGAGGTGGGTGATGCAAACGCTATTTTTTCATTCTCACTTCCCTTATAAGAATAAGGCAGCGGCAGCGCCTTACTTAACGCAAATAAATAAAAAATCGGGCCGCTAAACGACAGGTTTATGATTATTTTCACCGAAAACGGCAATGCTCCCGCCGACCATTGCCGTTTTCTGATCGGTGTGCCCGAAGGTCGGGCCGCGGGGTTTACAATCAATACAAAAAAGTACAAACTGGATTTTTAAGTCCAAAATAAATCTTCTGGAGCCGGTATGAACACCCTCTTCGATGCCATTGTTTCCGCTCATCAGCAACTGCGCCCTCAAGTGCGGGTCACGCCGCTGGAGCGCAGCGTGCTGCTTTCTCAGCAATTGGGTTGCGAGCTGTATTTGAAATGCGATCACCTGCAGCACACCGGTTCCTTTAAATTTCGCGGCGCCAGCAACAAGCTGCGGCTGTTGGATAACGAGCAACGCCGGCGCGGCGTGATCGCCGCCTCAACCGGCAACCACGGCCAGGCTGTCGCCCTGGCGGGGCAACGGATGGGCGTTGGCGTCACGGTTTATGCGCCGGAGACGGCGGCGAGCATCAAGCTCGACACCATCCGGGCGCTGGGCGGCACCGTGGAATTGGTGCCGGGCGACGCGCTGAACGCCGAACTGGCGGGGGAACAAGCCGCACGCGAACAGGGGAAAACCTATATCTCGCCGTATAATGACGAACAGGTGATCGCCGGCCAGGGCACCTGCGGCATGGAGCTGGTTGAACAACTCGCCGATCTGGACGCGGTGTTCGTGGCGGTCGGCGGCGGTGGCTATATCGCCGGCATCGGCACCGTTCTGCGGCAACTGTCGCCAAACACGCAGCTTATCGCCTGCTGGCCGGAAAACGCCACCAGCCTGTACAGCGCGTTGGAAGCCGGCCATATCTTCCCGGTGGAAGAACAAGAAACCCTGTCCGACGGCACCGCCGGCGGCGTCGAGCCGGGCGCCGTGACCTTCCCGCTGTGCCAGCAGCTGATTGACCGTAAAGTGCTGGTCAGCGAGGCGGAGATCAAACGCGCGATGCGCCGGATCGCCGCCAGCGATCGCTGGATTATCGAAGGCGCAGCAGGCGTAGCGCTGGCGGCGGCGATCAAACTGGCGCCGGAATACCGAGGTAAAAAGGTGGCGGTGGTGCTGTGCGGTAAAAACATCGTGCTGGAGAAATACCTCAAGGCCATCGCCGATGCGCATCCTTAATCGGCAGCAAATTCTCGCCGCGTTCGACGCCGAGATCATAACGCCGCTGCTGAAGCAGGGTTTTATCGCCTACTCGCAACAGCGGGTACAACAGCCGCCGGCGCAGCATTTCCTGTTCGAGCAAGCCGCCGGCGACTGCTGCATCAAATCCGCCTGGTTGGAAGGCGACGAACTTTTCGTGGTCAAGATCTCTACCGGTTTCTATCGCAATGCCGAACACGGCCTGCCGAGCAATCAGGGGCTGATGATGGCGTTCTCCGCCCAGACCGGCGAGCCGCAGGCGCTGCTGCAAGATGAAGGTTGGCTGACCGCGCTGCGCACCGCCCTGGCCGGCCGCATCGCCGCCGAGCTGTGCGCGCCGCCGCATATTCAGGCGATCGGCATGGTTGGCACCGGCCTGCAGGCGCGGCTGCAGCTGCAATGTCTGAAACCGGTGACCGATTGCCGCGAGGTATGGGTGTGGGGCCGCAACGAACAGGCGCTGGCGGCGTATCGGCGCGATGCCGAGGCTGAGGGATTTCGGGTGTGGGTCACGCAGGAGGCGGCGGAGCTGGCGGCGCACTGTCAGCTGATCGTCACCACCACGCCCAGCCGCGAACC
Organism: Serratia sp. CY71090; assembly: GCF_052166845.1. NCBI lineage: Bacteria > Pseudomonadati > Pseudomonadota > Gammaproteobacteria > Enterobacterales > Yersiniaceae > Serratia > Serratia sp. CY71090. Next base: position 47,338 of record NZ_JBJNOA010000007.1, on the reverse strand, counting down.
GATTTTGCAGGCGGCGGATATTCGGCCCGGCACGCACATTACCGCGGTGGGTGCCGACGCGCCCGGTAAGCAGGAGCTGGCGACCGAGCTGGTGGCCCGCGCGGACGCGCTGTTGGTCGATGCGCTGGCTCAGTGCACAGACTATGGCGAGATCGCGATGGCTTATCGGCAGAACAAGCTGACTTCAACGCCGATCGTCGAAATGGGCGCCGCATTGGCGCAGGGCGGGCGGGTACGACGCGAGCCGCAGCACATCACCATCGCCGATCTCACCGGCTTGGCGATTCAGGATCTGCAGATCGCCAAAGGGGTGTTGGCGAAAGTATAAAGGGGCGCCGCAGCGCCCCGTTTTCTCAGGCGTTGAGCACGAACTTCTCGATAGCGCGCGCCACGCCGTCTTCGGTATTGGCGCTGGTGACAAACTGCGCCACCGCTTTCAGCTCGGGAATGGCGTTGCCCATCGCCACGCCGACGCCGGCATATTCGATCATCGCCGTATCGTTAGCCTGATCCCCCAGCGTCATGATGTTTTCCCGCGCCACGCCGAGGTGCTCGGCCAGCATTTTCACCCCGGCGCCCTTATCGACGTTTTTATGTAAGATCTCGAGGTAGTAAGGCGCACTTTTCAAGATAGTGTAACGCGCGCGCGTTTCCTCCGGGATGCGCGCGATGGCGCTGTCCAGCAGCGCCGGTTCGTCGATCATCATCACTTTTGGAAAACGCATCTGGCGATCCATCTCTTCCACGCTGCGGTATTTCAGCGGAATGCCGGTCATTTCCGCCTCGTGTATGGTGTACTTGCCGATGTCCTTGTTCGGGGTATACAAGGTATCGAAATCAAACGCCTGGAAGTGAACGCCTAACTCGCGCGCCATCTGCTCGAAGTGCAGATAATCCTCGAAGCCCAGGGTTTCCTGCAGGATGCAGGCGCCGTCGACCGCGCGCAACACCAGCGCACCGTTATAGGTGATACAGAAATCGCCGGGGCCCTGAATGTCCAACTGGCGCAGATAGTCCTGCACGCCGACATAAGGCCGCCCGGTTGCCAGCACCACGTGCACCCCTTTACGCCGCGCCGCCGCGATAGCCTGCTTTACCGCCGGCGTGATTTGATGCTGCGGATCCAGCAACGTGCCGTCCATGTCGATCGCAATCAGTTCAATAGCCATTCAACGCTTCTCCCAGTGGTTTTTATTCATGCTAACGCGTTTCAGCCTCGGCTGTCAGCGCCAAAAAAGGCGTAAAAAAATCCGCGCGGGTCGCCCGGCGCGGATTTTCACAGCCATTAACGCATCAGATATCGATGTTCGCCGCTTTCAGGGCGTTTTCTTCGATAAAGGCGCGGCGCGGCTCAACCGCATCGCCCATCAGCGTGGTGAACAGCTGATCGGCAGCGATGGCGTCCTTGACGGTCACGCGCAGCATGCGGCGGCTTTCCGGATCCATGGTGGTTTCCCACAGCTGCTCCGGGTTCATCTCGCCCAGACCTTTATAACGCTGTACGGACAGGCCGCGGCGCGACTCTTTCACCAGCCACTCCAGCGCCTGTTCGAAGCTGTCTACCGGCTGACGGCGTTCGCCGCGCTCGATGAACGCGCCCTCTTCGATCAGCCCGCGCAGCTGCTCGCCCAGTTGGCAGATCTTGCGGTATTCACCGCCGTGGATGAAGTCGAAGTCCAGCTTGTAGTCGGTATCCACGCCGTGGGTGCGGATGCGCAACGCCGGCTCGAACATCTGGCGTTCGCGGTTCTCGAAGATCACGAAGTCATAGCTGCTGCCGTGCTGCTCTTTGTCGTTCAGCGCCTGCACCAACGACGCGATCCAGGTCTTCACCTTGGCTTCATCGCTGAGATCGCCTTCGTTCAGCGTCGGCTGGTAGATCAGGCTGTTCAGCAGCGCGCGCGGGTAGCGGCGCTCCATGCGGCCAATCAGCTTCTGCACGCCGTAGTGCTCGGCCACCAGTTTTTCCAACTGCTCGCCGCCGAGCGCCGGTGCGCTGGCGTTGGTGTGCAGCGTAGCGCCGTCCATCGCGATGGCGATCTGGTACTGATCCATCGCCTCGTCATCTTTGATGTACTGCTCCTGCTTGCCTTTCTTCACCTTGTACAGCGGCGGCTGTGCGATGAACACGTGGCCACGCTCGATGATTTCCGGCATTTGGCGGTAGAAGAAGGTCAACAGCAGCGTACGGATGTGCGAACCGTCGACGTCGGCATCGGTCATGATGATGATGCTGTGATAACGCAGCTTGTCCGGGCTGTACTCGTCGCGGCCGATGCCGCAACCCAGCGCGGTGATCAGCGTCGCCACTTCCTGCGAAGAGAGCATTTTGTCGAAACGCGCTTTCTCGACGTTGAGGATTTTCCCCTTCAGCGGCAAGATAGCCTGATTCTTGCGGTTGCGCCCCTGCTTGGCAGAGCCGCCCGCGGAGTCCCCTTCCACCAGGTACAGTTCGGACAGCGCCGGATCGCGTTCCTGGCAGTCCGCCAGCTTGCCCGGCAGGCCGGCCAGATCCAGCGCGCCTTTGCGGCGGGTCATCTCACGCGCTTTACGCGCCGCTTCGCGCGCGCGCGCCGCGTCGATGATTTTGCCGACCACGATTTTCGCGTCGCCCGGATTCTCCATCAGGTAATCCACCAGCTTCTCGTTCATCAGCGTTTCAACCGCGGTTTTCACCTCGGAAGAGACCAGCTTGTCCTTGGTCTGAGAGGAGAACTTCGGATCCGGCACCTTCACCGACACCACGGCGATCAGGCCTTCACGCGCGTCATCGCCGGTGGCGCTGACCTTGGCCTTCTTGCTGTAACCTTCCTTCTCCATGTAGCTGTTCAGCGTACGGGTCATCGCGGTACGGAAACCGACCAGGTGCGTGCCGCCGTCGCGCTGCGGAATGTTGTTGGTGAAGCAGTAGATGTTTTCCTGGAAACCGTCGTTCCACTGCAGCGCCACTTCTACGCCGATGTCGTCTTTCACGGTGGAGAAGTAGAACACGTTCGGGTGGATCGGGGTTTTGTTCTTGTTCAGGTACTCGACAAACGCCTTGATGCCGCCTTCGTAATGGAAGTGGTCTTCACGGTCGGTGCGCTTGTCCTTCAGGCGAATAGACACGCCGGAGTTGAGGAAGGACAGCTCGCGCAGGCGCTTGGCCAGAATGTCGTACTCGAATTCGGTCACGTTGGTGAAGGTCTGGTGGCTCGGCCAGAAACGCACCATGGTACCGGTCTGCTCGGTTTCGCCCACCACGTTCAGCGGCGCCTGCGGCTCGCCGTGGCTGTAAGTCTGTTCGTGCACTTTGCCTTCGCGGCGGATCACCAGCTCCAGTTTCTCAGACAGGGCGTTAACCACCGAGACGCCCACGCCGTGCAGGCCGCCGGAAACTTTATAGGAGTTGTCGTCGAATTTACCGCCGGCGTGCAGCACGGTCATGATGACCTCTGCGGCTGAAACCCCTTCTTCCGGGTGAATGCCGGTCGGAATGCCGCGGCCGTCATCCTGTACCGATACCGAGTTGTCGGCATGGATGGTGACCTGAATGTCACTACAGTGGCCCGCGAGCGCTTCGTCGATAGCGTTGTCCACAACCTCGAATACCATGTGGTGCAGACCGGTGCCGTCATCGGTATCGCCGATATACATGCCCGGGCGCTTGCGCACCGCATCCAGCCCTTTTAATACCTTGATACTTGAGGAGTCATAAGAATTCGACATCAACGTTTCTCGCTCATTTTAGTCCTGTGGTTGAACCTCTATTTTACCCTGTTCCACGCGGAACATCTTGCCCTTTTCACCGGCCATGTCGGTCACTTGTTCAGCGCTGACCGCGCTGACAAAAACCTGGGCCTGGGTGGCTTTCAGGCGATCGGCCAGCAACCGGCGACGGCCGGTGTCCAGCTCGGAGGCAAAATCATCAATCAGATACAGGCAACGCCGCCCGCTCTGCCGGGTGAGAAACTCACCCTGCGCCAAGCGCAACGCGCACATCAGCAGCTTAAGCTGACCGCGCGATAACAAATCCTCTACCGGCGTGCCGTCGGCACGAATGCGAAAGTCCGCTTTATGCGGCCCCACCGCGGTATAGGTCAACGCCCTGTCGCGCTCAAACTGGCGCTCCAGCAGCTCGCCGTAGTCGCTCTCTTTGTCCCAGCCGCGCTGGAAGGAGAAGCTCAGGGCAAATTCAGGCAGAAACTGCGCGCAGGTCGCGGTGATATCCGCGGCGATCGCGTCGCTGTATTCCGCCCGCCATTCGCTGATGCGCTCCGCGAGCGGGATCAGTTCCTGATCCCAGGCGCGGATCTGCGCATAGCGACTCACCTGGCGCAGCGCGGCATTGCGCTGCTTCAGTAACCGTTTCAGGTTGCTCCAGGCGGTGAAAAAACCGGGTTCGTTATGAAAACAGCCCCAGTCCAGGAAAGCGCGCCGGAATTTCGGCCCGCCGTTCAGCAGGGTAAAACCTTCGGGGGTGATCAGCTGCATGGGCAGCAGCTGCGCCAGCTCGGCCACCTTGTGGCCGTCGCTGCCATCGATGCGTACTTTGCTGTCACCCTGACGGCTCTTGCTCAATCCTACCGACAGCTCGCGCTCCGCGCCTTCGATGCGGCCGTGCAGCACGAACTCCGGTTGGTCGTGGCGAATGACCCGACCGGCCTGCAGGCTGCGAAAGGCGCGGCCATGGCCGAGCGTATACACCGCCTCCAGCACGCTGGTCTTGCCGCTGCCGTTGGCGCCGACCAGGAAGTTGAATCCCGGCGCCAGCGCCAAATCCGCCGCCTCGATATTGCGGAAGTCTTTAATCAATAAACGCGTCAGAGCCATGCAATCTCTTTACCGATGACGGTGCTGTAATTCAAGGTAACGAGACTACAACCGCATTGGCATGACAACGTAGGCCGCCGCCTGGCTGGCGCCGTCTTCGATCTGCACGCTGGAGACCGAGTCGGTCAACAGCAGGCGCACGTCTTCACACTTGAGCGCGTTCAACACGTCCAGCACGTAGCTGACGTTGAAACCGATCTCCATCTCCGCGCCGTCGTAGCTGACGTCGAGGATCTCTTCCGCCTCTTCCTGCTCCGGGTTGTTGGCGGTGATCTTCAGCTGGTTCTGGCTGACGTACAGCCGCACGCCGCGGAATTTCTCGTTCGAGAGAATGGCCGCGCGGGCAAACGCCTGCTTGAGCAGATCGCAGCCGGCTTCCAGCGTTTTGTCCGGATTCTTCGGCAAGACGCGGCGATAGTCCGGGAAACGGCCGTCAACCAGCTTGGACGTGAAGATGAAGTCGCCAACGTGGGCGCGGATGTTGTTGCTGCCGATCTGCAGTTGCAGCAGCGAATCGCCGCCGTCCAGCAGACGCACCAGTTCCATCACCCCTTTACGCGGCACGATCACCGAATGCGACGGCAGCTGCTGGCCGATCGGCATCGAGCACACCGCCAGGCGGTGGCCGTCGGTCGCGACGGTGCGCAGCTCTTCGCCTTCGGTTTCAAACAGCATGCCGTTCAGGTAGTAACGCACGTCCTGATGGGCCATCGAGAACTGGGTGGCTTCGATCAGGCGCTTCAGCGTCGCCTGCGGCAAGGTGAACTCCACCTCGCTCTGCCAGTCGTCCAGGTTCGGGAAGTCCGCCGCGGGCAGCGTGGACAGCGAGAAGCGGCTGCGGCCGGACCGCACCAGCATGCGCTCGCTCTCCAGCGTGACGGCAATCTCCGCCCCTTCCGGCAGGCCACGGCAGATATCAAAGAATTTGCGCGCGGGCACAGTCGTCGCACCCGGCTCGTGCGGCTGGGACAGGGCGACGCGCGCCACCATCTCCATCTCCAGATCGGTGCCGGTCAGCAGCAGGGAGCCTTCCGTCACCTGCAGCAGCAGGTTGCCCAGGATCGGCAAGGTCGGGCGGCCGCCCAGCGGGCTGCTCACCTGTTGCAGCGGTTTTAGCAGATGCTCACGTTCAACGATAAATTTCATAGCGCTATGAAGATAATGTTCTGATTAAATTGGAGAAATCTTCTTTGATGTCGTGACTTTCCTCACGCAGCTGCTCGATCTTCCGGCAGGCGTGCAACACCGTGGTATGGTCGCGGCCACCAAACGCATCGCCGATTTCCGGCAGGCTGTGGTTGGTGAGTTCCTTTGCCAGCGCCATCGCCATCTGGCGCGGGCGGGCAACGGATCGCGAACGCCGCTTGGACAGCAAATCCGCGACTTTAATCTTGTAATACTCCGCCACCGTCTTTTGGATATTGTCGATGGTGACCAGCTTTTCCTGCAGCGCCAGCAGATCGCGCAGCGCTTCGCGCACGAAATCGATGGTGATGGCCCGGCCGGTAAAGTTGGCGTTGGCGATCACGCGGTTCAGCGCCCCTTCGAGCTCACGCACGTTGGAACGCAGGCGCTTGGCGATGAAGAACGCCACTTCGCCCGGCAGGCGAATGTCGTTTTCGTCGGCCTTTTTCATCAGGATCGCCACGCGGGTTTCCAGTTCCGGCGGCTCGATCGCCACCGTCAGCCCCCAGCCGAAGCGGGACTTCAGACGATCTTCCACCCCGTTGATCTCTTTAGGGTAGCGATCCGAAGTCAGGATGATCTGCTGATTGCCTTCCAACAGGGCGTTAAAGGTATGGAAGAACTCTTCCTGCGAACGCTCCTTGTTGGCAAAGAATTGGATGTCATCGATCAGCAACGCGTCGACCGAACGGTAGTAGCGCTTAAACTCTTCGATGGCATTGTTCTGCAACGCTTTGACCATGTCCTGCACAAAGCGTTCCGAGTGCATGTAGACCACTTTGGCGTTAGCCTTGCGCGCCATGATGCCGTTGCCGACCGCATGCAGCAGGTGAGTTTTACCCAGGCCGGTGCCGCCATACAGGAACAAAGGGTTGTAGGCGCCGCCCGGATTGTCCGCCACCTGGCGAGCCGCCGCGCGCGCCAGCTGGTTGGACTTACCCTCGACGAAGTTGTCAAAGGTGTGTTTAGGGTTGACGTTGGAGCGGTAAGAGAGCTCGGGCTGCGCCGCCGCGTTGTCCCAGCTCGGGCGCGAAGGCGCGGCCGTGCGCGCCGCCGGAGCCGCAGGGGCGCTGCTGACGCTGGCGGTCACGGTCTGGCTGATCACCTGCGTGATCGGCTTGCTGCCGACTTCAAAACGCAGCAAAGGCGCATCCGTGCCGCAGAAATCATTCAGCAGACCATTGATGTTGTTTAAGTACTTATCGCGAACCCAATCCAGCACAAAACGGTTAGGCGCGTACAGCGCCAGGGTGTTGTCACTCAGTTCCGCCTGCAATGGGCGAATCCACATACTAAATTCTGTGGCAGGTAACTCATCCTGCAATCGGGCAAGACACTGCTGCCAAAGCGAAAGTGACACGGCGGACTCCACTCGAACAAGATCAATAAAGAAAAGAAACGGACAACTTTTTTATAACTCATGATTTTTGACACATACCCGGCATCGGCTGTTTGCCTGTGGGGGATGCGAACCGCCTTTCACGGTTTGTGTCCCTCACGATCCCGGCATGAGGGATCGCGATCGGAATGACGGATCATAGCGCAATCCGCGCAAGAGATCCTCCCCTTCCTCACAGATTAGATCCATTTTATCCACAGGCCGCGGCCGGCGGCGATCTTTTCACCGCCAGCGCCGAATGACCGCGCAGATCCCGGCCGCTGCGCCGCGTTTTTTACATTGTCAACCGGTTATACCCTGTTATCCACGCCGGATCCTGCGATCGCGCGCAAAGGATCTCACGGGGATCCTTGCGATTTCACCCCGAGTCCGTATAATCTTCGCCCTACGTGTGATACCTGGTTCCTTATGGTGCGTCATTAGCCAGACAGGATTCTGCGGTGACCACGGGCCAAGAGCGGATTTTGTTCCGTTATTGGCAGACAACCAGGTAGGCTGGCGCGATGCGAATTGACTCAGGACTGTACAATTATTACAATCCCGCTTCTTTATGTATTGCGATTGAGGCGTCGGTCATCTTCACGCCGAGTAGCCAAACGCGTTTACTGATCAGTAATTATTTTAAGTTTAGGTAGAAATCGCTATGAAACGCACTTTCCAACCGTCCGTATTGAAGCGCAACCGTAGCCACGGTTTCCGTGCTCGTATGGCCACCAAAAATGGTCGTCAAGTTCTGGCCCGCCGTCGTGCGAAAGGCCGTGCTCGTCTGACTGTTTCTAAGTAATAAAGCTAACCCGCTGAGTGGTTAAGCTCGCTTTTCCCAGGGAGTTACGTTTGTTAACTCCCACTCATTTCACTTTCGTCTTCCAGCAGCCACAACGGGCTGGCACGCCGCAAATCACCATCCTCGGCCGCCTGAACCAGCTGGGGCATCCCCGCATCGGTCTTACCGTCGCCAAAAAACACGTCAAACGCGCGCACGAGCGTAATCGGATCAAACGCCTAACCCGCGAAAGCTTCCGCCTGCGCCAGCACGAATTACCGGCGATGGATTTTGTCGTGGTGGCCAAAAAGGGGATAGCGGATTTGGATAACCGCGCGCTGACGGAAGCTTTGGATAAATTATGGCGTCGCCACTGTCGCCAGGCTCCCGCATCCTGATCGGGCTGGTGCGGGCCTATCAGCTCGTCATCAGCCCGCTGCTAGGGCCTCGTTGTCGCTTCCAGCCGACATGCTCTCATTACGCAATTGAGGCATTAAGCAGGTTTGGCATGATAAAAGGCAGTTGGTTAGCATTGAAACGCGTATTAAAATGCCACCCTTTGAACCCAGGTGGCGATGATCCGGTGCCGCCAAAAACCGACGATAACAGAGAACACTAACGATGGATTCGCAACGCAATCTTCTTCTCATCGCTCTGCTGTTCGTGTCTTTCATGATCTGGCAGGCATGGCAAACGGACAACGCTCCGCAGCCGGCCGCACAGACCACGCAACAGACTTCGAACGCAGTAGCCGGTGATGCCGCCAGCCAGGCCGTGCCAGCCAGTGGTCAGGGTAAGCTGATTACCGTGAACACCGACGTGCTGTCACTGACCATCAACACCCGTGGTGGCGATATCGAGCAGGCTAAACTGTTGGCCTACCCGGATACTCTGGGTTCATCGACTCCGTTCCAACTGCTGGAAACCACCCCGTCGTTCGTCTATCAGGCGCAAAGCGGCCTGACCGGTAAAAACGGCCCGGACAACCCGGCCAACGGCGAACGCCCGCTGTACCAAGCGGCGCAAGACAGCTACACCCTGCCGGAAGGCCAGGACGAGCTGCGCATCCCGTTGACCTACACCGGTAAAGACGGCGCGATCTACACCAAGACCTTCGTGCTCAAACGCAACCACTATGCGGTCGGCGTGGATTACAGCATCGACAACAAAGGCGCGACGCCGCTGGAGCTGACCCTGTTTGGCCAGCTGAAGCAGACCACCGAATTGCCTAAGCACCGTGACACCGGCAGCAGCAACTTCGCGCTGCATACCTTCCGCGGCGCGGCGTACTCGTCCAGCGAGGACAAGTACCAGAAATACGCGTTCGACAAAGACGAAAACCTGAGCGTCACCACCAAAGACGGTTGGGTTGCGATGCTGCAACAGTACTTCGCCACCGCGTGGGTGCCGGCGACCAAGGGTGACAACACCTTCTACACCGCCAAACCGGGTGACAACCTGTCCACCATCGGCTTCAAATCTACGCCGGTCGTGGTGCAGCCGGGCGCTCAGCAACAGCTGAACGCCACCCTGTGGGTCGGCCCGGAGCTGCAGGACCAGATGGCCCAGCTGGCGCCACACCTGGATCTGACCGTGGATTACGGTTGGCTGTGGTTCATCTCCCAGCCGCTGTTCAAACTGCTGAAGTTCATCCACGGCTTTATCGGCAACTGGGGCTTCTCCATCATCATCATCACCTTCATCGTGCGCGGCATCATGTACCCGCTGACCAAGGCGCAGTACACCTCGATGGCGAAAATGCGCATGCTGCAGCCGAAGCTGCAGGCGATGCGCGAGCGCATCGGCGATGACAAACAGCGCATGAGCCAAGAGATGATGGCGCTGTACAAGGCGGAGAAAGTGAACCCGCTCGGCGGCTGTCTGCCGCTGATCATTCAGATGCCGATCTTCCTGGCGCTGTACTACATGCTGATGGGTTCGGTCGAGCTGCGCCACGCGCCGTTCGCCCTGTGGATCCATGACCTGTCGGCGCAGGACCCGTACTACATCCTGCCAATCCTGATGGGCGTGACGATGTTCTTCATTCAGAAGATGTCGCCGACCACCGTGACTGACCCGATGCAGCAGAAAATCATGACCTTCATGCCGGTGATCTTCACAGTGTTCTTCCTGTGGTTCCCGTCCGGTCTGGTGCTGTACTACATCGTCAGCAACCTGGTGACCATCCTGCAGCAGCAGCTGATTTACCGTGGTCTGGAAAAACGCGGTCTGCACAGCCGCGACAAGAAAAAAAGCTAAGCGTAGTGTAGGGGTTCGGCGCGCCGACCCTTGCAGTCACACCAAAGGCGGTCATTAGACCGCCTTTTTGCATCTTAATCGTCAGAGAGAACCGTTATGAGCACCACCGATACCATCGTAGCCCAAGCCACCCCGCCGGGACGCGGCGGCGTCGGCATTCTGCGCATTTCCGGAAGCAAGGCCAAAGACGTCGCCCAGGCGTTGCTCGGCAAGCTGCCGAAGCCGCGCTACGCTGACTATCTGCCGTTCCGCGACGCCGCCGGTGCCACCCTCGATCAGGGCATCGCGCTGTGGTTTCCGGGGCCAAACTCCTTTACCGGCGAAGACGTGCTGGAGCTGCAGGGCCACGGCGGGCCGGTGATCCTCGATCTGCTGCTCAAGCGCGTGCTGGCGCTGCCCGACGTGCGCATCGCCCGGCCCGGCGAGTTCTCCGAGCGCGCGTTTCTCAACGACAAACTCGATCTGGCGCAGGCCGAAGCGATCGCCGATCTGATCGACGCCAGCTCCGAGCAGGCGGCGCGTTCGGCGATGAACTCGCTGCAGGGCGCATTTTCCACTCGCATCCATCAGCTCGTGGAAGCGCTCACTCACCTGCGAATCTACGTGGAAGCGGCGATCGACTTCCCGGACGAGGAAATCGACTTCCTGTCCGACGGTAAAATCGAGGCGCAGCTCAACGACGTGATGGCGGATCTGGACAGCGTGCGCGGCGAAGCGCGCCAGGGCAGCCTGCTGCGCGAAGGGATGAAGGTGGTGATCGCCGGGCGCCCCAACGCCGGTAAATCCAGCCTGCTCAATGCGTTGGCCGGGCGCGAGGCGGCGATCGTCACCGATATCGCCGGCACCACCCGCGACGTCTTGCGTGAACATATCCATATCGACGGCATGCCGCTGCACATCATCGACACCGCCGGCCTGCGCGACGCCAGCGACGAAGTGGAGCGTATCGGCATCGAACGTGCCTGGAACGAGATCGAACAAGCCGACAGGGTGCTGTTTATGGTGGACGGCACCACCACCGCCGCCACCGAGCCGGCGGAGATCTGGCCGGAGTTTATGGCGCGCCTGCCGGCAACGCTGCCGATCACCGTGGTGCGCAACAAAGCCGACATCACCGGTGAAACGCTGGGCCTGACGGAAGTGAATAACCACTCACTTATTCGCCTGTCGGCCCGCACTGGCGAAGGCGTCGATGTGCTGCGCGATCATCTGAAACAGAGCATGGGCTTCACCAGCAACATGGAAGGCGGCTTCCTGGCGCGCCGTCGCCACCTGCAGGCGCTGGAACTGGCGGCGCAGCATCTGGTGCAGGGCAAAGAACAGTTAGTGAGCGCTTACGCGGGCGAACTGCTGGCCGAGGAACTGCGCCAGGCGCAGCTGGCCTTGAGCGAAATCACCGGCGAATTCACCTCCGACGACCTGCTGGGCCGCATCTTCTCCAGCTTCTGTATCGGGAAATAACGCGCTGCCAGAGGCCTTCACGGCCGGGATAAGCCCTTGTTCCGGCCGTTTTTCTTTCCCGCTCTCGCTCTGCGCGCTGGCTCACAGCGCCGCTGCAACTGCCCGCGATATACTGGACGGTCAGGTGTCTTTCTCAGGAACGAGTCAACATGGCGTTAACCCTCAAGGTATTGCTGGAAAACCGCCGCGCCGCCGGCGCCAACCCGCTATTGCAGGCCAAGGCCGGGTTAAGCCTGCTGATTGAGGACGAGACGACCTCCATACTGTTCGACACCGGCCCCGACGACAGCTTCCTGCGCAATGCGGCGCTGATGAGCGTCGATCTCTCCCGCATCACCGCGACGGTGCTCTCCCACGGCCACTATGACCACTGCGGCGGCGTCGCCTGGCTGCCGGACAACAGCCGCATCATCTGCCACCCGCAGGTCGGCGATGAGCGCTATGCGGCGCTGAAGGTGCTGGGCCACACCCGCAAAATCAAAAAGCTCTCTTTGGACATCGACTACTCACGCCACCGCATGCACTACAGCCGCGAGCCGCTGGCGATCGGCGATCGCTTTATGTGGTCAGGTGAAATCGCCGTGCCCGCACCGCGCGCCTACGGGGTGATTACCGGGGAAAACGCGGCGGTGGATTACGTTATCGACGAAGGGGTGCTGATTTACAAATCGGATCGCGGTCTGGTGATCGTGACCGGCTGCGGGCATCGCGGGATCGTGAATATCGTGCGCCACTGCCAGAAAATCACCGGAATCGATCGGATCCACGCCTTAATTGGTGGTTTTCATCTGCGTTGCGCTTCCCCGCGCACGCTCTGGCGCGTGCGCCGTTTTTTACGGCAGCACCAGCCGGAAAAGATCATGGGCTGCCACTGTACCGGCGCGTGGGGCCGGCTATGGCTGCCGGAAGGTATCGCGCCGGCCACCGGCGATAGCTGGATCCTGGAATAACGCCTGTGCCGCTCATCACTGAAATCGGCAACAAATCGGATAAAACGCATAGTGTTTTTTGATGATAAATCCTCAACTTAGTCTTAATCTAACACCCCTGCGTTCTTAGCGACCCTCTGTCATGGAGCGAACAATGGCGTGTCATTTTGCCCGATGGACCCCGGCCTCCGCTGTCCTGGATACCCAGAGACTCGCCGACGAAGTGATAGCCGCCACCCGCACCTTTTCCGTTAAGCGCCGCACGCGCTACCTGCAAGGGCGCATTCTGCTCGCCGAAATGATGTTCTACCTGTACGGCCTGCCGACGCTGCCACCCATCGCCACCACACCCACCGGCCGCCCCTGCTTCGCCGATCATCAGCTGCCCGATTTTAGCCTCGCCTATGCCAGCAACACCGTGGGCGTGCTGCTCAGCGACGAAGGCAAAGTCGGACTGGATATCGAAGTGATGCGGGCGCGCGGCAGCCGGCAAAGCGCGCTGCAGAACGCGCACCAGACGCCGGCGGAAAGCGCCTGGATCGGTGCGCAGGACGATCGGCTGGAGGCGGAGACTCAGCTGTGGAGCATTCGGCAAAGCGTGCTGAAAATTTCCGGCCTCGGCAACAGCGGCCAGTCTACGCTGCGTCTGCATCCCTTCTCCGGCCACCTGCGTTCCAGCGCCACGCCGGACGTTCAGGTGATGAGCGATGCCGACGAATATCTGAGCTGGGCCTGCGCCGGCAGCCCCGGGCTGGATCGCCTGCTGTGCTGGCGCTACGAAGAGCGCGGCGGCCTGCACAAAGACGGGGAAATCTCGCCGCGCAGCCCGGCGGCATCCTCACGCTTCGTTAAACTGACGGGCCTGAAGACGCCAGGTTGACGCGGCGCAAAGCGGATAACGCGATCTTTACCGCACCAGTTACTGGATTAAATTGTAAAGACAGCTAAATGTTGAGCAATCGCCTATTCTCGACCCGCGCTTTAGCCTACTATTCGCCCATGTTGTACGCTGAATCTGCTCATTCGAAAGGGAGAATCACCATGTCAGACCAAGCCTTAAAAATCGTCACTCTACTCGGCAGCCTGCGCAAAGGCTCCTACAACGCCATGGTGGCCCGCTCCCTGCCTGGCCTGGCCCCGCAGGGCGTCACCATTGAAGCGCTGCCCTCCATCCGCGATATCCCGCTGTACGACGCCGACATGCAACAGGGTGAAGGCTTCCCTGCCGCGGTCGAGGCGATCGCCGAGCAGATCCGCCAGGCCGACGGCGTGATCATCGTCACCCCTGAATATAACTATTCCGTACCCGGCGGGTTGAAGAACGCCATCGACTGGCTGTCTCGCGTACCGAATCAGCCGCTGGCCGGCAAGCCGGTCGCCATTCAAACCAGCTCAATGGGGCCGATCGGCGGCGCGCGCTGCCAATACCATCTGCGCCAGATCCTGGTGTTCCTCGATGCGATGGTAATGAACAAGCCTGAGTTTATGGGCGGCGTGATCCAGAGCAAGGTCGATGAACAGGCCGGTGAACTGAGCGACCAGGGAACGCTGGATTTCCTGACCGGCCAGCTGTCCGCGTTCAGCGATTTTATTCGCCGCGTGGAGTGAAGGTCTCGCGGCGCCCGCTGGGCGCCGCAACAGGACATGACGTCCGTCAATTTATTGAAATTAAAGCCATAGCATCATGTATTTTTTCATTTTAGCGTTATTTTTCGTTTCCATCACCAGTCCCGCTTTCGCCGCAGACATGCGTTATCCCGCCGGTGAAGAGCCGCTGGAGCTGCCGGCGCACAGCGCGCTCAACGCCCAACTATCGCGTTCCGCGCAAACCCAGGAAGACAAAAAGCTCGGCGCCATGTCGCTGTACCTGACGCTGATGCGCGAAGACGGCCGCAACGTCTGGGCGCCCTACCAGCTGGCGGTGTCGTCGGCGGAGAAAGGGCAAACCGAACTGGCGGAGCGTTACCTGCAGCTGAGCGCCGACCGCGGCCTGTGGTACTACTACAACCTGCTGGAGGACGACGCCTTCAACAGCATCCAACACTCCGCCACTTACCAATCCATTTTGGCCGCCACCAAAGCGCGCTATCTGCAGCACGCCCGTCAGTATGAAGGCAAAGCCAGCTACGCGGTGCCGGACGGCGAAGCGCCGCCCGAAGGTTGGCCAACGGTGATCTTCCTGCATACCTACGGCAAAGCCGCCGCCATCAGCCCCGAGGAGCGGCTGCTGTTCGGCGAAATGGGCGTGGCCTACATCGAGATCAACGGCACGCAGATGCTGTCGGAAAACAGCTTCCGCTGGTCAAATTACAGCGACGAGAGCACCCAAACCACCCTGCAGCGCACGGTGCAACAGCTGGCTCCGCAGCTAAAGCTGGATCCCCGGCGGATTTACCTCAGTGCCCGCGGCCAGGGCGCGTTGCACGCCGCCAACCTGATCGCGAAGTACCCGCAGTTTTACGCCGGCGCGCTCCTGATCGCCCCCCACGGCGAGATCAAGCCGGCCCAGCAGTCGCTGGCGGCGAAAAAGAAAATCGTGATGGCGTATTACGATCGGCAGACCTTCAGCGAGCAGGCGCTGGCGCTACATTTCGCCAATCTGTTCGGGGAGGAGAATCAGGTGCAGACGCTGCACTTCGCCCAGGGAGAGGATGCCGCCGGCAGCTGGCAGGCGCGCTTCAGGCGGCCGTTGCAGTGGGTGTTGGATCAGGCGCCGGATGCGACGCCGGGCGTCTAGGGATTCAGGGCCGACCGCCGTCGGCCCTTTGGCTGTCAATGGCCGTCGACGAAGACGATCTTCAGCACGAACAGCAGCGCCACCACCACCACGCACGGGCTGATTTCACGCCAGCGGCCGGTACCCAGCTTCATCACGCAGTAGGAGATAAAGCCGAGCGCGATGCCCTCGGTGATCGAGAAGCTGAACGGCATCATCACCGCGGTGACAAACGCCGGCACCGCTTCGGTCAGATCGTCCCACTTCACCCGCGCCAGGCTGGAGGTCATCAGCACGCCGACGTAGATCAGCGCACCGGCGGCGGCGTAAGCCGGCACCATGCCCGCCAGCGGCGACAGGAAGATCACCAGCAGGAACAGCAGGCCGGTGACCACCGCCGTCAAACCGGTACGGCCGCCGACGGCGACGCCAGATGAGCTTTCGATATAAGCGGTCACGGAAGAGGTGCCAGCCAACGAACCGGCCACTGAGCTGATGCTGTCAACGTACAGCGCCTGCTTCATGCGTGGGAACTTGCCCTGGTTGTCGGTCAGACCGGCTTTATCGGTGACGCCGATCAGGGTGCCGGAGGAGTCGAACAGGTTCACCAGCATAAACGAGAAGATGACCCCGGCCAGCCCGATGTCCAGCGCACCGGCCACGTCGACCTGGCCCACCACCGAGGTAATGCTCGGCGGCAGCGAAAACAAACCGCCGTATTTCACGTCGCCCAGCATCCAGCCGATCAGGGTAGTGACCACGATCGACACCAGCACCGCCGCATGGAAGTTACGCGAAGAGAGCACGGCGATGATAAAGAAGCCGAGCGCCCCCAGCAGCACGTTGTGCGAGGTCAGGCTGCCGATGGTCACCAGCGTGTCCGGGTTGGCCACCACGATGCCGGCGTTTTTAAGCCCCATCATGCCGATGAACAGACCGATGCCGCTGGTGATGCCGACCCGCAGGCTGACCGGAATGTTGGCGATCATCCAGTAGCGAATGCGGAAAATGGTCAGCAGCAGCAGGCCGACCGCGCCCCAGAAGATGGCGCCCATGCCCACCTGCCAGGAGATGCCCATCGCCCCGACCACCACGAAGGCGAAGAAAGCGTTCAGCCCCATCGCCGGCGCCAACGCCACCGGCAGGTTCGCCAGCAGGCCCATAAAGATGCTGCCGAAGGCGGCGATCAAACAGGTGGTGACAAATACCGCCTGGGTATCCATGCCCGCCGCGCCCAAAATTTGCGGGTTAACGAACACGATATACACCATGGTGAGGAAGGTGGTGATACCGGCAATCGTTTCCGTACGCGCCGTCGTGCCATGTTGCTTGAGTTTAAACACGCGCCCAAGCAAGCCTTGCTCAGCGTCAAGGCCAGATACTGGTTTGGTCATTATCAGAATTCCGAAAATGGGAATGGACAGTCGCCGGCTATCCTATAACAAAAAGTGGGGCTTTTGACGCCGGTCACAGGTTTTTTTCGCCGTCTTTACGGCTAAACGCGTCAACGGCTTGTATTTACAGGCATTCATTCTCCATCACAGCCCGCCGCGTTGCCGTTTGCCGGCACGGCCGATAAAATGGCCTATCACATCTCTTACCCTACCCGCTAAAAAACAGGAACCCGCATGTCTTCGACCTTTATCGATAAACTCGCGTTGATCGCGCTGAAAGATGACAAAGTGGCGCTGGTGCGCTCGCACAACAAGACGCTGTTTTATGTACCGGGCGGAAAGCGCGAAGCGGGTGAAACCGATGAGCAGGCGCTGTGCCGCGAAATCGACGAAGAGCTGACCGTTGCGCTGCAGCCGCAATCCATCGCGTTTTACGGCGAGTTCTCCGGCCCGGCGGACGGCAAGCAGGACGGCACCCAGGTGCGCATTCGTTGCTACCAGGCCGACTTTACCGGGCAGTTGCAGCCGGCCGCCGAAATCGCCGAGCTGAAGTGGTGCGACAGCCGCGATCTGCCGCAGTGTTCACACGTCGCCGCGCTGATTTTGCACGATCTCAAGGCGCGTAGCCTGATCAAGTGATCGCTGAGCGGCCTCAGCGGCGTTAACCCGAAGGAACCTGTCCCGCATGAATCAGATTGACTGCATTTTGTTCGACTGCGACGGCACGCTGGTGGACAGCGAAGTGCTGTGCAGCAAAGCCTATGTGCACATGTTCGCCCGCTACGGCATTCATCTGTCGCTGGAAGAGGTGTTCAAGAAATACAAAGGGGTGAAGCTGTACGAGATCATCGATCGAGTCAACGCCGAGCAGGGCACTGACCTGGCAAAAGAGACGCTGGAGCCGCTGTATCGGCAGGAAGTGGCGCGGCTGTTCGACAGCGAGCTGCAGCAGATTGCCGGCGCCCGCGAGCTGCTGGCGCAGGTGACGGTACCTGTCTGCACCGTCTCCAACGGGCCGGTCAGCAAGATGCAGCACTCGCTCGGCCTGACCGGCATGCTGCCTTATTTTGATGACCGGTTGTTCAGCGGCTATGACATTCAGCGCTGGAAGCCGGATCCGGCGATCGTGTTTCACGCCGCCGAACAGATGCAGGTGCCGGTGACGCACTGCATCCTGGTGGACGATTCACCCGCCGGCGCGCAGGCCGGCATCAATGCCGGCATCCCGGTCTTTTACTTCTGCGCCGATCCGCATAACCCGCCGATCGATCACCCGCTGGTGACGACGTTTGACGACCTGGCTCAATTGCCCGCGCTGTGGCGCGAACGCGGCTGGCGGCTGACGGCCGATTAACTGGCCGGCAACGGCGGCTTGTTGCGCCACCAGCGCCAGGACCGCTTCAGCGCGCGAGTTTGCGCGCCGAAGCGGCGGTTGACCGCATTGGCCAGCAGATCGAGCGCCAGGCAGAACACGAAATAGACCAGCGCCACGAACAGGAACACTTCCATCGGGTAGACCATGCTGCGGTTGTTGACCTGGGTCGCCAGGAAGGTCAGTTCGCCAACGCCGACGATATAAGCCAGCGAGGTGTCTTTGATCAGGGAGATCCACTGGTTGATGAACGACGGCACCATCATGCGCAGCGCCTGCGGCAGCACGATCATGCGCAGCGTCTGCCAGCGGGTCAGCCCCAGAGAGAGCCCGGCCTGCCACTGGCCGGGGCCGATGGCGGCGATGCCGGCTTTCACCGCATGGGCCAGATAGGCCGAGGCGATCAGCGCCAGCGCGCACACGACGGTGGTGATTTCCGGGATCTCGACGCCAAACACCATTGGCAGCAGGAAATAGGTCCAGAAGATCAGCATGATGACCGGAATGGCGCGGAAAAAGCCCAACACCGCCGCCAGCAGCCCGGCGGCGATGCCGCGCGACATCGCCAGCGCCACGCCGAGCAGGGTGCCGAGCACCGCCGAGGCCACGCCGGCCATCAGGCTGATCGCCAACGTCAACGCCGCGCCGCCCAACGGCCCGTCCGGCCAGGTGCCCCACAGCAGGTAACCCAGGTTGTCGTGAATCACGCTGAAATCCATCTCAATGTCCTCCCAGCGGTTTACGCTGTTGTCGCCACATGCCCCAGCCTTCCAGCAGCGCGATGATGGCGATATACAGTACCGTCGCCACGCCGAACGCCTGGAAAGTGCGCAGGGTTTCGGTTTCGACCTGACGCGAGGCGTAAGAGAGTTCGGCCACGCCGATCGCCATGGTCAGCGACGAGTTCTTGATCACGTTCATGTATTGCCCCAGCAGCGGCGGCAGCGCGATTTTCAGCGCCTGCGGCAGCACCACATAGCGCATCGCCTGCCAGCCGGTCAGCCCCAGCGCCTGAGCGGCATATTTCTGCCCGCCGGCGACGCCGCGAATGCCGGAGCGGATCTCTTCGGCGATAAAGGCGGTGGAGTACAGCGTCAGGCCGAAGAAACCGGCGAGAAACTCGAACGACGGCCACTCAAGCGGACCGATCTGATGGGCGCTGTTCAGCCACTGCATGGCGGCGGACGGCAAGATCTGGCCGGCGGCGAAGTACCAGAAGAACAGCTGCACCAGCAGCGGCGTATTGCGAAACAGCGAGCTGTAGCCCATCGCCAGCCAGCGCAACGGCCGCAGGCTGCTGTCGCGCATCGCCGCCAGCACAAAGCCCAGCAGCGTAGCCGCCAGCCCCGCGCAGGCGGAAAGCCACAGCGTCAGCAGAAAGCCGTGCCACAGCCAGCTCAGGTATTGCGGCGCCAGCAGCCAGTCCAGGTTCATGTTCAATCCTTGTCTTGCAGAATGCATCAGGGGCGCAGCAAGCTGCGCCCCTCCGTACCGATCTCACCGCGCCCGGTTAAATCAGGCTTTCGGTTGCTGATCCAAAGGCGCGATTTTGAAATCGCCGCGCGGCTGGGCGGATTGGGTTTCCGGCCCGAACCAGCGATCGTAAATCTTAACCGCTTCACCGTCTTTTTCCAGCTTGATCAGCGTCTCGTTCACCGCGGCGGTCAGGCGATCTTCGCCCTTGGGAATGCCGACGCCCTGGTACTCTTTGGTCAGGCTGAACGGCGAAATCTCAAACTCGGCCTTCTGCGCCGCCGGCAGATTGCCAAGCAGGCCGACCAGCTTGGCGTCGTCCTGAGTGATCGCCTGCACGTTGCCGTTGCGCAGCGCCACGAACGCCAGCGGGGTATCATCGTAGGAGATCACTTTCGCCGTCGGGAAACGCTCGCGCAGGGTGATTTCCTGCACCGTGCCCTTATCCGCGCCGATGCGCAGCTTCTTGATGTCTTCCGGCGTTTTCAATACGCCTTTGCGGGCGATGAATTTCTGGCCGGTGGCGAAATACGGCACGCTGAAGTTCACTTCCTTGGCGCGCTCGTCGGTAATGGTGAAGTTGGCGGCAATCAGGTCAACCTTCTTCGACACCAGCAGCGGAATGCGGTTGGCCGGGTTGGTGGCGCGCAGCTCCACTTTCACCCCCAGCGCTTTGCCGATCGCGTCGGCGACATCCACATCGTAGCCCACCAGCTTCTTGCTCTGCGGATCGATGTAGCCGAACGGCGGATTGCTGTCGAACACCGCGATGCGCACCACGCCGGCTTGCTTGATATCGTCAAGTTTGTCCGCGTGCGCGGCGCCGGCGGCGAGGCCGGTCAGACTGGCTAACAACGTTAAGGCCAAAGCGCGATGTTTCATAGAGAGCTCCTAAGTGGTTGATGTCCTGCTGGCGGATAAGCTAGCAAGCGCCACATAGGTCAGGAAATAATATAAAAAGCTATATTTATAACCTTTTTATCTTTACGCGCTTAAGATGGAATAAAGGCGCGGGAAACCGCGCCTTTGAAGGATATTACCCGGAAAGGGTCAGTCGTCTTTTTCGTCTTTACCGCCCGGAGACAGCAGCTTTTCCAGGGCGTCGCCGCCCAAATGACGGAAATCCTGTCCTTTGACGAAATAGAAGATAAATTCGCAGATGTTCTGGCAGCGATCGCCGATACGCTCGATAGAACGGGCGCAGAACAGCGCGGTCAGCACGCTCGGAATGGTGCGCGAATCTTCCATCATGTAGGTCATCAGCTGACGCACGATGCCTTCATATTCCTGATCGACCTTTTTATCTTCCCGGTAAATACGGATCGCTTCATCCAGATCCATGCGCGCGAACGCGTCCAGCACGTCGTGCAGCATCTGCACGGTGTGGCGCCCCAGCGACTCCAGGCTGACCAGCAGCGGCTGGTGCTGGTGCGAGAACTTCTCCAGCGCGGTGCGGCAGATCTTGTCCGCCACGTCGCCGATGCGTTCCAGCTCGGAAATGGTTTTGATGATCGCCATCACCAGACGCAGATCGCTGGCGGTCGGCTGGCGCTTGGCGATAATGCGCACGCAGGCTTCGTCGATCGCCACTTCCATCATGTTGACCTTGGCGTCGCCTTCGATCACGCGCTTGGCCAGCTCGCCATCCTGATTGTGCATCGCGGTGATGGCGTCGGTCAGCTGCTGCTCCACCAGCCCGCCCATGGTCAGCACCTGGGTGCGGATATGCTCGAGCTCTGCGTTGAACTGGCCGGAAATGTGTTTGTTTAAATTCAGGTTATCCATGATGCTTCCTATCAACCATAACGGCCAGTGATGTAGTCTTCAGTCTGCTTTTTCTGCGGCGCAGTGAACAGGTTATCAGTATCACTGAACTCGATCAGCTCGCCCAGATACATAAATGCGGTAGAGTCGGAGCAGCGCGCCGCCTGCTGCATGTTGTGCGTCACAATCACCACGGTGTAATCGGCCTTCAGCTCGCTGATCAGCTCTTCAATCTTGCCGGTGGAGATCGGATCCAGCGCCGAGCAAGGCTCATCCAGCAACAGCACTTCCGGACGAATGGCGATGCCGCGGGCAATGCACAGACGCTGCTGCTGGCCGCCGGAGAGGCTGTAGCCGCTCTGGTGCAGCTTGTCCTTGGTTTCGTTCCACAGCGCCGCCTTGGTCAGCGCCCACTGCACGCGCTCGTCCATATCGGCGCGCGACAGCTTTTCAAACAGGCGAACGCCGAAGGCGATGTTGTCGTAAATCGACATCGGGAACGGCGTCGGCTTTTGGAACACCATGCCGACCTTGGCGCGCAGCAGCGCGATATCCGAGTTGTCGGTCAGGATGTTCTGGCCGTCCAGCAGGATGCCGCCTTCCGCACGCTGTTCCGGGTACAGCTGGTACATCTTGTTGAAGGTGCGCAGCAGGGTGGATTTGCCGCAGCCGGACGGGCCGATAAACGCGGTAACCTTGTTCTTGGCGATATCCAGCGTGATGTTCTTCAGCGCATGGAATTTGCCGTAGTAGAAGTTCAGATCGCGTACCTGAATTTTGCTGCTGGAAGCGTCAGTAACCATACTCATCAAGACTTCTCTCTTTTCATCAGCGCCGCCAAAGCGGCGCTCAAAATTTTATGAATGCTTTTTCTTGGCGAAAATCACGCGCGCCAGGATATTCAGTAGCAGTACGCACAGGGTGATCAACAGCACCCCCGCCCAGGCCAGCTGCTGCCATTCGGCGAACGGGCTCATGGCGAATTTGAAGATGGTCACCGGCAGGTTGGCGATCGGCTGCATCAGGTCGGTGCTCCAGAACTGGTTCGACAGCGAGGTGAACAGCAGCGGCGCCGTTTCCCCCGCGATGCGCGCAATCGCCAGCAGCACGCCGGTGATGATGCCGGACACCGACGCCTTCAGCGTGATAGCGGAAATCATGCGCCATTTCGGCGTGCCCAGGGCATAGGCGGCCTCGCGCAGCGTATCCGGCACCAGCTTCAGCATGTTCTCGGTGGTGCGAATGACGATCGGCACCTGCAGCAGCGCCAGCGCCACGATGCCGGCCCAACCGGAGAAGTGCTCCATCTTCGCCACCACGATGGTGTAAACGAACAGGCCCACCACGATCGACGGTGCGGAGAGCAGGATGTCGTTGATAAAGCGGATCACTTCCGCCAGCCAGGATTTACGGCCGTATTCCGCCAGGTAGATGCCGGCCATGATGCCCAGCGGCGTACCGAAGAGGGTCGCCCACAGGATCAACAGCCCGCTGCCGGCGATGGCGTTGGCCAGGCCGCCGCCAGCGGTGTTCGGCGGCGGAGTCATTTCGGTGAACAGCGCCAGCGACATGCCGTCGAAGCCTTTGGTGACGGTGGCGATCAGGATCCAGATCAGCCAGAACAGCCCGAACGCCATGGTCGCCATCGACAGGAACAGCGCGAGGCGGTTTTTCTGCCGGCGCCAGGCCTGCATTTTGCGGCGGCTTTCCGCCAGAACGACTGCGTTTTGCATATCCATCGTCGCCATGTTAACGCCCCTCATTCTTGGCCAGACGCATGATCATCAGTTTCGACAGCGCCAGCACGATAAAGGTGATAACAAACAGAATCAGGCCCAGCTCCATCAACGCGGCGGTGTGCACGCCGGACTCGGCTTCGGCGAATTCGTTGGCCAGCGCCGAGGTGATGCTGTTGCCCGGCATGTACAGCGAAGCGCTGTCGAGCTGGTAGGTGTTGCCGATGATAAAGGTCACCGCCATGGTTTCCCCCAGCGCGCGGCCCAGGCCCAGCATCACGCCGCCGATGACGCCGTTTTTGGTGAACGGCAGCACGATGCGCCAGATGACTTCCCAGGTGGTGCAGCCGATACCGTAGGCCGACTCTTTCATCATTACCGGGGTCTGTTCGAACACGTCGCGCATCACCGCAGCGATGTAAGGAATGATCATGATAGCCAGGATCACCCCGGCGGCCAGGATGCCGATGCCGAAGGCCGGGCCGGAGAACAGCTCGCCGACGATTGGAATGCCCGACAGTACTTCGCCCACCGGCGTCTGGAAGTATTCGGCGAACAGCGGGGCGAACACGAACAGGCCCCACATGCCGTAGACGATGCTCGGAATGGCCGCCAGCAGCTCAATGGCGATGCCCAGCGGCCGCTTCAGCCAGTTCGGCGCCAGTTCGGTCAGGAACAGCGCGATGCCGAAGCTCACCGGCACGGCGATGATCAACGCGATAAGCGAGGTGACCACGGTGCCGTAGATCGGCACCAGCGCGCCGAACTGCTCCGCCGGCGCGTCCCACTCTTTGGTCCACAGGAACGCAAAGCCGAATTTCTGCATGCTTGGCCAGGAGGCGAAGATCAGCGAAACGATGATGCCGCCCAGCAACAATAGGGTAATCAGCGCAGCCAGTCTCACCAGCGCGCTGAAAATGATGTCACCGTTTTTGCCCGGTGCTTTGATGGTCGGCTTGTACTCAGCCATAGATTACTCTCTGTTTGAACCCTGGCAGCCCCAACCGGGATCGGAGCCTGAAGAACTGTGTGGGGCGCGGCGAACCCGCGCCCCTGCGTTGTTAGTACAGCGCTTTACCTGAACTGTCTTTTACGTTGGTTTTCCAGGCCGCACGCACCTGCTCAACCACTTCTGCCGGCAGGGTGGCGTAATCCAGTTCGTTCGCCTGCTTGGCGCCGGTTTTATACGCCCAGTCGAAGAACTTCAGCACTTCGGCGCCCTGAGCAGGGTTTTTCTGCTCTTTGTGCACCAGAATGAAGGTGGTGGAGGTGAT
This sequence comes from Serratia sp. CY71090, assembly GCF_052166845.1. Lineage (NCBI taxonomy): Bacteria > Pseudomonadati > Pseudomonadota > Gammaproteobacteria > Enterobacterales > Yersiniaceae > Serratia > Serratia sp. CY71090. The sequence goes on along the minus strand of NZ_JBJNOA010000007.1, from coordinate 22,801 downwards.
TGGCCACACGTTGTCGCCTTTCTGGTCAGTCAGATCCTGAGCGAAGGTTTTGCTCCAATCCGCACCCTTGGCGGCGTTGCTGAAGCTCTCTTCGGTCGGGCTGACCGGTTTGCCGTCGGCGGACACCAGCTTGGTGTAAGCCAGGTTGTTCTGCTTGGCGTAAGCGTATTCTACGTAACCGATAGAGCCAGGCAGGCGCTGAACGAAGGCGGCGATGCCGTCGTTGCCTTTACCGCCAAGACCGGTCGGCCAGTTAACGGTAGAACCGGCGCCAATCTTCTCTTTCCACTGCGCGTTGGCCTTGGACAGGTAGCTGGTGAACACAAACGAGGTGCCGGAACCGTCGGCGCGGCGCACCACGGCGATGTTCTGGTCAGGCAGTTTCACGCCAGGGTTCAGCTTGGTGATAGCCGGATCGTTCCACTTTTTGACGTTGCCCAGGTAGATATCACCCAGGGTTTTACCGTCCAGCGTCAGTTCGCCGGATTTGATGCCCGGGATATTCACCGCCAGCACCACGCCGCCAATCACGGTCGGGAACTGGAACAGGCCATCGGCCGCCAGCTTGTCGTCAGACAGCGGGGCGTCGGAGGCGCCAAAGTCAACGGTGTTGGCCACGATTTGCTTTACGCCGCCAGAGGAGCCGATGCCCTGATAGTTAACTTTATTGCCGGTTTCTTTCTGATAAGAATCTGCCCACTTGGCGTAAACCGGAGCGGGGAATGTCGCACCTGCACCGGTCAGGCTGGCAGCAGCGAACGCGGACACGGCGGTCAGGGAGAAGGTCGCTGCCACAATACTGGCGACGGTGGTACGCATCAGTTTCATAATCCCTCCTAATGGGATACTTAAAATCGACTTCGAGTCGTTTTAATCAGAGTAAGTATTGCTGCAGGAGGGAAAATAGGACAGTTTGGTGACAGAAAAATGTACGCAATATGACAGTTATATTACAGCGTATTTGATAGGTGTTTGTTTGTATGTAAATCAGAAGGTTAGCCGTGAAACAGCACATTTCCCAAGCAATAAAAAACCGGCTTGGCGCGGCCTATCCGCTTGAATATGACAACGTTTATCACCGAAACGGCAGCGCTGTCATCTTTAAGGTCACTCATGAAAAAAGCCGGCGCTAAGGCCGGCTTTTGCAGTTTACCTGCGACAAATTACTCTACGGTGACAGACTTCGCCAGGTTGCGCGGCTGGTCAACGTCGGTGCCCTTGATCAGCGCCACGTGGTAAGACAGCAGCTGCAACGGCACGGTGTAGAAGATCGGCGCGACGATTTCCTCGACGTGCGGCAGAGGAATGAGGGTCATGCCTTCGCTGCTGACGAAGCCGGCGTCCTGATCGGCGAACACGTACAGCTGGCCGCCGCGCGCGCGCACTTCTTCAATGTTGGACTTCAGCTTTTCCAGCAGTTCGTTGTTCGGCGCCACCACGATCACCGGCATATCGGCGTCGATCAGCGCCAGCGGGCCGTGTTTCAACTCACCCGCCGCATAAGCTTCAGCGTGAATATAGGAGATCTCTTTCAGCTTCAGCGCCCCTTCCATGGCGATCGGATACTGATCGCCGCGGCCGAGGAACAGCGCATGGTGCTTGTCGGAGAAGCCTTCCGCCAGCGCTTCGATCTCTTTATCCATCGACAGCATCTGCTCGATGCGCGCCGGCAGCGCCTGCAGACCATGCACGATCTCGTGCTCCACGCTTTCCGCCATGCCTTTCAGACGGCCCAGGCGCGCCACCAGCATCAACAGCACGGTAAGCTGCGTGGTGAAGGCTTTGGTCGAGGCGACGCCGATTTCCGTACCGGCTTTGGTCATCAGCGCCAGATCGGATTCGCGCACCAGCGAAGAGCCGGCAACGTTACAAACGGCCAGCGAACCGAGATAACCCAGCTCTTTGGACAGGCGCAGCGCCGCCAGGGTGTCGGCAGTTTCGCCGGACTGCGACAGAGTGATGATCAGGCTGCCCGGACGCACCGCCGATTTGCGGTAACGGAATTCGGACGCGATCTCGACATCGCACGGCACGCCGGCCAGCGCTTCGAACCAGTAACGCGCCACCATACCGGAGTGATAAGAAGTCCCACAGGCGATAATCTGCACGTGCTGCACCTTGGCGAGCAGCTCGTCGGCGTGCGGGCCCAGCTCGCTCAGGTTGATTTGGCCATGACTGAAACGCCCTTCCAGGGTGTTTTTCAGCGCCAGCGGCTGTTCGTAGATCTCTTTTTGCATGTAGTGGCGGTAAGCGCCCTTGTCGCCGGCGTCATACTGCACCTGGGATTCGATCTCAGGACGCTCGATGGCGTTGCCCTGTTTGTCGAAGATGTTGACGGTGCGGCGAGTCACTTCCACCACGTCGCCCTCTTCCAGGAAGATGAAGCGGCGGGTGACCGGCAGCAGCGCCAGCTGATCGGAGGCGATGAAGTTTTCCCCGACGCCGCGGCCGATAACCAGCGGGCTGCCGGAGCGCGCCGCGACCAATACGCTCGGATCCCGGCTGTCCATCACCACGGTGCCGTAAGCGCCGCGCAGCTGCGGGATCACGCGCTGAACCACTTCCAGCAGCGTACCGCCTTGCAGTTGTTCCCAGTGCACCAGGTGCGCAATCACTTCGGTGTCGGTTTCAGAGCTGAAACGGTAACCGCGTTCAATCAGCAGTTCGCGCAGCGGCTCGTGGTTTTCGATGATGCCGTTATGCACCACGGTAATGTAGTCGGAAACATGCGGGTGCGCGTTCGCTTCGGTCGGTTCACCGTGCGTAGCCCAACGGGTGTGAGCGATGCCGGTACCGCCGTGCAGATCGGTTTGTTCCGCCGCTTCGGCCAGCTTTTGTACCTTGCCAACGCGACGCAGGCGACTGACGTTGCCTTTTTCATCGACCACCGCCAGACCAGCGGAGTCATAACCGCGGTACTCGAGACGACGTAAACCTTCCAACAGGATTTCTGCGATATCACGTTGCGCTACTGCGCCTACAATTCCACACATCAGTTATATTCCTAATGAACGCCCTTCATGGGCGCTTTCGATGCCTTGACCTGATTTTTGCCGGTTTTTACCGTGCGTCCCCCGAGCCTGTAGATGGTGGGGGTTATTATGTTTTGTATTGGGCTCTGAACGGAGCCCAACGCAAAACACACTATGACTTCTTCTTCACCGGACGTTGCCAACCCTGAATGTGCACCTGCTTGACGCGGCTCAGCACCAGTTCGTTCTCGGCGATATCGCGCGTTACCGTGGTGCCGGCGGCGATGGTGGATCCTTTGCCGACCGACACCGGCGCCACCAGCTGAGTATCGGAACCGACGAATACGCCGTCGCCGATCAGCGTTTTGTGCTTGTTGGCGCCATCGTAGTTACAGGTGATGGTGCCGGCACCGATATTCACGTCATCACCGATTTCGGCATCGCCCAGGTAGCTGAGGTGGCCGGCCTTGGAGCCTTTGCCCAGACGCGCCTTTTTCATTTCCACGAAGTTGCCGACGTGAGCCCCTGCCGCCAGCTCCGCGCCAGGGCGCAAGCGGGCGAACGGCCCCACCGTGCAGTCTGCTTCCAGCACGCTGTCTTCCAGCACGCTGTAAGGGCTGATCTCGCAGTTATCGCCAATCACGCAGTTTTTCAGCACGCAGCCGGCGCCGATTTTCACCCGGTCGCCCAGCTTGACGTGACCTTCGATAATCACATTCGCATCAATAGTGATGTCACGGCCGTGAACAAGTTCCCCGCGCAGATCGAAACGCGCCGGATCCAACAGCATCACGCCGGCCAACAGCAGCTTTTCAGACTGTTCCGACTGGAATACGCGCTCCAGAGTCGCCAGCTGCAGACGGTTGTTCACGCCTTCCACTTCACTTAAACGCGACGGGTGCACGGCTTCGATTTTCTTGCCGTCGGCATGGGCCAACGCAATGATATCGGTGATGTAAAACTCGCCCTGTGCGTTGTCGTTATTCAACATTCCCAGCCAGCGCTTCAGATCGCGCCCGTTCGCCACCAGGATGCCGGTATTGATCTCGTTGATCTGGCGCTGTGCCTCACTGGCGTCCTTGTGTTCGACGATGCCCACCACGTTGCCCTGCTCACGCACGATGCGGCCGTAACCGCTCGGATCGTCCAGCTTGACCGTCAGCAGGCCGATGCCGCCCTGCGGCTTGGCCGCCAGCAGGCGTTGCAGCGTATCCACGGAGATTAACGGCACATCGCCGTACAGCATCAGCACGTCTTCATCGTCGGCAAAGTGCGGCGCGGCCTGCTGCATCGCATGGCCGGTACCCAGTTGCTCGGCCTGCAGCACCCAGTTCAGCGCGCCTTCGGTCAACGTGCTTTTCAACAGATCGCCGCCGTGGCCGTATACCAGATGAACCTGTTGCGCGCCCAGTTTCATCGCGGCATCAATGACGTGTTGCACCATCGGCTTGCCGGCCAACGGATGTAAGACCTTGGGAAGATCGGAATACATGCGTGTTCCCTTGCCCGCGGCGAGGATGACCACGCTCATTGCGCTGTTCGACATAAGCAACCTGATAACTCCATTTTGATAGACGAAAGTAAAACCGTTTAGCGACGATATTACTACATATTTCTCTGCACGAACCCGGCGCAGGCCGCGTGGGCCTTGGTCTGCCGCTATCACGGCGAATTCGGCATCGGGACGAAAAAACTGTCGGCGATCGGCGACGTTTATTTCCCGATATCAGCGGTTATACACCACACCGCCCACCGGGCTGAAATGCTTATTTTAAAGTAAAAAAAAAGCGACCCTATAGGCCGCTTTCTTAAAGTTGGGTGCCGGGCACCCAAACATTACATCGCTTTTCTGGTGAGCTCGATAACGCGCAGTTTTGCGATCGCTTTCGCCAGTTCAGCGGATGCCTGAGCATAGTCGACATCGCCATGAGAGCTGCGAATGTGTTCTTCAGCTTTACGCTTAGCTTCCAACGCTCTCGCTTCGTCGAGGTCAGTACCACGGATAGCAGTGTCCGCCAGCACGGTAACCACGCTCGGCTGCACCTCGAGGATGCCGCCGGACAGGTAGATGAACTCTTCTTCACCGTGCTGCTTAACAATACGCACCATGCCAGGCTTGATGGCAGTCAGCAGCGGCGCATGGCCAGGGAAGATCCCCAGTTCACCTTCGCTGCCTGTCACCTGGATCTTCTGCACCAGGCCGGAAAACATCTGTTTTTCCGCGCTGACTACATCCAGATGGTAAGTCATAGCCATATCACCCTCCTCTCAAGGCGTTACAGTTTCTTGGCTTTTTCCACTGCTTCTTCAATGGTGCCAACCATGTAGAACGCCTGCTCCGGCAGGTGGTCATAGTCGCCGTCCATAATGCCTTTGAAACCACGGATGGTGTCTTTCAGCGATACGAACTTGCCCGGAGAACCGGTGAAGACTTCTGCCACGAAGAACGGCTGAGACAGGAAACGTTGGATCTTACGCGCACGGGATACGACCAGTTTGTCTTCTTCAGACAGCTCGTCCATACCCAGGATCGCGATGATATCTTTCAGTTCCTGGTAGCGTTGCAGAATGGACTGCACGCCACGCGCTACGTCGTAGTGCTCCTGGCCAACAACCAGCGGATCCAGCTGACGGCTGGTGGAATCCAGCGGGTCAACGGCCGGGTAGATACCCAGAGAAGCGATGTTACGGCTCAGTACCACGGTTGCGTCCAAGTGCGCAAAGGTGGTGGCTGGTGACGGGTCAGTCAAGTCATCCGCAGGAACGTAAACGGCCTGTACGGAAGTGATGGAACCGGTCTTGGTCGAGGTGATACGTTCTTGCAGAACGCCCATCTCTTCCGCCAGCGTTGGCTGATAACCTACCGCGGATGGCATACGGCCCAGAAGTGCGGACACTTCGGTACCGGCCAGGGTGTAACGGTAGATGTTGTCAACGAACAGCAGAACGTCACGGCCTTCGTCACGGAATTTCTCAGCCATGGTCAGACCGGTCAGCGCAACGCGCAGACGGTTACCTGGTGGCTCGTTCATCTGGCCGTAAACCAGGGATACTTTGTCCAGAACGTTGGAGTCGGTCATTTCGTGGTAGAAGTCGTTACCCTCACGAGTACGCTCGCCCACGCCCGCAAACACGGAATAACCGGAGTGCTCGATCGCGATGTTACGGATCAGCTCCATCATGTTTACGGTTTTACCCACGCCCGCACCGCCGAACAGACCGACTTTACCGCCCTTGGCGAATGGACAAATCAGGTCCATTACCTTGATACCGGTTTCCAGCAGTTCCTGGGAGTTGGACAGCTCTTCGTAGCTTGGCGCCGCGCGGTGAATCGCCCAACGCTCTTCTTCGCCGATGTCGCCTTTCATGTCGATCGGTTGACCCAATACGTTCATGATACGGCCCAGGGTAGCTTTACCCACCGGCACTTCAATCGGGTGGTCCAGGTTGTTCACTTTCAGACCGCGACGCAGACCGTCGGAGGTCCCCATTGCGATACAGCGAACCACGCCACCGCCCAGCTGTTGCTGAACTTCCAACACCAGTTTTTCGGTGCCGTTTTCTACCTCAAGGGCGTCGTACACTTTCGGTACGGCATCCTGAGGGAACTCGACGTCCACCACGGCGCCGATTACCTGGATAATCTTTCCAGTAGCCATCTTGAATCCTCTACGTAATTCGTAAACCTAGCTTAAACCGCGGAGGCTCCCGAAACGATCTCGGTGAGTTCCTGAGTGATGCTGGCCTGACGCGCCTTGTTGTATACCAACTGCAGCTCTTTGATCAGGCTACCGCCGTTATCGGTTGCGGCTTTCATCGCGACCATTCGTGCGGCCTGCTCGCTGGCCAGGTTTTCCACGACGCCCTGATAAACCTGCGACTCCACATAGCGGCGCAGCAAGGTATCAAGCAGCACTTTTGGATCGGGTTCATACAGGTAATCCCAAGGCGTTTTCTTCAGCTCTTCGTCATCGGCTGGCGGTAACGGCAGCAGCTGAAGCACCTGCGGCTCTTGGGACATCGTATTAACAAATTTGTTGCTGACAATGTACAGCTTGTCCAAACGACCTTCGTCGTAGGCCTGCAGCATCACTTTCACCGGCCCGATCAGATCCGACAGGGAAGGTTTATCCCCCATGCCGGTCACCTGGGCAACCACGTTGCCGCCCACGGAACCAAAGAAAGAGGCCGCTTTAGAGCCAATCAGCGCCAAATCGGTTTCGACGCCTTTTTCGGACCAGGCTTTCATCTCCGCCAGCAGCTTTTTGAACAGGTTGATGTTCAAGCCGCCGCAGAGACCACGGTCAGTAGACACCACCAGATACCCGACGCGCTTAACGTCACGCTCATCCAGGTACGGGTGCTTGTACTCCAGATTCCCTAACGCAAGGTGACCAATCACTTTGCGCATGGTCTCTGCATAAGGACGGCTGGCCGCCATGCGATCCTGCGATTTACGCATTTTGGAGGCGGCGACCATTTCCATCGCTTTAGTGATCTTTTGCGTGTTTTGCACGCTAGCGATCTTACTACGTATCTCTTTTGCGCCGGCCATCTCTGCTTCTCCTCAGTGCCAGACGGCCTGCTGTCTTTCAACAGCAGGACCGTTCGGCGTTACCAGGACTGGGTTTTCTTGAAGGTCTCGAGGATGTCTTTCAACTTGCCCTCGATCTCATCATTGAAGTTGCCAGTTTGGTTGATGTGGTTCAGCAGTTCGGCGTGCTCGCGGTCCGCATAGGCTACCAGCGCGGCTTCGAAGCTCACCACTTTGGCGACTTCGACGTCGTTCAGGTAACCGCGTTCTGCGGCAAACAGCACCAGAGACTGTTGTGCAACCGACATCGGCGCATACTGTTTCTGTTTCAGCAGCTCGGTCACTTTCTGACCGTGGCTCAGCTGTTTGCGGGTCGCGTCGTCCAGATCGGATGCGAACTGGGAGAACGCAGCCAGTTCACGATACTGCGCCAGCGCGGTACGGATACCACCGGACAGTTTCTTCATGATCTTGGTCTGCGCGGCGCCACCAACACGGGATACGGAGATACCCGGGTTAACTGCCGGACGAATACCGGAGTTGAACAGGTTGGATTCCAGGAAGATCTGACCATCGGTAATCGAGATTACGTTGGTCGGAACGAACGCGGAAACGTCACCCGCCTGGGTTTCAATGATCGGCAGAGCGGTCAGTGAACCGGTTTGGCCTTTAACTTCACCTTTGGTGAAGGCTTCAACGTATTCGGCGTTGACGCGCGCTGCGCGCTCCAGCAAGCGGGAGTGCAGGTAGAATACGTCGCCTGGGTAAGCTTCACGACCTGGCGGACGACGAAGCAGCAGGGAAATCTGGCGGTAAGCAACGGCCTGTTTGGACAGGTCATCGTACACGATCAGCGCGTCTTCACCGCGGTCACGGAAGTATTCGCCCATTGCGCAACCGGCGTATGGCGCCAGGTATTGCAGTGCAGCGGATTCGGAAGCGGTCGCCACCACCACGATGGTGTTGGCCAATGCGCCGTGCTCTTCCAGTTTGCGCACCACGTTAGCGATGGTGGACGCTTTCTGGCCGATAGCCACGTAAACGCATTTGATGCCGGAGTCGCGTTGGTTGATGATCGCATCGATCGCCAGCGCGGTTTTACCGGTCTGACGGTCACCGATCACCAGCTCACGCTGGCCACGGCCGATTGGAATCATGGCGTCAACGGATTTGTAGCCAGTTTGAACCGGCTGATCAACGGACTGACGCTCGATAACGCCTGGCGCGATAGCTTCTACCGGAGAGAAGCCGTCGTTCTCAATCGGGCCTTTGCCGTCGATTGGCGCGCCCAGGGTGTTAACTACGCGGCCCAGCAGACCACGACCGACTGGAACTTCCAGGATACGGCCGGTGCATTTAACCTTCATGCCTTCGGCCAGATCCGCGTACGGCCCCATGACCACGGCACCGACGGAGTCGCGCTCCAGGTTCAATGCGATTGCGTAACGGTTGCCAGGCAGCGCGATCATTTCGCCCTGCATAACTTCGGCCAGGCCGTGTACGCGGATGATCCCGTCACTGACGGAAACGATAGTACCTTCATTGTGAGCTTCGCTCACTACATTGAACTGAGCAATGCGCTGCTTGATCAGTTCGCTGATTTCGGTGGAATTCAGTTGCATGCTCCAGTCCCCTTAAGACTGCAAGACGTCTGTCAGGCGTTCAAGACGACCGCGAACGCTGCCATCAATCACCATATCGCCGGCGCGAACAACGATGCCGGCCAGTACAGACTTGTCAATTTTGCAATTCAGCTTAACTTTGCGTGACAGACGTTTTTCCATCGCAGCGGCGATTTTCGCCTGCTGTTCGTCGTTCAGCGCGCTCGCAGAGAGCACTTCGACTTCGACGGTGGATTCCAGCGAGGCGCGCAGTTCGATGAACTGCTGCAGCACGGCAGGAAGAACCAGTAAACGTCCATTTTCGGCCATTACACGGATAAAGTTCTGGCCATGTTCGTCGAGCCGATCGCCACAAACCGCGATGAAAGTCTTGGACAGCGTTTCTGGCGCAACCGCGCCAGACAGCAGTTCAGAAATCTGTTCATTGCGAGTGACTTCAGCCGCAAACGCCAGCATTTCCTGCCAGCGCTCTACGCTTTGGTGCTCAACGGCAAAGTCAAAAGCTGCTTTGGCGTAGGGGCGAGCTACAGTTACAAATTCAGACATCAGCCCCTCCCTCCTTACAGTTCAGCGACCAGTTTATCAACGATGTCGCTGTTAGCAGCTTCATCCACGGAACGTTCGATGATCTTCTCGGCGCCGGCAATTGCCAGCATCGCGACTTGCTTACGCAACTCTTCACGAGCGCGCTTACGTTCGGCTTCGATCTCAGCCTGAGCCTGCGCCACGATTTTGTTACGTTCCTGCTCGGCTTCGGCTTTCGCTTCATCCATGATCTGAGCTTTGCGTTTGTTCGCTTGCTCGATGATCACCTGAGCTTCTGCTTTAGCAGTTTTCAGCTGGTCGGTCGCATTGGCTTGCGCTAAGTCCAGATCTTTTTTGGCACGCTCTGCAGAAGCGAGGCCGTCAGCGATTTCTTTCTGACGCTTCTCGATGGCAGCCATGATCGGCGGCCATACGTACTTCATGCAGAACCAGACAAACAGAACGAACGCGATGGCCTGGCCGAGGATTGTTGCGTTAAGATTCACAGCACAATGCCTCTTTAAAAGTTAATAGTTTGGTTACGTCGTAGAGGGTTGCTCTACTTACGCGACGGCGAACATCACGTACAGACCCAGACCTACAGCGATCATCGGGATGGCGTCGACCAGACCCATAACGATAAAGAACTGTGTACGCAGCAGAGGAATCAGGTCAGGCTGACGAGCAGCGCCTTCCAAGAATTTACCACCCAGGATGCCGATACCGATCGCAGCACCGATTGCCGCTAAACCCATCATCACAGCGGCAGCCATGTACAGCAGATCCATACTCAGGTTTTCCATGACAGTCTCCAGTTTGTTTCAGTTTAAAAGTGCAAGTGTTTTAAGAAAATCAGTGCTCTTCAGACGCCATCGACAGATAGACGATCGTCAGAACCATGAAAATAAAGGCTTGAAGCGTAATGATCAGGATGTGGAAGATAGCCCAAGGCAAGCTCAGGACCCACTGTGACCACCACGGCAACAGGCCGGCAATCAGGATGAAGATCAACTCACCCGCATACATGTTGCCGAACAGTCGCAGACCCAGTGAAACAGGTTTGGACAGCAGGCTGACACCTTCAAGAATCAGGTTGATAGGAATGAATACAGGGTGGTTGAACGGCTGCATGGTCAACTCTTTAACAAACCCGCCAACGCCTTTCATTTTGATGCTATAGAACAGAATCAGGATAAACACGCCCAGCGCCATCGACAGCGTGACGTTCACATCGGCGGTAGGCACCACGCGCAGCGCAGGCAGGCCGAGGATGTGTTCGCCAACGTAAGGCAGGAAGTCGATGGGCAGCAGGTCCATCAGGTTCATCAGGAACACCCAGACGAACACGGTCAGCGCCAGCGGCGCAATCACCTTGCTCTTGCCGTGGTACATGTCGCGCACGCTGCTGTCGACGAAACCGACCACCAGCTCCACGGCGGTTTGCAGTTTACCCGGCACGCCGCTGGTGGCGTTTTTAGCCACTTTGCGGAAGATCACCAGGAAAAGCGCCCCGAGGACGACGGAGAAAAACATCGAGTCGATGTTGATCGACCAGAACCCAGTCCCGACCTGAAGCTGCGTCAGGTGGTGACCGATATACTCCTGTGGAGTCAAGACTTCTCCTGCAGACATGATGCCTCTTACCCTTATTTAGTTAAGTTCGGTAACTGTTAATCACGGCCGGTGCCACTATCTGCACCACTAACACCGCTAAATAGGTCAGGCCAAGCGGTATAAACTCCGCCTTGAACACCCCCAGCGCCACGATCAGCAAAACGATGGTGATCACGACCTTTAGCCCCTCGCCGATGGCGAACGACCAGGCAACCCTACCGGGCGCCGGCGTTTGCGCCTGATGGCGCAAGGCAAACAGCATAAACATTGCACTCGGCAACCAGGCGGCGAGACCGCCTGCCAACGCCGAAGCGCTCCATTCCGGGCTTTTCAGCCAGAAAGCAACGCTGATCAGAACAAAAGTCATTAACTGCAAAAACAGCAGTTTGCGTGCGACTTTCCCGCTGTAAAGGGACACAGACATGACGTTTGTTCTCTCCGTACCCCAGAGGGGGTATGCTGAGTGACGTATACAACTGTTTTTGCTGTCCTGAGTCAAGCAGCAAAAAACGAGCAAATTATACGGGGCATACCAACGAATTCAATCGATAAGTAGCGAAAAGGTGAACAATTATTTAAATTTCCCTATTCCAGCCTATTTTCACAAGAAAACGGTCGGAATAATAGGGCGCATTTAATTGTCTGATTATTCCAGCGTTGCGTTTAGAAACGCGAAGCCGATCACAGTAATGTCCCTTCCTGATTTATAGCCGATGGTCAACCAAACCGTCTTTAGCAATTTGAGCGATCAAAAAATTATATAAATCAAAACATTACTAGTTAACTGTTCAAAAACAATCCGTATACCCGATGAAAACCTTTTATTGACAAGCAGCGGGGCAATATTCCAACAGCCAATTAACATTAGCAGCAAACGCCAATCTTTCGCACATGATTGCTAACGTGACTATTTCTAAATGCAATTACTCTATTGTCGCTAATTAGCCGCGTTTTTTGTGTTAATAAAAAGTAAATTAACTAAAAAAAGCGACCAACTAATTAGCCTGCTTATCTTTCTGCTGGGTACGACCTTTAATTCACGCTTGTTTGATCAAAAGCAAACTCAGTTTGCCTTAAGAATCACCAGATGACGTTCGCCTTCCAGTTCAGGCACCTGCAGCCGCACGATGGACTCCAGGCTAACGCCAGCCGGCAGCGGCGTCAGTTCTTCATCCGGGCGCACGCCTTTCAACGCGTAAAAACGCCCCTGCCCTTTCGCCGGCAGGTGATGGCACCAGGACAGCATATCCTGCAGCGAAGCGAATGCCCGGCTGATCACGCCATCGAACGGTGGCTCGGCCGGAAACGCTTCGACGCGGCTCTGCACCGGCTCGATATTGTTCAGGCCCAGCTCATGCTGCACCTGGCGCAGGAAACGCACGCGCTTGCCCAGGCTGTCGAGCAGCGTGAAATGCGCGTCCGGGCGCACAATCGCCAGCGGAATGCCCGGCAAGCCGGGGCCGGTGCCGACATCGATAAAACGCGAGCCCTGCAGATGCGGATTGACCACAATACTGTCGAGGATGTGGCGCACCAGCATTTGCTGCGGATCGCGCACCGACGTGAGGTTATAAGCCTTGTTCCACTTATCCAGCATGCCGACATAGCCCAGCAGCTGCTGTTTCTGCTGATCGGGCAGCTCAATGCCTGCTGCCGCGAGCAGCGAGTCTAATTTTTTTTGCACAACGGATCCTCTGGCAGGCGCTGAACGACCAGCGGATGGTTAGCTGGCGCAATGAGGCGACTATGATAATTCAGGGCGCAAGTGATGTCAGCGGCCGTTTGGCTACGGGTTGAGCAAACGGCCGCCTGGAAGCGGGATTTATGCGCTGCGGCGCAGCAGTCCCTGCTTTTTCAGCCAGATCAGCAAAATCGAGATCGCCGCCGGTGTAATGCCGGAGATGCGCGAAGCCTGGCCGATGGAGTTCGGTTTGTGATCGTTCAGCTTGGCGATCACTTCGTTCGACAGTCCCGAAACCTGACGGTAGTCAAGATCCAGCGGCAGCACGGTGTTCTCGTTGCGCTGCTGTTTTTCGATCTCTTCCTGCTGGCGAGCGATATAGCCTTCGTATTTGACCTGGATCTCGACCTGCTCGGCGGCTTGTACGTCGTCCAGCGGCGGCGCGAAGGCGTCGGTGCCGGTTAACTGCGCGTAATCCATCTCCGGGCGGCGCAGCAGTTCTTCGCCGTTCGCTTCACGCGACAGCGGCGCTTTCAGCAACGCATTGACCTGTTCGACGTTCTCGGCATGCGGGTGCATCCAGATGTCGCGCAGGCGCTGACGTTCGCGTTCGATTCGCTCCAGCTTCTCGCTGTAGCGCGCCCAACGCACGTCGTCCACCAGGCCGAGTTCACGGCCTTTTTCCGTCAGGCGGAGATCGGCGTTGTCTTCGCGCAGCATCAGACGATACTCGGCGCGTGAGGTAAACATGCGGTACGGCTCTTTGGTACCAAGGGTGCTGAGATCGTCCACCAGCACGCCGAGGTAGGCCTGATCGCGACGTGGCGCCCAGCCCTCTTGTTCATCGGCGAAACGCCCGGCGTTCAGACCGGCCAGCAGCCCCTGTGCGGCGGCTTCTTCATAGCCGGTGGTGCCGTTGATCTGGCCGGCGAAGAACAGGCCCTGAATAAATTTGCTTTCCAGCGTCGGTTTCAGATCGCGCGGATCGAAGAAATCGTACTCGATGGCATAACCAGGGCGAATAATACGCGCGTTCTGCATCCCTTCCATTGAACGGACGATTTGCATCTGCACGTCGAACGGCAGGCTGGTGGAGATCCCGTTAGGGTAAATCTCGTTGCTGGTCAGGCCTTCCGGCTCAAGGAAGATCTGGTGCGCGTTGCGATCGGCAAAACGCATGACCTTGTCTTCGATCGACGGACAGTAACGTGGGCCGATCCCTTCGATGATCCCGGCATACATCGGGCTGCGATCGAGGTTATTGCGGATCACGTCATGCGTTTTTTCATTGGTGTGGGTGATGTAGCACGCCATTTGTTCCGGGTGCTGGCTGGCATCGCCCAGGAACGAGAATACCGGCACCGGCGTATCGCCGTGTTGCGGTGCCAGTACGCTGAAATCGATAGTGCGGGCGTCGATGCGCGGCGGTGTACCGGTTTTCAAGCGGTTAACGCGCAGCGGCAGTTCACGCAAACGCTGCGACAGCGAGATCGAAGGAGGATCCCCGGCGCGGCCGCCGCTGTAATTCTCCAGGCCGATATGGATCTTGCCGTCCAGGAAGGTGCCTACGGTCAATACCACCGCCTTGGCGCGGAATTTCAGGCCCATTTGGGTGACGGCACCCACGACGCGATCGTTTTCGACGATCAGATCCTCAACCGGTTGTTGGAAGATCATCAGGTTAGGCTGGTTCTCCAACGCGGTACGGATCGCCTGCCGATACAGGACGCGATCCGCCTGAGCGCGAGTGGCGCGAACGGCAGGGCCTTTGCTGGCGTTTAGTATCCTAAACTGGATGCCGGCATGGTCGATCGCCGTTGCCATCAGGCCGCCGAGCGCATCAATTTCCTTAACCAGATGCCCTTTACCAATACCGCCAATCGCCGGATTACAGGACATCTGTCCCAGCGTATCGATATTGTGTGTCAATAATAAAGTCTGACGTCCCATGCGCGCCGCGGCCATGGCGGCCTCGGTACCTGCATGGCCACCACCGATGATGATGACGTCAAATTGATCTGGATAAAACATGGAACTGCACCTCGCCGTATTGCGAACGATCGTATTTGCCCTGGGGTCGGGGATTCTACTCAAGTTTAGACGATCGACCAAGTGGTCAGGATCGTCGGTAATTAAAAGAAGATCTTTTTTATTTAAAGATCTCTTTATTAGATCTCTTATTAGGATCGCGATCCTCTGTGGATAAGTGACTATTCACGATGAAGATCAGCAGATTAAGGAGGATCGTTTGCTGTGAATGATCGGTGATCCCGATGCAGATAAGCTGGGATCTAAAAGGCTTGTTATGCACAGGACAAAAAGCGCACTACGGTTGTTATTGGGATAACTACGGCTTTTACCCTACTTTTAAGTATAGTTATCCACAATCGTTCGCACGATCTTTAGACGAATTAGAGTAAATTAATCCAGTTTTTTACCCATTCCTCGGCCGGATCCTCGGGAATTTCATGCTCGGTCACGTCGATCTCGAGACGATCGCCGATCCTTTTAGCGCCTCTGGCGATCAACAGATCGTCGATCTGTTTGATTGCGCCGCAGAAGGTGTCGTATTCCGAACTGCCCAAACCGACGGCGCCGAACTGTACCTCGGAAAGATCCGGCTGCTGCTCAGCGATCTGTTCCAACAGCGGTTGAAGGTTATCTGGTAGTTCGCCGGCGCCGTGCGTGGAAGAGACCACCAGCCAGCGGCCGGTCAACGGCAGTTCATCCAGTTCAGGGCCGTGCAGCATCTCGGTAGAGAAACCCGCGTCTTCCAGCTTTTCAGCCAAATGTTCAGCCACGTATTCGGCGCTGCCAAGCGTACTGCCACTGATCAGAGTAATGTCTGCCATGAACCAACGATCCCAACCTTCTCACTCAAAGTGGCTGCATTGTACGCTGTGAATCGGCTGGGATCTACCTGTGGATAATGTGGGTATGCAATTTGGCGGGTTACGGCACGATGGTGCGCATAATGGGGTTCTGCAGTGAGATCAGCGTTTCGGTGGACTGGATCTCGTCGATGGTCTGGATCTTGTTGATAAGTACCTGTTGCAACGCGTCGATCGATCGGCACATTACCTTAATAAAGACGCTGTAGTGGCCGGTGGTGTAATAGGCTTCCACCACTTCTTCCAGGCTTTCCAGCTTCTTCAGCGCTGAAGGGTAATCCTTGGCGCTCTTTAATATGATGCCAATAAAGCAGCACACGTCGTAGCCCAGCTGTTTGGGGCTGACGTCGATGCGCGCGCCGGTGATGATCCCGGCCTGCTTCATCTTCTCCACCCGCACATGAATGGTGCCGGGGCTGACGGCGAAGTTTTTCGCCAGTTCGGCGTACGGTGTGCGCGCATTGTCCATCAGGGCGTTGAGAATGCCGCGATCGAGATTATCGATCTGATAAATTTCCGCCATTTAATCCCCCATTAATTAACGATTGTTGAATTCTGTCCGGGTAAAAATGAACGATTAAAAGTGAAAAGGCAATATTGATTGATGGATATTGAATTGTCGTGTCGTTTTGTTGCTTAATCGATGGCAACAGAGACAGGTTTACAAGAGATACGGCAATGAAAAAACAGTTTATCCAAAAACAACAACAAATCAGCCAGGTCAAATCCTTCTTCTCCCGCCAGCTGGAGCAACAGCTCGGTCTGATCGAAGTGCAAGCCCCGATCCTTAGCCGCCTGGGCGACGGCACGCAGGATAACCTTTCCGGCAGCGAGAAAGCGGTGCAGGTCAAAGTCAAAACCTTGCCGGACGCCACCTTCGAAGTGGTGCATTCGCTGGCGAAATGGAAACGCAAAACCCTGGGCAGCTACGATTTCGGCGCCGGCGAAGGCCTGTATACCCATATGAAGGCGCTGCGCCCGGATGAAGACCGCCTGACGCCTATCCACTCGGTGTACGTCGATCAGTGGGACTGGGAGCGGGTGATGGGCGACGGTGAGCGCAGCCTGGACTACCTGAAAAACACCGTGCGCAGCATTTACGCTGCGATCAAGGCGACGGAGGCGGAAGTCAGCCGCGAGCATGGCCTGACCCCGTTCCTGCCGGAACAGATCCACTTCGTGCACAGCGAAACCCTGCTGCAGCGCTACCCTGATCTGGACGCCAAGGGGCGTGAGCGGGCGATCGCCAAAGAATTGGGCGCAGTGTTCCTGATTGGCATCGGCGACAAGCTGTCACACGGTAAATCGCACGATGTGCGGGCGCCGGACTATGATGACTGGACCACGCCGACGGCGGATGGCCTGGCGGGCCTGAACGGTGATATCGTGGTGTGGAACCCGGTGCTGCAGGACGCTTTCGAGCTGTCCTCCATGGGGATCCGCGTTGACGCCGCCGCGCTGAAACATCAGCTGGCGCTGACCGGCGATGAAGAGCGCATGGCGTTGGAATGGCACCAGTCGTTGCTGCGCGGCGATATGCCGCAGACCATCGGCGGCGGCATCGGTCAGTCGCGTCTGGTGATGTTGTTGCTGCAACTGTCGCATATCGGCCAGGTGCAATGCGGCGTGTGGTCGCCGGAAGTGCGCGGCGCGGTCGAAGGCCTGCTCTAATCTCGCCTAGCGCCGCCAGCGGCGCATCAAACGGCTTTTCAGCCCGGTATCAAAGCGCCAGATATGATCGAAGATGCGCATGATGCCGGGTTTGCCGTAGGCGGACATCGCCACCGCGTGGAAACGTTGCTGGTGGCTTTGTTGCTGCTGTTTCACCTTCTTTATTACCTCCTCCGGCAACCGCTGGGCAATAAAATCGGAAATGATCACCGCATCGGCGTCGAACCAGCCGCTCTCCGCCATTTTGGTGACGGTGGCGTTCAGGCAGGCCGCCAGATCGGTGCCGCCACGAAACTGCTGGCCGAGAAAGCGCACTGCCTGCTCGATGCCGCTGGCGGCGGTGAGTTCGTAATGCACGATCTGGTTGGCGAACAGCATGATATAGCATCGGCGGTTGTCCGCCAGCGCAATGCGCAGCAGCGCCAGACAGAACGCCTTGGCGCACTGTTCGTTGAAACCGCCCATCGATCCGGAGGTGTCCACGCAGACGATAAACGGCCCGCGCGGCTGTTGATCCTGCTGCTGGTGAGTGACCTGGCGGATCAGGATCTGTTCCTGCCAGACGTCGCCCTGCAGACGGTAGCTCAGCAGCCGCTTTTCCAACAGGCGACGATAAAACTCGAATTCCAGCTCTTCAATCCCCAGCGTCGCCAGCTCCGGCGGCAGCAGGCGCAGAATGTCGTCGCTTTGATGAATGCCGCTCACTTCTTCCGGCAGCGTGGCCGGCACCTGCACCATGACCCTGAACGGCTCCGGCTGCGCGTCCTGTTGCTGCACCGCCTTGGCCTGATAGCTGCGGCCCAGCTGTTGCGCCAGTTTTTTCAGCTCCGGCTGCTGCTGCAAAAAGTTGCCGTACTCCACCAGCCGCTGATAATCGCCACGCTGCAGCTGGCCTTTGCTCATGTCCCACAGCCTGCCGGCGGCGGTGTCGTTTTCCGACAGCAGAGGTTCCAGCGCGCCGCTCAGCGCCAACCGCTCCTGCAGTTCCGCCATCAGCTGCTCGCGCTCTTGTTCCAGCAGTTGGTGGTGCAGCATGGTGGCCTGCAGCGTCAGGCTGATGCGCCAGCGCTGCAGAAACAGCGTTTGAAAGCTGTCGTCCAGCGGATGATTGGGCAGATCGGCGGCGTCCACCAGCGCGCGCGCCTGTTCATAAAACGGTGAGGCCAGCTGGCGCAGCAGCTCCATGGTGTCGTTGAGGTTGTGATAGAACTGGGTGTTGTTCTCCAGCTGGCACTGCTGGTAGCGATAGAATTCCTGCGCCAGCGCCGGCGGCACCATCGCCTCCTGCAGGCGTTCCTTAAGCTGCAGCTTCCAGCGCGGCAGATCGCGATCCAGCGCCCGGCGAAGGGCCGGAAACTTTTTAAAGAATACCGACAGCTGCGGCGCCGCCAGCATGCCGACGATCATCTCTTCGATCATCTCGCCTTCGGTGATCGCCAGCAGCAGATCGAGCGTCTCCAGACTGAGCATGGTTACTGGCCGCGCATTTGCTGCAGTTGCTGTTTAACCTGTTCCGCGACCTGCAGCAGACTGGCTTCGATCTTGGCCAGGCCGGCGGCGGGGGTGAACAGACAAGGCTGATGTTGGCTGAAGGCGCGGCGTTGCTCCGCCAGGCGCTGGGCCAATGCGTCCATTTCATCCAGCAGCGCCTGCGGCGTGGCGGTGGCCTGTTTGCCCGGCAGCGCCAGCAATGACGGCTGGCGGCTGACGTCCAACACCGTGAGGTGCAGTTGGTCATCCACTTCCAGGTCGATCGGCTGCGCAAAGCCGATACCGTTCAGCTTGGCGCGCACGTCGCCGCCTTTTTGCAGCCAATTGTCCAGCGCGCTGCTCTCGATGCTCAGGTGGTTGACCTGAATGTCATGCAGCTGCAGCGGCTTTTGCAACAGCAGGGTGAGGGTGCCGCCGGCGAATGGCGTGGCCGGCGCGTATTGCGGTTTACGGCTGAACATGCCGCCTTTTTTCACCAGGCTGATGGCCTGCCGGTCGCTTTGTTGCTGCTGGTCCTGCAGCCAGCGGGTGTGGATCTGTTGCAACTGGATCAGCATCGACTGCTGCTGATAGGCCGACTCGGTCAGCAATTGGTCGATCTGCTGTTGCAGCAGTTTCAGCGAGGTGAGATCGTGCCACAGGCAGTCTTTCAACAGCATCAGATCGAGCGGAGCGATGGCGTCGCGCCCGCTGAAGAAGGCGCAGGCTTGCAGCAGGCGCAGGGCTTTTTTCCAGCGCCGATCGGAGACGTATGGCGCCTGCTCCAGCGCGTCCAGCCGCTGGCGCAGCTGGAAAATCAGCTCAAAACAGGTTTCCGGCAGCGCGACTTTGTCGATCTGCGGTTGCCACTGCAGAAACTCTTCGTCGCTGATGCTCAGCGCCGCCGGCACCGGGTTTTGGCTTTCGCTCTGGCGGTTGACCAGCAGCGAGCGGAAATTCTGTTTATCCTGCACCTTGTCCAGCCACAGGCGGATCAGCATGCGGTCATATAAGGCTTCGAGGCTGTTGTCCGCTTCGGGCAGTTCGTTGGAGGCGGTGACCAGCAGGCGCAGCGGGATCGGTTCTTCGCTGTTGCCGTTGCGAAAGCGGCGTTCGTTGATCGCCGTCAGCAGGGTGTTGAGGATCGCCGGGCCGGCCTTCCAGATCTCGTCCAGAAACACGATCTCCGCTTCCGGCAGATAGCCGGCGGTCAGACGCTGATAGCGCCCCTCATCTTTCAGCGCCTGGATAGAGAGCGGGCCGAAGACCTCTTCCGGCGTGGAAAAACGCGTCATCAGGTATTCAAAGGAGCGGGCGTTGCGGAAGGCAAACTTCAGCCGGCGCGCGATCAGGCTCTTGGCGATGCCGGGCGGGCCGAGCAGGAATACGCTTTCGCCGCTCAGCGCCGCCAGCAGGCACAGGCGGATCGCCTCTTGCCGCTCATAAAGGCCGCTCTCCAGCGCGCTGCTGAGGCGGGAAATTCGTTCTGCCAGAAGGGATGATGGCGTCATATAATTGTCGCATTGTCCGAGAGTTAGCCAATCTTGGTCGATAATCCGATGATAAACCACCATTATTTTTAGTGGTATAGCCCGTTGATTAGTAATATTTTTCTACGTTAAGCCGGATATTCGGTTCACATTTTGTTTATTTTTCGGCTCTGATATAAGGGTAGGCAAGCGGTATAAATGGTGCATACTGTGCGGCTTTCTGGTGGGCGTGACGGATCTTTGAGCCCGTATTTTGCCTGATGCGGATGCATCGCTAACGGATGTTCTGATAAAGAAACGAATTATGAGCGCAGAGCATAAGCAGTCCTTATCGGCGGTAACCCTGGCTGCCATCGGCGTGGTCTACGGTGATATCGGCACCAGCCCTCTCTATACGCTGAGAGAGTGTTTCTCCGGCCATTACGGCTTCGATGTTCGTCCAGACGTGGTTTTCGGCTTCCTGTCGCTGATTTTCTGGATGCTGATCGTGATCGTTTCCCTCAAATATCTCACCTACGTGATGCGCGCGGACAACGCCGGCGAGGGCGGTATTCTGACGCTGATGTCGCTGGCCGGGCGCAATACCTCGGCGCGCACTACTGCGGTGCTGGTGATACTGGGCCTGATCGGCGGCAGCTTCTTCTATGGCGAGGTGGTGATCACCCCGGCGATATCGGTGATGTCGGCGATAGAGGGGTTGGAAATCGCCGCGCCTGCGCTTGACGCCTATATCGTGCCGCTCTCCATTCTGGTGTTGACGCTGCTGTTCGTTATCCAAAAGCACGGCACCGGCAGCGTCGGCAAGCTGTTCGCCCCGGTGATGCTGCTGTGGTTCATCGTGTTGGCGGTACTGGGCGCGCGCAGCATCATTTCAAACCCGGAAGTGCTGCAGGCGCTGAATCCCAAATGGGCGCTCAACTTCTTCATGGAATATAAGAAGGTGTCGTTCTTCGCCCTGGGGGCCGTGGTGTTGTCGATCACCGGCGTCGAGGCGCTGTATGCCGATATGGGGCACTTCGGCAAGTTCCCGATCCGTCTGGCCTGGTTCACCGTGGTGCTGCCTTCGCTGGTGCTCAACTACTTCGGCCAGGGGGCGCTGCTGCTGAAAAATCCGGAGGCGATCAAAAACCCGTTCTTCCTGCTGGCGCCCGATTGGGCGCTGATCCCGCTGCTGATTCTGGCGACCCTGGCGACGGTGATCGCTTCGCAGGCGGTGATTTCCGGCGTCTTCTCGCTGACTCGCCAGGCGGTGCGCCTGGGCTATCTGTCGCCGATGCGCATCATTCACACCTCGGAAATGGAATCCGGCCAGATCTACATTCCGGTGATCAACTGGACGCTGTACATCTCGGTGGTGCTGGTGATCATCGGTTTCGAGCACTCCAGCAACCTGGCGGCGGCGTACGGCATCGCGGTCACCGGCACTATGGTGCTGACCAGCATTCTGGTCACCTCGGTGGCGATCAATAATTGGCACTGGAATCGCTTCCTGGCGATCGGCATCGTGACCATCTTGCTGATCATCGACGTGCCGATGTTCTCCGCCAACGCCCTGAAGCTGTTCTCTGGCGGCTGGCTGCCGCTGACGTTGGCGCTGGTGATGTTCATCATTATGACCACCTGGAAGAGCGAGCGCTTCCGCCTGCTGCGCCGCCTGCATGAACACGGCAACTCGCTGGAGGCTATGATCGCCTCGCTGGAGAAATCGCCGCCGGTGCGGGTGCCGGGTACGGCGGTGTTCTTGTCGCGCGCCACCAACGTCATTCCTTTTGCGCTGTTGCACAACCTGAAGCACAACAAGGTGCTGCACGAGCGTGTGGTGCTGCTGACGCTGCGCACCGAGGATGCGCCTTACGTGCACAACGTGCGCCGGGTGACCATCGAGCAGCTGTCGCCGACCTTCTGGCGGGTGGTGGCCAGCTACGGCTGGCGCGAAACGCCGAACGTCGAGGAGGTGTTCCACCGCTGCGGGCTGGAAGGGTTGCCGTGCCGCATGTCGGAGACGTCGTTCTTCATGTCCCATGAATCGCTGATCCTCACCAAGCGGCCGTGGTACCTCTACCTGCGTGGCAAACTGTTCGTCGCCCTGAGCCGCAATGCCCTGCGCGCGCCGGATCAGTTCGAAATCCCGCCGAACCGGGTCATCGAACTCGGCACGCAGGTCGAGATCTAATCCGCCTGACAGGGGCTCAGCATGGCTGAGCCCCTTTTGTTGTAAGCCTTAAACCACCTCCTAAGGAGGTGGTGATTGAACCTGTGAGGCTCTAGCCTGAAGGAAACCCATGCCGGAATATTCCAGCTTACTCACCACAAGTAAGAAGGAAATCACCA
>NZ_JBJNOA010000006.1:0-352243 GCF_052166845.1 Serratia sp. CY71090 | reverse complement strand
CAGACAGTGAAGTTCCACGAAGTGAGTAACCAATTGGAGCGTTTTCAGCACCAATTGGACAAGTCACATCAAGAGCTGATGGCTGTACATGCTAATAATCAAAGCCTACAGCAGCAGCTCATTGACGTGCATGCTAACAATCAGAGTCTGCAACAACAGCTTTTTGATGCGCATACCAGCAATTCCTGGCGTGTGACCTCCCCATTGCGTTGGGTTTCATATCAATTTAAAGCGGTGCGTGAGCAAGGCGTTAAAACTCGAGCTCGCAAAGCAGTCAAAAAGGTTTTGAGAAAGGGAATAAATACGGCTCTGGCTTTATTCCATGAACATCCTAAATTCAAAGCATTCATTCTTTCCAGCGCTAGAAAGCTGGGTGCTTACCGATTTCTGCAATCTGTTTTCAGACGGGTTTTAATTTCCGCGCCTGACTATCACGCCGATCTTATGGCGAATGAACGTCATGTTGTGTATAAGGAAAATATGACGAGCAGAGCTATCGATATATATGAGCAGCTAAAGAGAATAAATAATAAGAAACACGGGGATTCATAATGCGTATTGTTATTGACCTGCAAGGAGCACAAACGGAAAGCCGTTTTCGGGGTATTGGCCGTTATACTCTTTCGATTGCAAAGGCAATCATCCGTAATAACAGTCAACACGAAATTTTTATTGCTTTGTCTGCGCTGTTTCCCGAAACCATCGCTGAACTTAAAGCGCAATTTGCTCGCTTAGTGCCGGCCGAAAATATCGTTATCTGGTATGCGCCTGGCCCTGTCAGAGCGATGGATAGAAACAATGCTTGGCGCAGTGAGTGTGCAGAATATGTGCGTGAAGCCTTCTTACATAATCTTAAACCTGATGTCGTTTTTATAACCAGTTTGTTCGAAGGGCATGTAGATAATGCGGTGACGTCGATCGCTAAATTAACGCCAAAAACTAAAGTGGCGGTGTTGCATCACGATCTAATCCCTTTGGTACAAGCGGATGTTTACCTGCAAGATGACGTTTATAAAGATTATTATTTAAAGAAAATCAATTGGTTGAAGAACGCGGATCTGCTGCTGACCAACTCGGACTATACTTCTTCGGAGGTGATTGAGTGGTTGGATATTCCCGAAAGCAAAGTATGCACGATTTCGGCGGCGACCGAAGAACATTTTGATATCAGCGAGATTTCCGCTAATAATTTTTCTGAATTAAAAGAGAAATATGGCATTACCCGTGATGTCGTACTTTATGCTCCTGGCGGTTTTGACTCCCGTAAAAACTTCAAGAGGTTGATTGAGGCTTACAGCAAATTAACGCCTGAATTACGTGAAAAAAATCAACTGGTTATCGTTAGTAAGCTATCGGACAGCGATCGCAGTTATCTGCATTCCATCGCGCGTAATCAACAACTGCGTGATGACGAGATGGTTCTGACTGGATATGTATCGGAACAGGATCTGGTCGTGTTTTATCAGTTGGCCAAGTTGTTTGTCTTTGCTTCGTTGCATGAAGGCTTTGGATTACCGATTCTGGAGGCCATGACGTGCGGTGCGGCGACAATCGGTTCTAACGTCACCAGTATCCCGGAAGTGATCGGTTATGCCGATGCGCTGTTTGATCCCTATTCTGTTGAGTCAATAAGAGACAAGCTTCAACAGGCTTTAAGCGATGACGTTTTCCTCGCTCAATTAAAGAAACACGCTTTGGAGCAATCCGCCAAGTTTTCGTGGGATAAGGCGGGAACTATCGCCTTGTCTCGTTTTGAGCGGTTAGTTGCTGAGGCCGGAGATGTGGAGTTTGAATCGGTAACGTCATCGCAATTGATCTCCGCCGTTTCCTCGATCAAATGTCGTGAAGAGCCTTCGGATAACGATCTGCGGTCAACCGCTGAGGCGATGGATAGAAATGCCAAAAGACTCGAGTTGCAAGGCATTGCGCTAGAGTCTCTCTCTTGGCGCGTTGAAGGACCTTTTGACAGCTCCTATAGCCTGGCTTTGGTAAATCGAGAATTCGCGCGAGCACTCAGTCGCGACAATGTTGACGTTCTGCTGCATTCAACGGAAGGGCCTGGCGACTTTGCTCCAAATGAAACCTTCCTGAGTGATGAAAGTAATGCGGATTTGAAGGCATTCCATTCGCGTTTGCAGCAGCGGAGTGAGCAGCAGGTTAATGTATTGAGCCGCAATATCTATCCGCCACGTGTCAGCAACATGGCTGCGGATGTGAAGCTTTTGCATTGCTATGCATGGGAAGAAAGTGGCTTTCCACAAGGTTGGATCAATAATTTCAACCGTGAATTGGATGCGATCCTTTGCACTTCAGAACATGTGCGCAAAGTATTGATTGATAATGGTACTAAAGTTCCCGTTTTTAATGTCGGGAATGGTTGCGAGCACTGGGAGCGGATTCAGTCAGCCAATCCTCCGCAACTGAACGCCAAGGCATTCAAATTCCTGCATGTTTCTTCGTGCTTCCCGCGGAAGGGGGTTCAGGCGATGCTGGCGGCCTATGGCGCCGCTTTTACCGGAGAGGATGATGTTTCCCTGGTCATCAAAACTTTCCCTAACCCGCACAATGAAATTCAGGCATGGCTAACGCAAGCTCAGAAGCGGCACGTCAATTATCCCCATGTCATTATTATCGAACAAGATATGCCGGAACAAGAGCTGAAAGCGCTCTATGAACAGTGTGATGTCTTGGTGGCGGCAAGCTGTGCTGAAGGATTTGGTTTGCCGATTGCGGAGGCGATGTTGAGCGGTTTACCCGCTATCACCACTGGTTGGAGCGGGCAGCTTGATTTTTGCACGCAGGAAAATTCATGGCTGGTTGATTATCGTTTTGAACGCGCGAAGACCCATTTTGGCCTGTTTTCTTCATCATGGGTGCATGCCGATATTGATAAACTGGCCGAGGCGATGGCGCAGGCGGCGGCGACTGACAAAAAGCAACTATCGGCAATGGCAGCAAAAGGGCGTGAACTGATACTTAGTCAGTTTACCTGGAGCTCGGTTGCGCAGCGATCAAAGGCTGCGGTAGGCGAATTGCGTAAGCATTTTGACGTCGCTCAAGTGGAACCCCGCATTGGCTGGCTCTCGACGTGGAATACCAAATGCGGCATCGCCACCTATTCCCAACATTTGGTAGCTGACATGCCCAGCGACCAAATTGTGATTTTTGCACCGACAGCAAATGATCTGGTACACGCGGACGAAGGTAACGTTCTGAGGAGTTGGGTTGTTGGAAAAGAAGACAATTACCTTGATGCTTTAGATACTCAAATTGAAACCCTGAATCTGAACACCTTGGTCATCCAGTTTAACTATGGATTCTTTAACCACCGCGAGTTATCGGCCTTTATCAAAAGGCATCACCAGGCGGGACGGGTTATCGTTATGGCCATGCATTCGACGGTTGATCCGATCGAAAAAGAGCCGTATTGGAATTTCCGTTTATCAGAAATGACTGACGCGTTGAAAATGTGTGACCGTTTGCTGGTTCATTCTATTGCTGATATCAACCGCCTGAAGTTGC
The DNA here is from genome assembly GCF_052166845.1 of Serratia sp. CY71090. NCBI lineage: Bacteria > Pseudomonadati > Pseudomonadota > Gammaproteobacteria > Enterobacterales > Yersiniaceae > Serratia > Serratia sp. CY71090. The sequence continues at coordinate 348,721 of NZ_JBJNOA010000006.1, read as the reverse complement.
TTGGATTAGTCAATAATGTAACTCTGTTCCCACATGGCGTGATTAACTATCCCGCTCTGGCATCGACTGCTCATCGCAATCTGCCGCCTTTGGTTGCCAGCTATGGTTTTTGCCTGCCGCATAAAGGGTTGAAGGAACTTATCGAAGCCGTGGCCTATTTGAAAAAAGCGGGGAACCCTATTCGACTAAGGTTGGTCAATGCGGAATACCCCGTCAGTGAATCCACCGCTTTGGTTCGTGAGCTTAAAGAGACTGCGGCTAATTTGAAGGTTGAAGATCTGGTAGAGATGCATAACGATTTTCTTGATGATAAAGAAAGCTTACGTCTGCTCTCTGACGCCGATCTGCTGGTTTTCGCGTATCAAAATACCGGCGAATCGGCCAGTGGTGCCGTTCGCTACGGCATGGCGACGCATAAACCTGTGGCAGTGACGCCGCTCGCTATTTTTGATGATCTTGGTGACGCTGTCTTCAAATTGAAGGGAACCTCCGTAGTGGATGTTGCTGAAGGTATTGCAGATATTATTTCTGAGATTGTTAAAAACTCTTCGAGTGCAGTTGAAACGCAACGACGTGCTGATGCGTGGTGCGAGCAGCATGATTATCATGCCGTTGCCAGACGGCTAGAAAACATGTGTGCGGGCTTGTTAAGAGCAAAACATTTCAAATAACCTCCTCTAGCTATAGCCTTATTCAATGCAGTAGGTGTGATTTCTACTACTGCATTGAATCTACTATGTTGAAAGCATAGATATTCTATGGAATGTGACTTTAGATGAAAATAATTCTTTCCGTTGAGCCTATCAAGTTCCCGTTGACTGGCATAGGGCGTTATACCTATGAGTTGGCAAAAGGCTTGCAAAGCCACAACGAAATTGAAGAACTAAATTTTTTCTCCGGTACCCGTTTTTTATCTAACATACCTACGGCAAAAAATACATCTGATAGTAGTCACTGGTTGAAAAAAATTGTGCAGAGCAATTCATTGGCTATTGAGACCTACAGATTGCTTATGCCACAACTAAAAAAGAAGGCGCTGCGTGGCTACGAACGTTGCCTTTTTCATGGACCTAATTATTTCCTCCCTCCTTTTGACGGCCCTGCAGTGGCAACGTTTCATGATCTTTCTCCTTTTAAATGGGAGCACTGTTTCGATCCTAAAAGGAATCGTTATACCAAGAAAGAAATGATGAAAGCATTGTCGAGGGCGAATGGTCTCATCACGGTCTCGAACTATATTCGTAAAGAGATTCATGAATATTTCGATTATCCAATTGAGAAAATCCACACGGTTCATCTGGCAAGCTCGCCTGATTTTTACCCTCGTCAGGTAGAACACGTATCTGGAGTTTTAAAAAAATTTGATTTAAGCTATAAAGCCTTCACCTTATTCGTTGGTACCATTGAGCCGAGGAAGAATATTCTTTCCCTTATTCATGCTTATAGAAAACTACCTGACGGATTGCGTGCCCGTTATCCATTAGTCCTCTCCGGCTATAAGGGATGGCGCAATGATGACATTATGCAGGAAATAGAGCGAGGACAGCGTGAGGGATGGCTTAAGTATCTGGGATTTGCGGCTGCAGAAGAATTGCCATTATTGTACTCTGCAGCCAGGCTGTTTGTTTTCCCATCACACTATGAAGGCTTTGGGCTTCCGGTATTGGAAGCGATGAGCTCGGGAACTCCGGTGATTTGTTCCAACAGTTCATCTTTGCCGGAAATCGCAGGTGATGCGGCATTAACTCACTCTCCTGAGGATGTCAGCTTATTAACGCAGCTTATTATCAGAGGGCTGACAGATGAAGCGTGGAGAAAGGATGCAATTGCATTAGGTTTGTCACATGCAGCAACGTTTTCCTGGAAAAATTGCACTAGCCAAACTTTAAACGTTTATCAAAAATTGACTAATAATGATTAAAGTACTCCATTTTTATAAAACCTATTATCCTGACTCATTTGGCGGCATTGAGCAAGTGATATACCAACTCGCTGAAGGTGGTGTAGAGAAGGGTATATCGACGGATGTTTTGTCCGTAACGCCTGCAGATAAGGATAGTTGCGAAACTATTTCACAGCATACAGCTCATAAAGTCAGACAAGATTTCAGCATTGCATCTAACCCATTTTCATTTCGCGTCATAAAGAAATTTAAAGAGCTCAGCGAGCAAGCGGATATCATCCACTATCATTTCCCATGGCCATACATGGATCTTGTACACTTCCTCTCGGGAGTGAATAAGCCGACAGTGGTTAGTTATCACTCTGATATTATCAGGCAAAAAAACCTTCTTAGGTTATATAAGCCACTGATGCACCTGTTCTTGCGTAAAATAGATTGCATCGTAGCAACATCACCGAACTATGTGGCCACCAGTGACGTATTGGAAACGTTCAAAAATAAAGTCTCTGTGATTCCGATAGGTCTGGATAAAGAGACATATCCGGTGCCAGAACCGAGCCGCTTGGAAAAATGGCAGCGTCAGCTCGGCCAACCATTTTTCTTATTTATTGGCACGTTACGCTATTATAAAGGATTACATATACTGCTAGAGGCGGCTATCGGTGCAAACTATCCTATCGTGATCGTAGGGGCCGGGCCGATCGAAAGTGAATTACGTGAGCAGGCTCAGAACTTGGGACTGAAAAACGTTCATTTTCTTGGCGCATTGCCGGATGAGGATAAATCGGCACTACTGACGCTGAGCTATGGTATTGTATTTCCGTCACATTTACGCTCGGAAGCGTTTGGCATTTCGCTACTGGAAGGTGCCATGTACCGAAAACCCATGATTTCAAGTGAAATAGGGACAGGGACTACCTTTATCAACGTCAATGATCAGACGGGACTGGTGATCCCTCCATCGGATCCTTCGGCATTGAGAAAGGCAATGGATAAGCTTTGGGAGAACCCCAAGTTGGCGGAGACATTCGGTAATAAGGCGTATGAACGCTACGAAGAGATGTTCACCTCCAAACAAATGGTCGAGGCATACGCGAAAATCTACGAATCCCTGCTGGGAAGGCATAATAAGCCCGATTGAATGGTCTGGCAGGTTACTGAAAATTTAGACGAGTTATGTGACCTATCGCACCAATCACTACCCACCCGGCTCAATCCTGAGTTAACATGTGTGCCACATCACAAAACCTGCTGGCCGACGTTGCCGGCAGGGTCATCCTCAGACAGGAGTTCCTAAATGTCCAAGCAACAAATCGGCGTTGTCGGCATGGCGGTAATGGGCCGCAACCTCGCGCTGAACATCGAGAGCCGTGGTTACACCGTTTCCATTTTCAACCGTTCTGGCGACAAAACTGACGAAGTGATCGCTGAGAACCCGGGCAAGAATCTGGCGCCGTATTACACCGTTGAAGAGTTTGTCGAATCACTGGAAAAACCGCGCCGCATCCTGCTGATGGTGAAAGCGGGCGAAGCAACGGATAAAACCATTGCCTCGCTGACTCCGCACCTGGACAAGGGCGACATCTTGATCGACGGCGGCAACACCTACTATCAGGACACCATCCGTCGTAACCGCGAACTGTCCGACCAGGGCTTCAACTTCATCGGCACCGGCGTTTCCGGCGGTGAAGAGGGCGCGCTGAAAGGGCCTTCCATCATGCCTGGCGGCCAGAAAGAAGCTTACGAGCTGGTGGCGCCGATCCTGGAGAAAATCGCTGCGGTTGCGGAAGGCGAGCCTTGCGTGACCTACATTGGCGCAGACGGCGCCGGCCACTATGTGAAGATGGTGCATAACGGCATCGAATACGGCGACATGCAGCTGATTGCCGAAGCCTATTCTCTGCTGAAACAGGCGCTGAATCTGAGCAACGAGCAGCTGGCCGAAACCTTCGCCGAGTGGAACAAGGGTGAGCTGAACAGCTACCTGATCGACATCACCAAAGACATCTTCACCAAGAAAGACGAAGAGGGTAAATACCTGGTCGATGTGATCCTGGACGAAGCCGCCAACAAAGGCACCGGCAAATGGACCAGCCAGAGCTCGCTGGATCTGGGCGAACCGCTGTCGCTGATCACCGAATCGGTATTCGCACGCTACCTGTCCTCGCTGAAAGATCAGCGCGTTGCCGCGTCTAAAGTGCTGACCGGCCCGAAAGTGGCGCCGTTCACCGGCGACAAAGCCGAGTTCATCGAGAAAGTGCGTCGCGCTCTGTATCTGGGCAAAATCGTGTCCTACGCGCAGGGCTTCTCTCAGCTGAAAGCCGCGTCTAAAGAAAACAACTGGGATCTGCACTACGGCGAAATCGCCAAGATCTTCCGCGCCGGTTGCATCATCCGCGCTCAGTTCCTGCAGAAGATCACCGACGCTTACGCGGCGGATGCCGATATCGCCAACCTGCTGCTGGCGCCATACTTCAAGCAAATCGCCGACGAGTACCAGCAGGCGCTGCGTGACGTGGTGGCCTACGCCGTGCAGAACGGTATCCCTACGCCAACCTTCTCCGCTGCGATCGCTTACTACGACAGCTACCGTTCCGCGGTGCTGCCGGCGAACCTGATCCAGGCGCAGCGCGACTACTTCGGTGCGCACACCTATAAACGCATCGACAAGGAAGGCGTGTTCCATACCGAATGGATGGAATAAGCCGGCTCGTTGAGCGATAAAAAAAGCCGCCGAGGTTAACGCCCGGCGGCTTTTTTATTGCGTGCGAGTTAACGTCATGCTTTTTTCTGATGCCGCTCGCGCAGCCGGCCGATCACCGCGCTCAGATCCAAATCCTGGTCTTGCAGCAGCACCAGCAGGTGATAGATCAGGTCCGAAGCTTCGTTGGTCAGCTCTTCGCGATCGTTGACCGTGGCGGCCAGCGCGGTTTCCACGCCTTCCTCCCCGACCTTCTGCGCGATGCGCTTGGTGCCGCTGGCGTACAGGCTGGCGGTGTATGAGCTGTCCGGGCTGGCATGCTTGCGCTCCGCCAACAGCTGTTCCAACTGATAGAGAAACGTCCAGTCGCTGGCGGCCGGGTGGAAGCAGCTGCTGTTGCCGAGGTGGCAGGTCGGGCCGATCGGGTTGGCCAATATCAGCAGCGTATCGTTATCGCAGTCCGGCGTGATGCTGACCACCTTAAGGAAGTGGCCGGAGCTTTCACCCTTGGTCCACAGGCGCTGCTTGGTGCGCGAGAAGAAGGTGACGTTGCCGCTTTGCTCGGTGGTGGCCAGCGCTTCCGGCGTCATGTAACCCAGCATCAGCACTTCGCCGGAAACGGCGTGCTGCACGATGGCCGGCATCAGGCCGTCGGTTTTTTCCCAGTCCAGCTGGTTTCTCTGTTGTTCTGTCAGCACACGCGAATCTCCACGCCTTGTTCAACCAGGAACCTTTTCAGTTCGCCGATATTGATGATTTGTTTGTGGAACACCGATGCCGCCAGCGCGCCGTCGACGTCCGCATCGCGGAACGCCTCCAGGAAGTGCTCCATGGTGCCCGCGCCGCCGGAGGCGATCAGCGGCACTTTGCAGACCTCGCGCACCCGACGCAGCTGCTGCAGGTCGTAACCGTTGCGCACGCCGTCCTGATTCATCATGTTCAGCACGATCTCACCGGCGCCGCGGCGCTGCACTTCCTGCACCCAGTCGAGGGTTTCCCACTGTGTGATGCGGGTGCGGCTCTCGTCGCCGGTATATTGGTTGACGTGATACTTGCCGGTTTCACTGTCGAACCAGGTGTCGATGCCCACCACGATGCACTGCACGCCAAAGCGTTCAGCCAGGCGGCTAATCAGCTCAGGATCGGCCAGCGCCGGCGAGTTGATCGAAATCTTGTCGGCGCCGAAAGACAGGATCTGGCTGGCGTCCTCGGCGCTTTTAATGCCGCCGGCGACGCAGAACGGAATATCAATCACCTCCGCCACGCGCGACACCCAGCTTTTGTCCACCACCCGGCCATCGCTCGAGGCGGTGATATCGTAAAACACCAGCTCGTCCGCACCTTCTTGCGCATAGCGCTGCGCCAGCGGCACGATGTCGCCGATGATTTCGTGGTTGCGGAACTGCACGCCTTTCACCACTTGCCCGTCTTTAACATCCAGGCACGGGATTATCCGTTTTGCCAGCATGCGATCGCCTCCTCAACGCTAAATTTACCTTCCAGCAGGGCGCGCCCCACGATCACGCCGGCAACGCCGCTGCCGCGCAGCTGGGCGATGTCGTCCAGATTGCCGATGCCGCCCGAGGCCTGGAAGGCCACCTGCGGATAACGGCGGCTGATCTCCTGATACAGCGCCACGTTGGAACCGGCCAGCGTGCCGTCACGTGAAATATCGGTGCACAGCACGTGTTTGAGCCCGTAGGGCAGGAACTGTTCCACCACCTGTTCCAGCGTGGCGTCGGAGTCTTCTTGCCAGCCGCTGATGGCCACGTGCTTCACGCCCTGCGCGTCGATGCGCACGTCCAGCGCCAGCACCAGCGCGTCGGCGCCGTAGCGCTCGAACCAGCTTTGCACCAACTGCGGCTGTTTCACCGCGGTGGAGCCGATCACCACGCGCGTGGCGCCAGCCTCCAGCAGGGCGCTGACGTCTTGTTCGTTGCGGATGCCGCCGCCGACCTGCACCGGCACGTCAACCCCCGCCAGCAGCTTGCGCAGCAGCGGGATCTGGCGCGCCGCCGGATCCTTGGCGCCGGTCAAATCGACCAGGTGCAGCACCTGGGCGCCCTGTTGTTGATAGTCCTGCAGACGCAGCAGCGGATCGTTGCCGTAGTCGCGCTGCTGGCCGTAATCGCCCTGATGCAAACGCACCACGTTGCCGTCGATCAAATCCAAAGCCGGAATAATCATGCTGCCTACATCTCCAGAAAGTTTTTCAACAGTTGCGCGCCGGCTGCTCCAGAACGTTCTGGATGAAACTGCACGCCGAAGAAGTTGTCTTTTTGCACGGCGGCGGTGAAGGGCTCGCCGTAGTTCGCCTGGGCGATGGTGCTGGGGCATATCGGCATCGCATAGCTGTGTACGAAATAGAAGTAGGCGCCGTCATCGATGCCGCGGAACAGATGGTGGCCCGCCTGCGCGGACACCTGGTTCCAGCCCATGTGCGGCAGCGGCAGGCCGAAGTCGGTCATCTGCTTGACCGGCGTATCGATGAGGCCGAGCGTGGTCACGCCGCCGTTCTCTTCGCTGCTGGCCGCCAGCAGCTGCATGCCGAGGCAAATGCCCAGCACCGGCTGCGTGCAGGCCCTGATCAGTTCGATCAAATCGCGCTCGCGCAGCTGATCCATCGCCGCCTGCGCAGTGCCGACGCCCGGCAGGAACAGCTTGTCGGCGCGCAGCACGATCTCCGGATCGCGGCTCACCTCCGGCTGATAACCCAGGCGCCGCACCGCGTAGGTGACGGAGGCCAGGTTGGCGCAGCCGGTATCCAAAATCACCACGTTCATCACAGCACTCCTTTCGAACTCGGCAGGGTATTGCCCTCGACGCGGATCGCCTGGCGCAGCGTGCGGCCAAACACTTTGAACAGGCTCTCGACCCGGTGGTGGTCGTTTTTGCCCTTGGTCTTCAGGTGCAGCGTGCAGCCCATGGTGTAAGAGAGCGAACGGAAGAAGTGCTCGACCATTTCGGTGCTGAGATCGCCGACGCGCTGATAGTTGAACTCGGCCTTGTACTCCAGGTGCGGGCGGCCGGAGATATCCAGCGCGCAGCGCGCCAGGCATTCGTCCATCGGCAGCACGAAGCCGAAGCGGGCGATGCCGCGCTTGTCGCCGAGCGCCTTGTTCAGGGCTTCACCCAACGCCAGGCCGGTGTCCTCTACCGTATGGTGATCGTCGATATACAGGTCGCCTTTGACGTCGATCTCCATGCGGAAGCCGCCGTGGGTGGCGATCTGATCCAGCATGTGATCGAAGAAGCCGACGCCGGTTTTGATCTTGCTGCCGCCTTCGCGATCCAGCCAGACGTTGACGTCGATCTGCGTCTCTTTGGTCACGCGATTAACCCGCGCGTGACGGTCACGCAGGGTCAACTGGCGCACGATCTCTTTCCAGCCCAGCACGCCGCGCTGGTAACGCAGCCCCTGGATGCCCATGTTTTCCGCCAGCTGCACATCGGTTGGCCGATCGCCGATCACGTAGCTGTGCGCGGTATCGAGCACGCCGGGTTCAAGGTAGCCTTTCACCAGCGCGGTTTTCGGCTTGCGGCAGTCGCAGTTGTCCGCCGGCAGGTGCGGGCAAATCAGCACGTCGGCGAACTGAATGCCCTGGGAGCTGAGGATCTGCATCATCAGGTTGTGCGGCGGATCGAAGGTCTCCTGCGGGAAACTGGCGGAGCCGAGCCCATCCTGATTGGTGATCATCACCAGCTGATATCCCGCCTGTTGCAGCGCCAGCAGGGAAGGGATCACGTCCGGCTCGAGCGCCAGCTTGTCCAGGCGGTCAACCTGGAAATCTTCCGGTGGCTCGGCGATCAGCGTGCCGTCACGATCGATAAAGAGGATTTTTTGGCTCACATTGGCTCCTGGCGAGTCTGGTTGGCGCCGGGCAGGGCGGACAACGCGTCCACCACGCGTTGACATTCGTCGCGGGTGCCTATGGTGATGCGCAGGCAGCCGGACAACCCGGGCTGTTTGTTTTGGTCTCGTAAGATAATGCCCTGATCCCACAAGCTTTTAAACACATTACTTGAGGCGGTGAAGCGAGCCAGCAGGTAATTGCTGTCGCTGGCGAAAACCTGCTCGACGCAGGCGCATCTCTCCAGCTGTTGCTGCAGCCAGCTGCGGGTGGCTGCGATGTCGGTGACGCGCTGGCGCATGGTGCGGATACCTTCTTCGCTCAGCGCCTGCGCGGCGATATCCGCCACCGGCGTCGAGAGCGGGTAAGGGGCGATCACCTTCAGCAGCAGAGCAATCAGATCTTCATTGGCGAGCGTAAAGCCGCAGCGCAGGCCGGCCAGCGCAAAGGCCTTTGACAGCGTACGCAGAATAGCCAGGTGCGGGTAGTCGCTCAACCAACCGGCCACCGAGGCCTGCGGGCAAAACTCGATATAGGCTTCGTCCACCGCGACGATCGCCTTACCTTTGGCCAGCTCCAGCAGGCTGCGTAAATCGTCCGGATCGATCAGGTTGCCGGTCGGGTTGTTCGGGCTGCAGACGTAGATCAACTTCACGTTGTCCAGGCTGTCCGAGATGGCCGGCAGATCCAATTGCCAGTCCTCTTTGGCGGCCACGGTGCGGCGCTCCACGCCAAAGGTTTCGGCGCTGACGGCGTACATGCCGTAGGTCGGCGGGCAGAACAGAATGGCGTCTTTGCCCGGCTCGCAGAAGGCGCGGATCAGCAACTCAATGCCCTCGTCGGCGCCGCGGCTGACCAGCACCTGCTCTTTCTTCACCCCGGCATAGGCGGCGTAGCGTTCGATCACCTGCGCCGGCTGGCACTCCGGATAGCGGTTGAAGGTTTGCGCGGTCAGCTGGAATTCCGGGGCGATCGGGTATTCGTTGGCGTTCAGCCACACATCGCCCTTACCGCCGAGGCGGCGCGCCGATTGATAAGGGGTCAGCTCGCGAACGTTGGCGCGCGCCAGTTTTTCGATGCTCATGCTTGCTCCTTCAGGGCGGCGACGCGCAGGGTCACGGCGTTCTTATGGGCGATCAGCTGCTCGGCGGCAGCCAGCGTTTCTATGGTGGCGGCCAGGTTGCTGAAGCCCTGCGGCGTCAGCTCCTGCACCGTCATGCGTTTTTGAAAGTCGGCCAGCCCAAGGCTGGAGCAGGTGGCGGTGTAGCCGTAGGTCGGCAGCACGTGGTTGGTGCCGGAGGCGTAATCGCCGGCGGATTCCGGCGACCAGTCGCCGAGGAACACCGAACCGGCGCTGGTGATGCCGTCCACCAGTTCGCGCGCATTGCGGGTCTGAATAATCAGGTGCTCCGGGCCGTAGCGGTTGCTGATCGCCACGCACTCAGCCAGATCGCGCGCTACGATCAGGCGGCTGCTCGCCAGCGCCTGACGGGCGGTCTCGGCGCGTGGCAGCTCGGCCAGTTGGCTTTCCACTGCTTCGGCCACCGCCAGCGCCATTGCCGCGTCCGGCGTCAGCAGGATCACCTGCGAATCCGGGCCGTGTTCGGCCTGCGACAGCAGATCGGAAGCGACGAACGCCGGAGTGGCGCCGGCGTCGGCGATCACCAGCACCTCAGAAGGGCCGGCCGGCATGTCGATGGCCGCGCCATCAAGGCGCTGACTGACCTGCCGCTTGGCTTCGGTCACGAAGGCGTTGCCCGGCCCGAAGATCTTCGCCACGCGCGGCACGCTCTCGGTGCCGAACGCCAGGGCGGCGATCGCCTGCGCGCCCCCGACCTGAAACACTTCCTGCACGCCGCACAGCTGCGCCGCATACAGGATCTCATCGGCGATCGGCGGCGGCGAGCACAGCACCACCCGGCGGCAGCCGGCGATGCGTGCCGGCGTCGCCAGCATCAGCACGGTGGAGAACAGCGGCGCCGATCCGCCGGGAATATACAGGCCGACCGAGTCGATGGGGCGGGTCACCTGTTGGCAGCGCACGCCCGGTTGCGTTTCGACGTCCACCGGCGGCAGCCGCTGCGCGTTGTGGAAGGTTTCCACGTTGGCGACGGCCACCGCCATCGCCTGTTTGATGTCGTCGCCCAACCGCGCGGCGGCGGCGGCGATCTGCTCGGCGCTGACGCGCAGCGCCGAGACTTCCGCCTTGTCGAAACGGGCGCTATAGTCGCGCAGCGCCCGATCGCCGTTGGCCTTCACGTTGTCGAGGATCTCGCTCACCGTGCGGGTGATGCTGTCAGAGGCGGCGATGGCCGGGCGCATCAGCAGCTCGGCCTGGCGTTCGGCGCTGCTGGTCGCCCAATCGATCGGCGTGTTGAAGGTCGACATGGCGTTACTCCATCATCTTTTCAATCGGCAGCACCAGAATCGAGCTGGCGCCGAGCGCTTTCAGTTTTTCCATGGTTTCCCAGAACAGGGTTTCGCTGCTCACCATGTGCATCGCCACGCGGTTCTGCGCGCCGGCCAGCGGCAGAATGGTCGGGCGCTCGGCGCCCGGCAACAGCGCGACGATCTCGTCCAGTTTCTCGCTCGGCGCGTGCAGCATGATGTATTTGGATTCACGCGCCTGGATCACGCCCTGAATGCGGGTCATCAGGCGATCGATCAGCTGCTGTTTGGCTTCCGGCATTTCGCCGTCGCGCTGGATCAGGCAAGCCTTGGAGCGGTAGATCACTTCGACTTCACGCAGGCCGTTGGCCTCCAGCGTGGCGCCGGTAGAGACCAGATCGCAGATGGCGTCGGCCAGACCGGCGCGCGGCGCCACTTCCACCGAGCCGTTCAGCAGGCAAGATTTGAAGCGCACGCCCTGCTTGTCGAGGTATTGCTTCAGCAGGTGCGGGTAAGAGGTGGCGATGCGGGCGTCCTGCAGGCTTTGCGGGCCGGTGTATTCGGCGTCGAGCGGGGTGGCCAGCGACAGGCGGCAGCCGCCGAAATCGAGGCGGCGCAGCGTGAAGTAACGCGGGTCTTCGCCCTGGGCGCGGCGGCTGAGCAGCTCTTCTTCCAGCACGTTTTCGCCGATGATGCCGAGATCGACCACGCCGTCCATCACCAGGCCCGGAATATCGTCGTCGCGCACGCGCAGGATATCGATCGGCATGTTCTCGGCGAAGGCGATCAGACGCTGCTGCTGCAGGTTGATCTTGATGCCGCAGCGCGCCAGCAGTTCCTGGGATTCATCGCTCAGGCGGCCCGACTTCTGCATTGCGATCCGTAAACGTGTCTTGTCCAGCATGGTAACCTCTGTTTAATCTGTAATTTTATGAATTTATTGTAAAAACTATTCTTTCTGTCTGTCCGGAGCCAAAAAAAAACCCTCGGAAGAAATCTTCCGAGGGCTCTCTCTTGCGTTCTGCGCGCCACTGGAAGATTAACAAACCGTCTTCCAGCACTCATCGCCTGAAAGACTAGTCAGGGTGATGGTGATGATGGTGGTTGAACTGAACGCGTGTCATGGTGTTTTTCTCTAATCAAAAGCCGGTAAAAACCGTATGCCAATTAAGCTAAACTATCCGCTGTCCACCGCGCAACCCTTTTTTAACGTCATAAATTTAATTTATTGAAACAGGTTAGGTTATTAGCCACAGACAGCTTTACCTGACCTTAAGCCGGGCAGATTGTATCGCCGTGCGCAGTGGCGTAGCCTTAGGGGTAGGGCGCTGCGATCTTCAGGAGAGGAAGAGGATGAAAAAGGTAGCCATTATTGGTTTGGGTTGGCTGGGCATGCCGTTGGCGCTGTCGCTGATGGGGCGCGGATATGACGTGGTCGGTAGCAAAACCACGCCGGACGGCGTCGAGGCCGCGCGCATGAGCGGCATCGAATGCTACCAACTGGAACTGATGCCGGAGCTGGTGTGCGATCCGGACGATCTGGAGTCGCTGCTGCGCGTGGATGCGTTGGTGGTGACACTGCCCGCTCGCCGCACCGTCGAAGGCAGCGAAAACTATTTCAATGCGGTGCGCATGCTGGTGGACAGCGCGATGGCCTTTGGCGTGCCGCGGGTGATCTTCACCAGTTCCACCTCGGTGTACGGCGAAACCGCAGGCACGCTGCGCGAAGAGTCGCCGTTGCGGCCGGTCTCGCCGTCAGGGCGGGTGTTGGCCGAGCTGGAACGTTGGCTGCATGAATTGCCGAACACCTCGGTGGACATTCTGCGCCTGGCGGGGCTGGTGGGCGCCGATCGTCACCCCGGCCGCTTCCTGGCGGGCAAGCTCGACGTGAAGGGCGGTTCGCAGGGGGTAAATCTGGTGCACCAGGACGACGTCATCGCCGCCATCCAACTGTTGCTGAAGCTGCCGAAGGGCGGCCACGTGTACAACCTGTGCGCGCCGCGTCATCCGGCCAAGCGCGAATTTTATCCGGCGCTGGCCGAGCAGTTGCATCTGGAGCCGCCGCAGTTCGCCGACGAGGCGGAGCAGGATGAGCGGCTGGTGGACGGCAACCGCATCTGCAACGAGCTGGGTTTCGAGTACCAGTATCCCGATCCGGCGCGTATGCCGGTCAGTTAAGACGGTATATGTCGTTTAAAGCGGGAACAGATGGCTCGTCACAAAGTCGACGAACAGCCTGATTTTGACTGACAGGTGGCGGCCCGACGGCCAAAGGACATGAAAAACCATGTTCTCGCGGTGGTACTCATCCAAAACCGTCACCAGGCTGCCCTGTTCCAGCTGTCTGCGCACGGCGATCTCCGGCAAATAAGCGATGCCTAACCCTTGTTCCGCGAAGCACACCTGCGGATCGAGGGTATTTGTCACCATGCTGGCCGGCCGTTCGGGGATCATCTCCGTTTTGTCCCCCAGCGGCCAGACATCCAGTTTGCCGGTGCTGGGAAAGCGATAATGCAAACGGGCATGGCTTGTCAGATCCTCGGGCTTGCGCGGCATACCCGCTTGGCTGAAATAACCCGGCGCGCCAACGAAAACCTTGCGGCAGGTACCCAGCCGGCGGGCAACCAGCCGTGAGTCACTCGGGGTTCCGCTGCGGATAACGGCATCGAAACCTTCCTCAATCACGTCAACCAGCCGATCCGAATAATCAATATCCAGCTCGATCTCAGGATAGCGGCGCTTGAAGTCCCCCAGTTTTGGCATAAAAAGCGTGCCCAGCGACGGGAGGCTGATGCGCAGCTTGCCCTGAGGCGTTCCCCGCGTTTGCAACAGTTCGGCTTCCGCCTCTTTCACCTCACTCAAAATGCGACGGCACCTTTCCAGGAACAGGGCCCCTTCCGGCGTCAGGTTGACCGTGCGGGTGGAACGGTGGAACAAACGCACGCTGAGCCGCTCCTCCAGCCGGGCGATGGTTTTGCTGACCGCCGACGCGGAGATCCCCAGCTGCTGCCCGGCCACCGTGAAACTGCGGCTTTCACTGACCCGGACGAAAACGTCGAGAGAACCCAGACTTTCCATAGGCTTCCATTCTATTGATGACATCTTTGTCATGAGTGTTGTTCACTTTAGCCTATTTTTCTTTTATCAGCGAGTGGGCAGCATGATGCAACCGTCATCCGCAATGAGCGGAAACATCTTTGAATGGGGAGTGATTGATGAATCAAACGACGATATCTGCGCCTGCCGGGAGCATCGAGCGGTTGCCGCTGGGGGGCCTGCTGGCATTGGCAATGGCCGCTTTCATCACGCTGCTGACCGAGATCATGCCGGCGGGCGTGCTTTCTTCGATCGCGGGCGATTTGAACGTGTCTGAAAGCCTGGCGGGACAATTCATCACCGCCTATGCGGTGGGCGCGTTGGTCGCCGCCATTCCGCTGACCGCATTAACGCAAGGCATGCGGCGCCGCCCCTTGCTGTTGAGCGCGATCTGCGGTTTTGCCATCGTCAACCTCGTCACGGCGCTGTCGCATGATTACCATGTCTCATTGGCGACGCGTTTCTTCGCCGGCGTTTTCGGCGGCATCGTTTGGTCTTTGCTGGCCGGTTACGCCGTGCGCATGTCACCGGCTCATCTTGGCGGCCGCGCTATTGCGATCTCCGGCGCCGGTGCCACCCTGGCGTTGGTGCTCGGCGTACCGCTTGGCACGTTGCTTGGTCGAGCCATCGGTTGGCAGGGCGCCTTTGGCCTGATGACGTTGATGGCGCTCGCGCTCGTGGCGTGGATCATCGCCATTGTGCCGGATTTCCCCGGCCAGGCTAAGGCGCATCGCCCGTCTCTGAGCGGCGTCTTCTTGCGGTGCGGGATCCGCGCCGTGCTGTTCGTGGTGTTCACCTTCATCGTTGCCCACAACATTCTGTATATCTACCTGGAGCCTTTCCTCAAGCCGTCGGGGTTATCCGAGCGGGTCGATATCGTTCTGTTTATCTTCGGGCTGGGCGCGATTGCCGGATTAGGCATTGCCGGGATGCTGGTCGATCGGCGAGTCCAATCTCTTACGGTGATGAGTATCGTTATCTTTTCCCTCGCCGCCGTGCTGCTGGGGAGCGGGGGACGGGCGGCCCCGATCGTCTATCTCTCCGTCGCATTGTGGGGCGTGGCTTTCGGCGGTTTCGCCACCCTCACGCAGACGGCATTGTCACGGCTTTCCGGCCGCGCGGCCGACGTTGCGCAGTCCATGTATACGACGGGCTGGAATACCGCCGTGGCCGCTGGTGGCGCGGTCGGCGGCATGGTGCTCGACAAGGGCGGAGCGGCCTCTTTCGCCTGGGCCATCATCGGGTTCCTCGTCCTGTCTTTAACCGGCACGCTGTTTGCCATGAATCGGGCGCTGGCCTCTCAGCGATGAGGTGATTGGCGTGCGGCGCGCGCCAAATCCTCCAGCAGCGCGTTCAACGCCTCGTCGGGCTGGACGGGGCGGCTGACCAGGCTAAGCGTGGCGCGATAAGAGAGCGCCGTGCCGCCCAACTGCCGCAGCAGCCCCTGTTCCACCCAGCGCGCCGCGTAGTGGGTGGGCAGATAGCCAAGACAGGTACCGCTCAGCACCAGATGGGCGACGCTTTCCATATGGTGAGCCACCGCCGCCAAGTGAGGGGGCGCGATCGGGCACAGCTGCTGCGCCAGCAGGTAGCCGCGCTTGACCCAGCGCGCGTTTTCAATCTGCTCGCGCTCGGGTTCTTCCACCGCGAACAGCGGGTGATCCTCACTGCAATAGATCGCCTGCCTCTCCTCCAGCCACGGTTGATAACGCAACGCCTCCAGCTGCTGGCCGAAGTAGCCGATGCCCAGATCGAGCTGCTGGTGCAGCAGCCCTTGCTCAATCTCGTTCGGCGAACAGATGCGGCACTGCAATTGCACGTCCTGGTGGCGCCGCTGAAAGTGCTTGATGGCCTGGCTGAACGGGTTGCCCGGCAGCGAAACCAGATTGTCCACCAGACCGATTTGCAGATCGCCGGTCAGCAGGCCGTTCAGCGACTGGCTGACCCGGGTGAAGTCGCGAGCGGCGTTGAACAACGAGCGGCAGGCGATCAGCATGCGTTCCCCCTTGGGCGTCAGCCGGAAGCCGGAGCGCCCGCGCTGGCACAGGCGAAAACCCAGTCGCGTTTCCAACGAGGCCAGATGGGTGCTGATGGTGGATTGGTTCATCAGCAGCGTTTCCTGCGCGGCGCTGACACCCTGGGCTTCCGCCACCGCGACGAACACCCGCAACAGCTTCAGATCGATATCGCTTAGGTTAGTGAGCATCTGTCCCTCCGCAGAACGTCGGCCGGTTAACCCATTTTTAACATCGAAGAAATAGGCGCGGCGCTGAAGATATGGCCTTTCTTATGGCATGATATTGAAATAAAAATCAATACTTCAATGGGTTAGTTACATCGCGTTTTCCGATGTTTACATGTAAAAGCAGGAATGGTAGCCGGTGCGGTCAACGGGGTAGCCTGCGAATGTTGCTTAAATGTTTCAATTTATCGCAAGCCCAAGACAAGGAAACGCCATGCTGAACCAACCCCAAAGCGGTAACGATATGCCGCGCTTTGCCGGCCTCCCCACCATGATGCGCCTGCCCGCGGCCGAACAGGCGCGCGGTCTGGACGCCGCCTTTGTCGGCATTCCGCTCGATATCGGCACCTCCAACCGCAGCGGCACTCGCTATGGCCCGCGCCAGATCCGCCAGGAATCGGTGATGATCCGCCCCTACAACATGGGTACCGGCTCTGCGCCGTTTGAACGGCTGCAGGTGGCCGATCTGGGGGATATCGCCATCAACCCCTACAGCCTGGCGGACAGCGTGCAGCGCATCGAGGCGGCTTACCACGAGATCCTGGCGCACGGCTGCACGCCGTTGACGCTCGGCGGCGATCACACCCTGACGCTGCCGGTGCTGCGCGCCGTCGCCCGCCGTCATGGCCCGGTCGGGCTGATCCACGTCGATGCGCATTCCGATACCAACGAGGAGATGTTCGGTGAACAGCTGGCGCACGGCACCACCTTCCGCCGCGCGTTTGAGGAGGGGCTGCTGGCGCCGGAAAAGGTGGTGCAGATTGGCCTGCGCGGCAGTGGCTATGCGGCGGACGACTTCGACTGGTCACGCCGCCAGGGCTTTCGTGTGGTGCCGGCCGAGGCCTGCTGGCACCGGTCGCTGACACCGCTGATGGCGGAGATCCGCGAACAGATGTGCGACGCGCCGGTTTATCTCAGCTTCGATATCGACGGGCTGGATCCGGCCTTCGCACCGGGCACCGGCACGCCGGAGGTCGGCGGGCTGTCGGTCTGGCAAGGGCTGGAGATCGTGCGCGGCTGTCATGGGCTGAACCTGGTCGGCGGCGACGTGGTGGAGGTGTCGCCGCCTTACGATCGCTCCGGCAACACCGCGCTGTTGGCCGCCAACCTGCTGTTTGAAATGTTGTGCGTGCTGCCGGCCCGTTGAGGCCGGCGCACTGACTCTACCGGCGGAGCGGTTGCGTCGGGGCCCCTGATAACAATAACTACGGAGTGGAGGTACCCATGAATCTCGATCTGCTGGTCGTGGTGTTTTACTTTCTGGTGATAGGCGCGGTGGGGTGGATGGGCATTCGCCGCGCCAATTCCAAAGAGGCGTATCTGGTGGCCGGGCGCAACCTGGGGCCGGGGCTGTATCTGGGCACGCTGTCGGCGGTGGTGCTCGGCGGTGCGTCGACCATCGGCAGCGTCAAGCTCGGCTACACCTACGGTATCTCCGGCGTCTGGCTGTGCGGCGCGCTGGGGCTGGGCATCGTGGTGCTGAGCCTGGTGCTGGCCAAGCCGCTGCTCAAGCTGAAACTGTATACCGTCAGCCAGGTGCTGTCGCGGCGCTATCACCCGGCGGCGCGGGTCACCAGCGGCGCGATCATGCTGGCGTATGACCTGATGGTGGCGGTGACCTCGATCATCGCCATCGGCAGCGTGATGCAGGTGATGTTCGGCCTGTCGTTCAGCGCATCCATTCTGCTCGGCGGCGGGCTGGTGGTGCTGTATTCGACGCTGGGCGGCATGTGGTCGCTGACGCTGACCGACATCATTCAGTTCATCATCATGACCGTCGGCATGATGCTGGTGCTGATGCCGATGAGCATCGTCAAGGCAGGCGGCTGGGAGGCGTTCACCAGCCTGCTGCCCGCAGGTTACTACCAGCTGTCGTCGATCGGGCTGGACACTATTCTGGTGTTCTTCCTGATCTACTTCTTCGGCATTCTGATCGGCCAGGACATCTGGCAGCGGGTGTTCACCGCCCGCAGCGCCAACGTGGCGCGCTTCGCCGGACTGGGAGCGGGCGTCTATTGCGTGCTGTACGGCGTGACCGGCGCGCTGATCGGCATGGCCGGCAAGATCGTGCTGCCGTCGCTCAGCAACACCGACGGCGCCTTCGCCGCCATCGCGCAGACGGTATTGCCGGTCGGCGTCAGCGGGCTGGTGGCCGCCGCGGCCCTGGCGGCGCTGATGTCCACCGCCAGCGCTTGTCTGCTGGCGTCCTCCACCATCGCGCTGGAGGACGTGCTGCCGGCCATCCGCCGTAAACCTTCCGGCGGGCTGGCTGCCGGGCGCATCACCACGCTTTTCATGGGCGCGGTCATGCTGGGGCTGGCGTTTGTGGTGCGCGACGTGCTGGCGGCGCTGACGCTGGCTTACAACCTGTTGGTAGGCGGCATGCTGATCCCGCTGGTGGGGGCGATCTTCTGGCCGCGCGCCACCAGCGCCGGGGCCATCGCCAGCATGCTGACCGGCAGTCTTTGCGTGGTGGGGCTGATGATCTGGCACGGTATCGACGCTAACAGCCCGATCTACGGCGGTCTGCTGGGTGGCGGCGTCGCCTTCGTGCTGGGCAGCCTGCTGAGCCGCCCGGCGCCGCAGCTGCAGACCCAAACCGAGCGTTGAGGCGCGATCCGGGCTTTTATCACGGTGCCTTTACTGATTTACTGAGGAGCAGGGGGCATTGCCGCCCTGTCGGTTTAACGGTGAGGGTAAGGAGAAGGTGAGTCATGGGTAAAATCAGCGTCGCATGCTGCCAGTTAGCGCTGCGGGTAGGGGAAGCAGAGCATAATCGGGCGCAGTCCGCTCAGGCGATCCGTCATGCGGCGCAGCGCGGCGCCAACGTCATCGTTTTGCCGGAGCTGGTGAACAGCGGTTATGTGTTGCGCGATAAGGCGGAGGCGCTGACGTTGGCCGAGACCGAAGACGGGCCCAGCCTCAGCTTGTGGTGTGCCCTGGCGCGTGAGTTGGATGTGGCGATCGTCGCCGGTTTCTGCGAGCGGCTGCCCGATGGCGGGGTGGCCAACAGCGCGGCATTGATCGATGCGCAGGGCGTGAGGGCGATTTATCGCAAGGCCCACCTGTGGCATGAGGAGAGCACGATCTTTACCCCCGGCGATCGGCCACCGCCGGTCGTCGAGACCCGCTTTGGCCGGTTGGCGGTGATGATCTGCTACGATCTTGAATTCCCCGAATGGGTGCGGCTGCCGGCGCTGGCCGGCGCTCAGCTGCTGTGCGCGCCGGTCAACTGGCCGCAGGCGCCGCGCCCGCAGGGCGAACGGCCGGCGGAGATGGTGAAGGCGCAGGCCAACGCCGCCGTCAATCGGCTGTTCATCGCGGTGTGCGATCGCTGTGAAACGGAGCGCGGCGTTGCGTGGATCGGCGGATCGGCGATCGTCGACGCCGATGGCTATCCGTTGACGCAAAGCCTGACAGGTGAAGGCATGGTGCTGGCATCGATGGATATCGGCGAGGCCGATGACAAGCGCATCGGCCGCTACAATCACGTACATCGCGATCGGCGGCCGCTGCTGTATTGAAGCGGCGGGGCGGTCGGCGGATCCGGCTGCCCCGCCGACCGTTTTTCCGGCGGGAAAATCCGCCGTTTTGGCGCTTACAGCCAGCCTGATTTCTTCAGCTTCTGATACAGGAAAATACAGCCGACGGCGGTCGCCCCCAGCGTGGCGTGATAGGCCCACGGGAATTTCAACTCCGGCATGTCGGCGAAGTTCATGCCGTACAGGCTGAAGATCACCGTCGGGATGGCCAAAATCGCCCCCCACCCCGCCAGCCGTTTCACCACTTCGTTTTGTTTGACCGTCACCAGCGCCAGGTTGACGTGCATGGCGTTGGTCAGCATCTCGCGCATGTCGTCGATGTTGCTGACCACCTGATGCGCGTGATCCTGCACGTCGCGCACGTAGGCGCGCAGCTCTTTCGGGATCACTTCTTCGTGCAGACGGATCAGCTGGTTGCAGATTTCATCCATCGGCAGCGCGGCGTTGCGCAGCGCCAGCAGGTGGCGGCGCAGAGTATAGACGTTCTCGATCGCCGCCTGATCGAACTCCGACTGAAACATGTTGGCTTCGATGTTCTCGATGGTGCTCTCGAAGCGCGTTACCACGCTGCGGTAGTTATCCACCACGAAGTCCAACACCGAATAGAGGGCGAAGCCCGGCCCGCGGCACATCTGCTTGTGGTTCTCTTCCGCCTTGGCGCGGATCGGCGCGTAGCTGGGTGAGGCGCCGTGGCGCACCGTCACCAGAAAGTTTTTGCCGACGAAGAAGTGGGTTTCGCCGTATTCGATTTCGTCGTGCTCGCCCCACTGCGCGGTTTTCACCACGATGAACAGCGAGTCGCCGTAGGTCTCCAGCTTCGGCCGCTGGTGCGCGCACAGCGCGTCTTCGATCGCCAAATCGTGCAGGCCGAACTCCTCCTGCACCTTGCGCATAAATGCCGGCTCCGGCTGCCGCAACCCCAGCCAGACGAAGGTGTCCGGTTGTTTGACCACCTCGCTGATATCGTCGATGGTCACTTCGCCCAGCCGTTGGCCGGCTTTGTACGCCACACAGTTCACCACCATGCTTTTGCTGTCCATCTGTCCGTCCATTAATCAGTCAGGGTTTTGGTAAGAAAATAGCACTCATGTTCCACCGGATACTCTTTCAGCGTCATTTGCAGCTGATAGCCGAGCTTTTCGTAGAACGGTCGCGCCTGGAAGCTGAAGGTGTCGAGACGGGCGTAGCGGCAGCCGCGCGCCTGCGCCTCATGCTCGGCGGCGCGCATCAGCCGGCCGCCGAGGCCGCTGCCGCGCTGGGTATCCGCCACCCACAGCCACTCGACGCTCAGCCAGTTGCCCCAGGTTTCGGCGGTCAGCCCGCCGATCACCGTGCCGGCCTCGTCGCGCGCATAGACGCTGAGCGGCTTGCGGTGACGGGCATCGATATGCGGCAGGTTGTAAGCGCGCAGGCCTTGCCTGATCGCATCGAGGGTATGTTCGTCAATCGCGTCGGTAACGGTAATGTCCATTTTTCCTCCTGGGTTATGGATTAACTTAAGCACACTGCGGCTAAAAGGCAACCCGTTGAAATGTAATGCAAACGACCGCTTCTGCTGAGTGGGCTACACTAAACGGGTCATTTCATCTTCAGGAGGACGCCATGCCCCGATTGACTCTGCTGGCCGGTTTGCTGCTGTGCAGCGGCCTGCTGCACGCCGCGCCGACGGTCAGCCAATTGCAGGACGGCCTGGAACACCCATGGTCGCTGGCCTTCTTGCCGGCGGAACAAGGCCTGCTTATCACCGAACGGCCCGGCCGGCTGCGGCTGTGGCAGCAGGGCAATGGCCTGTCGCCGCCGATCGCCGGCGTGCCGCAGGTCTACGCCGAGGGGCAGGGCGGCCTGCTGGAGGTGTTGCCGGCGCCCGACTTCGCCGCCAGCCGCCGGGTATATCTCAGCTTCGCCGAACCGGGCGAGGGCGGCAAAGCCGGCACGGCGGTCGGCTATGGCCGCCTGAGCGACGACGGCGCGCGGCTGGAAAACTTTAAGGTGATCTTCCGTCAGCAACCCAAGCTGTCGGTCGGCAATCACTTTGGCGGCAAGCTGGCGTTCGATCGGCAGGGCTACCTGTTTATCGCGCTGGGCGAAAACAACCAGCGGCCGACGGCGCAGGAGACTGACAAACTGCAGGGCAAGCTGGTGCGGCTGACCGCCGAGGGCGCGGTACCGCCGGACAACCCCTGGGTCGGCCAGGCAGGTAAACGCCCGGAGGTTTGGTCTTATGGCCACCGCAATCCGCAAGGGTTGGCGCTGAACCCGTGGAGCGGCGCGATCTGGGAGCATGAACACGGTCCGCGCGGCGGCGATGAGCTCAATATCCCGCTGCCGGGTAAAAACTACGGCTGGCCGCTGGCCACCTATGGCATCAACTATTCCGGCCAGCCGATCCCGGAGGCCAAAGGAGAACGGGTGCCCGGCACCGAACAGCCGCTGCACTATTGGCGGGTTTCGCCCGGCCTCAGCGGCATGGCGTTTTATGACGGGCAGCGTTTCCCCGCCTGGCGGCATTCGCTGTTCATCGGCGCACTGGCGCAAAAGGCACTGATTCGCCTGACGCTGGAAGGGGACAAAGTGGTGGCGGAAGAGCGGCTGCTGGGCGATCGCGGCGAACGCATTCGCGAGGTGCGCAGCGGGCCGGATGGCTACCTGTATCTGCTGACGGACGAACGGGACGGCAAGCTGCTGAAGGTCGGGGCGTCGTAGCGCCCCGCACGTGTCAGGTGAGCTCGCTCATCACGCCGCGCTGATAGGCCGGGCGTGCGCGCAGTTGCTGATACCAGCGCTCCATGTTCGGCCGCGGGCGGCGGGCGATCGGCATTTCGAACCAGGCGTAGGCGAAGCTGCCGAGCGGGATATCGCCGAAGCCGAACGCGTCGCCGGAGAGGTAAGGCTGGTGCGCCAGCGTCTGTTCAATGACGTCGAAGTGTTTTTCCAGCGTGGCGATCGCCGCTTCGATTTTCGCCATGTCGCGCAACTCTGGCGCGGTGCGGATCAGGCCCCAAAAGACGATGGTGAAGGCCGGAACGATGGTCGAGGTGGTCCAGTCCATCCATTTCTCGGCGGCGGCGCGCGCCTGCAGATCTTGCGGATAGAACGTCGCGTCGCCGAATTTCGCCGCCAGGTAGCGCACGATGGTGTTGGACTCCCACAGCACGAAGTCATCGTCCTGCAGTAACGGCACCAGGCCGTTCGGGTTCAGCGCGCGGTAACTCTCTTCGTTGACCTTGCCAAACGCCCCGCCGGCGTTGATGTGGGTATAGCTCAGCCCCAGTTCGGCGGCGCACCACAGCACCTTCCTGACGTTGTTCGAATTCTCACGACCCCAAATGGTCAGCATGGGATAACTCCGTTAGCGGATTAAAGACCCTTAATACCTACGCCACAATGCGCTTTTTGTCACACCGCAGGGCATTTTTTGTCTGCCGCTCAACGCTCCCAGCGGCACACTTCCCAGCCGTGCTCCGCCGCTAGCGCGCTCAGTTCGCTGTCGGGGTTGATCACCGTGGCGCTGTCGACGAATTGCAGCATCGCCTTGTCGTTGAGAGAGTCGCTGTAGCCGTGGCTGTGCTCGAACTTCAGGTGCGGGTGCTGCGCCAGCCAGTGCTGCAGGCGGATCACCTTGCCCTGCTGATAGGTCATGGTGCCGTAGGTGTTGCCGGTGAAGCGGCCGTCGCTGATTTCCACGCCGATCGCCAGCGCGTCGTCGGCGCCGAGCTGTTCGGCGATCGGCGCCACCAGGTGTTCGCCGGTGGCGGAGATCACCAGGATGCAGTCGCCGCGTTCGCGGTGCCACTGCAGGCGTTCACGGGCGGCGGGGTAGACGCGCGGCAGGATGTCGCGCCGGATATAACGCTGCACCCAGCCGGCCACGGTTTGCACGCTCAGGCCGGTCAGCGGCGCCAGCGTAGCCTGCATATAGTCCTCCATCGACAGCTTGCCCTGATAATAGAGCTGCATCAGCTGCTGCTCCTGCAGTTCCAGCTCCGCCGGCGCGAACCCCTGGCCGACCAGCCAGCGGATCCACAGGCTGGCGCTGTCATCGTCAATCAGGGTTTCATCCAGGTCGAATAAGGCTAAATCCATCAGTATTTCTCCGGCAGGCAGGGTATGAGGTCGTTTACAGGATAGCGGATAGCGCACGTCGCCAGCCAGCGGCGTCGGCGAAATTGCGCAGAGCATAAGAAACATTGATGACGGTTTTGCGACAGTTTGTTGAACGTTTGCATAACTTAGAACGCAACAATATTGGCCGCTCCGGCGAGCGCGGTGGTAACTATGGGGCAAATGCAGCCACCCGCTGGGGAGGGTCAATGTTGATTATTCGCCTGTACGGCAGCCCGATCGTAATCGGGGAAGAAGAGGAACCGCATGATGACGCACCTGACGACGCTGAAGACGTTGCCGTTGCTGGATCTTTCGCAGCTTGACGGTGATGCGCGCCGGCGGCGCGCTTTTCTTGACGATTTGCGCGCGGCGGCGCGCGACGTCGGTTTCTTCTATCTGCGCGGTCACGGCGTGGATGGCGCGCTGAATGCGCGGCTGCAGCACGCCGCGCGGCAATTTTTCGCCCTGCCGGAAGCCGACAAGCTGGCGGTGCAGATGGTGCATTCGCCGCACTTTCGCGGTTACAACCGTGCGGCGGCGGAACTCACGCGCGGGCAGCCTGACTGGCGCGAGCAGTTCGATATCGGCGCCGAACGCCCGGCGCTGAAGCTGGCTGACGACACGCCGCGCTGGGCGCGTCTGCAGGGGCCAAACCAGTGGCCGGCGGCGCTGCCGGCGCTGAAACCGCTGCTGCTGGAGTGGCAACAGGCGATGACCGCCATGTCGCTGCGGCTGCTGCGCGCTTTCGCGTTGGCACTTTCGCTGCCGGAGCAGGCTTTCGATCGCTTATACGGCGAGAAGCCCAACGAGCACATCAAACTGATCCGCTACCCGGGGCGGGACGCCACCGCCAGCGCACAGGGCGTCGGCGCGCACAAGGACTCCGGCTTTCTCAGTTTCCTGCTGCAGGACGCGCAAAAAGGGCTGCAGGTGGAGGTCAGCGAGGGGCAATGGATAGACGCGCAGCCGCGTGAAGATACCTTCGTAGTGAACATCGGCGAGCTGCTGGAGCTGGCGACCAACGGCTATCTGCGTGCCACGGTGCACCGGGTGGAAACGCCGCCGGCGGGGCGCGACAGGTTGTCGATCGCGTTCTTCCTCGGCGCGCGCTTGGACGCGGTGGTGCCGCTGTATCAACTGCCGCCGCAGTTGGCGGCGCAGGCGCGCGGCCCGGCCAGCGATCCGCTCAATCCGCTGTTGCGCGACGTGGGGTATAACTACCTGAAAGGCCGCATCCGCTCCCATCCCGATGTGGCACACCGTTTTTATCAGGACGTCATCGGCCTCTGAACGCCGGGCGTAAAAAAGCCCGGCGCGTCGGCCGGGCTGATCGTACGCTGATGCGGCGATTATTCCGCCAGCGCCTGCTGCAGATCGGCGATCAGATCTTCCACATCCTCAATCCCCACCGACAGGCGCACCAGCTGCGGCGTGATGCCGGTTGCCAGGCGCTGTTCCAGCGGAATGGAGGCGTGCGTCATGCTGAACGGCTGGCTGATCAGGCTTTCCACGCCGCCCAGGCTTTCCGCCAGGGTGAACAGGCGCGAACGCTGGATGACCCGGCGCGCATAGGCGTCGTCGCCTTTCAGCCGTACCGAGATCATGCCGCCGAAGCGCGTCATCTGGCGCGCCGCCAGCTCATGCTGCGGATGGCTCGGCAGGCCGGGGTAATAGACGTTTTCCACCTGCGGCTGGCTCTCCAGCCACTGGGCGATGCGCAGCGCGCTGTCGCTGTGGCGCTGCATGCGCAGTGCCAGAGTGCGAATGCCGCGCAGCGTCAAGAAGCTGCTGAACGGATCGAGAATGCCGCCGACCGCGTTTTGCAGGAAACCGAGCTGTTCCGCCAGCGCCGGGTTATTCCCCACCGCCGCGACGCCCGCCACCACATCGGAGTGGCCGTTAAGGTATTTGGTGGCGGAGTGCACCACCACGTCAAAACCCAGATCCAGCGGGCGTTGCAGATACGGCGAGGCGAAGGTGTTGTCCGCCACGCTGATGAGCCGGTGCTTTTTGGCGATCGCGGCGATGGCGCTCAGATCCGCCAGCTTAAGCAGCGGGTTGGTCGGCGTTTCCACCCAGATCATTTTGGTGTCCGGCTCGATCGCCTGTTCCAGCCCGGCGAGATCCGCCGGCGCCACGTAGGTGACGCGCAGGCCGGCGGTGCGGCTGCGCACTTTTTCCAGCAGGCGATAGGTGCCGCCGTACAGGTCGTCCACCGCGATCAGGTGGCTGTCTTTATCGAGCAGCTCCAGCACCGTGGAGCAGGCCGCCAGGCCGGAGGCGAAGGCGTAACCGCGGCTGCCGCCTTCCAGTTCGGCGATGGCGCTTTCCAGCGCGGTGCGCGTCGGGTTGGCGCTGCGGGAGTATTCATAGCCGGTATGTTCACCCGGCGCCGGTTGGGCGTAGGTGGAGGTGGCGTAAATCGCCGGCATCACTGCGCCGGTCGCGTCCGGGGTGTAACCGGCGTGAACGGTCAACGTATCAAACTTGGCCATAATGGGTCCTTATTAACGTAATTTTTGGCGCCAGGCGTTAAGCACGTCTGTGCGGGTAATCAGGCCGAGGAAGCGCTCGCCGTCGAGCACCACCGCGACGTGGCCATGGTTGAAGGTGGCCTGTAATTCCTCGTAGCCGGCTTCCTTTTGCAGCGTATGAACCTGTTTGGTCATCGCGCTGCCGGCCGTCAGGCTGAAGTGGGCGGCGTCGGCCTGGACGGCGTTCAGCAGATCCCACTCATCGATCAGACCGACCACCCGATCGCCTTCCAGCACCGGTAGCTGCGAGATGTCGTACAGCCGCATGCGGGCGTGCACGATCGCCAACGTGTCGTCCGGCGCGGCGGAAACGGCGGCGCCCTCGTCGTGGCGGTAGGCGATCAGATCGCGCAGATCGCCGTGCTGTGGCTTGCTCAGCAGGCCCTGCTCCAGCATCCAGTGGTCGTTATACATTTTAGACAGGTATTTGTTGCCGCTGTCGCAGACGAAGGTCACTACCCGCTTGGGTTCGGTTTGCGCGCGGCAGTAACGCAGGGCGGCGGCCAGCAGGGTGCCGGTGGAGGAGCCCGCCAGCACGCCTTCCTTGCGCAGCAGATCGCGCGCGGTGGTGAAGGCTTCTTCATCGCCGATGCGGTAAGCGTGGCGTACCGGGTCAAAGTCGCTGAGCGGCGGGACGAAGTCTTCGCCGATGCCTTCCACCAGCCAACTGCCCGCTTCGCCGATTTGGCCGTGGTCGAGATAGTCCGCCAGGATAGAGCCGGCAGGGTCGGCCAGCACGAATTCCGTCTGCGGCGAAACCTCGGCGAAATAGCGGCTCAGCCCGCCCAGCGTGCCGCCGGAACCGACGCCGACCACGATGGCGTCCACGTCATGCTCCATCTGCCGCCACAGTTCGGGCGCCGTGGTGGTGGTATGAGCCGCCGGGTTGGCCGGATTATTGAACTGGTCGATATAAAAAGCGCCAGGGATCTCTTCCGCCAGGCGTTTGGCGTAATCCTGGTAGTAAGCCGGATGCCCTTTGCCGACGTCCGAACGGGTCAGCAGCACTTCCACCCCCAGCGCGCGCAGGTGGAAGATCTTCTCGCGGCTCATCTTGTCCGGCACCACCAGCAGCAGCTTATAGCCTTTCAGCGCCGCCACCAGCGCCAACCCCAGGCCGGTATTGCCGGCGGTGGCTTCGATGATGGTGCCGCCCGGCTGCAGTTTGCCGTCGCGCTCGGCCTGTTCGATCATCGACAGCGCCACGCGGTCTTTGATCGAACCGCCGGGATTTTGGTTCTCCAGCTTGACGAACAGCCGGCATGGGCCGGTATCAAACTGGGTCAGTTCCAGCATCGGGGTATTGCCAATCATCTCGATGACGGAATGGGGGATCGCCATGACTCATCTCCAGGATTATTCGGTATAAAAGTCTTTGTGCGGATGATAGCGCTGAGGATAAGCGCTTTAAAAAGAACAAATAGCGGTTCTATATGCCATTATGGAATATATTAATCTTTTTTGGACGTATGGATGCGCAGATGTTTAGCGGTGCAGATGCTTGGCCGTGTAGCCGTGGGTAGATGCGAAAATGCGCGTCGTGATGCTTTTTTGAACGATAAGTGCGTACCTGCGTACAGTTATGTAAAAATGCTGAAAATTCACGCTAAACCCTGCAAAAATAAGATAAATCACATAAACTCACAGCAAGGGCATTTTCGGTGCGTTGCGTTACCCACTACGGGCGCCGCAGGGGGTTGCGGCCGGCACGCGCGCACCGGGCCACTCTCGCTGGTTGGCTTAAAACGTGAACATGTTTGAAAGTTAACGCTATTTCAATGGTTTTGAATGGACACTCTGGCGACGTCATGATGAAAAAAAACTTATCCACTTCCCTGAAAAAACTGACCTTCAGCGTAGGCATCCTGTTGCTGGCCGCCCCGGCCGTGCACGCGGCCGAGCCGCCGGCGCCGCCGCAGGTAGACGCCAAGGCCTTCATTCTGATGGATTACAACAGCGGTAAGGTGCTGACCGAAGGCAATGCCGATACGCGTCTCGATCCCGCCAGCCTGACCAAGATCATGTCCAGCTACGTGATCGGCCAGGCGATCAAGGCCGGCAAGATCAAGCCGGAAGACATGGTCACCGTCGGCAAAGACGCCTGGGCGCCCGGTAACCCGGCGCTGCGCGGCTCTTCGCTGATGTTCATCAAGCCGGGCGATCAGGTGCCGGTGCTGGAACTGAATAAGGGCATCGTGATCCAGTCCGGCAACGACGCCAGCATCGCGCTGGCGGACTACGTGGCGGGCAGCCAGGATTCGTTCGTCGGCCTGATGAACAACTACGCCAAATCCCTCGGCCTGCAGAATACCCACTTCCTGACGGTGCACGGTCTGGATGCGGAAGGGCAGTACAGCACCGCGCGCGACATGGCGCTGTTGAGCCAGGCGTTGATCCGCGACGTGCCGGACGAATACGCGCTGCATAAAGAGAAAGAGTTCACCTTTAACAAAATCCGCCAGATTAACCGCAACCGTCTGCTGTGGAGCAGCAACCTGAACGTCGACGGCATCAAGACCGGTTACACCAGCGGCGCCGGCCACAACCTGGTGGCGTCCGCCACCGACGGCCCGATGCGTCTGATCTCGGTGGTTTTAGGCGCGCCGAGCGATCGCGTGCGCTTTAGCGAAAGCGAAAAGCTGCTGACCTGGGGCTTCCGCTTCTATGAAACCGCGACGCCGATCAAGGCCGATAAGCCGTTCGTCACCCAGAAAGTGTGGTTCGGCGATGTCAGCGAAGTGCCGCTCGGCGTGGCGAAAGACGCCTCGGTCACCATTCCGAAAGGGCAGATGAAAAACCTGAAGGCCAGCTACAAGCTGACCCAACCGACGCTGGAAGCGCCGCTGGCGAAAAACCAGGTGGTCGGCACCATCGATTTCCAGCTGGACGGCAAAACCATCGAGCAGCACCCGCTGGTGGCGATGCAAGAGGTGAAAGAGGGCAACTTCTTCAGCCGCATCTGGGATATGGTGGTGATGAAGCTGAGCCAGTGGTTCGGCGGGATCTTCGGCTGAATAGCCTGATATGAGGAGCGCCCCGGGCGCACCATCCTCGACCAAGCCGCAACGGAGACGTTGCGGCTTTTTTTATTTTCAGTATCCGGCCGAAGCGGCGCTTTAAAAATAGTCCACCAGCATGGTGGCGCCGCTGGAGAAGTCGCCTTCCGCCAGGGTGACGGCGCTGTTTTTCACCGGCACTGCATCAAGCGTCGGCGGATTGGCGTAGTCGATGTTCAGCGGCGTATTGATGGCGAAGGCCTTACCGTTGGCCAACAGCTTGATGCCCAATCCAGTGACGCTACTGGTCAACACGCTGTTGTCAAAGGCCGCCGCGCTGCCCATGATCTTCATTTTCAACTGGCGGCTGTTATCCAGAAACTCGCATTTGATGCTGTAATCGATGCGTTGCATATAGCGGCTGCCGTCGATGCGTTTGATGCCGACCTTGCCGAAGTCGATATCGATGGTGCGCCCGTCGTTGATCACGCAAGGCGGAGGCGCCACCACGGTGGCGGTGATGTTGACTTTGGTGCCCTGATCGGCGGCCTGAGCGGCCGAGCTAATCAATTCCAGCGCCAACAGCAGGGCGCAGCCCGTTTTTATCGTCATGTTCATTCTGGCTCCCGTCTCAAGGTGCGCTGAAGATCAGCGTGGCCGAGCCCGACAGCGGACCGGTGGCGATGCTGGTGTAAGGGACATTGTTCTTCACCGGCACAAAGGTGACGGTGTCGTTGCCCAGACCGTTGACGATGCGCGTTCTGAAGGCATTGTTGGGCTTTACCACCGCGCCGTTGTGCACCATGGCCACGCCGACGTTGGGGTTGGTGGTCTTGATAAAATCGCTGGAGAAGCCACTGGCGTCGCTGACCATCCGGATCAGAATATCCTGCGTCGCACTCTGATCGTCGCACTGGTAGCTGAGCGCTTTGTCCTGTTTGATCTGGGCGTCGTTGGCGCTCTGGGTCAGGAAGTCCTGGCGGATCTGACCAAAATCGACATTAATTTGCTGGCCGTTGTTGATGGTGCAACTGGTGGTGACGAAGTAGGCGTCGTTGTCGGCGATCAGGCGCCAGCGATAAACGCCGCACTGTGGGCAGCCCGGTTGATCGTTGGTCTGAATAAAGTTGATTTGGCCGATGACGTCACCCTTATTCACCTTGATGTCCGGCGTTGGGAAACGGTTCAACACGATATAGACCCGGATGGCGACAGACTGGGTCTGCAAGCCGGTGAGGCTGAGTACGCTGATGCCGGCAGGCACCGGGGAGTTGTAGTCGCTGCCGTTGATGGTCGTGCCGCTGCCGATCGAGCCAAAAATCGCACCGTTCATCGACAGTGCCGGGCTATCGGTTTTGAGATAGTCGTACCAGCTCGCGACGTCGTTTTTACAGGTGACCTGGCTGACGTTGACGATTTCGTTTTTGCCATAAGAAAGCTGCGGTCCGATGCGAACCCGGACGTCAACCGGCGTGGCCGATCCCCCTGGGGGAATAAGTCCGCCATCGGACGTGCGGCAAGTAAATGCGTTGGCGTTGCCAAACAGCAGGAAGAAAGAGAGTGCCAGGCAGCAACGTAAAAATAGCAGGGCTGTTTTTCTCACGATAATATCCCGATATATATAAATGGTGTGCGGCGTTACTCCGCAATGAAATATTGCCAATCAGGCCGGCTGGCCATATTTATTCCGTTAAAGGAGAGTGAGATGCATCTTTGTTGGGTATGCCGTTGTTATCGCCACCGTCCAGCAACGCGGTGGGATACCACCTCAACGAGTTGTTGATGGAGCCGTCCGTCACAATCACTTCTTGTCGGGCGACAAGATCCAATAACAGCCGTCGAGCTCGGTAAACACCGACGTTGACGGCATTGGCCAGTTGCCGTGTCGAGAGCCACTGCTGCTGTGGCGGCGGCCCGGCGACGGGACATTGACGGGGCGATTGCGCGAATAATGTTTGCAGCAGATCGTGCTGCAATTGCCGTATTTCCTTTTGTTTCGGAGATAACGCTTCCATAGCACTTCCTCTGTATTCCGATTGCCGTATTCCTAAGAAAAAACAAACATTCGCCGTCTACCAACAACGAGGTAAAACGCGAACAAAGAAAATTCCTATCTATTTATCAGGATTGAAAAAAAAGGCGTTGCCCGCCCCGTTTTTACCTATGTTCAGGCAGGGGTGGCGTCACGCAGAAACCTAAAATTTTGGTTTATTATATTCACAAAGAGCCACTTTGCGATCTGATTACTTGTGAATCTCGCAAAAACAGGATATTGCTCTATAAAAGTATTTTTTACGATCTATGAGCCTAAAAATAACAGTAAATTAACTTTAATTAGGAAATAAATTGCGAATGTTCGCCTTGATCAAAAAAAGCCTTTTTTTGCTGAGAGGCATTTGCCAGAATATTCATCGCCGGACAAGAAGGGCGGATTAGAAAGTATTGGCCCCTGCTCGTTGTGGTTTCGTTTATTTTTATAGGACGAATTCATTAATGGGTGGGCCGCTGCAGACTTACCGTTATCGACTTTTTATTGTCGGTGCCTTTGGGTTTTGGCAGTTAACCAACTAGCAAGATGCTAAAGAATCAGGGCTGCGCACATATAAGCGCGAGCAGGTTTCCTGTTGCTCTTTTTCTTGATTGGAATATGCATTTTTTCTTATAAGGAATATAGGTTCTATGAAACTTAACAAAATCATGATGGCTGCAGTGATTGCATTTGGCGCAAGTTCTTTTGCACAGGCAGCCGATCAGGGACACGGTAAGGTCACTTTCACGGGCTCTATTATTGATGCGCCATGCTCTATTGCGCCTGAGTCGATCGATCAGACCGTAGATCTGGGCCAGGTGTCCAACGTGGCGTTGAAAAACGGCGGCAAATCCAACCCGCGTCCGTTTGAAATCAAGCTGGAGCAGTGCGACATCACCACCCTGAAAACCGTTAAAACCACCTTCAGCGGCGTAGCATCGTCTACCGATAAGGATCTGCTGGGCATCGCGGGCACCGCCAGCGGCGCCGGCGTAGCCATCTCTTACAACGGCCAGCCGATCAAATTGGGTGAAGCGACTACCGCGCAGACCCTGAACACCGGCAACAACACCCTGCATTTCGCCGCCTACCTGCAGGGCGAAGGCGCTTCCGCCGCCATCGTTCCGGGCGACTTCACCGCCGTAGCCGATTTCACCCTGGCTTATCAGTAAGTGAGTCCGAAGGCTTAATCAACCAGGCATGGGGCTCGCCGAATGCCTGGTGAATCTCCCTGTCAAAGGAATGTCGCGATGTTTTTACCAAGGAATCGAGCGGGTGCCGTTCTTTTGGCGTCGTTGGCGTTTGCGCCCGGCTATGCAACTTCCGCCGCGCAGGGGTGGGGCAAGGTCAGTATGCACGGCGCCATTATCGACACCGCCTGCGCCATTGCCGCCGGCAGCCGCGATCAGACGATCGATATGGACACTCTTCCTCTCGGGCAGATCATTCGTGACGGCCAGGGGATGACCAAACCTTTCAGTATTGAATTGGTCAACTGCATTTTGGAACGGCCGGAAAACAAACCTGATTGGAAATTCTTTCAGGTCACGTTTGATGGTTATGCGGAAGGCGCTCTGTTTGGCGTACAGGGCGAGGCGCGCGGCGTCGCATTGAAGATAAAAGACAGCAACGGCACGCCGGTTATTCCAGGGAAACCCTTACCGATGGAAGGAATAATACCGGGAAATAGAGTGCTGAATTATTCCATGACGTTGATGCCGAATCATCAGCCGTTGAAGGCGGGAGCGTATTTTTCCACAGTGCGTTTTAAGCTGGATTATTTTTGATTTTTTCTCGTACTGACGGTTAATTCGTTATTGAAAGGACTTTTATTATGCTTTCACCGGCAGGGAAGTTATTTCGTCTTCAAGCTTTGGGGCTCTGTGTTGCCCTTTCTCTGGGAAATCCGATCGCGTTGGTCTATGCCGCCGACGTTATTCAATTCAATACTGACGTATTAGACATCAACGATCGTAAAAATATCGATCTGAGCCAATTTACGCGCAGCGGCTACATCATGCCGGGCGTTTATACCATGGTGGTGCACGTCAATAAGAACGACCTGCCGGAACAGCCGGTAACGTTTTTGGCGCCTGAGAACGATCCTAAAGGCAGTGAAGCCTGTCTTTCACCGGCATTGGTCAACCAACTGGGGCTGAAAGAAAAGCTGTTAAGCACGCTGAACTGGACACACGGCGGCCGCTGCCTTGACGCCTCCAGTCTGGCGGGGATGGAAGCGCGCGGCGATCTCGCCAGTTCCGCGCTGTATCTCAACATCCCACAGGCCTATCTGGAGTACAGCTCGGAAAACTGGGATCCGCCTTCGCGCTGGGATGACGGTATTCCCGGGCTGCTGTTTGACTATAACGTCAACGCCCAAACGCAAAAGCACCAGAAAGGCGGCAGCAGCTACAGCCTGAGCGGCAACGGCACCGGCGGCGCCAACCTGGGCGCCTGGCGCCTGCGCGCCGACTGGCAGGCCAACCTCAACCACCAGACCGGATCTTCTCAGCCGACTGACAAACAGTTCGACTGGAGCCGCTATTACGCCTATCGGGCGATCCCGGCGCTGCGTTCGCGGCTGACGATGGGGGAGGATTACCTGAACTCCGACATTTTCGACAGCCTGCGCTTTACCGGCGTCAGTCTGCGATCCGACGACAGCATGTTGCCGCCCAACCTGCGCGGCTATGCGCCGGAAGTGACCGGCGTGGCGAAAACCAACGCCAAGGTGGTGGTCAGCCAGCAAGGGCGCGTGCTGTATGAAACGCAAGTGGCGGCGGGGCCGTTCCGCATTCAGGACATCAACGACGCCGTTTCCGGCGAGCTGGACGTGCGCGTCGAAGAGCAGGACGGCAGCGTGCAGGAGTTCAAGATGAACACCGCCAACATTCCTTACCTGACGCGCCCGGGCACGGTGCGTTACAAGCTGGCGACGGGCAAACCGTCGGAGTGGGGGCATCACCTGCGCGGGCCGATGTTCGGCACCGGCGAGTTCTCCTGGGGCATCAGCAACGGCTGGTCGCTGTACGGCGGTGGCATCGCCGGCGGCGATTACAACGCGCTGTCGCTGGGGATCGGGCGCGATCTGATGGCGCTGGGGGCGCTGTCGTTCGACGCCACGCAGTCGCGCGCGCGTTTGCCGCAGGAGGGCACGCTTACCGGCGGTTCGTATCGGTTGAGCTATTCGAAGAACTTCGATGAATACGACAGCCAGGTCACCTTCGCCGGTTACCGCTTCTCCCAGGAGGACTTCATGAGCATGGGGGACTACCTCGATGCGCGTTACGAAGGGGGACGCAGCGGCAAGAGCAAGGAGATGTACACCATCACCTTCAACAAACAGTTCCGCGATCTGGGGCTCAGCACCTATCTCAACTACAGCCACCAAACCTATTGGGATCGGGCGCCGAACGATCGTTACAACCTGATGGTATCGCGCTACTTCGATATCGGCGATTTCAAGAACGTCAGCGTATCGCTGTCGGCCTATCGCAACCGTTACAACGAGCGCAACGACGACGGGATGTACCTGTCGCTGTCGCTGCCCTGGGGCAGCGCCGGGACGCTCAGTTACAACATGACGCTCGATCGCGAAGAGAACGCCCATCGGGTCGGTTACTACAACCGGGTCGATGAACACAACAACTATCAGATCAGCGCGGGCGCCGCACGCAGTGGGGCGACCGCCAGCGGGTATTACAGCCATCAGGGCGATATGGCGCAGATCAACGCCAACGCCAGCTACCAGGCCGGCCGCTACAGCGCCGTCGGCATTGGCGCGCAGGGCGGCCTGACGATGGCGGCGGAAGGGACGGTGCTGCATCGCGTCAATACGCCGGGCGGCACGCGCTTGCTGCTCGATACCGAAGGCGTCGCCGGCGTGCCGGTGCGTGGCTACGGCAGTACGGTGCTGACCAACCGTTACGGCAAGGCGGTGGTGGCGGATGTGAACAGCTACTACCGCAACAAGGCCAGCATCGATCTCAATAGCCTGAGCGACAACGTCGAGGCGACGCGTTCCGTGGTGCAGGCCACGTTGACCGAGGGGGCCATCGGCTACCGCAAGTTTGAGGTGATAGCCGGCGAGAAGGCGATGGCGATCGTCAAACTGGCGGACGGCAGCGAGCCGCCGTTCGGCGCCACGGTGCTGAATGCCCGCAAACAGGAGACCGGCATCATCAATGACGGCGGCAGCGTTTACCTGTCCGGCCTCAACCCCGGCGAGCGCATGCGCGTGCATTGGAACGGCGCGGCGCAGTGTGAAATCCAGTTGCCGGCGCCGCTGCCGGCCGAAATGCTGATGAACACGCTGCTGCTGCCTTGCCGTCCTCTGGCCGGCAACAAGCCGGCGGCTGACGCCAACTGACTTACACCCGGCGGAGTGCGCTCCGCCGCTAAACCGCCGGGGCGGGATTGCCCGCCTTCGGCCGACTGGAACCGTGAAGACATGATGAATCTGACTATGACCAGAAAGACCGTTTCCCTTGTGGGCCCGCTCGCCGCCGCATTGACGCTCGGCGCGGTCGGCCTGCCCGCTCATGCGGCTATCGCGCTGGATCGCACGCGCGTGATTTTCGACGGCGACCTGAAAACGGTCAGTCTCAACATCAGTAACCAGAACAAACAGTTGCCGTATTTGGCGCAGGGATGGATCGAAGACGATCGCGGCAACAAGATCCAAAGCCCCTTCACCGTGCTGCCGCCGGTGCAGCGGGTGGAGCCGGGCAAACCGAGCCAGGTGAAGATCCAGTCGCTGCCGGCGGCGCGTCAGCTGCCGCAGGACCGGGAGACGCTGTATTACTTCAACCTGCGGGAAATACCGCCGCGCAGCAATAAGCCGAACACGCTGCAGATAGCGTTGCAGACCCGCATCAAAATGTTTTATCGCCCGGCGGCGCTCGCCCCGAAGAAGAACGCGGCGCCGTGGCAGGAGCAGCTGACGCTGACCCGGCAGGGTGACAAATATGTGGTGAACAACCCGACCCCTTATTACGTGACGATCGTTGAGGCGAGTGCCAGCAAGGGCGGCAAAGGGGCGGCCGGCTTTGAACCGTTGATGGTGGCGCCGAAGGCCAGCGCCCCGCTGAACGTTTCCGCCGCGAGCCTCGGCAACGCACCGTCGCTGGCGTACATCAACGATTACGGCGGGCGGCCGCAGTTGAACTTCCGCTGCGCCGGCAGTGCCTGCCAGGTCGTGCCGGTCGCCAAATGACGAGCCGAGCGCAAGCAGGGAAGACCGAGTCATGAACACAGCGGAGTGAACGAATCATGCAACGAAAGATCCCCATGCTGTTGGGAAAGGCCTATGAACGTCATCAGCGACACACTATCGGCCTGACGGTGTTGGCCGCGCTGATGGTGCCGCTGACGGCGGGCACGATGCTGATGCTGATGCCGCCGGCCCGCGCGGTGGACAACTGGGACGTGGAGGGGGCGAACGGCACGCTCCACGTCTACGGCGCGTTAACGGAAAGCGCCTGCAGCCTGGAAATGACCACCGCCCGCCAGGAGGTATGGCTGGGCGAGACGGGAACGGCGCACTTCCAGCGCCCGGGCGATCGCGGCACGCCGGTCGCCTTCGAGCTGACGCTGAAAGACTGCCTGCGGGCGCCGGCGAGCAACCGCGACGCCTGGACCGGTGTGCTGGCCTGGAGCGGCAGCCAGCCTGCGGTGTCCGTGGCGTTTGCCGCGCCGACGGATGACGACGCGCCGGGGTTGGTCAGGGTTGCCGGCGTCACCGGGTTGGGGTTGCAGCTGGCGGATGCCAGCGGCCTGCCTGTGCGCCTCGGCGCGCGTAACAAACCGGTATTGCTGACGCCGGGACAAAACACCCTGACGTATACGGTGACGCCGGTGCGCACCCCGGCGACGCTGAGCGCCGGCGCTTACCGTGCGGCGATCGATTTCCGGCTTTACTACGACTAATACGCCGCTTGCGCCCGGTCGGCGCAAGCACAACCAAAGGGAGTGGCGTCATGCGCGCGACAGAGACGAACCGGCGCCGGAGCGCGCTGTTGGGGGCTGGCATGGTCATGGCGGCCGGCATAATGGCGCAGTCGGCGACTGCGGCGGAAAACATGCGCT
Source organism: Serratia sp. CY71090 (assembly GCF_052166845.1). Taxonomy (NCBI): domain Bacteria; kingdom Pseudomonadati; phylum Pseudomonadota; class Gammaproteobacteria; order Enterobacterales; family Yersiniaceae; genus Serratia; species Serratia sp. CY71090. Next base: position 311,248 of record NZ_JBJNOA010000006.1, on the reverse strand, counting down.
TTCACGGCACGCTGGTGGCCGAGCCGTGCGTCATTCAGCCAGGGGATGAGGACATTCCGCTGGATTTCGGCACCATCGTCGACAAATACCTGTATCTGAACACCCGCTCCCACAGTCAAACCTTCGCATTGCACCTGACCGAGTGCGATCTCAGCCTGGGCAATACGGTGGCTATCACGTTTACCGGCACCGAAAACGCCAAACTGCCCGGCCTGTTGGCATTGGATGCCGGCAGCCTGGCGTCGGGGATCGGCATCGGGCTGGAAGACAGCAGCGGCAAGGCGCTGCCGCTCAATCGCGCCAGCGATAAATTCCGCCTGAGTGCCGGCAACACCACGCTTACGCTGCAGGCCTATGTGCAAGGGGAACCGGAGGCTATCCAGACGAAGTCCATCGGCCGCGGCACCTTCAGCGCGGTGGCCACTTTTACGTTGGAATACGAATAAGCGTCTACAAGGACAAGAAACGCAATGATGAGAAAGCACGTCAATCACGCCCTGCGCATGGGGCTGCTGTGCCTGTTGGCGTTGAGCGCCGCCGCTTGCCAAAGCCAAAAGTCGGGCAAGCCCGCCGTGAACACTAAAAATCAGGTTGTGCAACCTCCGTCAGAAGAGGCTTTGCGCAAGCAGCGTGAGGCCGAACAGCTGCAGCAGTGCCAGCAGCAACTGGGCGCATTGCGTGCGATCGACGAGAAACAGTATCAGCGCTATCAGCAGGCCTTCGACAGCCTTATGAGCGGCGCCTCGCAGTACGCCAGCCTGCGCGCCAGGGTAAACGGTGACACGCAGGAGACGGTGGATGCGCTGTATCGCTACAAGGTCAACTATCTGTGCGCCGGGGTGAATCAGGCGGTGTTGACCGGCTTGGCGGATCGTGGGGAGCAGATTAAATGAGGCTGCGCCTGCTGGGCTGCGTCGCTCTGCTGTTCTCCGGCGTCGCGCTGGCGGACGACGGCGTGCCGGCGCTGCTGCAGTTTGCCGAGCAGTATCAACGGCAAAACATCGTGCCGACGAACGAAAAAGCGGCGCCAGTCGAACGCGAGTCGGGGCAAAAAAAGCGTGAACCCGCGAAGCGCCCGTCGGACAACAATAAGCCAGCCTCACCGGCCAAAGCTTTTACGCTGACCCAGGAATTATTGGCGCGTGACCAACAGCTGGCGCGCCAGCGAATGGAACTGACGATGTTGCGCCAGGAACTCGCCGCGTTGCGGGCGGAGAAAGCGACGCCATCCGTCGCGACGTTGCCCGATTCGTCAACGCTGCAAAAGTGGATCGCCGGGTTGGGCACCGCCTGGCGCGGCTCGCCCGACGCGCAGCGCGCCGAGGCGCTGCTGCGTCAGGCGACGCAGGAAACCGCCCAAAGCAGAGCGACGGCGGCGCAGGCCGAACGGCGCGTCACCGAACTGGAATCTGCCGCGCAGGCATCGGCACAGACGCTTGCACAACGCCAACGCGAGCACCAGGAGGCGTTGAACGCTCTGCGCGCCGCGTTGGAAGAAAGCGAGCAGAAGCGGGCCGGTGAGCAGAAGGCGACTCAGCAGGCGCGCGAAGACCTGCTGGCGTTGCGTAAGCGGCTGCAATGGGAGATGACGCCGGAGCAGTTGAAGGATGATCGCAAGCGTCTGTCCTATGCGGCGGGCAGTGCGCTGGGGCGGGACATTCAGGGGGTAGTGGCGGAGCGTCAAAGTTGGGGCGTGCCGGTGGATCGCGACAGCCTGTTGGCGGGCGTCATCGATAGCGTCTCGGGGCGTTTGCGGTTGCCGCCGGATGAACTGAATGCGCTGACGGCGCAAGCGGATGCCGCCGCCGTGGCCGCGCGTGAGAAACGCGTTAACGAACAGCGGCGGCGTGATGAAGATTACCTGACGCAGTTCAGTCAACAAAAGGACGTAAAGCAATCGGCGATGGGCTTCTGGTATCGGGTTGATTACGCCGGGGAGGGCGCGCTGGCGCCAACGACGGTGGTTGATGTGGTCGTGAAGGAGAAATTGACCGACGGTACGGTGATCCAGGATATGGAACTGAGCGGCAAGGTGCTGTCGCAACCGTTGTCCGAGTATCCGCCGCTGTTTCGGGAGGCGATAAGCCACCTGCACAACCACGGATCGCTGACGATGGTCGTGCCGCCAGCGCTGGCCTACGGCGAAACCGGCTATCCGCCGAAAGTGCCACCCAACGCCACCATGATTTATGAATTACGCATCGACAACAGCCAGGCGCCGGCAAAGGGTGCCCAGGCGGTTAAACGGGAAGCCGGAACGGCGGGGAGGCAGGGATGAACACGATGATAAAAATCGCGCTATTTGATGAAAACCGTTACTTCAGCGCCGGTTGGCAGGAGGCCCTGGCGCTGCACTTCAGCACTTATGGCAAGCGCACGCTGTTACTGGATGCGCAGCAGGTTCACGAAGCCGATTTGGTGTTCTGCTATTTTCCTCCCGGCGTGCAAAGCTGTTTTTGTCACTTCTTTGAGGCGCAGACCGCAGGGCGCAAAACGCTGTATTTCTCGTTGCGAATGCCGGAGGGGCGGCATAAACGCACCGTCGGCACCCGCTGCTCGCTGGAGGCCGGCGTCATTTACCACGATACGCCGCTGGTATCGGCATTGTATCAGGTGAGCGCCGAACTGGAGCGGCGCAGCAAATGGCCGAACCGGCCGGGTTGTGGCAGGAACTGCATATGCCAGCACCGTGGCCTGACGCTGCGCGAACAGGAGATCATGCGCTGTATGACGCGCGAGATGGGGGTGACGCAAATCGCCCGAATGCTGGACATCAGCGTGAAAACCGTCAGCAACCACAAGATGAGCGTGATGCGCAAAATGGGATTCCGGCGTAATGCCGAACTTTACGGTTGGCTGCGGCACAGCGCTCGTCCCGGGGCAGTGGGGCCTCGCGCGGGCATTCAGGTGGGCGTTGCGGCAGGAAAGGATCGCTATTGAAACGGCGCCGGCCAAGTCAGACCGGCCGGCGCCTTTAGTGCCTCGCCGTGGCGATCAGTTACAGGCCACGACCTTGATCGCCAGCCCGCCCTGTGAGGTTTCGCGGTATTTGGCGTTCATGTCTTTGCCGGTTTCGTACATGGTTTCGATCACCTTATCCAGACAAACCCGCGGCTCGCTGGTGCGGCGCATCGCCATGCGCGCGGCATTGACTGCCTTGACGGCGGAAATGGCGTTGCGTTCGATGCAAGGCACCTGTACCTGGCCGGCGAGCGGATCGCAGGTCAGCCCCAAATGGTGCTCCATGGCGATCTCCGCCGCGATGCACACCTGCGCCGGGCTGCCGCCCAGCAGCTCGGTCAACCCGGCCGCCGCCATCGAACAGGCGACGCCCACTTCCCCCTGACAGCCCACTTCGGCGCCGGAGATCGAGGCATTCATCTTGTACAGCGCGCCAATCACGCCGGACGCCAGGAAGTAGCGGGTGTAGGAGTTGGCGTTCACCGGGCGGATGAACTTGTCGTAGTAGGCCAGCACCGCAGGGATGATGCCGCAGGCGCCGTTGGTCGGGGCGGTAACCACGCGGCCACCGGCGGCGTTTTCTTCGTTGACCGCCAGCGCGAACATGTTGATCCAATCGACCACGTTCATCGGGTCGATATTGTTCTTGTCTCCGGTCACCAGAATGCGGCGCAGCGCGGCGGCGCGGCGCGGCACTTTCATCGGGCCGGGCAGCAAGCCTTCGGTGTTGATGCCGCGTTCGATACCGGCGCTCATCACCTGCCAGACGTCGGCGAAGTGCGCGTCGATATCCGCTTTGCTGCGCAGCGCCAGTTCGTTCTGCATCACCAGGCCGGACAACGACAGCCCGGTCTCTTTGCAATGCTGCTGCAGATCGTGCGCCGATTTGAATGGGTAAGGCACCGGCGTTGCGCCCTCGGCGGACTGGCCGAAGTGCTCTTCGTCGACGATGAAACCGCCGCCGATCGAGTAATAGGTTTTGCTGTGCAGCAAGCGTTCATCGGCGAAGGCGCGGATGCGCATGCCGTTTTCGTGCAGCGGCAGGTTATCGCTGTGGAAATTCATGCCGCCGTGCAGCGGGAAATCCACCTCGTGGTGGCCGTTGGCCAGCGGCAGGCGGCCGCGTTGTTCGACGTCGCGGATAAAGCCCGGAATGCTGTCGATGTCCACGTCGTGCGGCAGGTTGCCGGCCAGGCCCATGATAATGGCGATATCGGTGTGGTGGCCTTTACCGGTCAACGACAGCGAACCGTACACGTCGACCACCACGCGGGTGGTGTCCTGCAGCTGCTGGTGGGCGATCAGATCGTCGACGAACTGTTTGCCGGCTTTCATCGGGCCAACGGTGTGGGAGCTGGATGGGCCGATGCCAATTTTGAAAATATCGAAAACGCTGACCATGGTCTCGCCTCCTTCTTCAGGTTTCAGGCGGTGAATACGGGAAATGGGGGAGTGCGGGAGGGCCGGCGCGCAGCGGCGCCGGCCGGACGTGATTAGCCGAGCAGGCTGAACACGATAGCAGAGATGGCGATCAGACCCATCACAACCACAAACACGTTGCTGATGTGGCCGCTGTACTTGCGCATGGCAGGCACTTTACGGATGGCGTACATCGGCATCAGGAACAGCAGCATGGCGATGATTGGGCCACCCAGGGTTTCGATCATGCCCAGGATGCTCGGGTTCAGGGTGGCGACGATCCAGGTGGTCACCAGCATGAAGATAGCGGTCATGCGGTTCAGCTTGGCGGTGCTGACGGTTTTGCCGCGGCTCTTCATCGACTTGGCGACCAGGCCGTTGAAGCCTTCACGGGCGCCCAGGTAGTGGCCCAGGAACGATTTGGTGATGGCGACGAAGGCGATAACCGGCGCGATGTACTCGATCATCGGGTTGTTAAAGTGGTTAGCCAGGTAAGACAGAATCGAGATATTCTGCGCCTTGGCTTCCGCCAGGTTTTCCGGCGTCAGGCTCAGCACGCAGCTGAACACGAAGAACATCACGGTCAGCACCATCATGATGTGTGCGTAAGCCAGAATGCGGGAGCATTTCTTCTCGGCGTCTGCGCCGTACTCTTCGCGTTTGGCGACGGCGAAGGCGGAGATGATCGGCGAGTGGTTGAAGGAGAACACCATCACCGGGATCGCCAGCCACAGGGTCATGATCAGGCCGTGACCCATGCCGGTACCGCTGCCGGACAGCGACACGTTTTCGAAGATGGCGCCGGTCCAGTTAGGGATCAGATACACCGCCAGCAGCATCAGCACCGCCACAAACGGGAACACCAGGATGCTCATGGTTTTCACGATGGCCTGCTCACCGAAGCGCACGATGGTCATCAGGCCGACGATCAGGATCAGCGACAGGATGGCGCGCGGCGGCGACGTCATGCCCAACTGGTGGGTGATGAAGCTGTCGACGGTGTTGGTGATCGCCACGCTGTAAACCAACAGAATCGGGTAGATGGCGAAGAAGTACAGCAGGGTAATCAGCTTACCGGCGGTGATGCCGAAGTGCTCTTCTACCACGGCGGTGATGTCTTCACCGGGATTTTTGCCGGACAGAACGAAACGGCACAGGCCGCGGTGGGCAAAGAAGGTCATCGGGAAAGCGATGATGGCCATGATGATCAAAGGAATCAAACCGCCGATGCCGGCGTTGATGGGCAAGAACAGGACGCCTGCGCCGATGGCGGTGCCGTACAGGCCCAACATCCACATGGTATCCGTTTTACGCCAGGTACTGCTGGAGCCCGAAGCCGCAGAGGCAATTGTGCCGGTCTGTGTAGTGTCCATAAATATCTCCGAAGTGAACACGAATTTAAAATTAAAAGGCAAAACTTAAGGTTAAACCGTCAAACGTCCTATTCAGGCAACGCTTGCGGTAAGAATCAGGTGTTGCTTGCGGGGATGTTTTGGCGTCCCCCTGGTTGTTTATTGCGTTCATTACCAAGGCACAGCGCCGGGTAATTCACTAAAGACTTTTCACCGTCGCGGGCGATAAAAGTCGTTACCGCTGCCGACAGGTCTTTGCCTGTCGATTTTTGTTGGCGGCAAGATAACGATTTACAGTAGAAACAACCGTGATCCTGCTCTCAAATGCGCAACATGTGCAGTTATCAGCTTTTTTATCGATTTTTCGCGCATTTGTTGCACATTTGTGTAAGATTTTGTGCTGAGAACGCTCTCATGAAAGTTTCTGCGATTATGCGGCTTGTACAATAATTAGCCGGATAAAGCGCTGTGCTCAGCAGCAAGCCGAGCAATATATTTTATGCGTGGTTTTGGATCTAGCGAAAAACCCGGATTAAGCAGTTTTAGTGATGTAGATCACATTATGTTTTTAAGGTAAATAACGTTTATCTTTTTGTTTTTATTTTGTTTTTCTTGAAAAGCACCGCTAGTAACGAAGGGAAATTACTTACGTGGTTAGCGGATAAAAATGCGTAACCATTCATCATATAAATAACAGATACCTAACAGGTATTGGCGAGATTTGCTGCAATCGCGTAAACCGCCGTTTATTTAAACTTCCTGGCCTTTGGCTCGATTTATCATATAAAAGCCATAAATAGCCGTTAATTCACCCAACCGACCGCGTGGTTAGCCTGCGAAAAAATAATCACGCGGGTGAGCTGTTGCATTTTATTAACCCTGATGTTGCGTGCGGATAAGCGAAAAACGCGAATTGATTGCGCATTATTTGTTCATTTTTCGGCGGGGAAAGAGGGATATCGAAGCGGCGCGCCGCCGGTTTCGACGGCGCTGAAGGCGGATTAATAGCGGGTAGCGATGGCGTTATCGTTGAAGAACGCCATGAAGTCGGCGTCCGGCTGGCGATCGGTGATCACCCGATCGAACTGCGTCAGCGGGCCGATGCAGGCCGGCTTGGTTTTGCCGAACTTGCTGTGATCTGCCACCAGGATCTTTTGCTGCGCCATCGCCATGGCGCGATGCTTCATCTCCAGCTCGTCGAAGTTGAAGCAGGTGGCGCCGTGCTGCAGGCTGAGGCCGGCGGCGGAGATAAAGGCGATGTTCGGGCAGATGTGATCGAGCTCGTTGCGGCCGCCGACGCTGGAAAAGATGTAGTTGTTCGGCTTGAACTCGCCGCCGCACAGCACCACCTTGCAGTTCGGTTTGTCCTGCAGCGCCAGGAAGGTGTTCAGCGAATGACACACGGCGGTGAAAGCCAACTCGTCGGCGATGGCGTCGATGATCGCCGGCGTGGTGGTGCCGCAGTCGAAAAACACCGTGTCGTTTTCATTGATCAGCGGCGCCGCCAGCAGGCCGATGCGCCGTTTCTCCGTTACCTGTTTGGCTTTTTGATCGGAAACGAAGTAGTTGGTCACGCCGTTGCTGCGCGGATCGGTCACCACGTAGCCGCCGAGCAACACCACGGCCGCCGGTTCGGCGCTCAGATCGCGGCGAATGGTCATCTCCGAGACCCCCAGCAGCACGGCGGCTTCTTTCAGGTGGATCTTGTCAGCGCGTTTTAACGCCTGAACTAGCCGGTTGATACGTTCTTCGCGCCGCGTTTCCATAGATCCGTCTTCCCACAGGTAGTAGAGATAAAAGGCGAGCCGGCATTTCCGGCGCTAAACAGAACGATGCGGGGCAATATCGGGCCGCATCAACCGCCCGTATTGTCCCGCATCGGAGTGTATTGGCTATGCCCCTCAGGGCATGCCGACGATCAGTAGCTGCCCGCTGCCGCCTGAGCGCCGGAGACGATGGCGACGCCGGAGCTGGTGCCGATACGCGTGGCGCCGGCGTTGATCATCTTCTCGGCGGTGGCGCGATCGCGCACGGCGCCGGAAGCTTTCACGCCCATTTCGCTGCCCACGGTCTCGCGCATCAGTTTGACGTGCTCTTCCCGAGCGCCGCCGGTGCTGAAGCCGGTGGAGGTTTTCACGAAGGCGACATCGAGTTCGCGACACATTTCACAAACCTGGACGATCTGCGCATCGCTGAGCAGGCAGGTTTCCAATATTACCTTCAACGGGATCGCCGCGCAAACCTCGCGCACGGCGGCGATGTCGGCTTTCACTTCGTCCAGCAGGCCGCTCTTCAGCCAGCCGACGTTGATCACCATGTCGATCTCTTGCGCGCCGGCGGCGATCGCCGCTTTGGCTTCAAAGGCTTTGGCGACGGTCAGGCCGGCGCCCAGCGGGAAACCGATCACCGAGCAGACTTTCACCGTGCTTTCCTGCAGCAGCTGGGCCGCCAGCGGCACGTAGCCGGAGTTGACGCATACCGCATAGAAGTTGTGCTGCTGCGCTTCTTCGCACAGTTTGGCGATCTGCATTTCGGTGGCGTCCATGGCCAGCAGGGTGTGGTCAACATAGCTGGCGTAATCGATGTTTTCGGTGGTCATCGCGGTTCCTTAGTGAAGTTGAGAAAAGAGCATGGATAGATAATGTGAAAATAATAACATTGTAATGTCGATAAACCTAGCGGGATTTGAAAAATGTCGACGAGATCATAGTTACTTCACTGTTATATGTATAACTTAGAGGAGGGTTGTTTGTTATTTAAATAACATTTTCAGTGGCCGCTCGCGGCCTGCGCGGGCGAAACGTCGAGGGAAAAAAGATGAAGATCAACATCGACCTGGCTCCTGAAGCTTTCGGGACGTATCGGCAGGAACTGTTCCGCAACGCGGATTTCGCGGTGAGCGCGCATCGCTGCGCAGAACGCGGGCCGATGCTGACGCTGGCGAACTGCCGTGGCGCGCTGACGGTTTTGCCGTATCAGGGCCTCGCGATCTGGGACGCCGAGTTTGACGGACATTCGCTGAAATCGGGCCGCCGCAGCGTGCGGGGCGCCGGAAGAAAGCGCGCTGACGACGCCGCGTTCTGTCCCGCCTGGCCGAGTCACGACGGCGCGCCGCTCCAGATGCAACGCGTGTGGCTGCAGCTGGCGGGCGATGAGCTGACGTTGCACGGTGAAGGCGAGCGGTTGGGCGGGCGTTGGCGCATCGGCCCGGCGCTGCGTCTGGCGGCCCAGAGCGCGCAGTTCGCCATAGAGATGAAGGTTACCAACCTGGCCGATCGGCCGCAGCCGCTGCGCTATGTGTGCCGCCTCAACTACGATTGCATTCCCGACGCGGTGTTCCGCCAGAACCTGCCGACGCCGGCGCTGTTGGGAGAGATGCTCGGGCAGGAACTGCTGTGCTCCGACGATCTGACGCGCTACGTGGATCAGGCCGAGTTCTTTATGCTGGCGCCGCAAGGCCGCCGCTATGTGACGCGTTTTGCCACCGGGCAATTCAACTATGGCCTGCGGCGCATCGCTGTCCAGGGCAACAGGCGGCTGCTTGCTTTTATCCAGCCGGCAAACTGTCGGCCGAACGCACCGGAAGGGGAGGCGGGAGTGATGCTGGGAGCGGGAAAAACGCGGGCATTTTGCGTGACCACCGGCGTGGTGTGAAAGCAGGGGCGGTAACGCCCCTGTCATGTTATGCGGTTATTCTTTTACCCAGCCGCGGCGAATGGCAAAGGCAAACAGAAAGCGATACAGGCGCGACAGCCTGTCGGCGAGGACATCGCCGAACAGATTCCATACCAGCTGAGCGAACAGGCAGCCGACCAGGCCGAGCAGGAAACCGCCGACCATATCCAGCGGCCAGTGCACGCCGAGGTAAACGCGTGACCAGGCGATGCCGACGGCGACAATCATCAGCAGCGCGCCGGACCAGACCCGGTGCCAGAACAGGAACGCCAGCGCAAAGGTAAAGATGGCGGTGCCGTGATCGCTGGGGAACGAACTGTCTGGCACGTGCGCCAGGAAGGTATAACCCACGCCGGCGACGAACGGGCGCTCATGCGGCAGCAGCGCGCCGATAGCGGAGGCGGCAAGCATGGCGAACAGCAGCGCGATCGTGGTTTTCGCCACCACTTCGCGCTGCGAAACCAGCTGGCTGCGCGGCCCCCACAGCCACAGGCCGACGATCAGCAGCGGCACGATAATGATAAGATCGCGCGCCAGAAAGGTGGCGAAATCGATCATCCATTCGGGAGATGCCGGGGTCGCATTGATCCAGGCGAAAAGAACATGGTTTAACTGCTCCATAACCGTTACCTCGTCTTGCGGCGCCAATAGCCGCTAACTATCCAATAAATTGCCAACTGGCTTAACCAAACCCACCAACCTGCCCACAGGTTATGGGTAAGAAAATGTGCGCCGCGCATGATCTGACCAAAGCCCATCAACATGCCGAGCGCAATACCGCCACACCAGCAGCACCAGGCCAGGCGCGGGCGCTGCGGATAAAACAGGAAAAACAACGCCATGACCGCGAAACCGCTCGAGGCGTGCCCGCCGGGGAAACAGCGACCGGGGCCCGGCAGCGCCGGTACCGCGCCGAACAACGGGAAGGACATCGCCTTGCCGCCGTACTCGATCAGATCCCACGGACAGGAGTGCGCGCTGGTGGCCTTGAGAATGCCCACCACCAGCGGGCCGATGCCGAGAAGCAGCATGCTGACAATCAGGCGCGCGCTGCGGCGATAGATGCCCCAAAACAGCGTAAGCACCGCTCCCACGATCACTATCTGCTTCAACAGACGGTGATTGATCAGATCCAGCCAGTAATTGTTTTGCCACGGGAAATGCCCGCTGGCGGCATCGTACCAATAGTTGCTGATCGCCCAGTCCAGCTGTTCGTTGCGGGAGAGCCACAGGAACACCAAACCGCTGATCAGCAGGCCAAAAACTTGCCAACGGTAAAAGGATGTCGGCAGGGAGTAAAGGGCGGTTGTCTTAATTTGCTGTGCCGTTGAGGATTGATTTAATGACGATTCTGGATTCACGCGCAGGCTCGGTGACAGTATTGAATAGCGCCACTGTAATAATTCTGTCTTAAGAAAACCTTAGTCCGCCGGCAAGAAAACCCTATCTGATACACCCGGTTGTGCGCAGGTCATCACTTGTTTATCTCGTCTTAATCGGCGGTTTTTTCTGGGGTATTGCTCCGGTTAACGGGGAATACCAGGCGATTGTCACTATTTATAACCTATTGTAAAGAAGATTAAACCTGTGGCGAGCTTGGCGGTAGTGTATTAGTTTATAGGCGGATTATTTGACAAAAAGTGTAGGGATAAAACATGAACAAGGCATCCGTTGTATTTTCCGGCCTGCTGATGGCCGTTTCCGCCAGCGCCATGGCGGCCACCTCTGGCGACGATGCGGATATCAGCAAACAGCCGCTGGAAAAGGTCGCGCCTTATCCGAAAGCCGAGAAGGGCATGAACCGCCAGGTGATCTACCTGCCGAAGCAAGAGCACGAAGAGAACTATAAGGTAGAGCTGCTGATCGGCAAGACGCTGGAAGTGGACTGCAACCGCCATATGATTGGCGGCACGCTGGAGACCAAAACCCTGTCCGGCTGGGGCTACGACTACCTGGTGCTGGAGAAGCTGTCCGAGCCGGCCTCGACCATGATGGCCTGCCCGGATAACACCAAGAGCAAGCAATTCATCGCCGCCAACCTGGGCGACGCCGCGATGCAGCGTTACAACAGCCGCCTGCCGATCGTGGTGTATGCGCCGAAAGACGCGGAAGTGAAATACCGCATCTGGAAAGCCGAAGACACCGTAAGCCAGGCTGAATCAAAGTAATCCGCGATTAGCGCTGTGAATACATGATCTTGTACAAAACCGTTTGAAGAGCATTTTGCGATGATATGCTGCTCTGCAGGCGGTTTTTTATTTTCAGGCAGGAAAGCCGGGCGCTTAGCCAAATTTTTTCAACCGACAGAGGGAAAATGGAAATTGACTCAAGCTAACAAGGTTAACATCCTTGGTTTAAGGGCATTTTTTTAATTCTCACTCGTAATATCCTCATTTTTATCTCCCTTCATCTTTGATTATATTATTGTGAATTGCAATTATTTCGGCAATAACAAACCGTGTTGGTTACATAAATAAAAATATTCTTATTAATCATTTTATTGTTGTTTTATTGATTTTATTTAATGGCGAAGGAATGGAAATTAATTACTGTACTGCTAGATTCATCAATGTAATTAGCTCCACGGCAATTACATTGTTCGCTAATTAATATCTAAAAAAACTTACGAGGATATTCCAATGGCTGATTGTAAATGCAATGAACAAGATCCGCACGCTCAAAATGAACATGTTGCTGATTTTACTGCGGTTGGATTTTCGCAAAAAACACCGGCGCCGGTACCTGTAGACCTTAAGCAGCAGGGCGTGTTGGCGCTTAAACTTTCGGTTTGCGTTGGGGCCAGTTATAACCCTGCAAACAACCAAATTTGTTTTAACATTCCTATCTACGGTGACTTTTGCGTTTCTTCGCCGATTCCAATTCCCATTGGTGGGCAGCTTAAAGTGTGCGCAGAGACCTGTGGTTCCTTTATTCCTACGGGATTGAAGGCCACTATTTATCTGAACGGTTCCGTTCTGTTCTCTGTCGTTCTTTTTGGCGCTTGCTAATGTAAAAAGAAAAGCAAGGCACCGTAGGTGTCTTGCTTTTTTTGATATTAAGATATTGATAAGGCCGTTGTTGAGTTCAGCCCCACTTGCTAATTAATACGGTTACTCCGCTCTCATTCCTTCTGAAATCAAACCTTGGGAAATCATTGTCTGATAGCCGACCGCCCGACACTAAACGTTAAGAGAAACGATGTTTCAGGAAGGAGCGGACGCGGCGCTGTACGCCGTCAGTTGAGGTGTTGCTGCCATCTGATGGTGGTCCCGCGGGCGGTGGAGTGCAGGCAACAAAAAACCCGATAATCTTGAACCTAAAAGGCGGGATTATCGGGCTCCACAAAATGGGGACATCAAAGAAAAGCAGTGGCACTAATTCAGACTGCGGCCCCCAACGAAAGTTCTGGCCGGCGACAAAAAAATCAAAATATTTTTATCGCCGATCCATCTCTCCCGCTAATCGATCAGCCGAGTATGCCCGGCCATAGCACTACGATGAGCGAACCCGCCAGCGTTAACAGCACGTTAGCGATGGCGTAGGTGCCGGCGTAGCCCAACGCCGGGATGTTGCTGCGCGCGGTATCGCTGATGATCTCCATCGCCGGCGCGCAGGTGCGGGCGCCCATGATGGCGCCGAACAGCAGGGCGCGGTTCATGCGCAGCACGTAGGCGCCGAACAGGAAGCAGATAATCACCGGCACCAGGCTGACGATCAGCCCGGCGATCAGCATCTGGCCGCCGACCGCGCCCAGGCTGTGGCCGATGCCGGCACCGGCGCTCAGACCCACGCCCGCCATAAACACCATCAGGCCGAACTCTTTCACCATGTTCAGCGCGCCCTGCGGAATGTAGCCGAAGGTCGGGTGATTGGCGCGCAGGAAGCCGAGCATGATGCCGGACATCAGCAGACCGGCGGCGTTACCGATGCCGAACGAGAAGTTGCTGAACTGAATGGTGATCTGGCCGATCAGCAGGCCGATGATGAAGAAGGCGCAGAACGCCAGCAGATCGGTCACCTGGCTGTGGATCGAGATAAAGCCAATCTTCTCCGCCACGCTCTTCACCCGGCGCGCGTCGCCGCTTACCTGCAGTACGTCGCCCTTGTTGAGCACGATGCTGTCGTCGATCGGCATTTCGATCTGGCTGCGGATCACGCGGTTGAGGAAGCAGCCGTGGTCGGTCAGCTTCAGCTGGCTCAGGCGTTTGTTCACCGCGTTGCTGTTCTTCACTACGATCTCTTCGGTCACGATGCGCATGTCGAGCAGATCGCGGTCGAACACTTCCTTACCGTTGCGGAAGCTCGGATCCAGCCGCGCGTGGGCGTCCGGATAACCGACCAGCGAGATCTCGTCGCCCACCTGCAGCACCGCGTCACCGTCCGGGTTGGCCAGAATGCCGTTGCGGCGGATGCGTTCGATGTAGCAGCCGGTCTGGCGGTAGATGCCCAGCTCGCGCAGGTTCTTGCCGTCGGCCCAGGCCACCAGCTCGGGGCCGACGCGGTAGGCGCGGATCACCGGCAGGTAGACCTTGCGCTGGCTGTCGGTGTCCAGGCCGCGTTCGCGAGCGATTTGCTGGGCGGAGGTGGACAGATCCTGGTGCTGCAGTTTTGGCAGGTAGCGCGCGCCGAAAATCAGGCTGACCAGACCGATCAGGTAGGTAAGGGCATAGCCAAGGCTCAGATGATCCTGCGCCGCCAGCAGCGCCGGGCCGTTGACGATGGTGTTGCGCAGCGTATCGCCGGCCCCCACCAGCACCGGCGTGGAGGTCATCGAGCCGGCCAGCATGCCGGCGGTCAGGCCGATGTCCCAGTGGAACAGCTTGCCTAGACCGATGGCGATCACCATCGCCGAACCGACCATCACCAGCGCCAGCATCAGGTAATTTTTGCCGTCGCGGAAGAAAATCGAGAAAAAGTTAGGCCCGGCTTCCACGCCGACGCAGAAAATAAACAGCATGAAGCCGAGATTCAGCGCCTCGGTGTTAATGGCGAAGTGTTGCTGGCCGAGCAGCAGAGAAACCACTAAAACGCCAATGGAATTACCGAGTTGGACGGAGCCCAGACGGAGTTTACCGAGGCACAGCCCCAGTGCGAGTACCACGAACAGTAACAGAATGTAGTTACCGTTTAACAAACTAGCGACGTTTATGTTCACGGAGGATAACTTATTGTTTACCAGTAAGTGCTTGATATAGATAACTATAAGAGATAAATTCAGCCTTAAAACGACATCATAAATCACCACCAGCGTAAGGCGAAGCGAACCATCGTTCGGCGGCGTTCATTCTAGACGCTATGACCGATGACAGCCAGCACAGAAAGCTGATTTCCTGCGCCGCCGTGCGCATTTAACTCTCTTTTGACCAAGGAAAAAATTCGGTTCAGCGTTACCGCACGGGTGACCAGGCCGATTTCTATTGATGCGGTAATTGGGCGGGGGAGAATTCGCATGACGAGTTATAGATATTGGCTGGGCATTCTCAGCTGTTTTCTGTTGTTCAGCCTGGTGTTTCTCGGCCAGCAAACCGGCCTGTTCGGCAGCACGGATCATGAGCACCACGGTGAAACCGGTCTGCTGCTGTTTGTGATCCCCGGCGCGATCGCCAGCTATCTGTCGAGCCGCAAGCGGCTGCTTTGCCCGTTGCTTGGCGCGCTGTATGCATTGCCGCTGTGCCTGCTGATCCGCCACTTCTGGCTGACGCCGTCCTCGTCGTTTTGGCAGGAACTGGCTTACGCCACCAGCGCGGTGTTCTGGTGCGTGTTCGGCGCGATGCTGATGCTGTTCGCCCTCGGTTTGTTGCACACGCTCCAGCAGTTGCACCGGCGGCAGCGGCAATAAAAAAAGGCGCATTAAGCGCCTTTTTGCCGTTCAAAAACTTACTGGAACAGGTTCAGGTGTTCTTTAGCGTAAGCTTCGAAATCGGTGCAGCCACCGATGTGCTTCTCATCCAGGAAGATCTGCGGCACGGTTTCAACCGGTTTGCCGACGGTTTTTTCCAGATCGGCCTTGGTGATGCCTTCCGCGTGGATGTCAACGTAACGGAAGTTGAAATCGTCGCGTTCTTCAGTCAGTTTTTCCGCCAGTTCTTTAGCGCGGACACAATAAGGACAGCCAGGACGCCCGAAGATTACTGCAAACATGCAACGCTCCTTAATTGGATTTTCGATAAATTATTCGCGATTGCAACGACATCCCGTCACCGAAAAAGTCATTACCTGCGTCAGATGGCGCCTACTATGCCCGTTGAGGCGGTGAAAAAAAAGCAGGAATTACCTGTTAATCTGATTCATGTAACCAATTAGTCTGCCGGGGCTGTCACCGTCGGCGGGAATTCACTACACTGGGGGCAGACCTTCTGGAGAGGAAAAATATGCGTTCATTCGGTGACTTACCGCGCCCGGTGCTGGTGTTGGAAGGGCTGGGCATCGTGATGCTGGTGCTGGCCTACCTCAGCATTCACGGCCACCTGCAACTGCCGGGTTGGCTGGCGTCGCAGCAGGCGGCGGTCGGCATGATTTTCCTCGGCGTGGCGCTGATGGTGCCGGCGGCGGCGTTTCTGGTATGGCGCGTGGTGCAGGGCTTCGGGCCGCTGATGCGCGGCGGCTTGCCGCCGGAAAACGATCGCCGCAAACCGCAAGATGCAGACGCATCGAAAGATAATCAGGATCGCGATCCGCGCGCCTGAGCGCCGCGGCCGCTAACTCGCCTGCCGGGCAGGCGTTGGCTTTTGGGGTGACGAGTGAAAATTGCCATTCTTTCTCGCGACGGATCGCTCTATTCATGTAAGCGGCTGCGTGAAGCGGCGGAAGATCGCGGGCACAGTATCGATATCATCGATCCGCTCTCCTGCTATATGAACATCAATCCGGCGGCGCCGACCATTCACTATCGCGGTCGTCAGTTGGAACGTTACGATGCGGTGATCCCGCGCATCGGTTCTGCCATCACCTTTTACGGCACGGCGGTGCTGCGCCAGTTCGAGTTGCTCGGCAGCTACCCGCTAAACGAGTCCGTGGCCATTACCCGCGCCCGCGACAAGCTGCGTTCGCTGCAGCTGCTGGCGCGGCAGGGCATCGATCTGCCGATCACCGGTTTTGCCCATTCGCCGGACGACACCGGCGATCTGATCGAGCTGGTCGGCGGCGCGCCGCTGGTGGTCAAACTGGTGGAAGGCACGCAGGGCATCGGCGTGGTGCTGGCGGAAACCCGTCAGGCGGCGGAAAGCGTGATCGACGCCTTTCGCGGCCTGAATGCCCACATCCTCGTGCAGGAGTACGTGCGCGAGGCGCAGGGGTGCGACGTGCGCTGTCTGGTGGTGGGTGGCCGGGTGGTGGCCGCCATCGAACGGCAGGCGAAGCCCGGCGAGTTTCGCTCCAACCTGCACCGCGGCGGCACCGCCCGCAAGGTGACCATCACCGCCAGGGAGCGGGCGATCGCGGTCAAAGCGGCGAACACGCTGGGGCTGGACGTCGCCGGGGTGGATATCCTGCGCGCCCAACGCGGCCCGCTGGTGATGGAGGTCAACGCGTCGCCGGGGCTGGAAGGGGTGGAAACCACCACCGGGCTGGACATCGCCGGCATGATGATCGAATACATCGAGCAGCGCGGCCGGCCGGGCTTCCGCCTGAAATCCGGCGGTTGACGGGGCGGGCGGTGCGCTTTTCCCGCCGTGCAATATCTGAATTAGTGAATTAAGCCGCATTGATCGTAGCGTATCGGGTGAATATTCCGTAAGCTATGCGCCTTTTCGCGTATTGAATATTGTGAGGCTGGTTATTATGGATTCACTCATTGTCCCCGATTTGGCGCTGTTGCGGCGCTGGCTGGATCAGTCGGGCATTTCTTTCTTTGAGTGCGATTCCTGCCAGGCGCTGCACCTGCCGCACATGCAGAACTTCGACGGCGTGTTCGACGCCAAGATAGATCTGGTGGACAACGTCATTCTGTTCTCCGCGTTGGCCGAGGTGAAGCCGACCGCGCTGATCCCGCTGGTGGCGGACCTGAGCCAGATCAACGCCAGCTCGCTGACCATCAAGGCGTTTGTCGACATTCAGGACGACAACCTGCCGAAGCTGATCGTCTGCCAGTCGCTGAGCGTGGCGGTCGGCATCACCTACGAGCAGTTCACCCACTTCATGCAGCAGGGCGAAGAGCAGGTCTCGATGGTGATCCTCGAGGCGCGGGCGAACGATCTGCTGTTTATGGGGGACGAAGAAGAGATCCCCGCTGGCGCCGTGCGTCAGCCGATGCTGCACTGACCCTCGCCATACCTTAAGCATGCCGTCGCTCCGGCGGCATGCTGCCGTGACTCCCCTCCGCAATAAAATATTCTGCACTTTGGCCTTTGCCGCCCGATCTTTCTCGCCTTTTGTGCCGTTAATGGCGTATCACATAGAGAAAACTGCATAAAAAATCGATAAAAGGCGTTTTTTACCCTGGGGGCTGGCGGGTTGCGATGGCAGCGGCTATGCTGCTGATTCTGCAAAGGGCTTGCGATTTCCCTTGTGACCACGCGAGCAGGGCAGTGAAAAAGGCGCATGCAATCATATGCATAGCCATTCAATTCGCGGTTGCAACGATTGCGCTCAATCAGGAAAGGTTTTGTATCGCTGCAGATACAAGTTCAATTCTATGATTCACCCTGTTTTGGAGGAAGTTACGGATGGTCACCCAACGTAAAAAGTGGTTATCGGGTGTGGTTGCCGGCCTGTTGATGGCCGCGTCCGTCAATGCGTCAGCCGAAGAGAAAACGCTGCACGTGTATAACTGGTCCGATTATATCGCGCCGGACACTTTGGCTAATTTCCAGAAAGAAACCGGCATCAAAGTGGTGTACGACGTCTTCGACTCCAACGAAGTGTTGGAAGGCAAACTGATGGCGGGCAGCACCGGTTATGATCTGGTGGTTCCTTCATCCAACTTCCTCGAACGCCAGTCGCAGGCCGGCATCTTCGAACCGCTCGACAAGAGCAAAATGCCCAACTACAAGAATCTCGATCCCGAGATGCTGAAGCTGGTTGCACACAACGATAAAGACAACAAATACGGCATCCCATACCTGATGGTGACCACCGGCATCGGCTATAACGTCGACAAGGTGAAGGCGGCATTGGGCAAAGACGCGCCTGTCGACAGTTGGGATCTGATCCTCAAGCCGGAAAACCTCGAGAAGCTGAAAAGCTGCGGCGTCTCCTTCCTCGATGCGCCGAGCGAGGTTTACGCCACCGTGCTGCACTACCTGGGCAAGGATCCCAACAGCACCAATGCGGCGGACTACACCGGCGCGGCCAACGATCTGCTGCTGAAACTGCGGCCGAACATTCGTTACTTCCACTCTTCTCAGTACATCAACGACCTGGCTAACGGTGATATCTGCGTGGCGATCGGCTGGTCCGGCGACGTGATGCAGGCGGCCAACCGCGCCAAAGAGGCGAAGAACGGCGTGAACGTAGCCTACGCGATCCCGAAAGAGGGAGCGCTGACCTACTTTGACATGTTCGCCATGCCGGCGGACGCCAAGAACAAAGACGCCGCGTACCAGTTCCTGAACTTCCTGATGAAACCTGACGTGATGGCGGGCATCAGCAACTATGTCTATTACGCCAATGCGGTGAAAGACTCCACGCCGCTGGTGAACGCCGAAGTGCGCGAGAACCCGAACGTCTATCCGCCGGCCGATCTGCGCGCCAAGCTGTTCACGCTCAACGTGCAGTCGCCGAAGCTGGACCGTGTCATTACCCGCGCATGGACTAAAGTTAAAAGCGGGAAGTGATGATGGGGGGGATCCCCCCATCGTCGGTAAACCGGCAGGCGGGCGCTCCCCGCCTGCATTGCCGTTTTGGGCCACGGCGCTCGCCGTGGTTTTGTGCCGCTTTACGCCGGAGAGCACCCCGATTGAACGACGCCATCCCTCGTCCTCAAGCCAAGTCGCAGAAGGTCTTCACCCCTCTGCTGGAAATCCGTAACCTCACCAAAACCTTCGACGGGCAGAATGCGGTCGAAGACGTCAGCCTCACCATCTACAAGGGCGAGATCTTTGCGCTGCTTGGCCCGTCCGGCTGCGGCAAGTCCACCTTGCTGCGCATGCTGGCCGGCTTTGAACAGCCGACGGAAGGGCAGATCGTGCTCGACGGGCAGGATATGTCGCATGTGCCGCCGTACCAGCGGCCGATCAACATGATGTTTCAGTCGTACGCGCTGTTCCCGCACATGACCGTGGAGCAAAACATCGCGTTCGGCCTGAAGCAGGACAAAATGCCGCGGGCGGAGATCGCCGAACGGGTGGCGGAAATGCTGGCGCTGGTGCACATGCAGGAGTACGCCAAACGCAAACCGCACCAGCTTTCCGGCGGCCAGCGGCAGCGGGTGGCATTGGCACGCAGCTTGGCCAAGCGGCCGAAGTTGCTGCTGCTGGATGAACCGATGGGCGCGCTGGACAAGAAGCTGCGCGATCGCATGCAGCTGGAAGTGACCGACATTCTCGAGCGCGTCGGCGTGACCTGCGTGATGGTGACGCACGATCAGGAGGAGGCGATGACCATGGCGGGGCGTATCGCCATCATGAACCGCGGCAAGTTCGTGCAGATCGGCGAGCCGGAAGAGATCTACGAGCATCCGAACAGCCGCTTCAGCGCCGAGTTTATCGGTTCGGTCAACGTCTTCGACTGCGTGCTGCAAGAGCGCCACGACGATGCGCTGATCCTGCAAAGCCCGGGGTTGCGCCATGCGATCAAAGTGGATCCGGACGCCTCGGTGGTGGACGGCGTGCCGATCCAGGTCGCGCTGCGGCCGGAAAAGATCCTGCTGTGCGAACAAGTGCCGGAAGACGGCTGCAACTTTGCGGTGGGGGAAGTGGCGCACATTTCCTACCTGGGCGATCTGTCTATCTACCACGTGAAGCTGCACAGCGGGCAGATTATCAGCGCCCAGCTGCAAAACGGCCATCGTTTCCGCAAGGGGATGCCCACCTGGGGCGATGAAGTGCGTCTGTGCTGGGAAACCGACAGCTGTGTCGTGTTGACGGTGTAGTGGCGCTGGTGAGGAGTAACCCGTATGACCCTGCTTTCTGAACGCACGCCGGAACCGCCGGCCAAAACGCCCGCCACCCTCAAGGCCCTGTTCCACCGCCTGCTGATGGCTCACGGCCGCAAGCTGGTGATCGCATTGCCGTATTTATGGCTGACGCTGCTGTTTATGCTGCCGTTCCTGATCGTGTTCAAGATCAGCCTGGCGGAGCTGGCGTTGGCGGTGCCGCCCTACACCGAGCTGATGAGCTGGGTGGACGGCAAGCTGAACATTGCGCTCAACTTCGCCAACTATCTGCAGCTGACCGACGATCCGTTGTATATCGATGCCTACCTGCAGTCGCTGCGCGTGGCGGCGGTTTCGACGCTGTGTTGCCTGATCATCGGCTATCCGTTGGCTTGGGCGGTGGCGCACAGCAAGGCGTCGACCCGCAACATTCTGCTGTTGCTGGTGATCCTGCCTTCCTGGACTTCGTTCCTGATCCGCGTCTACGCCTGGATGGGGATCCTGAAAAACAACGGCACGCTGAATAACTTTCTGATGTGGCTAGGGGTGATCGATCAACCTCTGGTGATCCTGCACACCAACCTGGCGGTGTATATCGGCATCGTTTATTCCTATCTGCCGTTTATGGTGCTGCCGATTTACACGGCGCTGATCCGGCTGGATTACTCGCTGGTGGAGGCGTCGCTGGATCTGGGCGCCCGGCCGCTGAAAACCTTCTTCAGCGTGATCGTGCCGCTGACACGCGGCGGCATCATCGCCGGTTCGATGCTGGTGTTCATTCCGGCAGTGGGGGAGTTCGTGATCCCGGAACTGCTCGGCGGGCCGGACAGCATCATGATCGGCCGCGTGCTATGGCAGGAGTTCTTCAATAACCGCGACTGGCCGGTGGCCTCGGCGGTCGCCACCATCATGCTGCTGTTGCTGATCGTGCCAATTTTGTGGTTCCACAAACACCAGAACAAGGAAATAGGGGGGCAGGAATGAACAACTTGCCGGTAGTGCGTTCACCGTGGCGCATCGCCATCCTGACTGTCGGCTTTACCTTCCTGTATGCGCCGATGCTGATGCTGGTGATCTACTCCTTCAACAGCTCCAAGCTGGTGACGGTGTGGGCCGGCTGGTCCACGCGCTGGTATAGCGAACTGTTCCACGATTCGGCGATGATCAGCGCGGTGGGGCTCAGCCTGACCATCGCCGCCGCCTCCGCCACCGCTGCGGTGGTACTGGGGGCCATCGCCGCCGTGGTGATGGTGCGATTCGGCCGCTTTCGCGGTTCAACCGGCTTCGCGTTTATGCTGACCGCGCCGCTGGTGATGCCGGACGTGATCACCGGCCTGTCGCTGCTGCTGCTGTTCGTGGCGATGGGGCATGCCTTCGGCTGGCCGTCGGAACGTGGCATGTTCACTATCTGGCTGGCGCATGTCACCTTCTGTACCGCTTATGTGGCGGTGGTCATCAGTTCGCGTCTGCGCGAGGTGGATCGCTCGATTGAAGAGGCGGCAATGGATCTGGGGGCGCCGCCGCTGAAGGTGTTCTTCGTCATCACCTTGCCGATGATTGCGCCGGCGCTGATCTCCGGCTGGATGCTGGCGTTCACCCTGTCGCTGGATGACCTGGTGATCGCCAGTTTCGTCTCCGGCCCGGGCGCCACCACGCTGCCGATGCTGGTGTTCTCCAGCGTGCGCATGGGGGTGAACCCGGAAATTAACGCGTTGGCCAGCCTGATCCTGCTGGTGGTGGGCATCCTCGGCCTGATCGCCTGGTGGTTTATGGCGCGCTCGGAAAAACAACGATCGCGTGAATTGCAGCGGGCGGCCCGTAGCTGAATCGTAACAAACCTGCTATTTTTGCAATCAATAAATATTGCAACTAACTACCTGACTTTACATGCGCCACCTGTATAGGTGGCGCGTCGTAGCGGAACACGGATATGTCAGACATGCTGAAAAGCGGGCAGGGAATGGGATCGACTTCGGATGCGCCGGTGCCGGTGATGGTGGCGGGCACCGCCATGGTGGCGATCAAGTGCATCAGCGTGGTGCTGCTGCTGGGTGAGCTGGGCGTCGACGGCGCGCAGGAGTTCGTCAACACCAGCGCGCAGGCGTGGGATTCCACCTTTATCTTTCTGGCCGGCCTGATGCTGCTGTGCCTGCAAATCAGCTGCGGCTTTGCGGTGATGCGCGGCCGCAATTGGGGGCGCTGGGGCTATGTGGTCTGCCAGTGCATCGTGGTGCTTTACCTGCTGCTGGCCACCATCGGCAGCGTCTTCCCCGAGGTGTTCACCGTGGAGGGGGAAACCAGCGGCCAAATTCTGCACGTTCTGATCCTGCAAAAGATCCCCGACGTGGTGATCCTGGCGTTGCTGTTCGTTCCTGCCGCCAGCCGCCGCTTCTTCACCGCGCGCAAGTGAGATTTTAGGCGCGCGGAGTGGTAAACTCTGCGCCCTTAATTCGTCATCCTGAACTTCACGGTAATCTTCATGCATTGCGCTTTGTATACGGCGGGCACCTGCCGTTCCTGTCAGTGGCTGGAAAAGCCCTATCCGCAGCAACTGGCCGACAAACAGCATCACCTGCAATCGCTGCTGGCCGGGCGCGACGTCGCGCAGTGGCTGCAGCCGGTGGCGGGGGAACTGAGCGCATTTCGCAATAAAGCCAAGATGGTGGTCAGCGGCAGCGTGGAGCGACCGCTGCTCGGCATGCTGCACCGCGACGGCACGCCGGTCGATCTGAGCGACTGCCCGCTGTACCCCGCCGGCTTTGCGCCGATGTTTGCGGTGCTGAAAAGCTTTATCGCTCGCGCCGGCCTGACGCCGTATAACGTGGCGCGCAAACGCGGCGAGCTGAAATACCTGCTGCTGACCGAAAGCACGCTCGACGGCGGCGTGATGCTGCGTTTCGTGCTGCGCTCGGAAACCAAACTGGCACAGCTGCGCGCCGCGCTGCCGTGGCTGCAGCAGCAGCTGCCGCAGCTCAGGGTGATCTCCGCCAATATTCAACCGGTGCATATGGCGATCATGGAAGGGGAGCGCGAGATCGCGCTGACCGAACAGCAGGCGCTGGAGGAACAGTTCAATCAGGTGCCGCTGTTCATCCGCCCGCAAAGCTTCTTTCAGACCAACCCGCAGGTGGCCGCCGATCTGTATGCCACCGCCCGCGACTGGGTGCGCGCGCTGGGTATCGACAGCATGTGGGATCTGTTCTGCGGCGTCGGCGGTTTCGGCCTGCACTGCGCGCAGCCGCAGACGCGCCTGACCGGCATCGAAATCAGCGCGGAGGCGATCGCCTGTGCGCGCCAGTCGGCGCAGCGGTTAGGGTTGTTGCAGGTAGATTTTCAGGCGCTCGACTCCACCCGCTTCGCCACCGCCGAAGGCCAGGTGCCGCAGTTGGTGCTGGTCAATCCGCCGCGGCGCGGCATCGGCCAGGCGCTGTGCGACTATTTGAGCCGGATGGCGCCGGACTATATTCTTTATTCGAGCTGCAACGCCGAGAGCATGGCGAAAGATATCGAGATGTTGCCGGGGTATCGCATCGAACGGGTGCAGCTGTTCGACATGTTCCCGCATACCTCGCACTACGAAGTGCTGACGCTGCTGGTGCGACGTTAAAGGCGCTTTTTGGCAGCCGTGTAAGTCGCTGAACGTTCGCGTTTGCCCACAGACAGGACCAGAACCACGATCTCCGTTTCCATGACGCGATATACCAAACGAAAGCCTGAGGCTCTGAGTTTGATTTTGTAGCAATCAGGCAAACCGGCGAGTTTGTTGGCGGGGACGTGGGGATTAACCAGCACCGATGCCAGCTTTTTTTTGAACTGTTCCCGGATCACCGGGGACAGTTTTTTAAATTCCTTCAGCGCATGTTCTTCGAATTCAAGCTTATAAGTCATCCAAATTGACCTTAATGCGTTTGCCGTTCATCCGTGAACGAACGATTTCAGCGAGTTCGATATCTTCCAGGTACTCCGCGATCGCCTCCCAGGTTTCCGGAGAGACGTAATATCCCGAAATCTTACCGTTGGTCAGGACGGCGACCGGTTGCCCTTGTGCCTCTTTAAGGGCGGCGTTGGGCGATTTCTTAAAATCGCTGATGCTGACTGCCGAGTCGGCAAGAATGGGTTGAACCGTCATGATGTTATCCTTGATGCTAAATTCAGTATCAAATTTAGCACTAACCGGATGGGGTGGCAATTAGATGGAGCCGCCGAAGGAGGGCGACTCCACACGCGGACTTACTGCGGGAACCACTTGTCGTTGATGGCCTTGTAGGTGCCGTCGGCCTTGATGGCGTCCAGCGCGGCGTTCAGCTTGGCCAGCAGCGCCTGGTTGTCGGGGCGCACCGCGATGCCGAGGCCGGTGCCGAAGTATTGCGCATCGGTGATGTGCTCGCCAACCGGTGCCAGCTGCGGGTTGGTTTTCAGCCATTCGTTCACCACGGCGGTGTCGCCGAACACGCCGTCGATACGGCCGTTTTTCAGCTCCAGAATGGCGTTCTGGTAGCTGTCGTAAGAAACGGTGTTAATCTCCGGGTGCTTGTCCTGCATGTATTTCTGGTGGGTGGTGCCGTTTTCCATGCCGAGCTTTTTGCCTTTCAGATCCGCCAGCGAGTTGAACTTGCCTTTTTGCGCGATCACGATCGCCGAGTTGGCGTAGTAAGGCTGGGTGAAAGCGACCTGTTTGCTGCGCTCCGGCGTGATATCCATGCCGGAAATCACCGCATCGTATTTCTTGAATTTCAGCGCGGCGATCAGGCTGTCGAACGCCTGGTTGGTGAAGGTGCACTGCGCCTGCATCTGCTTGCACAGCGCGTTGGCCAGATCGATATCGAAGCCGACGATCTGGTTGTTGGCGTCGAGCGATTCGAACGGTGGGTAGGTGGCGGAGGCGGCGAAGCGGATGGTATCGGCCGCGGTGGCGTTAAAGGTCATCCCGGCCAACATCGTCGCGGCAAGCAGCAGTTTTTTCATGCGTAGAGCTCCTGTCTGGATCCTGAAAGTGATTATTCGCTATCGTTTGTTTTTACTGGTAATCGCCAGAGGTTTTTGCGCGAATGCCTGTTGTTAACCCTGCCATTGAGTGAATTAAAATGCAATATAAATGATTAAGTATTGCCTTGAGGGGTAAAAAAAGCCCCGCACAATGGCGGGGCTCATGGGGGCGGCGGCCTCAGTTGCGGCGTTCAAACGCCAGCGCGCGGCGCTCCACCAGACGCATCAGCAGCGTCAGCAGGCCGTTGACGCACAGGTACACCAGGCCGGCGGCGCCGAACACCATCACGTCGTAGGTGCGGCCGTACATCAGCTGGCTGTAGCCCATCACTTCCATCAGCGTGATGGTATAGGCCAGCGAGGTGCTTTTGAACACCAGCACCACTTCGTTGGAGTAAGACGACAGCGCGCGCTTGAAGGCGAACGGCAGCAGAATGCGCAGCGTCTGCCGGCGCGACATGCCAAGCGCTTCGCACGATTGCCACTGCCCGGCGGGAATGGCGCGCACCGCGCCGTAGAACAACTGCGTGGTGTAGGCCGCGCTGTTCAGCGCCAGCGCTATCATCGCACACAGCCAGGGCTGCGACAGCAGGTTCCACAGCCAAGGGTAGTCGCGGATCGCCGGGAACTGGCCGGGGCCGTAGTAGATCAGGAAGATCTGCACCAGCAGCGGCGTGCCGGTGAACAGCGTCACATAAACCTTGACCAACGGCGTCAGGATCGGCGTTTTCAACGTCAGGATCACCGTCAGCAGCAGCGACAGCACCAGCGCGACGATCAGCGCGGCGACGGTCAGCGTCAGGCTGGTGTGCAACCCTTTGAGGATCTCCGGCAAATATTCAATCATCAGGCCGGCCCCCGCTCAAAGCGCGTGGCGCGCAGCTCAATGCGTTTGATGACGTATTGGCTGAACAGCGTCACCAGCAGGTAGATGGCCGCGGCGATCACATACCAGGTAAAAGGCTCCTGGGTGCGGGTGGCGATGCTCTTGGTTTGCAGCATCAGATCGTTCACGCTGATCAGCGACACCAGCGCGGTGTCTTTCAACAGCACCAGCCACTGATTGCCGAGGCCGGGCAGGGCGTGGCGCCACATCTGCGGCATGATCAGGCGAAAGAAGATCGCCGCCTTACTCAGTCCAAGCGCTTGACCGGATTCCCACTGCCCCTGCGGCACCGCTTTGAGCGCGCCGCGCAGCGTCTGCGAGGCGTAGGCGGAATAGAGCAGGGCCAGAGCGATCACCCCGCACAGGAACGGGCTGACTTCGAAATTGTCGATCGCCAACTGAATCGGCAGCTGGAACAGACCGAGGTTGAGGGTAAAGCCGTCGGAGAGCATCAGCAGCAGCTGCGACGAGCCGAAATAGATAAACAGCACCACCAGGATTTCTGGCAGGCCGCGCAACACGGTCACCCAGGCGGTGCCGAGCCAGCTGACCGCTTTCCAGCGGGACGATTCCCATACGGCGAACAGCATCGCCAGAATCAGCCCGAGGATCAGGGCGCAAACGGCAAGGCCGACGGTCATGCCGGCGGCGCTTGCTAAAGGTTGTAATTCATTCATTTGGGCGTATTACTGCTGGAACCATTTTTTGTAGATGGTTTCATAGGTCCCATCCTGCTTGATCTTGTCCAGAGCGGCGTTGAACTTGCCCTGCAGATCGGTGTTCTTCTGGCGCACCGCGATGCCAAGGCCGGTACCGAAGTAGTCTTTGTCGGTCACTTTGGCGCCCACTGCCGCCAGCGCGTCATTCTGCTTCAGCCACTCGTTGACCACTGCGGTATCGCCGAACACCGCATCAACGCGGCCGTTCTTCAGATCCAAAATGGCGTTCTGGTAGCTGTCGTAAGGCACGGTGGTGATTTCCGGGTGCTTGTCGGTCAGGTATTTCTGGTGGGTGGTGCCGTTTTGCACGCCGACTTTCTTGCCTTTCAGCGCCGCCACGTCAGCGATTTTTCCTTTCTGCGCGATGAACAGCGCCGAGTTATCGTAGTAAGGCTTGGTGAACAGCACCTGCTTCTCACGCTCCGGCGTAATGTCCATACCGGCCATCACCGCATCGAAACGCTTGAACTTCAGGCTTGGGATCAGGCTGTCGAACGCCTGGTTGGTGAAGGTACACTCGGCCTGCATTTCTTTGCACAGCGCGTTGGCCAGATCGACATCAAAACCCTGAATCTTGTTGCCGGCGTCAATAAATTCAAACGGAGGATAGGAGGCTTCGGTAGCGAAACGGATGGTTTCGGCTGCGGAGGCGGAAACGCTGATGCCGGCCAGAACGGCGGCGATTATTAGTTTTTTCATCGCAAACTCCCCAAATTACAGCAAGTTAATTGTTAGTGTGATAAGTAGTTGGCAAACTCGGTGGTCCGCGGCTGCGTGAAGTGGCTGCTGTCGCCTTGCTCCACTACGTGGCCGTTTTCCATGTACACCACGCGGCTGGCGGTTTTGCGCGCCACTTCCACTTCGTGGGTGACGATCACCTGCGTGATGCCGGTGCCGGCCAGTTCGCGAATGATGCTGACGATCTGGGCGGTGATTTCCGGATCCAGCGCTGCGGTCGGTTCATCGAACAGCAACACCTGCGGCTCCATCATCAGGGCGCGGGCGATCGCCACGCGCTGCTGCTGGCCACCGGAAAGGTGCAGCGGGAAGCGATCGGCGAAGTCGGTCAGGCGCAGACGCTTGAGCAGCTTGTCGGCGCGCTCCATCGCCTGAGCCTTGGTCAGACCCAGTACGCGGCAAGGTGCCTCGATCAGGTTCTGAACCACGGTGAGGTGAGGCCACAGGTTGTATTGCTGGAACACCATGCCGACGTTTTGGCGCAGTTCGCGAATGGCTTTCTCGCCCGGCGCTTGCCTGAAGTCGAATTGGTTGCCGGCGATCTGCAGTTGGCCCGAACGCGGCATTTCCAGCAGGTTCAGCACCCGCAGCAATGAACTTTTCCCGGCGCCGCTTGGGCCAAGCAGCACCAGGGTTTCCCCGGCTGGACATTCCAGCGTGATGTCAAACAGCGCCTGGTGAGCGCCGTAATAGCAATTGATACCGTTAAGTTGAATACTCATGCGCCAGAATTGAATAGACATTGATGCCGCAAATGTTAACTTCCGCAGAATACTTATGCAATCTTTGTGCGTTAAAATTTATGAGTGTACGGCGGGACAGTAAAAGATTAGCACAAGATACCGCGACTCAAGCCGAGGGAGGGGATTTGTGGCGCAGGCTGTGAGATCGGTAGCGAAATTTTTTCTATTGGACGAAATTCGAGCGGTAGACGGGCGGCGGGATGACCGACGCGGCCAGCCCGCGTCGGCCGGGGGAAGCGGGTTACTGGTTTTCCAGCACCTGGCGTACGCTGCCGTTGGTGGCGTGCGCTGGAACATTCAGGTAGCGAATATCATCAACCACCCAGCAGGTGCCTTCGCGCACCATCAGCACTTCGTCCTGCCAGTTCACGGTGCTGTTGGCGTCTTTCTGGTAGCTCAGGTCAACGCGCAGCGGGATGTTCTTCGCATCGGTGTTGGGAATGGTCGAGGCGCTGGCGACGGATGCGCTGCTTGGCCCCTGCGCATTGCCGGAGAACAGATCGCCGGTAATCTGATGCTTGCCCGGGTTTTGAGCAGTGCTGACCAGATCCTGATACAGCACTTTGCTCAGATAAGGCTGCAGCTGCGCCAGGCGGTTGCTGTCCGGCAGGCCGGCGCCCTGCTGGATGCGCAGGTCATAGAACTTTTGCGCGACCGTATCCGGGCCGCCTTCCACACAGCTGCCGCTGCGGGTGCCGATATCCTTATATGCCGGTTCCACCGTGGTACAGGCACTCAGCAACAGCGCTAAGGGTAAAACAGCCGCAATCGTTTTTGTTTTCATCTTATTACCTTATGTGAAAGTCTCTACCATGAAGACCGATAGCTTACAGTATAAATGCGTTTTTTGGCCTTGCATTCGTACTGCGTGCCATTGATTAAGCGAACATAATGTCAATCTTCTGGTCATAGATACGTTGAATTAATCAAACAAGGAGTTCTGATGCAGCTTTCAACTACCCCGACCCTGGAAGGGTTTACCATCACTGAATACTGCGGCGTCGTCACCGGCGAAGCGATTCTCGGCGCCAACATTTTTCGTGATTTCTTCGCTGGCGTGCGCGATATCGTCGGTGGCCGTTCGGGCGCTTACGAGAAAGAGCTGCGCAAGGCGCGCCTGATCGCGTTCGAAGAACTGGAAGATCAGGCGAAAGAGCTGGGCGCCAACGCGGTGGTCGGCATTGATATCGATTATGAAACCGTTGGCAAAGACGGCAGCATGCTGATGGTGACCGTCAGCGGCACCGCGGTGAAAGTCAGCCGCTAATCCCATGCCTTAACGCCCTGGCTCACGCCGGGGCGTTTTTACTTTGTCGGCGGGTGGCTTCCGTGGCGACTATTGCTTAACGTTAACGTTAGATCAAATCACCAAACCACAGGGAGGATAAGTGAAAATTTGGCCAGGGATCATCGCCGCCGCGCTGTTGGCTGGGTGCCAAAATCCGCAGCAGGACACGCTCGTCGATCGCGGCGCTTACCAGCTCGAAACCTTGCATCAGGCGCAGGGCGCCGATCGGCGCATTCGCTTTCTGGTGATGCACTACACGGCGGAAGATTTCCATTCATCGCTGAAAACGCTGACCGATGAACACGTCAGCGCGCACTATCTGTTGCCGGCGCATCCGCAGCGTGAACACGGCAAACCGACGGTGTACCGGCTGGTGCCGGAAGCGATGCGCGCCTGGCATGCCGGCGCCAGCGGCTGGCGAGGGCGCAGCAATCTCAACGACACCTCGATCGGCATCGAAATCGTCAACAAGGGGTTCACCCGCAGCATGCTGTTCACCCACTGGCAGCCCTACACGGCGGAGCAGATCGCCGTGCTGATCCCGCTGAGCCGCGACATCATCCAACGCTATGGCATCCAGCCGCAGGACGTGGTGGGGCACAGCGACATTGCGCCGCAGCGCAAACAGGATCCCGGCCCGCTGTTCCCCTGGCGGCAACTGGCGCAGGCCGGCATCGGCGCCTGGCCGGACGAGGCAGACGTGCAGCGACTGCTGGCGGGGCGCGACAGACAGGCGCCGGTGCCGCTGGCGCCGCTGCTCGAAAAGCTGGCGCGTTATGGCTACGCGGTTGATTCGTCATGGGATGCGCGGCAGCAGCGCAATGTGCTGGCGGCGTTTCAGATGCATTTCCGGCCCGACGATGTTCGCGGTGAGCCGGATGCAGAGAGTGAGGCGATTATCGATGCGCTGCTGGTGAAGTACGGCGCGTGGCGTTGATTACAGGCCGTGCAGTTTGCCGTGATCTTTCAGCCAGCGGGCGGTGCGCGCGATGCCTTCTTCCAGCGAGACGATCGGCTGATAGCCCAGCTCTTGCTGCGCGCGGGTGGTATCGAGCGTGAGGTCGAAGTTGAGTTTGGCGACGCCGTAATGGGTCAGCACCGGCTCCTTTTCGCTTTTGCTGCCCAGGCGCTCCATGCCGCGCGCCATCATGTCGAGCATCGGATAGGGGACGGAGCGGATGCGGCACTTCATGCCCAGATCGTCGATCAGCTGCTGCACCACGGTGCGCAGCGGGCGCGGCTGCTGGTTGGTGATGTTGTAGGCGCGGCCGGACGGCGTGTCTTCTTTTAGCGTCGCCAGCCACATGGCGTGCACCGCATTCTCCAGGTAAGTCATGTCCACCATCGCCGCGCCGCCGCGCGGCAGCAGCAGGTTGCCGTAGCGTTTGATCATCTGCAGCAGCCGCGGCAGCATCACCTTGTCGTGCGGCCCGAACAATCCCTGCGGGCGCAGAATGGTGAAATGGGTCTGCGGATTGGACAGCGCCAACTGCTGGATCACCTGCTCGCCGGCGGCCTTGCTGCGCGCGAACTCATTGGCGTAGCGCTGCGGGCGGAAGTCTTCGGTTACGTTGCGGTGATGGTGGTAGTCGAAATAGATCGCCGGGGAAGAGATGTGAATGAACTGCGCCACGCCATAGGCCGCCGCCCATTCGCCGAGGCGGCGGGTGGCGCGGACGTTGGCCAGCTCGAAGGCTTCTTCGGTGCCCCAGGGCGAGGTAAAGCTGGAGCAGTGCCACAGCACGTCGACATCCGCCAGCATCGCCTTGGCCTGCGAAGAGATCAGATTGGTGAGATCGGCATGAATGAACTCCGCGCCCATTTTTTCCAGCAGGCCGCCCATCGCCTGGTTGCGGCCGGTGGCGCGCACTTTGATGCCCTGACGGCGCAGATATTCAACGGCGTTACGGCCTAACCCACTGGTGGCACCGGTGACCAATACCTTCATAACGGACTCTATTCTCACCCAAAATCGGAATACCGGCGGGCGCTTGCGGCGCTCCCAGCAAATAAGATGCCATTCTTCCGTGATTTCGTGCGCTATGCAATCGGAAAGCCCCGAAGCACAGCGGCAAACTGTGCGGTTGATCGACAAATGAGCGCCGTTCAGCGCTGTTGGCGGTCCAGGTTCTCGGCAAGCTCGGCGATGCGCTTCGCCATGCCGCGAAAAATAAACAGATGCGCGGGCATCATGGCGAACCAATACAGCAGCCCGCTGAAGCCGGCCGGGTGCCACCAGGCGCGCACGTCCAGCGTGCGGCGATCGCCGCGATCGGTGATGGTGAAGCTCAGCCGCCCCAGGCCGGGCGCCTTCATGCCGAACAGCAGCGCCAGCTGCCGCAGCGGCTTCAGGGTAATCACTTTCCAGCCGTCGATCTCGTCACCCAGTGCCAGGGCCGCGCGCGCCGGGCGGCCATAGACCACGCCGTTGCCGATCATGTCGTCCATGCGGGCGCGGATCCGCCACAGGATATTGGCGTAGAAATAGCCTTCTTCGCCTCCCAACTGCTGCACCGTTTGCCACAGGGCCTGGCTGGAGGCGGCGGTGTCCAGCGCGCAACCGGCCTGTTTGGGGTAGTAGCCGTAGCCAGGGCGCCAGCGAGCCCGCGCCGCCGGATCGTAGCCCCAGTCGGCGGAGTCGACCACTTCCAGTTCGCGCTGCAGCGTGGCGGTGACCGCCTGATCAAAAGTGTGCAGACGCTGCGGGATCAAGGCTTGCAGCGGCCGGCCGTCGGCGGGCAGATCGTGCTTCAACCCCTGGATCAACGCGCGGGCGATCGGCGTCGGCACCGAGGTGATCAGGCTGATGAACCACACCGAAATCAGCCGCGTCGGCAAGGGGATCGGGATCAGCCAGCGTCGTTTGCCGCTGATGGCGATAAAGCGTTGGAACATGTCCTGATAGCTGAGGTATTCCGGCCCGGCGACGTCGAAGATGCGGTGTTCCTGCGCCGGATGCGCCAGCAGATCGGCCAGATAAACCAGCAGGTTCTCCAGCGCCACCGGCGACGATTTCGAACGCACCCAGCGCGGCGGTGTCAGCACCGGCAGGTTATAGACCATGTCGCGCATCACTTCGAACGCCGCCGAGCCGGGGCCAACGATGATGCCGGCGCGCAGCTCGGTGACCGGTACGCCGCTTTGGCGCAGGATCTCGCCGGTCAGGCGGCGGGCCGCCAGGTGCGGCGAACTGTCGTCGTTCGGCTGCAGCGCGCCAAGGAAGATCACCTGCCTGACGCCGGCATTGCGCAGCGCGTCGCGCAGATTTTCCGCCGCCTGGCGCTCCTTTTCGATAAAGTCGTCGCCGTCGCCCATCGCGTGCACCAGATAGTACAGCGTATCTATTTCCCACAGCGCCGCGCTCAGGGTGTCCGGGCGGTACAGATCGACATACAGGCAGTTGACCTGCGGCCAGTTCTGCTCCTGCAGCCACTCGATGCGCCGCGCGGCGGCGGTAATCTGGTGCCCCTGTTCGATCAGGTGCGGGATCAGGTTCTGGCCTATATAGCCGCTGGCTCCAAGAACCAGTACGCGTTGGGGTATCATCGGGCCGCCTTGTGCGGTGAAAGAGTCGCAGAACGACAGGATGCCAAATTCAGGGTTTAAATGCACTTTTTGTATGGGTATAAGCCGGTTGCATCCGCCGCGGCGCAGGTTCACACTACGCGCCCCTTATCGAACGAAGACCGGATGTCATGAAGCTCAATGTGATTTGTTACGCCCTGCTGGGCCTGGCGCTGATCGCCAGTTTGTTATCGCCGCATCCGGTGTGGATGGGGTTGCTGCTGGCGAACCTGCTGACGTTTCTGATCTACGGCGGCGATAAGCTGGCGGCGCGCAAAGGGTGGCGACGGGTGCCGGAGACGACGCTGTTGCTGTTCGGCGCGCTGGGCGGGTGGTTGGGTGCATTGCTGGCGCAGCAGCTGTTTCGCCACAAAACCCAGAAACAGCCGTTTAAAACCTGGTTCATCCTCAGCGTCGCGCTCAACCTGGCGGCGGTGCTGGGGCTGTGGTACTGGGTTTACGGCCGCTGGATTTTCTGATTGCGGGGCGCGGCCTGCGCCCCAAGCGATCAGGCGTGCTGCTGAAGAAACTCCCGCCACAGTTCGACCACCCGCTGCAGATCCTGACGGCTGACGTCGAGGTGGGTCAGAATGCGCGTCAGCGGGCCACTGCTGATCAGCACGCCGCGTTCGCGCATCCACGGACCGAATTTGGCCGCCAGCGCCGGCGGTTGGCGCAGGTACAGCACGTTGGTCTGCGCGCCGGGAGCGGCGATCTCCACGCCGATCTGCCGCAGCTGTTGCTCCAGCCAGGCCGCGTTGTCATGGTCTTCGCGCAGCCGCGCAACGTTATGCTCCAGCGCGTAGAGACCGGCCGCCGCCAGGATGCCGGCCTGACGCAGCCCGCCGCCGGTCATCTTACGCCAGCGCAGCGCACGCTGAATGAAGGCCTCGCTGCCGCACAGCAGCGATCCGACCGGCGCGCCCAACCCTTTCGACAGGCAAATGGTGAAGGTGTCGCAGTATTGCACGATCTCTTTCAGCGGCAGGTTCAGCGCCACGGCGGCGTTGAAGATGCGCGCGCCGTCGATATGCAGCGCCAGCTGCCGCTCGCGGGTAAACTGCCACGCCTGCTGCAGGTAGGCCTGCGGCAAGACTCTGCCGCTGATGGTGTTTTCCAGGCTCAGCAGCCGGGTGCGGGCGAAGTGGATGTCGTCGGGTTTGATGGCGGCGGCGAGCTTGTCCAGCGGCAACGTGCCGTCGGCGTCGGCCTCGATCGGCTGCGGCTGAATGCTGCCCAGCACCGCTGCGCCGCCGGCTTCGTATTTGTAGTTGTGCGCCTGCTGGCCGACCAGGTATTCATCGCCGCGCTGGCAGTGGCTCAGCAGCGCCACCAGGTTGGCCTGGGTGCCGCTGGGCAGAAACAATGCCGCTTCTTTGCCTGACAGGCGCACCGCCTCGGCCTCCAGCGCGTTGACCGTCGGGTCATCGCCGTAGACGTCGTCGCCGACCTCTGCCTGAGCCATCGCCTGGCGCATGGCGGCGCTGGGGCGGGTAACGGTGTCGCTGCGTAGATCGATAAGCATAGGGTTCCTGGAATGTAAGGGAGAGGAAAAGGGTACATGGCATCATATACCCTTTATTTTACCGGGGCAGCTTGCTTAACGCAGCCAGTTGGTTTTCGCCAGTTCAACCACTTCGTCGCCGCGGCCGTTGATGATGGCGCGCAGCATGTACAGGCTGAAGCCTTTCGCCTGTTCGAACTTGATCTGCGGCGGCATCGCCAGCTCTTGCTTGGCGGTGACCACGTCCAGCAGCGCCGGGCCGGGATGCGCCAACATCTCCTGCAGCGCGCCGTCCAGATCGGAGGCTTTTTCCACGCGGATGCCCTTGATGCCGGCGGCGTTGGCGATCGCCGCGAAGTCCGGATTATGCAGGTCGGTGCCGTCGGTCAGGTAGCCGCCGGCCTTCATCTCCATCGCCACGAATCCCAGCACGCTGTTGTTGAACACCACGATTTTCACCGGCAGCTTGAGCTGCGCCAGCGACAGGAAATCCCCCATCAGCATGGTGAAGCCGCCGTCGCCGCACATGGCGATCACCTGTTTATCCGGCGCGGTGGCCTGAGCGCCGATCGCCTGCGGCATGGCGTTGGCCATCGAACCGTGGTTGAACGAACCGAGCAGGCGGCGCTTGCCGTTCATTTTCACGTAGCGGGCGGCCCACACCGTCGGCGTGCCGACGTCGCAGGTGAAGATGGCGTCGTCGCTGGCGTACTGGCTGAGCTGCTGCGCCAGATACTGCGGGTGGATCGGCTGGTCGTCGTTGGCGGTCGCCAGCCCGTCGAGATCCTTGCGCGCGTTGCGGTAATGCTCCAGCGCCTTGTCGAGGAACGCCCGGTCGCGCTTCGGTTCCAGCTGCGGCAGCAGGGCGGTGAGGGTGGTGTGGATATCGCCCACCAGCGCCATATTGACCGGGCAGTGCGCGCCGATGCTGCCGGGGTTGATGTCGATCTGAATGATGTTGGCGTTGGTGGGGTAGAACGCGCGATAGGGGAACTGGGTGCCGAGCAGCACCAGCGTGTCGGCGTTCATCATCGCGTGGTAGCCGGAGGAGAAGCCGATTAGCCCGGTCATGCCGACGCTGTAGGGGTTATCCCATTCGATATGCTCTTTGCCGCGCAGCGCGTGCACCACCGGCGCCTGCAGCAGCTCGGCCAGCTTGACCACTTCATCATGCGCGCCGGCGCAGCCGCTGCCGCACATCAGGGTGATGTTCTTCGCCTTGTTCAGCGTTTCCGCCAGCTTGTTCAACTCGCTCATCGGCGGCTGCACCAGCGGCAGCGCCGGGGTATGCCAGGTCAGGGTCGCGTCTTCCGGCGCCATGCGCAGCGCCACGTCGCCCGGCAAGACCACCACCGAGACGCCGCGATTGAGGATCGCCTTGCGCATGGCGATCTCCAGCACGCGCGGCAGCTGTTCCGGGTTGGAGACCAGCTCGCAATAGTGGCTGCATTCGCGGAACAGCTCCTGCGGATGGGTTTCCTGGAAGTAGCCGCTGCCGATTTCGCTGGAAGGGATGTGTGCGGCGATCGCCAGCACCGGCACATGGTTGCGGTGGCAGTCGAACAGGCCGTTGATCAGGTGCAGGTTGCCGGGGCCGCAGGAACCGGCGCACACCGCCAACTGGCCGGTAAGCTGGGCTTCGGCGCCGGCGGCGAAGGCGGCCACCTCTTCATGGCGGGTGCCCAGCCATTCGATGGTGCCCATGCGGTGCAGGCTGTCGCTAAGGCCGTTGAGCGAATCGCCGGTCACGCCCCAAATGCGTTTTACGCCGGCTTGATCCAGCGTTTTGGCGATCAGTGTGGCTACGGTTTGCTTCATGGTTCCCCCAAACAAGGTTTGAAAAACGATGTGGACTCGATCCGGTGAGTGGCAGCAGAACAACTGCAAGCATAGCTTACCGGCTGTGGACGAGATGCGGTCAGGAAGGGTAAAGAGCGTAGGACGGGGAAAAGTGTAACCGGGCTGGCCGCGGGGAGCTTGCCGATAAATGCCCCATCGCGGCGATGGGGCTATAGGGGATCACGCCAGCGTGACGTCGCCCTGCAGCTGGCAACTGCAGGCGAGCACGTAGCCTTGCGCTATCTCTTCCTCGCTCAGCGTCATGGTGCTGGTGGTGGTGTAGTCGCCCTCGAGGATGCGGGTTTTGCACGAGCCGCACACCCCGGCGCGGCAGGCGGCGTTGACCGGCAGGGCGTGGGCCTCCATCGCCGCCAGCAGCGTGCTGCCAACCGGTACGCGGAATTCGCGCAGCGGGCGCGCGGCGCGCAGCGTCAGCCCTTCGGTGGCGTCGGCCTGCGCCGTCGGCGTGTGGAACTGCTCTTTATGGAAACGCTCGGCCGGCACGCCGAGCCGGCGGCACAGCTGCTCCACCTGATCCATGTAGGGCGCAGGGCCGCAGGTCATCACCGTGCGTTCGGCGATATCCGGCGCCGCCTGCCGCAGCGTCTGTTCATCGATGCGGCCGCTGAGGTAGCCGGGCTGCAGATCCTGCTCGGCCATCAGCGTCAGGCGCAGCTGCGGATGGGCGGCGCACAGCGCGCGCCATTGATCGGCGAAGATCGTGTCGGCGGGAGTGCGCACGTTAACGATCGCGACGATATCGCAGGCCGGACGGTTGGCGGTCAGCCAGCGGCACATCGAGACGATCGGCGTCACGCCGCAGCCGGCGGCCAGCATCAGATAACGATCGGCCGGGTGGCGCTCGCAGCTGAATTCGCCCTGCGCGTCGGACAGCCACAGCGTGTTGCCGGGCTTGACCTCTTGCGTCAGCCAACGCGATCCCACGCCGTCCGGCAGGCAGCGCACGCTGATGCTGAGAAAGCGGCTCTGGCCGGGCGAGGAGGAGAGCGTATAGGCGCGCAGTGTCTCCTCGCTGTTGCGGATGCTGACCAGCGCAAACTGGCCGGCCTGGTAAGGATAAAAAACGTCGCAGATCAGGTTCAGCGTCCAGACGTCGGCGGTTTCACGCTGGATGGAATGCACCTGCATGCGATTCGGGCAAAGCGGAGTGGGTTGAGTCATCGGGGCACCTCAAAAAGCAAAGGGGCCGGCGCAGGCGGCCCCATAACGTAACGGCATCAGGCGAGCAGCGCGGTGATATCCTGCTCGACGGTAGTGATCGGGCGCAGGCCGAATTTCTCGTTGAGGATCGCCATCAGGTTGTCGGTCAGGAAGCCCGGCGCGGTCGGGCCGGTGACGATGTTTTTCACCCCCAGCGACAGCAGCGTCAGCAGAATGACGATCGCCTTCTGTTCAAACCACGACAGCACCAGACTGAGCGGCAGCTCGTTGACGCTGCAGCCGAGCGTGTCCGCCAGCTTGACCGCCAGCATGATGGCGGAGTAGGCGTCGTTGCACTGGCCGACGTCCAGCAGGCGCGGCAACCCCTCCAGCGTGCCGAAGTCCAGCTTGTTGAAACGGTACTTGCCGCAGGCCAGCGTCATGATCAGGCAGTCTTGCGGCACGCTGCGGGCGAAGTCGGTGAAGTAGCTGCGCTCGTCGCGGCTGCCATCGCAGCCGCCGACCAGGAAGACGTGGCGCAGTTTTTTCTGCGATACCAGGTCGATGACCGTGTCGGCGGCGTTCAGCAACGTCTGGCGGCCGAAGCCGACGGTGATCAGGTGTTCGATCTCGGTGTAAGGGAAGCCGTTCATGCCCTGTGCCTGGCGGATCACGGCGCCGAAGTCGTCGCCTTCCAGATGGTTGACGCCCGGCCAGCCGACGATGCTGCGGGTCCAGATACGATCGCCGTAGTTGCCGACGTTAGGATCGATGATGCAGTTGGAGGTCATCACGATCGGGCCGGGGAATTTGGCGAATTCCGTCTGCTGGTTTTGCCAGCCGCTACCGTAGTTGCCCACCAGGTGCTTGAATTTTTTCAGTTCCGGATAGCCGTGCGCCGGCAGCATTTCACCGTGGGTGTAAACGTTGACGTTTTGCCCTTCGGTTTGCTCGAGCAGCATGCGCAGATCTTTGAGATCGTGGCCGGAAATCAGAATGGCTTTCCCGGCCACCGGGCGCACGTTGACCGCGCTGGGCTGCGGATCGCCGTAGGCCTGGGTTTCGCCGCGATCGAGGATCGCCATCACGTTGAAGTTCATCTTGCCGATGCCCATAGCGTTGTTCAGCAGGGTATCGACGTCGCGCGGCCGGGTGCCGAGCCAGGCCATAAAGGCGTGGTAGTCGGCATAGAGTTGTTCGTCGAACTGGCCGAGCACGTGCGCGTGTTCCATATAGGCCGCCGCGCCTTTCAGGCCGTACAGGCACAGCAGGCGCAAACCGTGTACGTCGTCGCCGACCTCGGCCTTGTCGCTGTCGAGGGCAAACTGCGCCGCCTGTTGCAGCAGCGCAGGCATATCGTCACCGGCCAGCTGCAGGGCCGCCATCGGGTGATCGACGCGCACGCCGGCATCCAGCAACCGGCAACGGGCGGCCAGCGAGTCGCGCAGCAGCAGAGTTTCCCGCGCGTAGCCGATGATGCGCTGGGAATCGAAGTTGACGTTGGTCAGGGTGGAGAAGAAGGCGCGCGGGGCGAAGCTGTCGATCTCGTGGTCGACGATGCCCAGCGAACGCGCCTGCAGCGCCCAGGCGGAGAGGCCCTGCAGCGCCGCCACCAGCAGATCCTGCAGGTCGGAGGTTTCCGCCGTTTTGCCGCACATGCCCTGAGCATACGCGCAGCCGTTGCCTGCCGGGGTACGGATGGTTTGTTCACATTGCACACAGAACATAGTCGCTTCCTTTTATTTTAAAGTTGCATTTGTAATGCTTGTTTAAAAGCATAGATCGGCGATCGGGGTTGCAAAAGGCTTTTGTGCGACTACTGCGGGCAAGTTTGATTTAGCGCAATTTTGCGGTGCGGATGGGAATTATTACGCTTTGGGGGCCAGGCGGCCCCCAGGGGGAAAGGATCAGGAGAACAGGGCGATCAGCACCGGCGCCAGCAGGCTCAGCAGGAAGCCGTGCACGATGGCGGGCGGCACCATGTCCAGCCCGCCGCTGCGCTGCAGCACCGGCAGGGTGAAGTCCATCGAGGTGGCGCCGCACAGGCCGAGGGCGGTGGAGCGGCTGCGGCGCACCAGCGTCGGGATCAGCATGATCGCCACCAGCTCGCGTGCCAGATCGTTGAAGAACGCGGCGCTGCCCATCACCGGGCCGTAGGCGTCGGTGATCAGAATGCCGGACAGCGAGTACCAGCCGAAGCCGGAGGCCATCGCCAGCCCGGCCTTGACCGGCAACCCCAGCAGCTGAGCCGCCAGCGCGCCGCCGGCCAGCGACGCGACGGTCACCACCAATGCCACCAGCGTGCCGCGGCGGTTGAGCACGATCTGGCGCAGCGTCATGCCGCTGTTGCGCAGCTGAATGCCGACCAGCAACAGCAGGAAGATCAGCGCATATTCGCTGCCTTTATGGGCGAACTGCAGCCATTGCCACTGCGTCAGGCCGAGCAGGAAGCCGCCGAGCACCACGCCGCACAGCTTGAGCGACTCCAGCGCCATGTGCACGCGCGAAGGCAGCTTTTCCTGTTTATGGCTGCTGCGCCACGGCATGCGCCGCTCCAGCAGCGCCAGCAACAGCAGGTTGGCGCAGAGAATGCAGAAGAAGAACACCGCGCTGTACTGGAAGATCAGCACCAGGTTGCTGCTGAGATCTTCCATGAATGCCAGGCTGATACCCATGAAAAACAGGATCACGTACACCATCCAGCTGAGCAGCCGGTTGATCAGCACCAGCAGCGGGCGATGGCGTAAGGGAATGAGGTAACCGACAATCAGCGGTAACAGAATAATCAACAGTCCTGAGTACATGGTGCAGCTTGTGTCCTTGAGTTTTGAAGCGCGCCGAACGCCGACGAGGAGCACACGCTAACCAAAAGCCCGGCCGGAGTAAAGCGGCAGATTTGACGTTGGCCGCTTGACCTGCAAGGGGTTTTTTGACCATGCTCTGTGAAGGTCACCTCATTGAAGAGGCGACGGCGCGCACGGGAGGCGGCGGATGTTCTTGGAGCGTATCGAAATTGTAGGTTTTCGCGGCATTAACCGGCTGTCGCTGATGCTGGACGACAACACGCTGTTGCTCGGCGAAAATGCCTGGGGTAAATCCAGCCTGCTGGATGCGCTGACGCTGCTGCTGGCGCCGGAGCAGAAACTGTATCGGTTTGAAGCGCACGACTTCCATTTCCCTCCCGGTGAGGAGGCGGCCAAAGAGCGCCACCTGCAGGTGGTGTTCACCTTCTGCGAAAAAGACATCGGCCATGCGCACCTGCCGCGCTATCGCCACCTGACGCCGCTGTGGGTCA
Organism: Serratia sp. CY71090; assembly: GCF_052166845.1. NCBI lineage: Bacteria > Pseudomonadati > Pseudomonadota > Gammaproteobacteria > Enterobacterales > Yersiniaceae > Serratia > Serratia sp. CY71090. Next base: position 270,086 of record NZ_JBJNOA010000006.1, on the reverse strand, counting down.
AGGGCGAAGATGGCCTGAGCCGCATTCATTTCCGCTGCGAGGGCGAGCTGGCCGACGACGGCACGGTGTGCACCTGGCGCGGTTTTCTCGACGCTGACGGCAACGCCTTTCAACTGCACCATATCGAACAGCTGGCCCACGCCATTATCCGCATCCATCCGGTATTGCGCCTGCGCGACGCGCGCTTTATTCGCCGCCTGCGCCCCAGCAGCCTCGGCGATGAACGCAAACCCGATACCCAGGCGCTGGCGCAGCAGTTGGATCAGCTGACGCGCGAGCTGGTGCGCAATCCGCAGAAGTTGACCAACGGTGAGCTGCGTCAGGGGCTGGCGGCGATGCAGCAGCTGCTGGAGCACTATTTCGCCGAGCAGAGTTCACAGGTGACGCGGCCGCGCCGCCGCGGCGGTGAACCGGAGCAGGACGCCTGGCGCGCGCTGGACGGCATCAACCGCATGGTGGCCGAGCCGAACAGCCGCAGCATGCGCCTGATCCTGCTGGGCATGTTTTCCACCCTGCTGCAGGCCAAGGGCGACGTCAAGCTGGATCCCCATGCCCGGCCGCTGCTGCTGGTGGAGGACCCGGAAACTCGCCTGCATCCGATCATGCTGTCGGTGGCCTGGGGGCTGCTCAATCAGCTGCCGCTGCAGCGCATCACCACCACCAACTCCAGCGAACTGGTGTCGCTGGTGCCGGTGGAGCACGTCTGCCGGCTGGTGCGCGAGTCGGGGCGGGTTGCGACCTACCGTCTCGGGCCGCGCGGGCTGAGCGCCGAAGACGGGCGGCGCATCGCGTTTCACATCCGTTTCAATCGGCCGTCGTCGCTGTTCGCCCGCTGCTGGCTGCTGGTGGAAGGCGAGACCGAAGTGTGGCTGCTGAACGAGCTGGCGCGCCAGTGCGGCTACCATTTCGAGGCGGAAGGGGTGAGGGTCATCGAATTCGCCCAGTGCGGCCTGAAGCCGCTGCTGCGCTTCGCCCGCCGTATGGGTATCGAGTGGCATGCGTTGGTGGACGGCGACGAGGCGGGCAAAAAGTACGCCAATACCGTGCGCAGCCTGCTGGACAATCATGAAGACAACGAACGCGATCGGCTGACCGCGCTGCCGGCGCCGGACATGGAGCACTTCATGTTCCGTGAAGGGTTCGGCCCGGTTTATCACCGAATGGCGTCGGTGCCGCTCAACGCGCAGATGCCGGTGCGCAAGGTGATCCTGAAAGCGGTTCACCACTCGTCGAAGCCGGATCTGGCGATTGAGGTCGCGATGCAGGCCGGCGAATGGGGCACGGACTCGGTGCCGCCGCTGCTGAAGAAAATGTTCTCACGGGTAATCTGGCTGGCGCGCGGCCGGGCGGACTGACGGCCCGCCGGGCGTTATCGGGCGCAGAAATGCGCCGCCAATCCCTGTTCCAGTTCGTCCAGCAACTGATAGCGGCGGCGATACTCGGCGCGCTTCTTGCTGGCAATCTCTTCGATCGGCTTGCGGGCGATGCGCTCGGGCAGCAGGAAATAGCCGCTGTCGAGCGGTTTGGCGCCCATCGACAGCCAGAACTGATCGTAATCGGCGTGCAGTTGGTCCTTCTTCTTACTCTGGTAACGCCAGTTTTGATAGATATGGGTGGCATTGCCGACGGCTACGATCCGGCGGATGCCGAGATGCCGAGCCAGCGTGCAAACGCCTTCCAGCACCAGTCGTTTAGGGAACAGACCGTGACACTCCTTGGTGGTGTGCTGGATCTCGGCGTGCGGCACCTCATGGTTCGCGCCCTGCAGGCCGCCGATGAACAGCGTCGGCTGCTGCTGATAATGCATCAGCGCAAAGGTGATTTCCGCCAGCATCACGCCGTTGGCGTTGCGCAGCAGCAACGTGGCTTCCCCTTCCTTATTCAGTTTGTCGATCGCCGCCAGTTCCAGCGAGATCGGCGCTTCGTTTTTGCCCATCGCGCGGGCCAGCACGAAAGGCTGTGGGCCGAGGTGGCCGAGACGCATCTTCAGCGGCATGCGCTGCACGATGAGATCGTAATGATCGCGCAGGGCGAACAAGCATTCGATCTTGCTCATGTTGGCCGCCAGGTAGGGGCGATGCAGCTTGCACGGCAGGTTCGGCTGCGCGTTCAGGATCTCTTCCAGCAGCGGGTTGCTGGCCAGGGTACTGAGCAGGCCGCTGGTGGTGCGCCAGTTGAGCAGCGAACGGCCGAGAAACTTCAGGCGAAACGAGGTTTTTTTCCAGGCGTTGCTTGGCGCCTTTTCGCCATTGATCAGCGCCGTCATCAGTTGCCAGCCGTTAAGCGGCCGGGGGGAGGCGAGTGGGTAGCTGAGCTGTGACATGATGAAATCCTTGGCTGTGTTGAATGGCGGTATTTCATCAAGGTTTCACTAAACGGGAGTTCAATGCTGAACTGTAACCAGGCGTGTCTCCACATTGTGTTGAGCTAAGGTTTAGTTATTCCCTACGTTGCATGCTAATTTAGCTCCGCCGCCGCAATGGGCGGTGGATATTCACAAGCACAGGCAGGTCCATTTTGACAGGGTTTAAAGGACATAAACGCCGCTGGATACTCGTTCTGGCGGTGATTGCGGCGCTTGCCGCGGCGGCCGTTTGGCACTTTCGCCATCCGGCGCCAACCGATTTCAAAACGGTGAAGGTCACCCAGCGCGATCTGCAGCAGAACGTGTTGGCGACCGGCCAGCTGGACGCGGTGCGCAAGGTTGACGTCGGCGCGCAGGTCAGCGGGCAGTTGGAAAAACTGTATGTCGAGATCGGCGACAAGGTGAAAAAAGGCCAGTTGCTGGGGGTTATCGATCCGCAACAGGCGCAGAACAGCATCCGCGAAGGCGAGGCGACGCTGCGCGAACTGCATGCGCAGCTGCTGCAGGCGCAGGCGGAACAGCAGCTGGCGGCGGTCACGCTGCAGCGCAACCAGGCGCTGGCCAGGCTGCAGGCGGTGTCGCGTCAGGATTTGGATCAGGCGGCGACGCAGCTGGCGGTGAAGAAGGCGCAGGTGGGCACCATCAATGCGCAGATCGCGCGGAATCAGGCCAGCCTGGACACCGCCAAGATCAACCTGGCCTACACCCGCATCGAAGCGCCGATGGATGGCGACGTGGTGCAGATCACCACGCTGCAGGGCCAGACGGTGATCGCGGCGCAGCAGGCGCCGAACATTCTGACGCTGGCGGATCTCGGCACCATGCTGGTGAAGGCGCAGGTCTCGGAGGCCGACGTCATTAACCTCAAGCCGGGTCAGAAGGCCTGGTTCACGGTGCTGGGCGATCCGACCCGGCGCTTCGACGGCGTGCTGAAAGACATCCAGCCGACGCCGGAAAAGGTCAATAACGCCATCTTCTATTACGCGCGTTTCGAAGTGCCCAACCCGGAAAGGTTGCTGCGCTTGCAAATGACGGCGCAGGTGCACATTCAGCTGGCCGGCGTTCAGCAGGCGCTGGTGATCCCGCTGGCGGCGCTGGGCGATCAGATCGCCGACAACCGCTACCATGTCTCGGTGTTGAAACAGGGCAAGGAAGAGAAGCGCGAGGTGGCCATCGGCCTGCGCAACAATATCGACGTGCAGATCCTCCGCGGGCTTGAGGCGGGCGATGAGGTGATCGTCAGCCGCGGCGGCGTGGAGGCCGGCTGATGGCGGCGCTGTTGCAGCTGAGCGGCATTCGCCGCAGCTACCGTTCCGGCGAGCAGACGGTCGAGGTGCTGAAGGGGATCAGCCTGAGCATCGACGCCGGTGAAATGGTGGCGATCATGGGGGCCTCCGGCTCCGGCAAATCGACGCTGATGAACATTCTCGGCTGTCTGGACAAGCCGAGCGCCGGCGTGTATCGGGTGGCCGGGCAAGATGTGGCGACGCTGAGCGACGATGCGCTGGCGCAGCTGCGGCGTGAGCATTTCGGCTTTATCTTTCAACGCTACCATCTGCTGCCGCACCTGAGCGCGGCGCACAACGTCGAGGTGCCGGCGGTGTACGCCGGGCTGGGCAAAGCGGCGCGGCGCGAACGGGCGGAGGCGCTGTTGCGGCGGTTGGGGCTGGGGGAGCGCGTCAACTATCGGCCGAGCCAGCTTTCCGGCGGCCAGCAGCAGCGCGTCAGTATCGCCCGCGCGTTGATGAACGGCGGGCAGGTGATCCTGGCGGATGAGCCGACCGGCGCGCTGGACAGCCACTCCGGCGAAGAGGTGATGGCGATCCTTAAACAGTTGTGCGCCCAGGGGCACACGGTGATCCTGGTGACTCACGATCCGGCGGTGGCGCGCCAGGCGGAGCGAATCATCGAAATCCGCGACGGCGAGATTATCGCCGACTCGCGGCCGGCACCGCAGGAGAATGCGCAGGCCAAGCCGCTGGCGCTGGCCGCCGCGGCGCCTTCCTGGCGGCAGATGGGCGGCCGTTTCCGCGAGGCGCTGAGCATGGCCTGGCGCGCGATGGCGGCCAACAAGATGCGCACCGCGCTGACCATGCTCGGCATCATTATCGGCATCGCCTCGGTGGTGTCGATCCTGGTGATCGGCGACGCCGCCAAGCAGATGGTGCTGGCGGACATCAAATCCATCGGCACCAACACCGTCGATATCTATCCCGGCAAGGATTTCGGCGACGACGATCCGACCTACCGGCAATCGTTGAAATACGGCGATCTCGACGCGCTGCGCGAACAGCCTTACATCAGTGCGCTGTCGCCGAGCATCAGCAGCAGCATGCGGCTGCGCCTGGGCAACGTTGATGCGGCGGCCAACGTCAACGGCGTCAGCGAGCAGTTCTTCCGCGTGTACGGCATGAGCTTTACCCAGGGCGTCGGCATCGATCCGATGCAGGTACAGTCGCAGGCGCAGACGGTGGTGATTGACGCCAATACCCAACGGCGGCTGTTCCCGCACCAGAAGAACGTGGTGGGCGAGGTGATCCTGGTGGGCAACATGCCGGCGACGGTGGTCGGCGTGGCCAAGGAGAAGCAGTCGATGTTCGGCAGCAGCAAGACGCTGAACGTGTGGGTGCCGTACAGCACCATGGCCAACCGGCTGATGGGCAACAGCTATTTCGATTCGATCACCGTGCGCATCCGCGACGGTTACGACAGCAAGGAAGCGGAGCAGCAACTGTCGCGCCTGTTGACGCTGCGCCACGGCAAGAAGGACTTTTTCACCTATAACATGGACAGCCTGGTGCAAACCGCGGAGAAAACCACCCGCACGCTGCAGCTGTTCCTGACGCTGGTGGCGGTGATTTCGCTGGTGGTCGGCGGCATCGGCGTGATGAACATCATGCTGGTGTCGGTGACCGAGCGCACGCGCGAGATCGGCATCCGCATGGCGGTGGGCGCCCGTTCCGGCGACGTGTTGCAGCAGTTCTTGATCGAGGCGGTGTTGGTCTGCCTGGTGGGGGGCGCGCTGGGGATTACGCTGTCGTTTGCCATCGGCCTGGCGGTGCAGTTGGTATTGCCAGGCTGGCAGATCAGCTTCCCGCCGGCGGCGTTGCTGAGCGCGTTCCTCTGTTCCACCGGTATCGGCGTGGTGTTTGGCTATCTGCCGGCGCGCAATGCCGCGCGGCTGAATCCGATCGATGCGCTGGCGCGCGAGTAAGTAAAAGGCATAAAAAATGCCAGTCACACGGCGGCTGGCATTTTTATCGCAGTCAGGGTCAATGCAGCGCGACGCTGCTGGAGGCGTTCAGGACAGCGCCTCGCTTTCCACCGGCACAATCAGACTGGCATGGTTCCCTTTTGGCCCTTGATGCACGTCGAAGCTGACCTGCTGGCCTGCCTTCAACGTTCTGTAACCATCCATCTTGATGGTGGAATAATGCGCGAAAATATCTTCGCCACCGCCGGCTGGGCAGATGAAGCCAAAGCCTTTGGCGTTGTTAAACCATTTAACAGTACCCGTCTCCATGCTTTTACATCCCTCGCAACGCTATTTTAAGTGAGATGAATAACTGAATTCGCACCCGCCGTGGGCGGGTAGCAGGGTGGACAAGGGGTGGTTAAAAGACCACCAGCCACGAATTTACACTCTAGAGCAAATGATCGGGGCGTCAAGGGATCGGCTTTTGTCGGCGGGGAGCAGTTCACCAAAGTTTGAAGCAGGTAACGCTATTGCCACGATTCAGTCACAATTGGCCCGTTTTTTTGCGCACGTTACAGTGCGGCGGGACGATGGCGAAGATGATAAAATAGTAACTATCCCCACTTTGAATAACCGAAACCTGTCCCCATATCAGAGGGCAGAGCAGAGAAGATGAGCAGCGATGGGCAATAACAACGACTGGCTAAACTTTGAACACTTGGCCGAAGAAAAACAAATCGATGCGGTAAAACCGCCGTCTATGTATAAAGTTATACTTAACAACGACGATTACACACCGATGGAATTTGTGATTGACGTTCTGCAAAAGTTCTTTTCTTATGATATTGAACGCGCAACGCAACTGATGCTCACGGTCCACTATCAAGGCAAGGCGATCTGTGGTGTTTTCACCGCCGAGGTGGCGGAAACCAAAGTCGTCCATGTGAACCGGTACGCAAGGGAGAACGAGCATCCGTTGCTTTGTACGCTGGAAAAAGCCTGAATAAGGCAATCTATTGGGGAGGTGCTTATGCTCAATCAAGAACTGGAACTCAGTCTCAACATGGCTTTCGCCAGGGCGCGTGAGCACAGACACGAGTTTATGACCGTGGAGCACCTGTTGCTGGCGTTGCTGAGCAACCCTGCCGCGCGAGAAGCGCTCGAGGCATGTACGGTGGATCTGGCCGCGTTGCGCCAGGAGCTGGAAGCCTTCATCGAACAAACCACACCGACGCTGCCCGCCGGCGAAGAAGAGCGCGACACTCAGCCGACGCTCAGCTTCCAGCGCGTGCTGCAGCGCGCGGTCTTCCATGTGCAATCTTCCGGCCGCAGCGAAGTGTCCGGCGCCAACGTGTTGGTGGCCATCTTCAGCGAGCAGGAGTCGCAGGCGGCCTATCTGCTGCGCAAGCACGACGTCAGCCGTCTCGACGTGGTGAACTTCATTTCACATGGCACGCGTAAAGACGAGCCGGGCCAAGCGCCGAATGCGGAAAACCCGGTGAACGAAGAGCAGTCCGGAGGGGAAGACCGTATGGAAAACTTCACCACCAACCTCAATCAGTTGGCCCGTGTGGGCGGCATCGATCCGTTGATCGGCCGCGATCGTGAGCTGGAGCGCGCGATTCAGGTGCTGTGCCGCCGTCGTAAAAACAACCCGCTGCTGGTCGGCGAATCCGGCGTGGGCAAGACCGCGATCGCCGAAGGCCTGGCCTGGCGCATCGTGCAGGGCGACGTGCCGGAAGTGATGGCGGACTGCACGCTGTATTCGCTGGATATCGGTTCACTGCTGGCCGGCACCAAATACCGCGGCGACTTCGAGAAGCGCTTCAAGGCGCTGCTCAAGCAGCTGGAACAGGATCAGAACAGCATCCTGTTCATCGATGAAATTCACACCATCATCGGCGCCGGTGCGGCTTCCGGTGGGCAAGTGGATGCCGCCAACCTGATCAAACCGCTGCTGTCGAGCGGCAAGATCCGGGTGATCGGCTCGACCACCTACCAGGAGTTCAGCAACATCTTCGAAAAGGATCGCGCCTTGGCGCGCCGCTTCCAGAAGATCGATATCACCGAACCGACGGCGGAAGAGACCGTTCAGATCATCAACGGCCTGAAGGCCAAGTATGAAGCGCACCACGACGTGCGTTATACCGCCAAAGCGATCCGCGCCGCGGTGGAGCTGTCGGTGAAATACATCAACGATCGTCATCTGCCGGACAAGGCGATCGACGTGATCGACGAGGCGGGCGCCCGCAGCCGGTTGATGCCGGCCAGCAAGCGCAAGAAAACCGTCAACGTGGCCGATATCGAATCCGTGGTGGCGCGCATTGCGCGCATCCCGGAGAAAACCGTGTCGGCCAGCGATCGCGACGTGCTGAGAAATCTGGGCGATCGCTTGAAGATGCTGGTATTCGGCCAGGATCAGGCGATCGAGGCGCTGACCGAAGCGATCAAGATGAGCCGCGCCGGTCTGGGCCACGAGCGCAAGCCGGTCGGTTCCTTCCTGTTCGCCGGGCCGACCGGGGTCGGCAAAACCGAGGTCACCGTACAGTTGGCCAAGGCGATGGATATCGAGCTGCTGCGTTTCGACATGTCCGAGTACATGGAGCGGCATACCGTCAGCCGCCTGATCGGCGCGCCTCCGGGCTACGTCGGTTACGATCAGGGCGGGCTGCTGACCGATGCGGTGATCAAGCATCCGCATGCGGTGGTGCTGCTCGATGAGATCGAGAAAGCGCATCCGGACGTGTTCAACCTGCTGCTGCAGGTGATGGACAACGGCACGCTGACCGATAACAACGGCCGCAAGGCGGATTTCCGCAATGTGATCCTGGTGATGACCACCAACGCCGGGGTGCGGGAAACCGAACGCAAGTCGATCGGTCTGGTGCAGCAGGACAACAGCACCGACGCGATGGAAGAGATCAAGAAGGTGTTTACGCCGGAGTTCCGCAACCGTCTGGACAACATCATCTGGTTCAACCATCTGTCTACCGAGGTGATCCAGCAGGTGGTCGACAAGTTTATCGTCGAACTGCAGGCGCAGCTGGATGCGAAGGGCGTCTCGCTGGAAGTGAGCGACGAAGCGCGCGATTGGCTGTCGGTGAAGGGTTACGACCGTGCGATGGGCGCTCGTCCGATGGCGCGCGTCATGCAGGAGAACCTGAAGAAACCGCTGGCCAACGAGTTGCTGTTCGGCTCGCTGGTGGACGGCGGTTCCGTGAAGGTCGAGCTGGACAAGGACAAGAAACAGCTGACCTACCACTTCCTCAGCGCCGCCAAGCGCAAAGCGGACGAGGGCGCGGTGCACTAAGGCCGCCTTCAGGCAAAGAAAAAGCGATGCTTCGGCATCGCTTTTTTTATGGGTGAGATTCACCGTATAACAGAAACGAGTGAGCCCTCTCAGTTTACCTGCGCACCTGCAACCCGTTGTGTAACGTCGCTGCGGGGGTAAACGGAAAGGGCTCCCGAGGGATTACATCCTCGATGCCGCCAGCGTGTGGCGCGCGGTGAGCCGATTAACGGCTACGGAAGACAATGCGGCCTTTGCTCAGGTCGTACGGGGTCAGCTCTACAGTGACTTTGTCGCCCGTCAGGATGCGGATATAGTTTTTACGCATTTTACCGGAGATGTGTGCGGTTACCACGTGCCCGTTTTCCAATTCAACGCGGAACATGGTGTTCGGCAGCGTATCAAGAACGGTGCCCTGCATTTCAATATTGTCTTCTTTGGCCATCGAATCCTCTAGGTCTAACTACCTTAGTTTTTAACCGGCAAGATAATGCCGAAAAACCCCCATTATGTAAAGATGTGTCGGTGAACATTGCACCGTTTCCACCAATTAGTTTGCTGGGCAGGGCGGTTCAACCGGCTGTGGGGATATGACTTGCGGCGCCCAGCACGCCGGTGCCAAAGGCCGCCGTTGAAGGGTGCTGAGCTGCTGCAAAAATTGACGGCGCGGAATTTCACGCGCGCCAAGGCGGGCAGTGTGAGCGTTCAGCACCTGGCAGTCAATCAATTCCCCGCCATAAGCGGCAAAATGGCTACAAAAGGCCATCAATGCGCATTTTGAGGCGTTGGTGACGCGGCTGAACATCGATTCGCCGCAGAACAACGCGCCTTGCGCTACGCCGTACATGCCGCCGACCAGTTGATCATCCTGCCATACCTCCACCGAGTGCGCGTAGCCGAGGCGATGAAGATGTTGATAGGCGCGCTGTACCTCCGGGCCGATCCAGGTGCCTTCATCCGGCCGGTGGGCGCAGGCGGCGATCACCGCGGCGAAGTCGTGATTAAGCGTGATGCGAAACGGATCGTGGCGCAGAAAGCGTTTCAGGCTGCGGTTGAGATGAAACTCGGCCGGGAACAGCACCGCACGCGGATCGGGTGACCACCACAGAATCGCTTCCCCCGGCGAGTACCAGGGGAAGATGCCGCGCTCGTAGGCTGCCAGCAGCCGCGGCGCCGTCAGGTCGCCGCCGATCGCCAGCAGGCCGTTGGGATCGCGCAGGGCGCCCTCAGGCGAGGGAAACGCCAGCGACTGAGGGGAAAGCTTAACGATGCGCATACAGGGTTTCTGCGTCCTCTACGGGCCGATTACGGCGCCAGGTTGCTGATACGGTTGCGAAAGCGGGCATAGCGGCCCTGCTGGCGCATTAGGGTGGCGTGATCGCCCTGTTCGACAATTTGGCCGTCATCCATTACGCAAATGCGATCGAGATGCTCCAGGCCGTACAGGCGGTGCGTCACCAGGATCAGCGTCTTGCCCTGACAATGCCGGCGCAGCAGCGCCAGGATCTGCTGCTCGGTCTCGGCGTCCAGCCCTTCGGTCGGTTCGTCAAGCAACAGCAGCGGGGCAGGGTGCAGCAGCGCGCGGGCGATGCCTAGCCGGCGCTGTTCACCGCCGGACAGCTGCCGGCCGCCTTCGCCCAGCCAGGCGTTCAGCCCGCCGTCGCTGTCCAGCAATTTGCCGAGCCCCACCTGCTGCAACACCTCGCTCAGGCGAGCGTCGCCGGCATCCGGTGCGGCCAGCCGCAGGTTTTCCCGCAGCGTATCGCTGAAGATATGCACTCGCTGGCTGACGACCGTGGTCATTCGACGCAGCGTGGTTTCATCATAATCTTCCAGCGGTTCGCCGTTGAGCAGAATTTTTCCGCCGTCGGTGCGCCAGGCGCGGGTCAGCAGCTGCAGCAGGGTGGACTTGCCGCAGCCGGTGCGGCCGAGCAAGGCGATGTGTTCGCCGGCCGCGACCTCGAGCGTGACGTCGCGCAGTACCGGCTGCGGCTGATCGGGGTAGGTGAAACTCAACTGCCGCAGGCTGAGCTGAGCCCGGTCGGCGGCGGCCGGACCGGTGGCAGGGAAGGAGACTTCCGGTTGGCGATCGATGATCTGTTTGACCCGCGTGGCGGAGGCGATCACCTGGCCGAGGTGCTGGAAGGCGCCGGCCACCGGCATCAGCGCTTCGAACGACGCCAGCGCGGCGAAGACAAACAGCGCGATCAGCGCGCCGGGTTGGGTATCGCCGCCGATGCCGGCGGCGGTCAGCCACAGCAGCAGCGTCACCGTCAGCCCGCTGGCGAGGATCATCAGCGCCTGCGCCTTGCCGCTCAGCGAGGCTTGCTGCCACTGGCGGCGTTGCCACAGCTGTTCGGTGGCGTTCAGCGTCTGGCGGAAGTCGTTGACGGCGCCGAACACCACCAGCTCCGCCTGCCCCTGCAGCCAGGCGGTCAGGTCGGTGCGGTATTGGCCGCGCAGTGCGGTGAGTTGCCCGCCGATCGGTTTGCCGGCGCGATAGAACACCGGCGGCACCAGCAGCAACAGCAGCAACAGTATGCCGCCCAGCGTCAGGGCGAGCGCAGGATCCAGCCAGCTCAGGCCGTAGGTGACCACCAGGATCACCACCGCCGCGCTGATCAGCGGCGAGATCACCCGCAGATAAAGGTGATCCAGCGTGTCCACGTCCGCCACCAGGCGATTGAGCAGGTCGGCCTGGCGGAAACGGGCGATGCCGCCCGGCGTCAGCGGCAGGATCTTGCTGAAGGTGAACACCCGCAGGTGCGACAGCACGCGGAAGGTGGCGTCGTGGCTGACCACGCGCTCGGCGTAGCGCCCGGCGGTGCGGAAGATCGCCGCGCCGCGCACGCCGGCGGCCGGCAACATATAGTTGAAGGTCAGCAGGCCCGCCAATCCGGCCAGCGAAGAGGCGGCCAGGAACCAGCCGGAGAGCGCCAGCAGGCCGATGCTGGCCAGCAGGGTGACGATCGCCAAAAGGATGCCCAGGCTAATCAGCAGGCTATGGCGGCGATACAACGCCAAAAACGGCAGCAAAACGCGCATGATTAAAGCTCCCCGCGGCGATGGGCGATCAGAGTGGCGAACAGGCCCGGCTGGGCGCTGAGGGTGGCGTAATCGCCCTGTTGCACGATGCGCCCGTTATCCATCACCCAAATCTGATCGCAGTCTTCGGTATCTTCCAACTGGTGCGTCACCAGCAGGGTGGTTTGCTGATGCGAAGCGGCATTCAACGCCTGCATCACCCGTTGTTCGCTATGGGCATCGAGGCTGGCGGCCGGTTCATCCAGCAGCAGCAAGCGGCGCGGGCCGATCAGCGCCCGGGCGACCGCCACGCGCTGCGCCTGGCCGACCGACAGGCGGGCGGCGTTGTCGCCCACTTCGGTGTCGAGCCCCTGCGGCAGATACGGTAACAGTTCGCTGACGTAGGCGAGCTCCACCGCCTGCTGCAGCTGCGCTTCGTCGGCCTGCGGGCAGCCCAGCAGAATATTGGCGCGCAAGGTTTGCGCCGGCAGGTGCGGGTTTTGCCCTACCCAGCTCAACTGTTGCCTCCAGTTTTCTGCGGACAGTTCACGCAGCTCGACGCCGTTGACGGTCAACGACCCACGGTAGGGCAGAAAGCCGAGCAGCAGATTGAGCAGCGAACTTTTGCCGGCGCCGCTCAGCCCGACCAGCGCCACGCGCTGTTGCGGTTGCAGGGTGAAACTCAGCGGCCCGGCCAGCAGCACGCCGTTCGGCGACAGGATTTCCAACGCGTTCGCCTGCAGCGTCAGCGGTTGATCGGCGGGCAGCTGCCGCGTGCCGTTGCCCATCTGCTCGCCTTCGGCGCTGAGGAAGGTTTCCAGCGCTTCCGCCGCGCCGACCGCCTGCGCCTTGGCATGGTAGAAGGTGCCGAGATCGCGCAGCGGTTGGAAGAACTCCGGCGCCAGAATCAGCACCAGAAAACCGGAAAACAGCGTTACGCCGAGGCCGTAGCTGCCGAAATTGAGTTCGCCGAGGTAGGAAAAACCGAAGTACACCGCCACCACGGCGATGGAAATCGAGGCGAAGAACTCCAGCACGCCGGAAGAGAGGAAGGCCATGCGCAGCACTTCCATGGTGCGGCTGCGGAAGTCTTCGGAGGATTTGGCGATCTGCGCGGTTTCGGCCTGCGCGCGGTCAAACAGCCGCAGAGTGTCCAGGCCGCGCAGGCGGTCGAGGAAGTTGCCGCTCAATCGCGCCAGTGCGACGAAGTTGCGGCGGTTGGCGTCGGCGGCCCCCATACCGACCAGCGCCATGAACAGCGGGATCAGCGGCGCGGTCGCCAACAGAATCAAACCGGCGGCCCAATTGATCGGGAAAACGGCGATCAGGATCAGCAGCGGGATGAAGACCGCCAGATACATCTGCGGCAGATAGCGCGAGTAATAGTCCTGCATATCCTCGATCTGCTCGACGATGATGCTGGCCCAACTGCCCGCCGGTTTGCCCTGGATCCAGGCCGGGCCGAGCTGCTGCAGCTTATCCAGCACCTGTCGGCGCATGCGCTGACGGATCACCTGGCCACACTGGAAACCGACCCGCTCCCGCAGCCAGCTCAACAGCGCCCGCAATGCGAACGCGGCGGCCAGCCAGATAAACGAAGGGAGCAGCTGTTCGCGTGGGGTATGTTCGATGATCAGGGCGTGCAGCAGGCTGGCCAGCAGCCACGCCTGCGCCACGATCAGCAGGCCGCTGAACAGCCCCAACAGCATGGAAAGGCGCAGCCAACGCTGCGCCAACGAACTCTGGGTTTTAAGCCAACGGGTTAACTGTTGCTGTCTGGTTTTTTTCATCAGATATGCGTCTGCGTCGCCGGTGCCCGTTTGTTACAGGCTGGGTTAACGTACTGTTAAATAATAGTGTTTGGCGCAATTGGCGACAAACAAGCGAGGTCCCATGTTACCTCGTCACCCGGCAGACTGAAAATAATAAAGCGGCCAAATGTGGCTATAACAGACGCGTTACCGACTATTTGACTTCCTCACTTGCGGCCTCGGCCTCCAGAGCGGCGCGCACCGACGCTCGCTCCGCGATCCGCGCCACATAATGCTGGAGCGGCGGCCACTCGCTCAGCGAAATCTCGAAGCGCGCCATCCAGCGCAACACGGTAAACAGATAAACGTCAGCGACGCTAAAATGTGCTCCCAACAGATAGGTTTGTTGTGCCAAAACTTGCGCGAGATAACCCAATCGCCGCCTCAACTTGTCGCGCAGCAACGCCTTGGCGCCGTCGGGCAGGGCGTCATTGAACAAAGGGGCGGCACCGGCATGGATCTCGCTGGTGATGAAATTAAGCCATTCCTGCAGCCGTACCCGCTCAAAGGCCGTCGGTGGCGGCGCCAGCTGGCTTTCTGGGCGCAGGTCGGCGAGGTATTGAACGATGGCGGGGCCTTCGGTGATCACGTTGCCGTCGTCCAGCAGCAGGGCGGCGACGTAACCTTTGGGGTTGATGCAATAGAAATCCTCACCGTCGGCGCAGCGCTTGCTGCGATTGTTCACCCTGATCAGGGTGAAGGGGAGCGCTAATTCGCGCAGGACGATATGTGGGGCAAGCGAGCAGGCATCGGGAGCAAAATACAGCTTCATGCTATTTCCTTGTGGGTCAATGAGAACGCTTGCCACAGCATGCCGACGCGGGCACCGGCGGAAAAATGGAAATTTCAGAAAGCCGCTATTAGCTCAGCGACTGGCCTGAGCTTGCTCCTGTTCTCGCAGGTAACTCAGCAGGGTTTGGACGGGGGGCTGGGCCGCCGCATCGGATGAGCACGCGAGGCCGAAACGGCGATAAATCGGCGCAACGAGCGGCAGAGCGCAAACCCCGAGCGCGTCGGGCGGGATCACGGACGCGGGCATCAGCGCAACGCCCGTGCCCTCCCTGACCAGCGTCAACGCCGTTTGCCAATCGCTGACGGTGGCACGGATATCGACCAGCGCCAAACCTGACTGCTGCGCCAATCGTTGCGCATTCACATCACACCCGCCGGTCGCCAGGATAAAAGGCAGCCGGAACAGGGCATCCAGCGCCACCGGCCGCCGCGCTCGCGCCAGCGAGTGCGCGCTGGGTACGACCGCCAGCCAGGCATCCTCTCCCAAAGGGAAGCACAGCCGCTCCGGCGCCGGATTGAGCACCACGCCGATGTCTGCCGTTGCCGATGTTAACCAGCTCTCCACTTCGTGGTCGGTGCCCTCGAGCGTAATCAACTCAATGTTGGGGTACAGACGGCGAAATTTGCGCAGCAGCGGCGGCAACAGCTTGCTGAATGCCGACGGGAAACTGGCCAGGCGTATTTTGCCCGCGTGCGCGTTGCCGGCTTGTTGCGCGCACTGCTGAATGGCTCGCAGTGCTTCCAACATCGTGCGGGCATGGGCGACGATCTGTAGGCCGCTTTGGGTCAAGACGACATTGTGCGGTTGGCGAACCAAAAGCCGGGTGCTCAGCATTGTCTCCAGTTGAGCGATGGCCTGGCTGGCGGCAGACTGCGTCATACCGCAGAGCGCGGCAGCCTGAGTGATGGTGCCGCTGTCGGCGACGGCAACCAGCAGGCGCCAGTGAAGAAGATTATGCATCGGCGTGCATCCTCTTGAGGAGCGAAGACAAAAAAAGCGGCCCGAGAGCCGCTTTTTGCTGATGACGAGAAAGTCTTAGCAGACTTCTGCGCCGGCGATGCCGTCCAGGTAACGTTCTGCGTCCAGCGCCGCCATACAGCCGGTGCCGGCGGAAGTGATCGCCTGGCGGTAGACGTGATCCATCACGTCGCCTGCGGCGAAGACGCCGGGGATAGTGGTTTGGGTCGCATTGCCGTGAATGCCGGACTGTACCTTGATGTAGCCGTTTTCCAGCTCCAGCTGGCCGCCGAAGATGCCGGTGTTCGGGCTGTGGCCGATAGCGATGAACACGCCGGCCAGTTCCAGTTCACGGGTTTCGTTTTCCGCTTTGGTGCTGCGGATGCGCACGCCGGTCACGCCCATTTCATCGCCCAGCACTTCGTCCAGCGTATGGTCGGTGTGCA
Organism: Serratia sp. CY71090; assembly: GCF_052166845.1. NCBI lineage: Bacteria > Pseudomonadati > Pseudomonadota > Gammaproteobacteria > Enterobacterales > Yersiniaceae > Serratia > Serratia sp. CY71090. The sequence goes on along the minus strand of NZ_JBJNOA010000006.1, from coordinate 254,205 downwards.
GCACGATGTTGCCGCTTTTCACTTTTTCCATCAGCCGGTCGATCAGGATCTTCTCCGAGCGGAAGCTGTCGCGACGGTGGATCAGGTGAACCTCGGCGGCGATGTTGGACAGGTACAGCGCTTCTTCAACGGCGGTGTTGCCGCCGCCGACCACCGCGACTTTCTGGTTGCGGTAGAAGAAACCGTCGCAGGTCGCGCAGGCGGAAACGCCTTTGCCCTTGAAGGCGTCTTCGGAAGGCAGGCCAAGGTAGCGGGCGGAGGCGCCGGTCGCGATGATCAGCGCGTCGCAGCTGTATTCGCCGCTGTCGCCGAACAGGCGGAACGGACGCTGCTGCAGATCGACGCTGTTGATATGATCGAAGACGATTTCAGTCTGGAACTTCTCCGCGTGCTCGCGCATGCGCTCCATCAGCGCCGGGCCGGTCAGGCCTTCGGCGTCGCCCGGCCAGTTTTCCACTTCGGTGGTGGTGGTCAGCTGGCCGCCTTGCTCCAGACCGGTGATCAGCACCGGATTCAGGTTGGCTCGCGCCGCGTAGACGGCGGCGGTGTAACCGGCCGGGCCGGAGCCCAGAATCAGTAATTTGCTATGTTTAGCCGTGCCCATGAATAACCTCTTTATTCCACAATGGCGGACAATGAAGCCGATTGTAGGGAAAATGACGCAGTAAAAAAAGCGCCGGGCGACGTTGTTAACGATTTGTATGATAGTTGTCGCCTATTAATGCACCCGCTGTCGGCAAATCGTACGCCGAACGCAGAAATTTACCTTATCAAAGCCGCATTCGGCCGCTGAATCGCCAACCGCGCAAAAACGGCGCATTCTGCGACTTCAGCCGCTCCCCGCCGGGGTTTATCTGCCAGCGATTCATAACCAAAAATGGGATGCAGACTTTTCGTGACGGTACGTTGTTCTGATTTTGCTTCTTTTACTTTGACAATCCGCTGCGCATTTGCGAAAACATCATAGGAAGAAGAAATTATCCCCGTAACACCAGCAAATCGTACGTATTTGCGCCGCGAGGCGGCAATGCGCGATGGGTGTGCGGAGCAGAGCGCGCAAGCGTTTGCTGATTTTTTCTCGACCTAAACGTCGTTACCTGCATCGCGCGGGGTTGGACAGACAGGCTGCGCGGCGTGGAATGATGGTAGTGAAGAAGCATATGACAGGCATCGGGTCTTCGCTTGGAACGAACCCTTACACATTGACGTTGGCTAGGGTGTGGCAAGTGCACGGAAGAAAATAAGAGAGACAATAATAATGGCAGACAACAAGAAACGCCCGGGTAAAGATCTTGACCGTATCGACCGCAACATCCTGAATGAGCTGCAGAAGGATGGGCGTATTTCGAACGTCGAGCTTTCGAAGCGCGTGGGGTTATCCCCAACACCATGTTTGGAACGCGTGCGCCGTCTCGAGCGCCAGGGTTTCATTCATGGCTATACCGCATTGCTTAACCCGCATTATCTGGATGCGTCCCTGCTGGTTTTCGTGGAGATCACGCTGAACCGCGGTGCGCCGGATGTGTTTGAGCAATTCAACTCGGCAGTGCAGAAGCTTGAAGAGATTCAGGAGTGTCATCTGGTTTCCGGCGATTTCGACTATCTGTTGAAAACCCGCGTACCGGACATGTCGGCTTACCGCAAATTGCTGGGCGAAACCTTGCTGCGTTTGCCGGGGGTTAACGACACCCGTACCTACGTAGTGATGGAAGAAGTGAAACAGAGTAACCGTCTGGTTATCAAAACACGGTAAGGTGCAGGTGCAAAACCTGATTAAATTGGTTACACTCCTGTTTATTCATACAGTTTCGGCGCCGGGGCAGTTTCTCGGCGCTGTTGCTATGTCAGCTAACAGGAACCTGGAGAGCCTTTCTTGAGCCAGGAATATACAGAAGATAAAGAAGTTACCCTGAAAAGACTCAGCAGTGGCCGGCGTTTGCTGGAAGCTGTGCTTATCGTGGTAGCGATTTTTGCCGTTTACCTCATGGCTGCGTTGGTCAGTTTCAATCCGTCTGACCCAAGCTGGTCGCAGACCGCGTGGCATGAGCCGATTCACAATCTGGGCGGCGGTGTCGGGGCCTGGTTGGCCGATACGCTGTTCTTCACCTTCGGGGTGCTCGCCTACGCGATACCGCCGATCATGCTGGTCCTGTGCTGGGCGGCTTATCGCCAACGCAGCAACAGAGACTACATCGACTATTTCGCGCTTTCCCTGCGCCTGATCGGCACCCTGGCGTTAGTGCTCACCTCCTGCGGGCTGGCGGCGCTGAACGTCGACGATCTCTATTACTTCGCTTCCGGCGGCGTGATCGGCAGCCTGCTGAGCAACGCCATGTTGCCGTGGTTCAACGGCATCGGCGCTACGCTGGCGCTGCTGTGCGTATGGGCGGCGGGGTTGACGCTGTTTACCGGCTGGTCTTGGCTGGTGATCGCCGAGAAGATCGGCGGGGCGGTGCTGGGCGTCGCGACGGTGATGACCAATCGCTCACGTCGCGAAGAGCGCTATTTTGAGGATGACGAGCGTTACGTCGACGACGAGCCTGAGCAGGCAGAGAAGGGTGCCGCCGCAGCGGTTGCCGCGACCGCCGCCGGAGCCGCGGCCGCCGATGACGACGTGCTGTTCTCCGCGCCTTCGGTCACCGAAAGCGCCAAAGCGGCGGCAGAAGACGCCGCCGATCCGTTGCTCAGCGGCCTGCGCGCCGACGATGGCGAGCTTGAAGCAGAAGCCGCATCCATCGCGCCGGTGGCTTCGCCTGCACCGGCGGTGAAGGCTGAGATCCACGAGCCCGTTGCAGCGCCGATCGCCACACAGGCGCCGTCGGTAACGGTGGCGCCGGCCGCGCCGACCTCGGTCAATCAGCACCCGGTGAGCGCCCCGGCGCAAGACGCTACGCCGCCGCTGTATTCCTTCGAGATCCCGGAAGAAACGCCTGCGCCTAAGGCGACGCGTCCTGTCGATCCTTATCAGGATGACGATGAGCCGCGCCTCGGCAACTGGCAAGAGCCGGCCGCACCGCAGCCGCCGGCGCGTTCTCCCTTTGATTTTACCGCCGCACAGCGTGACAGCGTCGACATCGGCAGTTCGAGCGGTTTCAGCGCCACCGGCGCCAAACCGCAGCCGGATACGGCGGCAGCCGCTGCTGCTGCAGGTGCCGCGGCGGCGACCTTTATGCCGGCCTTTACGGCGACCAGCGACGGCAATCCGCAGGTTAAGCAGGGCATCGGCCCTGAACTGCCGCGGCCGAATCCGGTGCGCATCCCGACCCGTCGCGAACTGGCTTCCTACGGCATCAAGCTGCCTTCGCAGCGTGCGGCCGAACAGGAGCAGCGCCAGACAGAGGTAGAGCCTCAGCAGCCGGCGGCGGTGAACCCGCAGGAAGAAGAGGCGCTACAGGAAGCCGCGCTGCGTCAGGCGTTTGCCGAGCAGCAAAGCCAGCGCTATGGCGAAAGCTACGCGTCTGAGCAACAAGATGACGAGAGCGCATTGCAGGAAGCCGAGCTGAGCAAGGCGTTTGCCGAGCAGCAGCACCAACGCTACGGCGAAGGCTATCAACAGGACGACGAAGAGGCGCAGCAAGAGGCCGCGCTGCGCCAGGCGTTTGCCGAGCAGCAGCAGGCGCGCTACGGCCAGCAAGCATCTGCTCCGCAGGTGCCGGCCGCCAGCCCGATCGATACCCGCAATGCTTTCAGCTTCTCGCCGATGGCGGATCTGGTGGACGATGGCCCGAGCGAGCCGATGTTCACGCTGTCCCCGCAGCTTGAAGAGCGCATTGAACAGCAAAGCGAGCAAGAGGACGATGTGCCATTCGGTCAGTTTGAGCCTGTGGCACCTGCGGCTCAACCTCAGCAATCGCATCAGCCGCCTCAACAATACCAACAGCCGCAGCAACAGCAGCATCAACAGCCGTCGCAGCAGCAATATCAGCAGCCGCAGCAACAGCAGTATCAACAGCCGTCGCAGCAGCAATATCAGCAGCCGCAGCAACCGGCGCAGCAGCAGCCTCAGCAAGCTCAGGCAGAGCAACATCCTGCGATGGACAGCCTGATTCACCCGTTCCTGATGCGCAACGATCAGCCGCTGCAGAAGCCGACCACGCCGCTGCCGACGCTGGATCTGTTGACCGAAGCGCCGAAAGAGGTGGAGCCGGTCGATTCCTTCGCGCTGGAACAGAAGGCGCGCCTGGTGGAGGCCAGCCTGGCCGATTACCGCGTGAAAGCCGACGTGGTGGACATCCTGCCGGGGCCGGTCATCACCCGCTTCGAGCTGGATCTGGCGCCGGGCGTTAAAGCGGCGCGCATTTCCAACCTGTCGCGCGATCTGGCGCGCTCGCTGTCGACTTCGGCGGTGCGCGTGGTGGAAGTGATCCCCGGCAAGCCTTATGTCGGTCTGGAGCTGCCGAACGCCAAACGGCAAACGGTGTATCTGCGTGAAGTGCTGGATTGCCCGGCTTTCCGTGACAATCCGTCGCCGCTGTCCATCGTATTGGGTAAAGACATCTCCGGCGAACCGGTCGTGGCCGATCTGGGCAAAATGCCGCACTTGCTGGTCGCCGGTACCACTGGTTCCGGTAAGTCGGTCGGGGTCAACGCCATGATCCTGAGCATCTTGTATAAGGCCACGCCGAAAGAAGTGCGCTTTATCATGATCGACCCGAAAATGCTGGAACTGTCGGTTTACGAAGGCATTCCACACCTGTTGACCGACGTGGTCACCGACATGAAAGACGCCGCCAACGCGCTGCGCTGGTGCGTGGGTGAAATGGAACGCCGCTACAAGCTGATGTCTGCCCTGGGCGTGCGTAACCTGGCTGGCTACAACGAGCGCGTCGATCAGGCCGAAGCGATGGGGCGTCCGATCCCGGATCCATTCTGGAAGCCGACCGACAGCATGGACATCACGCCGCCGGTGCTGGAGAAAGAGCCGTACATCGTGGTGATGGTCGACGAATTCGCCGATCTGATCATGACGGTGGGCAAGAAGGTCGAAGAGTTGATCGCTCGCCTGGCGCAGAAAGCGCGTGCGGCGGGTATCCACCTGGTGCTGGCGACCCAGCGTCCGTCGGTGGATGTGATCACGGGTCTTATCAAGGCCAACATCCCGACGCGTATCGCCTTTACCGTGTCGAGCAAGATCGACTCTCGCACCATCCTCGATCAGGGGGGCGCCGAGTCCTTGCTGGGCATGGGGGACATGCTTTATCTGGCGCCGAACTCCTCAATCCCGGTGCGCGTACATGGCGCATTCGTGCGCGATCAGGAAGTGCATGCGGTGGTCAAGGATTGGAAAGCGCGCGAGCGGCCCCAATATAAAGAGGGCATTCTCAGCGGCGGTGAAGACGGCGAGGGCGGTGCCGGCGGCGGTATGGACGGTGACGAAGAGCTGGATCCGCTGTTTGACCAGGCGGTGGATTTCGTGGTGGATAAACGCCGCGCCTCCATCTCCGGCGTACAGCGCCAGTTCCGTATCGGCTACAACCGCGCGGCGCGCATCATCGAACAGATGGAGGCGCAGGGCATCGTCAGTGAGCAGGGGCATAACGGCAACCGCGAGGTGCTGGCGCCGCCGCGGCACGATTGATGGTCGTTTAGCCATTGCAATTCAATAAGAAAGGGCCGCTTAAGCGGCCCTTGTGCAAAGAAGCGTAAACCCGTTTCTTCTCGGAACATTGGCCTACCGGCCGATCGCCGGCTTCAGGTAAAGTAACGGGAGTAAAGGGTTGATTGACCCGCACGGCGTCGCCCTGCGGTTAACGCATTTCATAAGGTATCTGGAATAATGAAAAAACTGTTAGTTGCCTGCTGTCTGCTCTCGGGATTCGCTTCTACCTCCGTGCTGGCCGATGCCGCACAGGATCTGCAAAGTCGCCTGGCGAAGGTGAACAGTTTCCACGCCAGCTTCTCGCAAACCGTGACCAGCGCCGAAGGCGCCGCGGTGCAACAGGGTGAAGGCGAGCTGTGGGTGAAGCGGCCGAACCTGTTCAACTGGCACATGACCTCACCCGATGAGAGCGTGCTGGTCTCCGATGGCCAAACCCTGTGGTTTTACAACCCGTTCGTCGAGCAGGTGACGGCGACCTGGTTGAAGAACGCCACCGGCAATACGCCGTTTATGCTGATTACCCGCAATAATGCCAGCGACTGGAAACAGTACAACGTGAAGCAAAAGGGCGATGATTTCGAATTAACGCCAAAATCCGCCAGCGGCAACCTGAAGCAATTCGCCATCAGCGTGACCAACAGCGGCACCATCCGCAGCTTCGCCGCGGTGGAGCAGGATGGCCAACGTAGTGCTTATACGCTGAAAAGCCAGCAGAACGTCGCCGCCGATCCGGCCAAATTCAAATTTACCCCGCCGAAGGGGGTGACGCTGGACGACCAGCGCCAGTGAGGTGCAAGTGAGTAATAATCTGTCGCTCGATTTTTCCCAGAACGAGTTCCAGCCGTTGGCCGCGCGCATGCGGCCGACCACGCTGGCGCAGTATATCGGCCAGCAACACCTGCTGGCCGCCGGCAAGCCGCTGCCGCGCGCCATTGAGGCCGGGCAACTGCACTCGATGATTTTATGGGGGCCGCCGGGCACCGGGAAGACGACGTTGGCAGAGCTGATCGGCCGTTATGGCCAGGCGGACGTCGAACGGATCTCCGCCGTGACCTCCGGCATCAAGGAGATCCGCGAGGCGATCGAACGGGCGCGGCAAAACCGCGACGCCGGCCGCCGCACCATCCTGTTCGTCGACGAAGTGCACCGCTTCAACAAAAGTCAGCAGGACGCCTTCCTGCCGCACATTGAAGACGGCACCATCACCTTTATCGGCGCCACTACCGAAAACCCGTCGTTCGAATTGAACTCGGCGCTGCTGTCGCGCGCCCGCGTGTATCTGCTTAAGGCGCTGACCGCCGAAGATATCGGCCAGGTGCTGGATCAGGCGATGAGCGACAAGGCGCGCGGCTTTGGCGATCAGAACGTCGAGCTGCCGGCGGAAACGCGCCGCCTGCTGTCGGAGTTGGTGGGCGGCGATGCGCGCCGGGCGTTGAACAGCCTGGAAATGATGGCGGACATGGCGGAGATCGACGCCAAAGGCGTGCGGGTGCTGACGCCGCAGCTGCTGAAAGAGGTGTCGGGCGAGCGCAGCGCGCGCTTCGACAACAAGGGCGACCGTTATTACGACCTGATTTCCGCGCTGCATAAATCGGTGCGCGGTTCGGCGCCGGACGCCGCGCTGTATTGGTATGCGCGCATCATTACCGCCGGCGGCGATCCGCTCTATGTGGCGCGCCGTCTGTTGGCGATCGCCTCTGAAGACGTGGGCAACGCCGATCCGCGCGGCATGCAGGTGGCGATCGCCGCCTGGGATTGCTTCACCCGCGTGGGGCCGGCGGAGGGCGAGCGCGCCATCGCGCAGGCGATCGTCTATCTGGCCTGCGCGCCGAAGAGCAACGCGGTTTACACCGCGTTCAAGGCCGCCATGCGCGACGCCAGGGAGCAGGCCGATTATGACGTACCTGAGCACTTGCGCAACGCGCCGACCAAGCTGATGAAGGAGATGGGGCTGGGGGCGGAGTACCGTTACGCCCACGACGAACCCAACGCCTACGCCGCCGGCGAGAACTACTTCCCGCCTGAAATGGCCCATACGCGCTACTACCAACCGACCTCGCGCGGGCTGGAAGGGAAAATCGGCGAAAAGTTGGCATGGCTGGCTGAGCAGGATCAAAATAGCCCGACAAAACGCTACCGCTAGCGTGGCCGTTGCGGTAAGGTTAGCGGGTATCACTCTTCTTTTATGCGGCTATAAATCAGCCGCATAGAACAACAACACTTCTTTCAATAACAACAAGCACAGGATTAGCATGCTCGATCCCAATCTGCTGCGTAATGAGCTAGACGCAGTCGCCGTCAAACTGGCTCGCCGAGGCTTTAAACTCGATCTGGATCTGCTGCGTTCGCAGGAAGAACGCCGCAAAGTTCTGCAGGTAGAAACTGAAACGCTGCAAGCGGAACGCAACTCCCGATCGAAATCCATCGGCGCGGCCAAAGCGCGTGGGGAAGACATCGAGCCGCTGCGTCGCGAAGTGAACGAGCTGGGTGACAAGCTGGATGCCGCCAAGGCGGCGCTGGATGCGCTGCAGAGCGAGATCCGCGATTACGCTCTGACGCTGCCTAACCTGCCGGACGACGCGGTGCCGGATGGTAAAGACGACAGCGAAAACCTGGAAGTCACCCGCTGGGGCGAACCGCGCCAATACGACTTCGCGGTGCGTGATCATGTCGATCTGGGCGAAATGGCCGGCGGGCTGGATTTTGCCGCCGCGGTTAAGCTGACCGGTTCACGCTTCGTGGTGATGAAAGGGCAAATCGCCCGCATGCACCGCGCGCTGTCCCAGTTCATGCTGGATCTGCACACCGAGCAGCATGGCTATCTGGAGGCCTACGTGCCTTATCTGGTCAACCACGCCACGCTGTATGGCACCGGCCAGCTGCCGAAGTTCGGCGAAGACCTGTTCCATACCCGCCCGCTGGAAGAAGAAGCCGACAGCAGCAACTACGCGTTGATCCCAACGGCGGAAGTGCCGCTGACCAACCTGGTGCGCGACGAGATCGTGGAAGAGGAATCTCTGCCGCTGAAGATGACCGCACACACGCCATGCTTCCGTGCGGAAGCCGGTTCTTACGGCCGCGACACCCGTGGTTTGATCCGTATGCACCAGTTCGACAAGGTTGAAATGGTGCAGATCGTCCGTCCGGAAGATTCGATGGATGCCCTGGAAGAGCTGACCGGCCACGCGGAAAAAGTGCTGCAGCTGCTGAACCTGCCTTACCGCAAGGTGCTGCTGTGCACCGGCGACATGGGCTTCGGCGCGTGCAAGACTTACGATCTGGAAGTGTGGCTGCCGGCGCAGGATACCTACCGCGAGATCTCGTCCTGCTCCAACATGTGGGACTTCCAGGCGCGCCGCATGCAGGCGCGCTGCCGCAGCAAGGCCGACAAGAAGCCGCGTCTGGTCCACACGCTGAACGGCTCCGGCCTGGCGGTCGGCCGTACACTGGTGGCGGTGCTGGAAAACTACCAGCAGGCCGACGGCCGTATTCAGGTGCCTGAAGTGCTGCGCCCTTATATGGGTGGCCTGGAATATATCGGCTGAACAGCCAATCACTAGAAAAAAGCGCCTGCGGGCGCTTTTTTTATGTCGAGAATTCAGCCTTTCGCCAGCGTATAAGCCTGTTTAATGTAGTCGGCCAGATGCTTGCTTTTAACCTCGTCGGGCGAGTGAAGCTTGATGTGCCGCCGATACTGGCCGCTGCCCTCGAGCTGGTGATAACGATCTTCCAGTCGGTGCCCTTGGCCGAATTCCACCGTGACGTGATTGCGGTAGGCGAAAACGCCGCAGAAAAATTGAGTATGCGAGAACATGATGCCGCCGTATTTGACCGATTCGGTGACGCCGCTGCCGCTCGCCGCTGCCGCTCGCCGCGGCGACCCGGCGCACCTGTTGTACGATCTCCAGCAGCTCGCCGTGCGTGCTGCCGATGTCCGCCAGCAAGGTCTCGACCGCCGCATTATTTGCCTGACTCATCTTGCTTCTCCGTCGTCAAATCCGCTCTGCGCTGAGCATAACGCTTTTTCGGTCGTTTGGTCGGAAACAAATCGTGCGCTGGAATGATAAGAGGCGATTGACTTTTTTATCGCCAGTGGCATGATGCGCGCACTCTCATTGCGCGTTCGGTCACAATTTCACTATGTCCGCATACTCCCGCCCAGTGCTCCTGTTGCTCTGCGGCCTGTTGTTGCTCACGGTATCCATTGCCGTTTTGAATACGTTAGTGCCTCTTTGGTTAACCCATGCTCAGCTGTCGACCTGGCAAGTGGGAATGGTCAGCTCCTCTTATTTCAGCGGCAACCTGTTGGGCACGTTGGTGGCGGGCAAACTGATCCAGCGCGTCGGCTTCACCCGCAGCTACCATCTCTCCTGTTTGTTGTTCGCCGCCGCGACCGCCGGCATGGTGCTGTCGATCGATTTCTGGAGCTGGCTGGGCTGGCGCTTCTTCGCCGGCGTCGGTTGCGCCTGGATCTGGGTGATTGTGGAAAGCGCGCTGCTGCGCAGCGGTAATCTCAGCAACCGCGGCCAACTGCTGGCGGCCTATATGATTGTCTATTACCTCGGTACGGTGACCGGCCAATTGCTGTTGAGCATGACCTCGACCGAATTGCTGCACGTGGTGCCGTGGGTGACCGCCATCGTGATCAGCGCCATGCTGCCGATGCTGTTCGCGCGGGTCAACCGCCATGAAGACGAGCCGCAGCAGGCGGCGGTGTGGTCGATGCTGAAACGCCGCAGCGCGCGCCTCGGCATCAACGGCTGCATCATCTCCGGCATCGTGCTCGGTTCGCTGTACGGCCTGATGCCGCTGTATCTCTCCCATCAGGGCATGAGCGATGCCAACGTCGGCTACTGGATGGCGCTGCTGGTCAGCTCCGGCATCGTCGGCCAATGGCCAGTCGGGCGCCTGGCCGATCGTTACGGGCGCCTGCTGGTGCTGCGCATTCAGGTGTTCGTGGTGATCCTCGCCAGCGTGGCGATGCTCGGCAACTACGCCATGGCGCCTTCGCTGTTCATCCTCGGCTGCGCCGGCTTTACCCTGTATCCGGTGGCGATGTCCTGGGCCTGTGAGAAGGCGATGCCGCACGAGCTGGTGGCGATGAACCAGGCGCTGCTGATGAGTTACACCATCGGCAGCCTGCTGGGCCCATCGATGACGGCGCTGCTGATGCAAAACTACTCCGATCGCGTGCTGTTCGTGATGATCGCCGCCGTGGCGCTGGTTTACCTGCTGATGCTGCTGAAGAAGCAGAAACCGGATCGCCACCATACGCCGTTCGCCGCCGCCTGAGCATAAAAAAACCGGCCATGAGCCGGTTTTTTCTTGTGGCGCGCGCCAATCAGTAGATCACTTTGTGGCCGTAGCTTTCCAGGATGCCTTTGACGCGATCCATGGTCTCGGCCTTCGGCGGATGAACGCCGTCCAGCTTGTACTCTTCCCCCATCGCCACCCATTTGTGCTTGCCCAGTTCGTGGTAGGGCAGCAGCTCGATTTTCTCGATGTTAGTCATGTCTTTGGTGAACTCGCCCAACAGATGCGCCGATTTGTCGTCGTCTGACCAACCCGGCACCACCACGTAGCGGATCCAGGTGCGCTGGTTGCGTTTCGCCAGGTAGCGGGCGAATTCCAGCGTGCGGTGATTGGAAACGCCGACCAGGTTCTGATGGATCTCGTCGTTCATCTGTTTCAGATCCAGCATCACCAGATCGGTGGTGTCCAGCAGCTCGTCGATCACCGGATCGTAGCGGCGCACGAAGCCGTTGGTATCCAGGCAGGTATTGATGCCTTCGGCATGGCAGGCGCGGAACCAGTCGCGCACGAATTCAGCCTGCAGGATCGCTTCGCCGCCGGATGCGGTCACGCCGCCGCCAGAGGCATTCATGAAGTGGCGGTAGGCCACCGCGTCTTTCATCAGCTCTTCGACGGTCACTTCTTTGCCGCCGTGGGTATCCCAGGTGTCGCGGTTATGGCAATAGAGGCAGCGCATCAGGCAGCCCTGGAAGAAGACGATAAAGCGGATCCCTGGCCCGTCGACGGTGCCGCAGGATTCGAAGGAGTGGATGCGACCAGTTACTGACATTGCGGGTTTTTCTCCAATATTGACTGTCAAACGCAGTCTAAAAATAGGCGCGTGGCCGCCGGCCAGGTATCTGCGATGCAGTGGCGGGGTGAGCCCGCCACCGGGGGTAATGATGCCTGTCGGCCGGTCAGTTGCCGGATAACTGTTTTGCCGGCTATCCATTCAGTATAGATGTCCGGCAAAACAGACTCGTACAGAGTCAGGGGAGAGCGGTGGGAGAAAAGGGCCGGCAGAACCGGCCCTGACGTTGCTACCGGGCGGTTTCCCGCCCGGCTGGCGCATTACATCGTTTGAGTGAAGGTACGAGTAATGACGTCCTGCTGTTGCTCTTTGGTCAGCGAGTTGAAGCGCACGGCGTAACCGGAGACGCGGATGGTCAGCTGAGGGTATTTCTCAGGGTTTTCCATCGCGTCCAGCAGCATTTCGCGGTTCATTACGTTGACGTTCAGGTGCTGGCCGCCTTCGATGGAGGCTTCATGGTGGAAGTAACCATCCATCAGGCCCGCCAGGTTGGCTTTACGCACGTCGTCGTCTTTACCCAGCGCGTTAGGCACGATGGAGAAGGTGTAGGAGATCCCGTCTTTCGCGTAGGCAAACGGCAGTTTGGCTACCGAGGTCAGGGAGGCTACTGCGCCTTTCTGGTCGCGGCCGTGCATCGGGTTGGCGCCTGGGCCGAATGGTGCGCCGGCGCGGCGGCCATCCGGGGTGTTACCGGTTTTCTTACCGTACACCACGTTGGAGGTGATGGTCAGTACGGACTGAGTCGGTACCGCGTTGCGGTAGGTGCGCAGTTTCTGAATTTTCTTCATGAAACGTTCCACCAGGTCGCAGGCGATGTCATCGACGCGGGCGTCGTTGTTACCGAACTGCGGATACTCGCCTTCCACTTTGAAGTCGATAGCCAGGCCGTCTTCGTCGCGAATGGTGGTGACTTTCGCGTACTTGATGGCGGACAGGGAGTCGGCCGCCACGGACAGACCGGCGATGCCGCAAGCCATGGTGCGATAAACGTCACGGTCATGCAGCGCCATCAGCGCAGCTTCGTAGCTGTACTTGTCGTGCATGTAGTGAATGATGTTCAGCGCGGTCACGTACTGCTTGGCCAGCCAATCCATAAAGTGGTCCATGCGCGCCATGACTTTGTCATAGTCCAGCACTTCGTCCATCATCGGCGCTTCTTTCGGGCCGACCTGCAGTTTCAGTTTTTCGTCAACGCCGCCGTTGATGGCGTACAGCATGGTTTTCGCCAGGTTGGCGCGGGCGCCGAAGAACTGCATTTGTTTGCCGACGATCATCGGGCTGACGCAGCAAGCGATGGCATAGTCATCGTTGTTGAAGTCAGGGCGCATCAGGTCGTCGTTTTCGTACTGTACGGAAGAGGTGTCGATGGACACTTTCGCCGCGAATTTCTTGAAGTTCAGCGGCAGCTTCTCAGACCACAGGATGGTCATGTTCGGTTCCGGAGACGGCCCCATGGTGTACAGGGTATTCAGGAAGCGGAAGCTGTTTTTGGTGACCAGGGTACGGCCGTCGACGCCCATACCGGCCAGGGACTCAGTCGCCCAGATTGGGTCGCCGGAGAACAGCTCATCGTACTCAGGGGTACGCAGGAAGCGCACCATACGCAGTTTCATCACCAGGTGGTCGATCAGCTCCTGCGCTTGTTCTTCGGTCAGTTTGCCCGCCTTGATGTCGCGCTCGATGAACACGTCGAGGAAGGTGGACACGCGGCCGAAGGACATGGCGGCGCCGTTCTGGGATTTCACCGCGGCCAGGTAGCCGAAGTAGGTCCACTGCACCGCTTCTTGCGCGCTGGTGGCTGGGCCGGAGATGTCGTAACCGTATTTGGCGGCCATCTCTTTGATCTGAGCCAGAGCGCGATGCTGTTCAGCGATCTCTTCGCGCAGCTGGATGGTCATTTCCAGGTCTTCGCCGTTTTCCAGTTTTTCCTGCAGCGATTTGAACTGGTTCAGCTTGTCGGCCATCAGGAAGTCGATACCGTACAGCGCCACGCGGCGGTAGTCGCCGATGATGCGGCCGCGGCCGTAGGCGTCCGGCAGACCGGTCAGCACGCCGGATTTACGGCAGTTCAGGATGTCTTTGGTGTAAACGTCGAATACGCCCTGGTTGTGGGTTTTGCGGTATTCGGTGAACACTTTTTTCAGCTGCGGATCCAGTTCGCGGCCGTACACTTTGCACGAACCTTCGACCATTTTGATGCCGCCGAACGGGATCAGCGCGCGTTTCAGAGGGGCGTCGGTCTGCAGACCCACGATGGTTTCCAGCTCTTTGGCGATGTAACCCGCGTCGTGAGAAACGATGGTTGAAGCAACGTTGGTGTCGAAATCAACCGGCGCATGAGTGCGGTTTTCCAGTTTGATCCCTTCCATAACCTTGTCCCACAAGGTGGTGGTGGCTTGAGTAGCGCCAGCCAGGAAGGATTCGTCACCCTCATAAGGCGTGTAGTTTTTCTGGATGAAGTCACGAACGTTGACTTCATTCTGCCAGTCACCCTTGCTGAAACCTTCCCAAGCGTTGGCTAATTTCTCGTTAAGTTCGGTCATTGTACACCTACCTTTGATTGTGGATTTCTAACTCTGCGCGCGGTTACTCACAGCTTAGTGCTGCTCGCGGCCCCCGCGCAGATAAATTACCCAGTAAGTCAACCCAACCAGCAGACCACCGCCGATGATGTTACCGAGGGTGACCGGAATCAGGTTGTCGATGATGAAGTTGCTTACTGTCAGATGAGCGAATTGCTCAGGTACCGCCCCTACGGCTTGCCAGAATTCCGGCGTGGCGAAGTGTTTGACCACGATGCCCATAGGGATCATAAACATGTTGGCGATGCTGTGCTCGAAACCGCTGGCGACAAACATCCCGACCGGCAGCACCATGGCGAGCATCTTGTCGGTCAGGGTGCGGCCGGAGTAGCTCATCCAGACCGCCAGGCAGACCATCAGGTTGGCCAGAATGCCGAGGCACACGGCTTCGATGAAGGTGTGATGCAGCTTGTGGTCTGCGGTTTGCAGGACATTCAGGCCCCACTGGCCGTTGGCGACCATATACTCGCCGGAGAACCAGATCAGCGCCACGAAGAACAGCGCGCCGACCAGGTTGCCGAGATAAACGTTCAGCCAGTTGGCGCCCAGCTGGCCCCAGCTGATGCGGCCGCTGGCCTTGGCGATGACGATAAGCACGGTAGAGGTGAACAGGTCGGCGCCCGACACCACCACCAGCATTAACCCGAGAGAGAAGCAGATGCCGCCGACCAGTTTCGCCAGCCCGAAAGGCACGCCGGCGGTGCCGGTGGTCGCCGTGATGTAGAAGACGAAGGCGATGGAAATGAAGACACCGGCGGTGATCGCCAAATAAAACGTTTTCAGCGGATGTTTGGTGGCTTTATACACGCCGGCATCTTCAGCGATTTTCGCCGTGGCCGCAGGTAAAATCAGATCGAAGGGGCTGTCAGTTTTCAAACTAACTCTCGCTCTTAAGGGTTAAAACAACGCAATGAGATACTAGCAAAGCAGTATAGGGGAAAATTTGATTTGGATCATAAGGCGGGGAAGTAGAGCGGTGAAATGACGTGTTTTTTGTGTGGTTTTTATGGTTAATTTATTGATTTTCAATCAAAAACAATTTTTTAATGTTTGCAAATTTTTTTGAATCCACCGAGTGGTCGGCGTGGAGTAAAGTTAAATTTTTAGGCGTTTTGTCGCCGCGCGGCGCTGAAAGTTTAATTATCGGTTAATTATTATTTCACCGTCCGGCAACAATTGACGGTTTATTTATTTTTATGGTCGTTTAACCACCTATTTCCCGGCGAAAAAATAAAACCGAATGCGTTGAAATAAACCGCAAAATTGAAAACGCCGCAACGGAGTGCGGCGTTTGGCAACAGGGGTACTCCCAAAGTGGCAGTATCCCCTGATGATGCTTAGGCCTTGGCCCAGTGGCGGCGTTTGGCCGCCTGCAGCTTCTCGTAAGCCGCCAGCAGCGCCTGATGGGCCGGCAGCGCCTTCAGATCGGCATCGACGGCGAACAGCCCGTTGAAGCGCTCTTCACCGCTGATGGCGGCGGAGGCGGCGTCGACCGCTTCCTGGCCGTACATCTTCACGAACGCGGTATAGTACTGCGCCGCTTCGCGTTCAGGCTCCTGCGCCAGCAGCAGCAGCGTTTGCAGGCAGCGGTAGTAGTTGCTGCGCGCCGGGCTCAGCACCGAGGCGTTGAAGTCCTGCGTCCATTCGGTCCAGATCAGCGCCTGATCCAGATCGCCGCCCGCCAGCGCCAGCATCGACTTCAGCTCGCCCACGCGCAGGGTATACCAGGCGTTGTCTTTGCCGCTGGCAATGCCAAGCAGTTCGCGTACGCGGGTGAAATCGTCCAGCCCTTCGTCGTCCAACTGTTCGATCAGCGCCAGGTATTCTTCCGGCTCCCACTCGCTGCCCGGCAGCGCCAGCAGCGTATCGCGCAGGTGCGCACCCATGCTGTTGTTAGCCAGCAGCAGGTCTTCCGCCGGGTAGATATCGGACATGCCCGGCACGATGATGCGGCAAGCGTAGACGCCCAGGTGCTCGTAGTCGGCGATGTACACTTCCGCGTCTTCCTTGTCGAAGATGCTCATCAGGGTGGCGAACTCTTCCTGCGTGCTGCCGCTGAAGTTCCAGTCAACGAACGGATAGTCCGCGTCCTGCTTGAACAGATCCCAGGAGATCAGGCCGCTGGAGTCGATGAAGTGCGTTTCCAGGTTGGTGTGTTCCGCCACTTCTTCGTCATCGAAGGTCGGCGCGGTGAACACGTCGAGATCTTTCAGGCTGCGGCCCTGCAGCAGTTCGGTTACCGTGCGCTCCAGCGCCACGCCGAAGTCCGGGTGCGCGCCGAATGAAGCGAAGCAGGTGCCGTTGGTCGGGTTGAACAGCACCACGCAGATCACCGGGTAGTTGCCGCCCAGCGAGGCGTCATAGGAGAGGATCGGGAAACCTTCCTCTTCCAACTTGGCGATGGCTTCCACCACGCCCGGGTAGCGGTTCAGCACCTCGTCCGGGATCGCCGGCAGGCTGATGGATTCGGCGATGATGCGGTTTTTCACATAACGCTCGAACACTTCCGACAGGCCCTGCACGCGCGCTTCGTTGGCGGTGTTGCCGGCGGACATGCCGTTGGAAACATACAGGTTGCCGATGATATTCATCGGGATGTACACGGTTTGCTGGTCGGACTGACGGGTAAACGGCAGTGCACATACGCCGCGATCGGCGTTGCCGGACTGCAGATCGACCAGATCGCTGGCGCTCAGCTCTTGCTGCGGATCGTAGAAGGCGTGCAGACGTTCGTCGAGGATGCCGGCCGGCAGCGCGTCGTCTTCAGGGATCGGGAACCATTTCTCATTCGGATAGTGCACGAAGTCGCCTTCGGCGATCTGCTTGCCCAGATAGAAATCGGCGAAGAAGTAGTTGGTGGACAGGCGCTCGAAATATTCACCCAGCGCGGAGGCCAGCGCGGCTTTTTTGCTGGCGCCTTTGCCGTTGGTGAAGCACAGCGGGCAATCGCGATCGCGGATGTGCACCGACCACACGTGCGGCACCGGGTTCAGCCAGGAGGCTTCTTCGATGTTGAAACCGAGATCGCTCAGTTTCTGCTGGAAACGGGAGATGGAGTCTTCCAGGGCGGCGTCTTTACCGGGGATAAAAGTTTGCGTCATTGTCTTCACTTTTTGCGCGTACTAAAAACGCGCAATGATACGGGGTTTTACGCTGGAGCTCCACGTATTCCTAAAGCGGTGGCAAAGTCACAGTTTTTTTAAGGATAAAGACCATAATTCAGCAAGTTATCTGTCACGGAGAAATCTAATGAAATCAGTGAAACTCAGCGCGTTAACCCTCTTGTTGACCGGCGTCAGCGCCTCGGCGCTGGCGCTGCCCAACATCACCCTGCTGGCGACCGGCGGCACTATCGCCGGCGGCGGCGATTCGGCGACGAAATCCAACTATACCGCGGGCAAGCTTGGCGTCGAGGCGTTGGTCGATGCGGTGCCGGCGCTGAAGGATATCGCCAACGTGCAGGGGGAGCAGGTGGTGAACATCGGCTCGCAGGACATGAACGATCAGGTCTGGCTGACGCTGGCGAAGAAAATTGACGCCGACTGCGGCAAAACCGACGGCTTCGTCATCACTCACGGCACCGATACGCTGGAAGAGACGGCCTATTTCCTTGATTTGACGGTGAAATGCGACAAGCCGGTGGTGTTGGTGGGGGCGATGCGGCCGGCGACGGCGATGAGCGCCGACGGTCCGTTCAACCTGTATAGCGCGGTGGTGACGGCGGCGGATCCGCAATCGGCCAACCGCGGGGTGCTGGTGGCGATGAACGACACCGTGCTGGACGCGCGTGACGTCACCAAGACCAATACCACCGCCGTGCAGACCTTCCAGTCGCCAAACTACGGCCCGCTGGGGTATATCCACAACGGCAAGATCGATTACCAGCGCTCGCCGCAGCGTAAGCATACCCGGGAGACGCCGTTCGACGTCAGCAAGCTGAACGAGCTGCCGAAGGTCGGCATCGTCTACAACTACGCCAACGCCTCCGATGCGCCGGCCAAGGCGCTGATCGCCGAAGGCTATCAGGGCATCGTCAGCGCCGGGGTCGGCAACGGCAACCTGTATAAAACCGTGTTCGACACCCTGGCGACGGCGGCGCACAACGGCGTGGCGGTGGTGCGTTCTTCGCGCGTGCCGACCGGCGCCACCACCGAGGATGCGGAAGTGGACGACGCCAAGTACGGCTTCGTGGCCGCCGGCACGCTGAATCCGCAAAAGGCGCGCATTCTGCTGCAGCTGGCGCTGACGCAAACCAAAGACGCGAAGCAGATCCAGCAGATGTTTAATCAGTACTGATCGTTTCCTCTCCTGCGGGGGCCATCCGGGCTCCCGCAGCCATCTTGGCTGAATACAGCATAAAACACCGCGTTAACCCGCTGAATTTCCCCATGTCACAGGGTTTTATCGTCCAAACAATCGCGACGGCCGCAGAGCCTGTCATCACCCGGCACGGCCGTTTGCCGCCGACGGGCGAATAAGCGTTGCAGCCATGGGGCGTGAGTGATAAAACCGATGGGTTGGTTAACGCGAGCGTTAACTTCGGGCGTCTTTTCGACAGGTCGCTTTTCTGCGGCGAACAGTGAATGTGGTGAGGGGAAATGACTCAGGTTTATAATTTTAGCTCTGGCCCGGCGATGCTGCCGGTGGAAGTGTTGCGTCGTGCGGAACAGGAACTGTGCAACTGGCACGGCCTGGGAACGTCTGTGATGGAGATCAGTCACCGCAGCAAAGAATTCATCGCCGTTGCCGAGCAGGCGGAACAGGATCTGCGCGATCTGCTGAAAGTCCCCTCCAACTATAAAGTGCTGTTTTGCCACGGCGGCGCCCGCGCGCAGTTCGCAGCGCTGCCGCTGAACCTGCTGGGCGACAAGGCCACCGCCGACTATATCGACGGCGGCTATTGGGCGCACAGCGCCATCAAGGAAGCGGAAAAGTATTGCGCCCCGAACGTCATCGACGTGAAAACCCGCATCGACGGCCTGAGCGGCATCAAGCCGATGAAAGAGTGGCAGCTCAGCGCCGACGCGGCTTATGTGCACTATTGCCCGAATGAGACCATCGACGGCGTGGCCATCGATGAAACGCCGGACTTCGGCGACAAAGTGGTGATCGGCGATTACTCCTCGACCATCCTGTCCCGCCCGCTCGACGTCAGCCGCTTCGGCGTGATTTACGCCGGCGCGCAGAAAAATATCGGCCCGGCCGGCCTGACGCTGGTGATCGTGCGTGACGATCTGTTGGGCAAGGCGCGTAAAGAAGTGCCGTCGATCCTCGATTACACCGTGTTGGCCGAGAACGATTCGATGTTCAACACCCCGCCGACCTTCGCCTGGTACCTGTCCGGGCTGGTGTTCAAATGGCTGAAAGAGCAGGGCGGCCTGGTGGAGATGCAAAAACGCAATCAGGCTAAGGCCGAGTTGCTGTATGCGACCATCGATAAATCCGACTTCTACCGCAGCCAGGTTGCCATCGCCAACCGCTCGTGGATGAACGTGCCGTTCCAGCTGGCCGATGCGGCGCTGGACAAGGTGTTCCTCAGCGAAGCCGAGGCTATCGGCCTGCAGGCGCTGAAAGGCCACCGGGTAGTTGGCGGCATGCGCGCTTCTATTTACAATGCCATGCCGCTGGCCGGCGTCCAGGCGCTGACCGACTTCATGGCCGACTTCGAACGTCGTCACGGTTGATTCCGGCAGCCCGCCAGGCGCGGGCGGCCTCAGGCTGTTGTCCTTTTGCATTAAAGCGGCTCCGGCATTATTCCGGAGCCGTTTCGTTTATCAGAATTGGAGAGTTTTGTTCACATGGTGGATTCCCTGACGTTACAACCGGTCGCCCTGGTCAATGGCACCGTCAACTTACCCGGCTCGAAGAGCGTTTCTAACCGCGCTCTGCTGCTGGCGGCGCTGGCGGAGGGAACGACCCGGCTGACCAACCTGCTGGACAGCGACGACGTGCGTCATATGCTGAATGCGCTGCAGGCGTTGGGTGTGAACTACCGGCTTTCCGCCGACCGCACCGTGTGTGAAGTGACCGGCGTGGCCGGGCCGTTGGTGGCCAACCAACCGCTGGAACTGTTCCTCGGCAATGCCGGCACCGCGATGCGCCCACTGGCGGCGGCGCTGTGCCTAGGTGAAGGCGACGTGGTGCTGACCGGGGAACCCCGCATGAAAGAACGCCCGATCGGCCATCTGGTGGACGCGTTGCGCCAGGGCGGGGCGCAGATTGATTACCTCGAACAGACCGATTACCCGCCGATTCGCCTGCGCGGCGGTTTCCTGGGCGGCGACGTCACCGTTGACGGCAGCGTCTCCAGCCAGTTCCTGACCGCGTTGCTGATGACCGCGCCCCTGGCGCCGCAGGATACGCAGATCCACATCAAGGGCGAGCTGGTTTCCAAGCCGTACATCGACATTACGCTGCATCTGATGCGCACCTTCGGCGTATCGGTGAGCCACGACAACTACCGGGTATTCCATATCCAGGGGCGCCAGACGTATATCGCGCCGGGCGATTACCTGGTTGAGGGCGACGCTTCTTCCGCCTCTTACTTCCTGGCGGCGGCGGCGATCAAGGGCGGCACCGTGCGCGTGACCGGCATCGGTCGCAAAAGCGTGCAGGGCGACACCAAGTTTGCCGACGTGCTGGAGAAAATGGGCGCGCGCATCACCTGGGGCGACGATTTCATCGAGTGCAGCCGCGGTGAACTGCGCGGCATCGACATGGACATGAACCACATTCCCGACGCGGCGATGACCATCGCCACCGCAGCGCTGTTCGCAGAGGGGCCGACCACCATCCGCAATATCTACAACTGGCGGGTGAAGGAGACCGACCGTCTGGCGGCGATGGCCACCGAGCTGCGTAAAGTGGGGGCGGAAGTGGACGAAGGCGAAGACTACATTCACGTCGTGCCGCCGGCCAAACTGCAGTTCGCCGAGATCGGCACCTACAACGATCACCGCATGGCAATGTGCTTCTCGCTGGTGGCGCTGTCGGATACGCCGGTCACCATTCTCGATCCGAAATGCACCGCGAAGACCTTCCCGGATTATTTCGAACAGCTGGCGCGCATCAGCCAGCCGGCGTAACCCGTCAAATCGTTTATTTTAAGGCCCCTTTGCGGGCCTTTATCGTTTTTAACCTTTGGCGACCGGCGTTTCTTCTATACTTTTTCGCGGTTGTGCGCTTATTTTCAACAACCGGATAGTTCCAGGGTAACAGATCGCCGTAGGGCAGCGTATAATACGCCACCGTATTTGCCCCTGATTGGGCAGGTGACAGAGCTCACGGGCTTCGAGTCGAAGCGCGCCGTGCCTCTGTGAGGTTTTCTACCTGAAGGAGAGAGAAATGACGGCTACAGCCCCGGTGATAACCGTTGATGGACCAAGTGGCGCGGGCAAAGGCACGCTGTGTAAAGCGTTGGCCGAGTCCCTTGGTTGGCGTTTGCTGGACTCCGGCGCGATCTATCGCGTGCTGGCGCTGGCGGCGTTGCATCATCAGGTGGATATCACTTCTGAGGAAGCGCTGGTTCCGCTGGCCGCACATCTCGATGTTCGCTTCGTTGCCCAGGACGGCAAGCTGCAGGTGATTTTGGAAGGTGAGGACGTCAGTAATGAGATCCGCACCGAAACCGTCGGCAACACCGCGTCGCAAGCGGCTGCGTTTCCGCGCGTGCGCGAGGCGTTGCTGCGCCGCCAGCGCGCATTCCGCGAGGCGCCCGGCCTGATTGCCGATGGCCGCGACATGGGCACGGTGGTGTTCCCGGACGCGCCGGTCAAGATTTTCCTCGACGCCAGCTCGGAGGAGCGCGCGCACCGCCGCATGCTGCAGTTGCAGGAAAAGGGCTTTAATGTTAACTTTGAACGTCTTTTAGCCGAGATAAAGGAACGGGACGACCGTGACCGTAATCGGCCTATCGCGCCTCTGGTGCCCGCTTCTGACGCCCTCGTGCTGGATTCTACCAGCATGTCGATCGAAGAAGTGATCCGGCAGTCGTTGACGTATGCACAGAAAGTGTTGGCGTTGCCGCAGCAATAAGCGCGGCGGCGCTATTGGCTTTTTGTCATATTTGTCATAGCGGTATCGCAATATATCGGGTAAAATTTTACCCCTGTAACCTTAAACCCTGTCGGCATGGAGCCAATGGCGGGGTATGTGAAACAACCCCATTCGGCGGGACGCTAAATGGACGTTAAACTAAAGAACCCTGAAGATTAACAACATGACTGAATCTTTCGCTCAACTCTTTGAAGAATCCTTAAAAGAAATCGAAACCCGCCCGGGTTCCATCGTTCGTGGCGTCGTTGTTGCTATCGACAAAGATATCGTACTGGTTGACGCCGGTCTGAAATCTGAGTCTGCCATCCCGGCAGAGCAATTCAAAAACGCCCAGGGCGAGCTGGAAATCCAGGTTGGTGACGAAGTTGACGTTGCTCTGGATGCTGTTGAAGACGGCTTCGGTGAAACCCTGCTGTCCCGTGAGAAAGCTAAGCGTCACGAAGCTTGGATCACGCTGGAAAAAGCCTACGAAGAAGCTGAGACTGTAACCGGTGTTATCAACGGCAAAGTGAAGGGTGGCTTCACCGTCGAGCTGAACGGCATCCGCGCGTTCCTGCCAGGTTCCCTGGTTGACGTGCGTCCGGTACGTGACACTCTGCACCTGGAAGGCAAAGAGCTTGAGTTCAAAGTCATCAAGCTGGATCAGAAGCGCAACAACGTTGTCGTTTCTCGCCGTGCGGTTATCGAATCCGAGAACAGCGCTGAGCGCGATCAACTGCTGGAAAACCTGCAGGAAGGCATGGAAGTTAAAGGTATCGTTAAGAACCTCACTGACTACGGTGCATTCGTTGATCTGGGCGGCGTAGACGGCCTGCTGCACATCACTGACATGGCTTGGAAACGCGTTAAGCACCCAAGCGAAATCGTCAATGTTGGCGATGAAATCACTGTTAAAGTGCTGAAGTTCGACCGCGAGCGTACTCGTGTATCCCTGGGCCTGAAACAGCTGGGCGAAGATCCATGGGTTGCTATCGCGAAACGTTACCCAGAAGGCACCAAGCTGACTGGCCGTGTAACCAACCTGACTGATTACGGCTGCTTCGTAGAAATCGAAGAAGGCGTTGAAGGTCTGGTACACGTTTCTGAAATGGATTGGACCAACAAGAACATCCATCCGTCCAAAGTTGTTAACGTGGGCGACGTAGTGGAAGTGATGGTTCTGGACATCGATGAAGAACGTCGTCGTATCTCCCTGGGCCTGAAGCAGTGCAAATCCAACCCATGGCAGCAGTTCGCAGAAACCCACAACAAGGGCGACCGCGTTGAAGGTAAAATCAAGTCTATCACTGACTTCGGTATCTTCATCGGCCTGGACGGCGGCATCGACGGCCTGGTTCACCTGTCTGACATCTCCTGGAACGTTGCAGGCGAAGAAGCTGTACGTGAATACAAGAAAGGCGACGAAATCGCTGCGGTTGTTCTGCAAGTTGACGCAGAGCGCGAGCGTATCTCCCTGGGCGTGAAGCAACTGGCTGAAGACCCGTTCAATAACTACCTGTCTATGAACAAGAAAGGTGCTATTGTTACTGGTAAAGTCACTGCAGTTGACGCCAAAGGTGCTACAGTTGAATTGGCAGGCGGCGTAGAAGGTTACCTGCGTGCATCTGAAGCCTCTCGCGACCGCATTGAAGATGCAACTCTGGTTCTGAACGTAGGTGACGAAGTTGAAGCTAAATTCACCGGCGTTGACCGTAAGAACCGCGTTGTAAGCCTGTCCGTACGTGCTAAGGACGAAGCTGACGAGAAAGACGCCATCGCAACTGTTAACAACAAACAGGAAGAAGGCAACTTCTCTAACGCAATGGCTGAAGCTTTCAAAGCGGCTAAAGGCGAGTAATGACGGGGGGCGGTCGCTGACCGCCCCGATACGGTAGTTTAGCTGCAAAGCTTGGAGGTACTATGACCAAGTCTGAACTTATTGAAAGACTTGCTGGCCAGCAATCTCATATTCCGGCGAAGGCCGTTGAGGATGCAGTGAAAGAGATGCTTGAGCACATGGCCGCTACGCTGGCCGAGGGCGAACGCATTGAGATCCGCGGATTCGGCAGTTTTTCTCTTCACTACCGTGCCCCGCGTGTAGGCCGCAACCCGAAAACCGGTGACAAAGTTGAGCTGGACGGCAAGTACGTTCCTCACTTCAAACCAGGCAAAGAGTTGCGTGACCGCGCCAATATCTATGGCTAGTCGCTGACTGATCATAGCGTTGTTGCTTGAAAAGAATATAAAACGGTGCCTGTAAGGCGCCGTTTTTTTTCGCCTGCGATTCTCCACGATACGCTTGTGAATTGCGTACTGCGCCGCATTTGCGGTGTAGTTGCTGCATAAACCTCTCTTACCCTGGCGCGCTCGCCGCATTCTCGCTAAAGCCCGCTGGTCGCGGCATGCCGCTTGACTCATCCTGTTTGCCTGCCGTAACGCGCTTGTGCGCGTGGCGGGTGCGATGGGAGAAGAACGATCAAAATTTCGCTGGATCTGGCGATATTCGCCGTTATCTGCGGCATCCTGCCGCTGCTGATTTTACCGCAGTTGCCAGAACTATGGCTGCTGTGGCCGATGCTGTTTGTCGGCTGCTTGCTGTTGCGCGCGCGTTGGCCATTCTGCCGCTATTTGGCCTGCCTGGGATTGGGATTCATATGGGCGGTTTTCAACGCCGGCAGCCTGATCGGGCAAATGGAGCGCTTAACTCGCATGCCGGACGTGACGGCGGTGGTGCTGGTGAGCAGCGTCGCGCTGGAGCCCGCCGCCAGTAAACAGACGCTGATGCGCATCGAGCGGGTCGACGGTCATTGGTTGGCGCCTGCGCTGGCGTTTACCACGACGTGGGCTCCAGAACGGCAGCGGCTGTGCGCCGGGCAGCGTTGGCAATTGAAACTGCGCCTGCGGCCGGTACATGGCAAGCTCAATGAAGGCGGATTTGACAGCCAACGTTGGGCGATCGCCCAGCGCCAGCCGTTGACGGGGCGGGTCAGGCAGGCTCGTTTGCTGGATGGCGATTGCGGGCTGCGCCAGCGCATCATCAGCCATGCGGAAACCAACATCGGTGCATTGCGTTACAAGGCGGTATTGCTGGCGCTGGCGTTTGGGGAACGAACCGCGCTGGAGCAGGCTTTGCGCACGCTGATGCTGAAAACCGGCATCGCTCACCTGATGGCCATTTCAGGGTTGCATGTGGCGATGGTCGCCATTTTGTTCTGGGCCGCGTTGCGAGCGCTGCAGTTTTTTCTGCCCGCCCATTTGATTGGCTATCGCTTTCCATTGGTCGCAGGCTGGGTGGCGACGCTGATCTATGTTTGGTTGGTGGGCGCCCAACCGCCGGCGGTGCGTACCGCGTTGGCGATGACGCTGTGGATGCTGCTGCGCTTGCGCGGCGTTCATTGTTCTTCCTGGCAAGTGTGGCTGTGGTGTATCGGGCTGATTTTGCTGTGCGATCCGTTGGCGGTTTTGTCAGACAGTTTTTGGCTGTCGGTGCTGGCGGTGGGGTGTTTGATTTTTTGGTTTGAATGGGCGCCGCTCAGCGAGCGATTTCGCTCGGCCTGGTATTGGGCGCCGGTACGCTGGCTGCATATTCAGCTGGGCATGACGTTGTTGCTGGTGCCGATGCAGGTCACGCTGTTTTTAGGTCTGACGCTGACCTCGCTGCCCGCCAATCTTTGGGCTGTGCCCATCGTCTCATTGGTGACGGTGCCGTTGATTTTGCTGGCGGTGATCGGCGGCGCCTTCCCCTCGCTAAGTTACGGGCTTTGGTGGTCGGCAGATTTCACGTTGAGCGGGGTGTTTGTGCCGCTGCATTACCTGCAACGCGGTTGGGTGGATTTGGGGGCCGCCTCGCTGCTGGCCAGCATAGCGGGATGGCTTATCGTTATCTGCTGGCGCTTTCATTGGTGGTGGCGCTATGCGCCGGGGCTGGCGGCGGTGGCGATATGCTGCGTGTTGTGGCGTGGCAAAGCGCCGGACTATCGCTGGCGCGTCGATATGCTTGATGTCGGGCACGGGTTGGCGGTGGTTATCGAGCAAAACGGCAAGGGGATACTGTACGATACCGGCGATCGTTGGCCCGCGAGCAGCGCCGCCGAACGGCATATCTTACCGATGTTGAACTGGCGGAATATTGAACTGGAGCAGATCATTATCAGCCATATTCACCTCGATCATATCGGCGGGCTGCCGGTGATGCGGCGGGCATTTCCTCAGGCGACGGTGCGCAGCCCGATACGCGGGGAAGGACACTTGCCCTGCGTCGCCGGTGAGCGTTGGCGCTGGCAATCGCTGCAATTCGAGGTGCTGTGGCCACCGAAAACGCGCAAAAGGCCGGTCAATGACGACTCCTGCGTGATCCGCATCGACGATGGGCAATTCAGTCTGCTGCTCACTGGCGATGCGGAAAAGCAGGCGGAGGCGCAGCTGTTACGGTTGCGGCGCGATCGCTTGGCGGCAACGGTGTTGCAGGTGGGGCATCACGGCAGCAAGACATCCTCGACGCCGCCGTTTCTGCGCGCGATCAATCCCGAAGCGGCGCTGGCCTCCGCATCGCGTTACAACAAATGGCGATTGCCGGCGCGGAAAGTGGTCGCCAGATACCGGGCAAATGGCATCCAATGGCGCGATACGACGCGCTCCGGTCAGTTATCGGTACTTTTTTTCGACAACGATTGGCAAATTAAAGGCTTTCGCGAACAATTAATGCCCCGTTGGTACCATCAGCGGTTTGGCGTAGAGGGTGATAATGAGTAAAATAGGCCGCTATTTCTTCCGATGCTGGTATTTGCATGATGAATGATAAAGATCTCTCGACCTGGCAGACGTTCCGTCGACTCTGGCCGATGATCACTCCTTTTAAGACCGGGCTGATTGTGGCCGCCATTGCGTTGATTATGAACGCAGCGGGGGACACGCTGATGCTGTCTCTGCTTAAACCGCTATTGGACGATGGGTTTGGAAAAACCGACAGCAGCGTGCTGGTATGGATGCCGTTGGCGGTGATTGCGCTGATGTTGATGCGCGGCGTGACCAGTTTTGTTTCAAGCTACTGCATTTCCTGGGTTTCCGGTATGGTGGTGATGCAAATGCGCCGCCGCCTGTTTGGCCACATGATGAGAATGCCGGTGGCCTTCTTCGATCAGCAGTCCACCGGGACTTTGCTGTCGCGCATTACCTATGATTCCGAGCAGGTAGCTTCCTCCTCTTCCAGCGCGCTGGTGACTGTGGTGCGTGAAGGAGCCTCGATCATTGGCCTGTTCATCATGATGTTCTACTACAGCTGGCAGCTGTCGGTGATCCTGATCGTGCTGGCGCCGATCGTCTCCATCGCCATTCGCCTGGTGTCCAAGCGTTTTCGCAACATCAGCAAGAACATGCAGAACACCATGGGGCAGGTCACCACCAGCGCCGAGCAGATGCTGAAAGGCCATAAAGAAGTGCTGATCTTCGGCGGCCAGCAGGTGGAAACCGAGCGCTTTAACTCGGTGAGCAACCGCATGCGCCAACAGGGCATGAAACTGGTCTCCGCGTCTTCCATTTCCGATCCGATCATTCAGCTGATCGCTTCGCTGGCCCTGGCGTTCGTGCTGTTTGCCGCCAGCTTCCCAAGCGTGATGGAAACCCTGACCGCCGGCACCATTACCGTGGTGTTCTCGTCGATGATCGCGCTGATGCGTCCGCTGAAGTCGCTGACCAACGTCAATGCCCAGTTCCAGCGAGGGATGGCGGCCTGTCAGACGCTGTTCTCCATTTTGGATATGGAACAGGAAAAAGACACCGGCACCCGCGAAGTGAAGCGTGCGAAAGGCGATATCGAATTCCGCAACGTCACCTTCTACTACCCGGCCAAAGAAACGCCGGCGCTGCGTGATATCAACCTGAAAATCGCCGAAGGCAAGACCGTCGCGTTGGTGGGCCGTTCCGGTTCGGGTAAATCCACCATCGCCAACCTGCTGACGCGCTTCTACGATATTCAGGAAGGCGAAATCCTGATGGATGGCCACGATCTGCGTGAATATACCCTGGCCTCGCTGCGCAATCAGGTGGCCCTGGTTTCGCAAAACGTGCACCTGTTCAACGACACCATCGCCAACAACATCGCCTATGCGCGTGAGAGCGAATACAGCCGCGAGCAGATTGAGAAAGCGGCGGAAATGGCGTACGCGATGGACTTCATCAACAAGATGGAAAACGGTCTGGATACGGTGATCGGTGAAAACGGCGTGATGCTGTCCGGCGGCCAACGTCAGCGCATTGCCATCGCGCGTGCTTTGCTGCGCGATTGCCCGATCCTGATCCTGGATGAGGCGACGTCTGCGCTGGATACCGAATCCGAGCGTGCCATTCAGGCCGCGCTGGACGAGTTGCAGAAAGACCGCACTTCACTGGTGATCGCGCACCGTCTGTCGACCATTGAGAAGGCGGACGAGATCCTGGTGGTGGAGGACGGCCGCATCGTCGAACGGGGTGAACACGCCGAGTTGCTTGAGCGGCAGGGCGCCTATGCGCAGCTGCACCGCATGCAGTTTGGTCAATAATGATTGAGCGCATCTGGTCCGGCGGTTCGTTGCTTTATCTGGTGCTATTGCCGCTCTCGTGGCTCTATGGCTTGTTCAGTTGGCTGATCCGTCTCAGTTACCGCTGCGGCCTGCGTAAAAGTTGGCGTTCGCCGGTGCCGGTAGTGGTGGTGGGTAACCTCACCGCCGGCGGCAACGGCAAAACGCCGATGGTGATTTGGCTGGTGGAACACCTGCAACAACGGGGCTATCGCGTTGGCGTGGTGTCACGCGGTTACGGCGGCAAGTCGGCGGTTTATCCGCTGGTGCTCGGTCAGAATACGTCGACCCGCGAGGCGGGCGATGAGCCGGTGCTGATTTATCAACGTACCGGTGCGCCTGTGGCGATCGCACCCAAGCGAGCCGAGGCGGTGCAGGCCCTGCTGCAACAACAGCCGCTGGATGTGATCATCACCGACGACGGCTTGCAGCACTACGCTTTACAGCGTGACTTCGAGCTGGTGGTCATCGACGGTGTGCGTCGTTTCGGTAACGGCTGGTGGTTGCCGGCCGGGCCGATGCGCGAGCGCGCTGCGCGGCTTGGCAGCGTCGATGCGCGCGTCGCCAATGGCGGCGTGGCGCAGGCCGGGGAAATTGCCATGCGCCTGCAGGCGCGTGATGCGGTGAACCTGCTGAGCGGTGAACGTCGCCCGGCGGCCGAGCTGCCGCGCGTGGTGGCGATGGCGGGTATCGGCCATCCGCCGCGTTTCTTCGCGACGTTGGAAAAGTTGAACGTCGAAGTCGTGCAGGAAGTGGCGTTTGCCGATCATCAGGAATATCAGCAGGAACAGCTGGCGGCGTTGGTTAATGCAGATCAAACGCTGTTGATGACGGAGAAGGACGCGGTGAAGTGTCGCGCCTTTGCCCAGCCCAATTGGTGGTATCTACCGGTTGATGCGGTGCTACCGTCCGCTCAGGCTGAGCAACTGCTGCAGGATATCGAGTCCCTGCTGACTAAGTAATCTCAGGATGCCAGCGTGGCAAGCCCCAGGGCTTGCGCGCAGGCTTCCAGCGAACGCTGCTGGGTTTGCTGATATAGCGCCAGCTCGTCGATCACCTCACTGCCCAACGCTTGTTCAAACGCTGCCCGGCTGGAAGCGGCATTGTACTGCGCGTGGCGGCTGTCACCCAGATTTGACTGGAAAATCCCCGCTGCGCTGACCGGCAGAAAATCTTCATACACCAGAGGCTGGAAGCGAACGTGTTCTTTCTCGATCAGTTGTTCCAGGGTGCTGTGCTTGTCCAGCGACTCTTTGGCCGCCAGGCCGCATTCGGTCGGGAAATAGCGGAACCAGGCCAGCTGTTGCTCACGCAGCGTGGCGTAATCATCCGGAAACGCCCGGAAGTTTTCCTCCAGCAGTTGATAGTAGCGCTCGGCATTCTTCTCGCTCGGCGGCGCCTGTAACGCATCGTTGGTCGCCTGCAGCAAACGGTCGTAAAGTTCGCGTCCTTTAGGCGTTAGCGCCACGCCGCGTTGTTCGATCTCGCCGAAGCGCGCGGTATGGTGACCGGCGATGGCGTGGCCGTCGTGCTCAACGAAATCGACGCTTTCTTCCAACGCTTTGAAGCTGGTTTGGCGCAGCAGGATCGCGCGGCGGCGGCGCGGCGGGCCCTCGATGACCGCTTTGGGCGTAATACCGCGGCCGGGCATCGCTTGCTGAACGCGATCGATATCCAGCGTACGTGGTGTCAGATGGTTGATATGCGGCCCTTTAAACGCCACCACGTCGGCGATCAGGCGATGCTGATCGTGCAGCTGCCGGTATTCTTCGGCGCTGACCGTCGCCTGGTTATGCCAGCGGAAAGTTTCCAGCGCTTGTTCGACAAATTCTTGCGCCTGCACTTCATTCAGCCCGCCTTGCGCTTCCTGCAGCGCCATCAGCTCCAGCGCGCGATCGGTAAAGATACGGCGGCGCGCCAGCAAGCGCTCGGCCAGCGCACGCAGCGCGGGATCTTCTATCAGTTCCAGGCGCAGCAGGGAGGTGAACACGCGGAAAGGACTGATCTGCAGCGCGTCTTCGTGTATGGCGCGAAAAGCGGTGGAGTGCACCGGAACGCCCGCCACCGACAGGTCATAGTAACCGACCGGCGCCATGCCCATCACCCGGAACAGGCGGCGCAGGGTGGCGAGTTCGTCCGCCGTGCCGACCCGGATCGCGCCGTGGCGCTCCATGGCCAGGCGTTCGATCTCGCCGGTGATTTGCAGTTGATGAGCCAGTGCGGCATCTTCGCGTAGAACCTGCCGGTTGGTTTCCGCCACCAGCTCCAGCAGATCGCCGTACAGCGGTACCTCTTTTTGATACATGTCCGACATCGCGTGAGAGAATCTGGCGCGGATTTCATTAGGTGAAACGAACTGCTGGGCGGTCATGCGCATAGCTCCTTGATTCAGCATAATCTGAAAAATCGTGTTTTTAGCGGCAAAAGTGCTGGTGAAAAAGCCGTCTGCCTTGTTTTCCCCTCAAGTTTAGCCATCTGATTTGGGATTTGTTATAGCGGCGTCAAGCATATTAGAGTTTTATGCGTTAGCTCTCATTTGCAGCGCTCAGACGGGAAAATGATGCCCCGGTGAGGAGAGGAACGCGCTGGAGCGGCTGCGGTGAGCGTTAAATTAAGTCATGTATATTCATGGGGATAAAAATAAATTCGGCGCAATGATGAATTTATTGCAATAAACCTCTTGTGCATTCACCATTTTTATGAGTAAATGCAAGTCGGCCTGTAATCCAGACCTATTTATGTTCGAGTTTAGAGTTAAGCAGTTCCTCCAAAAACGTTATCATCCGATTCCGCTTCAAAGACGAACCTTCTAAGTACCTCCCATAAGTAATGTTTCTGAAATGGCCGCAATTGCCTCTTATGGCAGGTTTTGTAAATATATTTAAAGGTAAAAGTAATGTCTAAGAAGACGGGTCAAGTTAAGTGGTTCAACGAAAGCAAAGGTTTTGGTTTCATTGAGCAGCACGACGGCGGCAAAGATGTATTCGTACACTTCTCCGCAATCATGACCGACGGTTTCAAGACCCTGGCTGAAGGCCAGCGCGTTGAGTACACCATCCAGGACAGCCCGCGCGGGCCGGCTGCCGCCAACGTAGTTGCTCTGTAAGAAGACAGGGAACGCGTATAAAGAGATCTTAATACAACCATGGTGACGCTTCAGCGCTGAGTCATGCGGAAGATATTAAGTTCAACAAGCCCGCCTTAGTGCGGGTTTTTTATTTTTTTGCTCACGAGAGGTTTGTTACGAAAAACTTTAGGATGGGCTGGTAGCGTCCAGACAATATAAAAAATGACGTTGTCAAGGATGCTCAAGTAAAAGGATATAAGTTATGTTTAAAAATACTGTGTTAAAAATGGGTCGTGTGAAATGGTTTAATCAGGCCGAAGGCTATGGTTTTATTTCACCGGTAGATGGCAGCGACGAAATCTATGTCAACCGCAACGCTATCGCCAACACCAAAAATAAGTCGTTGAACGAAGGTCAGAACGTTGAGTTCTCGATCTATCGCAGCTCGCATGGGCTGTCCGCGGCAGACGTTATCGCGTTCTGATCGCATCCTCCTTCCTCGCCAGTGCCGGTGTCGCCACCCGCAAGCACTGGCGAAGATAAATCCCGCGATATCCACTATTATCAGGCCATTGCCTACTCGCCACGGATATCAGGATGACCACCCCGACCATTTCCCTTACCGCCGCTCGCGCGCTGCACCTTGCCGCCCAGGGGCTGCTTTCTCCGCTTAAACGCCAGGCTCGGCCCGATGATGTCGTGAGCGCGATCCAGCGCATGGGGCTGTTACAAATCGATACCATTAGCGTCGTCGCCCGCAGCCCGTATCTGGTGCTGTTCAGCCGTTTGGGGGCCTATCAGCCGGAGTGGCTGGAGCAGGCGCTCGCCGGCCGCAAGTTGTTCGAGTATTGGGCGCACGAGGCCTGTTTCCTGCCGATCGAAGATTTTGGTCTGCTGCGGCATCGCATGCTGGCGCCGCATGATATGGGCTGGAAATACTCCGCCGACTGGGTGCAGCAGCACCAGGCGGCGATGGACAACCTGCTGCGGCACATCGAACAACAGGGGCCGGTGCGTTCCGCCGATTTCAGCGCCGAGAAGAAAGGCAACAGCGGGTGGTGGGACTGGAAACCGGAGAAACGGCACCTGGAGATCCTGTTTACCGCCGGCAAGCTGATGGTGGCCGAGCGTCGCAACTTCCACCGGGTTTACGATCTGACCGAAAGGCTGCTGCCGGCCTGGGACGATGCGCGTCATGCGCTGCCTGCGGAGCGGGCGCGCCGGCAGATGTTGCATCGCACCTGCCGCTATCTGGGCATTTTCCGCGCCGAGTGGTTGGCGGATTATTATCGGCTGAAACGCGTGGCGCCAAAAGCCTTGCTGGCAGAGCTGCAGGCGCAGGGGGAAATTTCGCCGGTGCAGGTAGAGGGGCTGGAAGGGCAGTTCTATGTGCATGAATCACTGGCGGAACTGCTGCCGCTGGCGGAGCAGGGCAAACTGAAATCGACGGTCACCAGCCTGCTGTCGCCTTTTGATCCGGTGGTGTGGGATCGCCGCCGGGCGCTCGAACTGTTCAACTTTGACTATCGGCTGGAGTGTTACACGCCGAAAGAAAAACGTCGCTATGGTTACTTCACGTTGCCGGTGCTGCATCGGGGCGAGCTGGTGGGGCGGATTGACGCCAAGGCGCACCGTCGCCAGGGCATCTTCGAGATCATCAGTTTCCATGCTGAGGTGCAAGTACGCTTCGGTAAACAGCGAACGCAGGATATCCGGCAGGCCATCGCGCGCACGGCCAAATGGCACGGTGCGCAACGCGTCGCGCTGGGCGACATTCCGGCCGCGTTGGCCGCGGAATGGGGTGCCGGCTGGGAAGTGGGATAACGAGCGACGCCGTCGGTGGGGTAAAACGAAGTGAAGCGTCGCTCGTTACAAAGGGGCTCAGTGGCTGAAGTTTGCGAACAGAGCGATGATTTTATGCAGACGTTTGATCATGTATCACGGCCTTCTTTTGTGATTTGTATCACAAAATTCTACGCCGGGATGCGCCGCAGTTCAAGCTGTCGCGCCGACGCAGTGAGGAAATATCGGCGCCTTGGCGCCGCCGATGATTAACCTGAGGCCGGGCGTTATGCTATCCTCACTGCCTTTCCCAGATGACCTATCCCCTAGCGGAGGATGCATGGACCACCGTTTACTCGAAATCGTTGCCTGCCCGGTATGCAACGGCAAACTCTATTTCAATAAAGAAAACCAGGAACTGGTGTGCAAAGCGGACGGGTTGGCTTACCCGCTGCGCGACGGCATTCCGGTGCTGTTGGAAAATGAAGCGCGTGCGCTGTCGCTGGATGAGAAGCACGCATGAGTTTTATCGCTATTATTCCCGCCCGCTACGCCTCAACCCGTTTGCCGGGCAAACCGCTGGCCGATATTCACGGCAAGCCGATGGTGGTGCATGTGATGGAGCGCGCCCGTGAGTCCGGCGCCAGCCGCGTCATCGTGGCGACCGATCATCCTGAAGTCGCCAAAGCGGTGGAAGCCGCCGGCGGCGAAGTATGCATGACCAGCCCGGATCACCATTCCGGCACCGAGCGTTTGGCGGAAGTGATCGCGCACTACGGCTTTGCCGACGACCAGATCATCGTTAACGTGCAGGGCGATGAGCCGCTGATCCCACCCGTTATCGTGCGGCAGGTGGCGGAAAACCTGGCGGGCAGCCAGGCCGGCATGGCGACGTTGGCGGTGCCGATCGAGAGCGCCGAAGAGGCTTTCAACCCCAACGCGGTGAAGGTGGTGATGGACGCGCAGGGCTACGCGCTCTATTTCTCACGCGCCACCATTCCGTGGGATCGCGAGCGTTTCGCCGCGTCGAAAGAGAGCATCGGCGACAGCCTGCTGCGTCATATCGGCATCTACGCATACCGCGCGGGCTTCGTGCGCCGCTACGTCAGCTGGGCGCCGAGCCAACTGGAGCAGATCGAGCTGTTGGAACAGCTGCGCGTGCTGTGGTACGGTGAAAAGATCCACGTGGCGGTCGCGAAAGCGATCCCGAGCGTGGGGGTCGATACGCCGGAAGACCTCCAGCGCGTGCGCGACAGCATTCAACCCTGAGCCTGATTTCGTCGGCGCGCCGCGCAACGCGCCGATGATGCAATACCCCCATTATTGATCCCCGTTTTGTTGATCTGCGTTGAAGAATTTTTCCGCTCGCCGTTCGATGATGTTACGCATCTCCCCAAATTAGCCTGAGGTGAATGCCTTATGGAGCAGTTACGCGCCGAACTGAGCACTGTGCTGGGTGAGTCCATCAGCCGGCTGGAGCGGGTGAGCGAACAGCCTTATGCGCATATGTATTCGCTGTACGATCGGCAGGGCAACGCGATCCCGCTGATGGCGAAAAGCTTTATCTGTCGGGGCATCGCCCAGCAGGAGGCGTACAAGCTGTCGATGCTGGCGCGCGACGGGGATATTCGCCTGCCTACGGTGTATGGCGTGGTGTGTACCCTCCAGGCGCCGTATACGGAAATCCTGCTGATCGAGCGCCTGCGCGGCGTGTCGGCTGAGGCGCCGACGCGCTCGCCGGATCGCTGGAATATGCTGATGGAGCAGATCGTTGACGGGATATTGGCCTGGCACCGCATCGACAGCCACGGCAGCGTCGGCAGCGTTGACAGCACGCAGGAGAATGATTGGTTCTGCTGGTATCAACAGCGGGTCGAAGTGCTGTGGGCGACGGTGGTCAATCTCACCACCCCGCAGTTGACCATGGCGGATCGGCGTTTGCTGTACCGCACGCGCGAAGCGCTGACCCATTTCTTCGTCGGCTTCGATGATCCCTGTGTTCTGGTGCATGGTAACTTATCGCTGCGCAACATGCTGAAAGATCCCAAAAGCGATCAACTGCTGGCGATGCTCAATCCCGGCGTAGTGCTGTGGGCGCCGCGTGAATACGATCTTTTCCGCCTCTGCGAGGCGGGCATGCCCAGCCAGCTGCTGTTCAGCTATCTGCAGCGGGCGCCGGTCGCCGACGCTTTCCTGGCGCGGCGCTGGCTATATGTGGTGTGGGAAGCGGTAGGGCGTTTGATCCATACCGGCAAGCTGGAGCGGCGGCCGTTCGACTATGCATCGCAACAGCTGCTGCCCTGGCTGGCCGGTTGAACGAGCTTTACTCTGCGCCGGCGCTATCTGCGCCCTTCAGCCATTGCCACAGACTACCCAGCGTTTCATACCAGGCGCGCTCGGTATGGCCGAGGAACATTGACGACGGTGTGGCGCGATCCCAGATATTCAGCGGCGAGTCGATCGCCAACTGGTTGGCCGGCGCCGGGATCGGGTGCAGCCCCTTAGCCTTGAAGAAACGCATGGCGCGCGGCAGATGGTTGGCGGAGGTCACCAGAATGAACGGTTGCTCGCCGACCAACTTGGCGACCTGAGCGGCCTCTTGCTCGGTATCGCGCGGTTCCCCCAAGATCACCATATCACTGCGCGGCACGCCCAGGCTTTCGGCCACCAGCGCCGCAGTGGCGGCGTTGCTTTGCATGGGGCCGGCGGACGCGCCGGTGAACACCATCCTGGCGCCGGGATGTGCAAGGTAGAGCCGCACGCCTTCCGTCACGCGCGGCAAACTGTTGCCGAGCA
The DNA here is from genome assembly GCF_052166845.1 of Serratia sp. CY71090. Taxonomy (NCBI): domain Bacteria; kingdom Pseudomonadati; phylum Pseudomonadota; class Gammaproteobacteria; order Enterobacterales; family Yersiniaceae; genus Serratia; species Serratia sp. CY71090. The sequence continues at coordinate 217,688 of NZ_JBJNOA010000006.1, read as the reverse complement.
GGTTTGAACTGGGCGCCCAATCGGGATTGTAGGTATAACCCCCGCCCAACACGACGATGTAGCTGACCGGATCGTTACCGCGATAAGTCTGGTATTCGGCTTCGATCGGCCGCAGCAGTCGGTCGGCCACCGGTTGCAGGCTGAAAAGCAGTAAAAACAACCAGCTCAGCGTGAAAATCGTCTTACCGCTTTTTTGCCAGCGGGTGAACCACAGCAGCAGCAGCGCCAGCCCCATCAGCAGCATCAACAGCGGCAGTGGCATCAGCAGGGCGCCAAAGAACTTTTTCAGGTTGAACAGCATCGAAAATCAGATCCTTTTGGGTGAAAAAGCGGCATCCAGGTATAAACAGGCCGCAAGAAGATACATTCTAAGTCAGTCTGTGCCAAAATAGCAGGTTTGAATGGGCGTGCGCTTTGCCGCCGACAAGAATGAGATCAGCGGAGCCGTTGTCCATGCAGGATCGCAATTTTGACGATATTGCTGAAAAATTTGCGCGTAATATTTACGGCACCACGAAAGGAAAAATCCGCCAGGCGGTGGTTTGGCAGGATCTGACCGGGCTGCTGGCGCAGTTGCCGCAGCGGCCGCTGCGCATTCTCGACGCCGGGGGCGGTGAAGGCCATATGGCCTGCCAACTGGCAGAATTAGGACATCAGGTGTTGTTGTGCGATCTTTCTGGTGAGATGATCCAGCGCGCCGCGCTGCTGGCGGAGCAGAAAGGTGTGAGCCAGAACATGCAATTCGTACAAAGTTCTGCGCAGGATATCGCTCAACATTTGGAACAGCCGGTTGATCTGATATTGTTTCATGCAGTGCTTGAATGGATCGCCGAGCCCGAAGCGGCGCTGCAGGCGTTGTATGACTGCCTGACGCCGGGCGGCGCGCTGTCGCTGATGTTCTTCAACGCCAACGGCCTCTTGATGCGCAACGTGGTGTTGGGTAATTTCCAACTGGTGGATCCCGAGGTCAGACGGCGCCGCAAGCGTTCGCTGTCGCCGCAATATCCGCACGATCCGCTATTGGTCTACGGTTGGTTGGAACAACTGGGCATGCGCATCGGCGGCAAAACCGGCGTGCGGGTGTTCCACGACTATCTGCAGAGCAGACAGCTGCAAACACAAAAATTTGAAGAGTTACTGGCGCTTGAACAGCACTATTGCCGGCAGGAGCCGTACGTGAGTTTGGGGCGCTATATTCACGTCATGGCGCATAAACCAAACCTGAAGGACGAACTATGAGTGAATTTTCCCAGACAGTACCCGAACTGGTCGCCTGGGCACGGAAAAATGATTTCTCTATTTCGCTCCCTACGGAGCGTCTCGCATTTCTGCTCGCCATTGCTACCCTGAACGGCGAACGGCTGGACGGCGAGATGAGCGAAGGTGAGCTGGTTGATGCATTTCGCCATGTCAGCAAGGGTTTTGAACAGACGCATGAAACGGTGGCGATGCGCGCCAACAATGCGATTAACGACATGGTGCGCCAGCGCCTGTTGAACCGTTTTACCAGCGAGCTGGCGGACGGCAACGCGATTTACCGCCTGACGCCGCTGGGTATCGGCATTACCGATTACTATATTCGCCAACGCGAATTCTCCACGCTGCGTTTGTCGATGCAGCTGTCTATCGTGGCGCAGGAACTCAAACGCGCCGCCGATGCCGCCGACGAGGGCGGCGACGATTTCCATTGGCACCGCAACGTGTTCGCGCCGTTGAAATATTCGGTGGCGGAAATCTTCGACAGCATCGACATGACCCAACGCGTGATGGATGAGCAGCAGCAGAGCGTGAAGAACGACATCGCGGCGCTGCTGAGCAAAGATTGGCGGGCGGCGATCTCCAGCTGCGAGATGCTGCTGTCGGAAACCTCGGGCACCCTGCGCGAGCTGCAGGATACGCTGGATGCGGCGGGCGATAAGCTGCAGGCCAACCTGCTGCGCATCCAGGACGCAACCCTCGGCAACGTGGAGCTGGGTTTCGTCGATAAGCTGGTGTTCGATCTGCAAAGCAAGCTGGATCGCATCATCAGCTGGGGGCAGCAGGCGATCGATCTGTGGATCGGCTACGATCGCCACGTGCATAAATTTATCCGTACCGCTATCGATATGGACAAAAACCGCGTGTTCGCCCAGCGCCTGCGCCAGTCGGTGCAAACCTACTTCGACCACCCATGGGCGCTGACCCATGCCAATGCCGATCGTCTGCTGGACATGCGCGACGAAGAACTGGCGCTGCGCAGCGATGAAGTGACCGGGGAACTGCCACCGGATCTGGAGTTTGAAGAGTTCAGCGAGATTCGCGAACAGCTGGCGGCGATGATCGAAGAGGCGCTGAAGGTGTACCAGGAACAGCAGATGCCGCTCAACCTTGCGGCGGTGATGCGCGATTATCTGGCGCAATATCCGCGTGCGCGTCATTTCGACGTGGCACGTTTAGTGGTCGACCAGGCAGTGCGCCTCGGTGTGGCTGAAGCAGATTTCTCAGGGTTGCCGGCTGAATGGCAGGCAATCAATGATTACGGAGCCAAGGTCCAGGCCCATGTCATCGACAAATATTGAACAAGTAATGCCAGTCAAGCTGGCCAAGGCGCTGTCCAACTCGCTGTTTCCGGCATTGGATAGCCAACTGCGCGCGGGTCGTCACATCGGTATCGATGAGCTGGACAACCACGCCTTTTTAATGGATTTCCAGGATGAGCTGGAAGAATTTTACAACCGTTACAGCGTCGAGCTGATTCGGGCGCCGGAAGGTTTCTTCTATTTGCGCCCTCGCTCCACCACGCTGATCCCGCGTTCGGTGCTGTCCGAGCTGGATATGATGGTGGGTAAGATCTTGTGCTACCTGTATCTCAGCCCCGAGCGCCTGGCGCACGAGGGCATTTTCAGCCATCAGGAGCTGTACGACGAGCTGCTGAGCCTGGCCGATGAGAACAAGCTGCTGAAGTTCGTCAACCAGCGATCTACCGGTTCGGATCTCGATCGGCAGAAGCTGCACGAGAAGGTGCGCACCTCGCTGAACCGTCTGCGCCGCCTCGGCATGGTCTATTTCATGGGCAATGACAGCAGCAAGTTCCGCATTACCGAGGCGGTGTTCCGCTTCGGCGCCGACGTGCGCAGCGGCGACGATCCGCGTGAAGCGCAACTGCGCATGATTCGCGACGGCGAGGCGATGCCGGTTGAAACCAGCCTGTCGCTGAACGATGAGAATGACGCTGAGGATCAGCAGGTTGATAACGCTCCTGACGGTGCAGAGGATGAACAGGAATGATTGAACGCGGTAAATTTCGCTCGTTGACGCTGGTTAACTGGAACGGCTTCTTCGCCCGCACCTTTGATCTGGATGAGCTGGTGACCACGCTGTCCGGCGGTAACGGGGCGGGGAAATCCACCACCATGGCGGCCTTCGTCACCGCACTGATCCCCGACCTGACGCTGCTGCACTTCCGTAACACCACCGAAGCGGGCGCCACCAGCGGCTCGCGCGACAAAGGCCTGCACGGCAAGCTGCGCGCCGGCGTGTGTTACTCCACCCTTGACGTCGTCAATTCACGCCACCAGCGCGTGGTGGTTGGCGTGCGTCTGCAGCAGGTGGCGGGGCGCGACCGCAAGGTCGATATCAAACCGTTCACCATTCAGGGGCTGCCGACCGCGGTACAGCCGACTGAATTGCTGACCCAGACCGTGGGTGAGCGCCAGGCGCGCGTGCTGTCGCTGCAAGAGTTGAAAGAGCGCGTGGAAGAGATGGAGGGCGTGCAGTTCAAGCAGTTCAACTCCATCACCGATTACCACTCGCTGATGTTCGATCTGGGCGTGATCCCGAAACGCCTGCGTTCGTCCGCCGATCGCAGCAAGTTCTACCGTCTGATTGAAGCGTCGCTGTACGGCGGCATCTCCAGCGCCATCACCCGCTCGCTGCGCGATTACCTGCTGCCGGAGAACAGCGGCGTACGCAAGGCGTTCCAGGACATGGAAGCGGCGCTGCGCGAGAACCGCATGACGCTGGAAGCGATCCGCGTCACCCAGTCAGATCGCGACCTGTTCAAGCATCTGATCTCCGAGGCCACCTCCTATGTGGCGGCGGACTATATGCGTCATGCCAATGAACGCCGCATCCATCTGGACGGTGCGCTGGCGCTGCGCAGCGATCTGTTGGGCAGCCGCAAGCAGCTGGCCGCCGAACAGTATCGCCATGTGGAAATGGCGCGCGAGCTGAGCGAACAGAGCGGCGCCGAATCCGATCTGGAAACCGATTACCAGGCCGCCAGCGACCACCTGAATCTGGTGCAGACGGCCATGCGTCAGCAGGAGAAGATCGAACGCTATGAAGCCGATCTGGAAGAGCTGACCTACCGTCTGGAAGAGCAGAACGAAGTGGTGGCCGAGGCGAGCGAGCAGCAGGCCGAAAACGAAGCGCGCGCCGAAGCGGCCGAGCTGGAAGTGGATGAGCTGAAGAGCCAGCTGGCCGACTACCAGCAGGCGCTCGATGTGCAGCAGACCCGCGCCATTCAGTACCAGCAGGCGCTGCAGGCGTTGGAGCGCGCACGCGCGCTGTGCCAACTGCCGGACCTGACCGCCGATAATGCCGAACAGTGGCTGGATACCTTCCAGGCCCGCGAGCAGGAGGCGACCGAAGCGCTGCTGATGCTGGAACAGAAGCTGAGCGTGGCCGACGCCGCGCACGGCCAGTTCGAGCAGGCCTATCAGCTGGTGGGTAAAATCGCCGGCCAGGTCAGCCGCAGCGAAGCCTGGCAGTGCGCGCGCGAATTGCTGCGCGACTGGCCTTCGCAGCAACACCTCGCCGAGCGCGTTCAGCCGCTGCGTCTGCGCCTGAGCGAACTGGAACAGCGCCTGCGCTCGCAGCAGGACGCCGAGCGCCTGCTGCAAGAATTTTGCAAACGCCATGGTCAGGAGTACCAGCCGGACGATCTCGACATGCTGCAGCAGGAGCTGGAAGAGCGCCTGGAAGCGCTGTCGCAGAACGTCAGCGAAGCCGGCGAACGCCGCATGGAGATGCGCCAGGAGCTGGAGCAGATCCAGCAGCGCATCCGTGAGCTGACGGCGCGCGCCCCGGTGTGGCTGGCGGCGCAGGACGCCCTGAGCCAGCTCAGCGATCAGAGCGGAGAGCCGCTGGAAAACAGCCAGCAGGTGACCGAATACATGCAGCAGCTGCTGGAGCGCGAGCGTGAAACCACCGTCGAGCGCGACGAAGTGGCGGCCCGCAAGCGCGAAGTGGAAGCGCAGATCGAACGTCTCAGCCAACCGGGCGGCGCGGAAGATCAACGCCTGGTCACTTTGGCCGAACGTTTCGGCGGCGTGCTGCTGTCGGAAATTTACGATGACGTCACCATCGACGACGCACCTTACTTCTCGGCGCTGTACGGCCCTTCGCGCCACGCCATCGTGGTGCCGGATCTGTCGCTGGTGCGCGAGATGCTGGAAGGGCTGGAAGATTGCCCGGAAGACCTTTACCTGATCGAAGGGGATCCGCAGTCGTTTGATGACAGCGTGTTCGCCGTCGAAGAACAGGACAAAGCGGTGGTGGTGAAAATCGCCGATCGCCAGTGGCGTTATTCCCGCTACCCGGAAGTGCCGCTGTTCGGCCGCGCGGCGCGCGAAAACCGCCTGGAAGTGCTGCATGCCGAGCGTGAAACGCTGGCGGAGCGCTATGCCACGCTGTCGTTCGACGTGCAGAAAACTCAGCGCTCGCACCAGGCCTTCAGCCGCTTTATCGGCACCCATCTGGCGGTGGCGTTCGACGCCGATCCGGAAGCGGAGATCCGCGGCCTGAACGCCCGTCGTGGCGAGATCGAGCGTGCGCTGAACAATCACGAAGCGCAGAATCAGCAGCAGCGCCAGCAGTACGATCAGGCCAAAGAGGGCATTTCCGCGCTCAACCGCCTGATGCCGCTGGTGTCGTTGCTGAACGATGAAACGTTGCAGGATCGCGTCGACGAGATCCGCGAAGAGCTGGAAGAAGCGCAGGACGCCGCGCGCCACATTCAACAGCACGGGGTGTCACTGACCAAACTGGAGCCGCTGCTGTCGGTGCTGCAGAGCGATCCGCAGCAGCATGAACAGCTGCAGCAGGACTACGCGCAGGCGCAAAGCGTGCAGCGTCAGGCCAAACAGCAGGCGTTCGCGTTGACAGAAGTGGTGCAGCGTCGCGCACACTTCAGCTATACCGACTCCGCCGGCATGCAGAATGCCAACAACGATCTCAACGACAAGCTGCGCCAGCGTCTGGAACAGGCGGAAGCCGAACGCGCCCGCGCCCGTGAGCAGCTGCGTCAATATCAAACCCAGTTCACCCAATACAGCCAGGTGCTGGCCTCGCTGAAAAGCTCGTATGACGCCAAGCGCGACATGCTGAAAGAGCTGAGCCAGGAGCTGGTGGATATCGGCGTGCAGGCCGACGCCAACGCCGAAGCGCGCGCGCGTCAGCGCCGCGACGAGCTGCATGCGGCGCTGAGCAACAACCGCGCTCGCCGCAATCAGCTGGAGAAACAGCTGACCTTCTGCGAAGCCGAAATGGATGGCCTGCAGAAGAAACTGCGCAAGCTGGAACGCGACTACCATCAGCTGCGCGAGCAGGTGGTGACCGCCAAGGCGGGCTGGTGCGCGGTGATGCGTCTGGTGAAAGACAACGGCGTGGAACGCCGCCTGCATCGCCGCGAGCTGGCGTATATGGATGGGGACGAGCTGCGCTCGATGTCGGATAAGGCGCTCGGCGCGCTGCGTCTGGCGGTGGCGGACAACGAACACCTGCGCGACGTGCTGCGTCTGTCGGAAGATCCGAAGCGGCCGGAGCGTAAGATTCAGTTCTATATCGCGGTGTACCAACACCTGCGCGAGCGTATCCGCCAGGACATCATCCGCACCGACGATCCGGTCGAGGCCATCGAGCAGATGGAGATTGAGCTGGGCCGTCTGACCGAAGAACTGACCGCGCGCGAGCAGAAGCTGGCGATCAGTTCGAAAAGCGTGGCCAACATCATTCGCAAAACCATTCAGCGTGAGCAGAACCGCATTCGCATGCTGAACCAGGGGTTGCAGGCCGTGGCTTTCGGCCAGGTGAAGAGCGTCCGTCTGAACGTCAATGTGCGCGAAGCGCACGCCACTCTGCTGGACGTGCTCTCCGAGCAGCAGGAACAGCATCAGGATCTGTTCAACAGCAACCGCCTGACCTTCTCCGAAGCGTTGGCCAAGCTGTATCAGCGCCTGAATCCGCAGATCGATATGGGGCAGCGCACGCCGCAGACCATCGGTGAGGAGTTGCTGGACTACCGCAACTACCTGGAGATGGAAGTGGAAGTGTACCGTGGCTCTGACGGCTGGCTGCGTGCGGAAAGCGGCGCCTTGTCTACCGGTGAAGCCATCGGTACCGGGATGTCAATTCTGGTGATGGTGGTGCAGAGCTGGGAAGAAGAATCCCGTCGTCTGCGCGGTAAAGACATCTCGCCATGTCGCTTGCTGTTCCTCGATGAAGCGGCGCGTCTGGATGCCAAATCGATCGCCACGCTGTTCGAGTTGTGTGACCGTCTGGAGATGCAGCTGATCATCGCGGCGCCGGAAAACATCAGTCCGGAGAAGGGCACCACCTATAAACTGGTGCGTAAAGTGTTCCAGAACCACGAGCATGTGCACGTGGTGGGGCTGCGCGGTTTCGCTGGCGAGCCGCCGGCGCTGGGCACTGCGCCGGTTGAGACGCCGTAACGCAGAAAAACGCCCTAAAAATCCGAAAATAGCCGCCGCAGGGTGGCTATTTTTTTGTGCGCGTGGATGATAGTCCTGCTTTTTTATCCGTTGAAAAGCGGTTAGTTTAATCAGATAAACAGTAATTCGACGTCCTCAGGGCGAAACGGCCTTTCTGTTTGTATACTGAAACTATATGCAATTTTTGACGTTTTTTTTGTGAGCATACAGGGGGCAAGGGATGTTGCTTAAAAAGGGAAACTCTCTACGACGTTTGGCGCTGAGTGGCGCTATCGCCTGTAGTCTTGTGTCGTCGTTTTCCGCCTTGGCCACCGTAACGGCGTTACCGGTGGCATCAGCAGGCATGTCCGTTGCGCAGAGTCGTTCTGAACTGCTGGCCGCGTTGCCGCGCGGTATGGATCTGCACTACCTTTCCACGCTGGCGCCGCTGTATGCGGCGAATCATATGCAGCCGATGTGGCAGGATCGCGAGGCCGTTCAGCAATTTCAACAGCAGCTGGCCGAACTGGCGATGTCCGGCGTACAGCCGCAGTTCACCCAGTGGGTGAAGATGTTGACCGATCCGGCGCTCAGTGAAGCGGGCCGCGATGCGGTGTTGTCCGATGCGATGCTGGGCTATTTGCAGTTTGTATCCGCCATCGGCGCCAACGGCAACAACTGGCTGTACAGCAATATTCCTTACAAGCTTGGTTTGCCACCCACGGCGGTGATCAATCAATGGCAGCTGGCGGTGCGCCAGGCGCGAACCCTGAGCTACGTGAATTCGCTTGCGCCGCAGCATCCGCAATACGCCAAGATGCATCAGGCGCTGCGTGACATGCTGGCGGACAACCGCCCCTGGCCGCAGGTGGGCAGTGGCCCGAGCCTGCGCCCAGGCCAAATGAGCAACGATATCCCGGCGCTGCGTGAGATCCTGACGCGCACCGGCATGCTGGCCGCCTCGGCGCCGGAAGCGGAGCCGGAACCGGCGGTGGTTTCGGCGAAGAGCAATGAACCCGACGACGGCGGGCTGACGGTAGACGAAGAGAAAAGCCGCGTGACGGTCAGCCCATCGGCGGCGCCGGTGACGGAGTTGACCGCGGAACAGACGCCGCCGCAGATCGGCAGCGTGGTGAGCGACAACCTCTATACCAACGAGCTGGTGGAGGGCGTCAAGCGTTTCCAGAAATGGCAGGGGTTGACGGCGGACGGCGTGATCGGCGTGCGCACCCGCGAGTGGCTCAACGTGTCACCGAAAACCCGCGCCGCGCTGTTGGCGCTGAATATCCAGCGCTTGCGCATCTTGCCGGGGCATGTCGGCACCGGCATTATGGTGAACATTCCCAACTACTCGCTGACCTACTATCAGAACGGCAACGAAGTGTTGTCCTCCCGCGTTATCGTCGGGCGGCCGAGCCGCAAGACGCCGTTGATGAGCAGCGCGTTAAACAACGTGGTGGTCAACCCGCCTTGGAACGTGCCGACTACGCTGGTGCGTGAGGATATCGTGCCGAAGGCGATGCGCGACGGTAACTATTTCCAGAAACACGGCTATACCGTGCTGTCAGGCTGGAGCAACGATGCGGAAGTGATCAACCCGGCGATGATCGACTGGAGCATGGTTTCTGCGCGCAACTTCCCGTATCGCGTCCGTCAGGCGCCGGGGGCCACCAACTCGCTGGGGCGTTTCAAGTTCAATATGCCGAGCTCGGATGCCATCTACCTGCACGATACCCCGAACCACAGCCTGTTCCAGAAAGACATCCGCGCGCTCAGCTCCGGCTGCGTGCGGGTGAACAAGGCTTCCGATTTGGCGAATATGCTGCTGCAGGATGCCGGCTGGAACAATAGCCGCGTTTCCTCCACGCTGAAAGAAGGCAATACCACTTATGTGAATATTCGCCAGCGTATTCCCGTAAAACTGTATTATCTAACCGCCTGGGTTTCGGATGATGGCCAACCGCAATTCCGTACAGATATTTACAATTATGATAATACGGTGAGATCGGGCGCACAAATTTTGGCTCAGGCCAAAAAATTAATGCAGTAAATGCAGTAATTATAAATAAATAACGGTCAGAATGTTTGGCTATACCGCAGGCCCTCGTAGGCGGGGGCCTGTAAACCTAGGCGTATCGCGGGTTGACTCAGCATACGCAGGCGGTTATGGTTCGGACAGTGCGCTGCTTTGTGCATTTATTTTGACATTCTTGCCGGGTTTAACAGAGTCATGGACAAAATTGATCATCATCGCCGTAAATGGCTGGCGCTAGGTGGCGCCGCTATGGGCATAGCGCTGCTTCCAGGGCAGGCATTTGCCAGTCTTTCCACCGCTCGACCGCGTATTTTAGTGCTGAATAACCTGAATACCGGTGAATCTATTAAAGCCGAGTTCTTTGACGGCAAAGGCTACAATAAAGAAGAGTTGGTTCGGCTAAATCATCTGTTCCGCGATTATCGCGCCAACAAGGTTAAATCGATCGATCCCAGCTTGTTTGATCACCTCTATCGCCTGCAGGGGCTGCTGGGTACCAGCAAGCCGGTGCAGCTGATCTCCGGTTACCGTTCCGTAGATACCAATAACGAATTGCGCGCGCACAGCCGTGGTGTGGCCAAGCACAGCTACCATACCAAGGGCCAGGCGATGGATTTCCATATTGAAGGTATCCAATTGAGTAATATCCGTAAAGCGGCGTTAAAAATGCGCGCTGGTGGTGTAGGATATTACCCACGTAGCAACTTCGTGCACATCGATACCGGCCCGGTTCGGAGCTGGTAATCGCGGTGCCCTCAGTGAATAACGCCGCTCCTTGCGGAGGCGGTGTTATTGTCGTTGGAGCCTTATGAAATACCATCTTATTCCCGTTACCGCCTTTAGCCAGAATTGCAGCCTGATCTGGTGTGAAAACACGCAGCAGGCGGCGTTGGTCGATCCCGGCGGCGAAGCGGAAAAAATCAAAGCGGAAGTGGCGAAACAGGGTGTGACAATCACGCAGATTTTGCTGACGCACGGCCATTTGGATCACGTCGGTGCGGCGGCGGAGCTGGCGGAACATTATCAGGTGCCGATTTACGGCCCGGATAAAGAGGACGCTTTTTGGCTGGATGGTTTGCCGGCGCAGAGCCGGATGTTCGGGCTGGAAGAGTGTGCGCCGCTGACCCCGACCCGTTGGTTGTCGGAAGGCGATGAGATGCAGGTGGGCGAGATGACGCTCAAGGTGTTGCATTGCCCTGGGCACACACCGGGCCACATCGTCTTTATCAATGAGCAGGCGCGTTTGGCGCTGGTGGGTGACGTGCTGTTTAACGGCGGCGTGGGACGCAGCGACTTCCCGCGCGGTGATCATCAGGCGCTGATCGCCTCTATTCGCACCAAGCTGCTGCCATTGGGCGACGATATGCGCTTTATTCCCGGCCACGGCCCGATGTCGACCTTTGGCCACGAGCGCCAGACCAATCCGTTCCTGCGCGAAGAGCCGGCGGTGTGGTAACGATTATTTCCCGGCCGAAATAATCAAGGGCGCATAGAGCGCCCTTTTTTTATGATTTATGACCTGCGTCGATGCTTTTAGAGCACGGCGACGATGGCTTCACACAGCGGTGCCATGTTGTCCGGCGTCATGCCGGCCACGTTCACCCGGCCCGAGTTTACGGCGTATACGCCGAACTCTTCACGCAGACGCAGCACCTGTTCTTTGGTCAGGCCGCTGAATGAGAACATGCCGTTCTGCTGGATGATAAAGCTGAAGTCCTGTTGTGCGCCTTTCTCCTGCAGGGTGTTCACGAACAGCTGACGCATGCGGTGAATGCGCTGGCGCATGTCGGTCAGCTCCTGCTCCCACATCGCGCGCAGGGCGTCGTTGCCCAGAATGGTGGCGACAACGGCCGCGCCGTGCGACGGCGGGTTAGAGTAGTTGGCACGAATGGCCGCCTTCACCTGGCTGAAGGCGCGATCGGCGGTTTCGGCATCGGCAGCTACAATGGTGCAAGCGCCGACGCGCTCATTGTACAGGCCGAAGTTTTTCGAGTAGGAGCTGGCGACGATCAGCTCTTGATGTTTGGCGGCGAAAATACGCAGACCCTGCGCATCCTCTTCCAGACCGTTGGCGAAGCCCTGGTAGGCGAAGTCGAACAGCGGCAGCCAGCCATTGGCGGCGGAAAGCTCAGCCAGCTGTGCCCACTGTTCCGCCGTTGGATCGATACCGGTTGGGTTATGGCAGCAGCCGTGGAACAGCACAACATCACCGGCCTGAGCCTGTTTCAGGCTGTTCAGCAGGCCGTCAAAATCCAGCGCGTGGTTGGCAGCGTCGTAGTAGGCGTACTCCAGCACTTCCAGACCAACGGCGCTAAAGACGTTCTTGTGGTTCGGCCAGCTTGGGTTGCTGATCCAGATGCGCTTGGCGCTGGTCTGGTTGGCGATAAAGTCTGCCGCCACGCGCAGGCCGCCGGTGCCGCCTGGCGTCTGTGCGGTGCGCGCGCGACGATCGGTGACGATCGGGCTCTCTTTACCGAACAGCAGCTCTTGCGTGCAGCTGGCAAACGCCGGGATGCCTTCAATGCCGAGATAGTTTTTGGTGGTCTCGTTTTCCAGCAGATACTGTTCAGCTTTTTTTACGCTGGTCAGCACCGGGGTTTTGCCGGTTTCATCTTTATAAACGCCAATGCCTAAATTGATTTTATTCGGGCGGGCGTCGGCGCGGAAAATGTCGGTCAGGCCCAGGATCGGGTCGGCGGGTGCGGCGGTGATTTTTTCAAACATGTCAGGTGCTTCCAAATCTCGGAGTTAAGCAGACAGAAGCATCAGGGTAGCGCCAGTTATCGGCTTTGCCAACCGTTTGCGATAAAAACACCGCGATCTTGTGAACGGGAAGGATTCGACAGAAAAAATGAGGGATAAGGGGAAATCTGCAGGATAAAACGTTACCGGCAGACACAAATAAAAACAGGGCCGAAGCCCTGTTTTTTTAACTTAGCCGACGGTGAACCGCCGTTAAGCGAGACAACTTAGAACTGGTATACCAGACCAACAGCTACGATATCGTCGGTAGCGGTGCCGGTTGCTTTGGTGAACTCGTTGTCATCCAGCAGGTTGATTTTGTAATCAACGTAGGTGGACATGTTCTTGTTGAAGTAATAGGTGGTACCAACAGAAACATATTTAACCAGATCCTGGTCAGAACCCACGCCTGGGACGTTCAGGTTTTTACCTTTAGATTGCAGGTAAGACACTTCTGGACGCAGACCGAAGTCGAACTGGTACTGAGCAGTCACTTCGAAGTTCTGAGTTTTGCTCGCGAAGCCGCCGCACTTGTCATCGGTAGCTGCACAGCCTGCACCGAAGTTACCGCCGCCGAACGGAGTCATGTTACGGGTTTCTGCGTACATCGCCGCCAGGTAAACGTTGTTGGCGTCGTATTTCGCACCCACGGTCCATGCGTCAGCCTTGTCGCCACGCTCGTTGGAACGCAGTTTTTGGTCGTCGGTACGGTTAGAGGATGCGTATGCAGCGCCGAAGCTTATGCCTTCGCCGATGTCATAAGTAGAGGAGATGCCCCAGCCGTCGCCGTTTTGTTTCTTGACGTTACGGCCGTCGTTCTGGTTTTTGCCCTGGTACTGAACGGCGAAGTTCAGACCGTCAACCAGACCGAAGAAGTTGTTGTTACGATAGGTCGCAACGCCGTTGGTACGGCCGGTCATGAAGTTGTCGGTGTAGGTGTAAGTATCGCCACCGAACTCTGGCAGCATATCGGTCCAGCCTTCCACGTCGTACAGTACGCCGTAGTTACGGCCGTAGTCGAAGGAGCCGTAGTCAGCGAATTTCAGACCCGCGAAGCCCAGACGGGTTTTGGTGCCTTCGGTGCCCTGAGATTCGGAGTGGTTAGCCTGGACGTTGTATTCCCACTGGCCGTAACCGGTCAGTTGGTCAGTAATCTGAGTTTCACCTTTGAAGCCGAAACGAACATAGGTCTGATCGCCGTCATTACCTTTGTCGTCGGAGAAGTAGTGCAGACCGTCAACTTTGCCGTACAGATCCAGCTTGTTGCCGTCTTTGTTGTAGATTTCAGCTGCGTTTGCTGCACCAGCAGCCAACAGAGCCGGGATAACCACTGCAAGAATGTTGCGCTTCATCATTATTACCCTCATTGGTGTTATTCGGACACCTTTGCCACTGCCGCCAATAATTCCTTGGGAACTATTGTTGATAGATTGGTGTCGTCCTGTGTCTGAACGCAGTGTTCCATTCACAGGCGGGTTAATCTAGGACGAAAATGATACCAATGTCGCAATGAGGTTGCAAAAGGAAAGTATGTGTAACCAAATGTAATTTTTCGGGAACTTTGTGACGTGCGTCAATATTAAAAAATGCGAAAGGCCAGCGAGGCTGGCCTTTGTTTTGTAACGAAATCGTTTAAAAAACGTGTGATCGTATAAATTAGAAGCTTGCGTTACGTGGGGTGCGTGGGAACGGGATCACATCGCGCACGTTTTGCACGCCGGTGACATAGGCGATTAAACGTTCAAAGCCCAGGCCGAAACCGGAGTGCGGCACGGTGCCGTAACGACGCAGATCGCGATACCACCAGTAGTCTTCCTTATTCAGGCCCATCTCTTCCAGACGCTGATCGAGCACGTCGAGACGTTCTTCACGCTGAGAACCCCCGATGATTTCACCGATGCCCGGCGCCAGCACGTCCATGGCCGCGACGGTTTTGCCGTCTTCGTTCATGCGCATATAGAACGCTTTGATGTCTTTCGGGTAGTTTTTCACCACTACCGGCGCTTGGAAGTGTTTCTCCGCCAGATAACGCTCATGTTCGGAAGAGAGATCGATACCCCAGGAGACCGGGTTTTCGAAGGTTTGGCCAGAGGCCAGCAGGATCTCAATGGCGTCGGTGTAGTCTACCTGGGCGAAATCGGAAGAGACGAAGCGCTCCAGACGCGCGATAGCGTCTTTATCCACGCGCTCGGCGAAGAATTTCAGATCGTCTGCACGCTCATCCAGCACCGCCTGGAACACATACTTCAGCATGCTTTCGGCCAGGCCGGCGACATCGTCCAGCGTCGCGAAGGCCACTTCCGGCTCGATCATCCAGAATTCAGCCAGATGGCGGCTGGTGTTGGAGTTTTCAGCGCGGAAAGTTGGGCCGAAGGTGTATACCTTGGACAGCGCACAGGCGTAGGTTTCGCCGTTCAGCTGGCCGGAAACGGTGAGGAAGGCTTCCTTACCGAAGAAGTCCTGGCTGAAATCGACGGCGCCCTTGTCGGTGCGCGGCAGGTTTTCCAGATCCAGCGTGGATACGCGGAACATCTCGCCGGCGCCTTCGGTGTCGGAGGCGGTGATCAGCGGGGTAGATACCCAGAAATAGCCATTTTCATGGAAGAAGCGGTGGATCGCCTGCGCCAGGGTATGACGCACGCGCGCCACGGCGCCGATCAGGTTGGTGCGCGGGCGCAGGTGGGCCACTTCGCGCAGGTATTCGATGCTGTGACGTTTGGCCGCCATCGGGTAAGTATCCGGATCGTCGACCCAGCCGACCACTTTGATCGCGGTGGCCTGCAGCTCGAAGCTCTGGCCTTCGCCCGGTGAGGCGACGACCTTGCCGGTAACTTCAACCGAACAGCCGGTGGTCAGGTGCAGCACTTCATCTTGATAATTCGGCAGAGAATTATTAACGACGGCCTGTAACGGATCAAAGCAGGAACCGTCATAGACGGCCAGGAAGGAGATACCAGCTTTTGAATCTCTCCGGGTACGTACCCAGCCGCGTACGGTGACTTCACTGTCAACCGCAGCACGACCTTGCAGTACGTCGACTACAGGCACTACGCTCATAGATTTCTCTCTTTAATAATTTGGTTTAGAAATAGCTTACAACCCAAGAATATGGGGGTAATGGCTATGTTACTTGCCGCGGTGCAGAGCACAAGCAGAAATCATCGGATTGGCGCAACATTTATCGCGGCTGACTGAAAAGAGGGCGTTCGGGATAAAAACAAAAAAGCCGGCGCGTGAACCGGGCCGGCTTTCTCTCTTTATATAAAGAAGGCTCAGCTGGCTTTTTTCACCAGCGGCAGATCGAAGGCCTTGCGCAGGGCCCTGACGAACGCCTGGTCCTGGCAGATGGTCTTGCCGGGGCTGTCGGAGAGTTTGGCCACCGGCTTGCCTTTGCACTCGACCAGCTTGATCACGATATTTAACGGCTTAACGCCGGGAATATCGCAGGTCAGGCGCGTGCCGATGCCGAAGCCGAGATTAATGCGCTGATAGAAATGGCGATAGAGCGCCAGCGCTTTTTCCAGATCCAGGTTGTCCGAGAACACCAGCGTTTTGCTCAGTGGGTCGATGCCCAGTTTCTGATAGTGGGCAATGGCCTTTTCACCCCACTCGACGGGATCGCCCGAATCGTGGCGAAGCCCCTGATAACGCTCGGCGAACTGCGGGCCGAAGTCGCGCAGGAAGGCATCCATGGTGATGCAGTCGGTGAGCGCGATGCCAAGCTGGTCCGGATATTCATCCAGCCAGGCCTGCAATGCGGCGCGCTGGCTGTTGGCCAGCACCGGGCTTATCTGCTGATGCGCCTGGAACCACTCATGCGCCTGCGTGCCGATCGGCGCCAGACCCAGCTGGTGCGCCAGATCGTAATTGCTGGTGCCCGACAGGTACGGGAATTCGGCCTGCAAGGTGCTGACGATGGCCTGTTGCACGCCCTGAGAGAAACGGCGGCGGGTGCCGAAGTCCATCAACTTGAAGCGCGAAAGATCCAGATCGCCCGCCAGCGTCTTGAACTGCGCCAGCTTGGTTTGCAGATGCGCCACCGCCTGTTCCGGCGTCGCCAGCGGCGAGCGCCGGCGGTGCACCACTTCGCTGATCACCGCCAGCAATGGGACTTCCCACATGATCACTTCACGCCAGGGGCCGGCGATGCGGATTTGCAGCTTGCCGTCGCGGTTGTCGATGGTGACCTGCTGCGGATCGTAGCGGAACGTTCGCAGCCAGTTCAGGTAATCTTGACGGAAGAAGGGCAGGCCCGAAAGATAAGCGAATTCGGCGTCGGTTAGCGCCAGCCGGCTCATCAGCGCCACCTGCGCGCGGATTTCGTCGGCATATTCGCCCAGCAGTTCGTCGCCGCGGCAGCGGAATTCCGCCGCCACGCTGATCGCGGGATAGCGATGGAACACTGCTTGCTGCATATGAAGCTTATAAGCATCGGTATCAAGCAGTGATGTCAAAATCGGGGAAGCGTATTGAGTCATAGCGCGTTACAGCATCCTCGTCAGGCGCGTGTCCAAATCCGGATAATCATAAAAGTGGGGGTGGAGTATACCCGGATTATCCTGTTATTGAAGCTGCATCACACCATAAATCACCGAAGCGGGTCGAGGATTAAACGTGCCTTTATGGCAGCCGGATAGCGGCGGGGAGGAAAAAAAGCCAGATATGCCTGTAAGGTGAATGACTTAGCCTAATTAGTCATAAAAATTATAATGTTAATTATTTTAAACAGCGAATCAGATAAAGCCGGCCTGGGTATGCACGCTGACCCGATCCTTGCCGTTCTTTTTGCAAAAGTAGAGCGCTTCGTCCGCCTGTTTGATCGCCGCCTGCAGCGCGGTGAACGCGCTGACTGGCGCAATGCCGCAGCTGGTGGTGAAACGCACTTGCCGTCCGTCGGCCAGATTTAGCGTCAGGCGATGAGTACGGGCGCGCAATTGCTCCATGATGTCCCGCGCGTTGTCCAACGAACAGTTGCCCAGCAGCACCGCGAACTCTTCGCCGCCATAGCGGCAGAAGATGTCGCTGGCGCGGAACGCGCGTTGCAGCAGGTGGCCGAAGGCCACCAGCGCCCGGTCACCCACGTCGTGGCCGTAGCTGTCGTTGAGTTGTTTGAAATTATCGATGTCGATCAGGCAAAAGGCCTGTGGGTAGCTGGCGTTGCCCAGCAGTTGACATTCAAGGAAGAATTTACGGCGGTTGTAGATATTGGTGAGCGGATCGAGGAAGGAAGAGGCCTCGAGCTCTTTAATCAGCAGTTGTTTCTCGCTCTCCAGCGAGACCTTGTCCAGCTGGTATTGCCTGAGCTGCTGAATGGCGTCGCTGATGGCGATCAATTCCTGGCTGTAGAAGGCGTCGTTGCGATCGATATTCATCTCACCGCGCGACAGCCGCACGATATTGTTGTGGGTCTTGGTCAGCCAGCGGTTGATGCTGGTGCAGAACACCAACGCCGGCAAAATGAACAGCAAAACCACCAGGCCGGCGAGTGCGATCATGCCGTAAATGGTCGTCTGGCTGTCGTAAATCTTGTGGCGCGAGGCGAGGGTTTCCAATTCGAAACTGCGTTGATACAGCGCCTGCGAAAGCCCGCTCACATCGTCGACATAGCGCGAAATAAGCGCTGTGGGGTAGGGCTTATGGGTATCGATAGCGGTATACAGCCCATTGGTAATCTGCTGGAGGCGTTCAGCGGACACCTGGGCGAGCAACGCATTGACGATGTTGGTGATTTGTCCATCGTCGTAGTTGATCTTCATGAAGATCAATCGGGTGCTCAGCGCGTTCAGCACGCCGGTTAGCTGAATGGACTTCAGATAGGCGTCTTTGCGAACGAGCTGGCTGACGTTGACGTCGATAATCTGATCGCTCAATTCCGTCAATGACATATTTAGCCGGTTATTGAGGCGGATGGCCTCGAGAAACATAAAGGAGTCGGTATCCACCATCCGGGTATCGTAGGTGTAGCGGTAATAACTCTTGCTGGTTTGCGAGATGTAATAGGCGCTGTTGATGTTGAACAGATTGGCGTTGGTGTTATTGACCTGCGAAAGCTGCAGGTTGTCATTATCCAGCAGCTGTTCCATTAAAGCGATCATCGACAGCGCGGCGATTTTTTGCCGAACCCCGAGCTGTCTGGCGACCTCATCGTCCAGATGTTCGCGGATCCGGGTGATTCTCTCACGCGCCACCCGATCGGCGGCCAAACATTGCGCACGGGTGATTTGCGGATCGATCAGGCTCAATCGTTTGAGGCGATGAGCCAGCAACGCAGCCTGAAAAGCTTCGGAAATTTCTTTGGCGCGATCAATTTTGTACAGGTTTAGCTGGTTGTCGCGGTAGTCGGTATGGGCTTCGAGCAGCTCATCGACGATGAACAGAGAGAAGGAAGTCATCAGGCACAGGGTAAAAAAATAGATTGCGTATTTAATTTTCATAGTGCGAGTCATCCCTGAGCCTGATGCCGCAATTATACCACCATGCCGTCGGTGTCGCCTCAACTATGCCGGCGCGCCGCGATGGCGGTTTTTTAGCATTAAATGCTGATTTTTATTTGGCCATTGGTCACCCGCACTGCCGCCTGCCGGGCGATTTATGATTTGCCTCTGATTTCTCTCTCCTGGTCGCCCTGTGGCTCTGGGCTTTTCGGCCAGCTGTGATACAGTTTATTCACAATTCAGGCTCACCGCGCGCCGCAGGGGAACATACCGGCTGCGGTACGAAGGAGAAGAGCGGCCTGGCACCTATAACTCACTGAGACGTTTAAGGGTTTTTATGACACAACAGCCACAGGCAAAATACCGCCACGATTATCGCGCGCCCGATTACACCACGACCGATATCGATTTGGACTTCAGTCTGGACGCGGAAACCACGCGCGTGACCGCCGTCAGCAAAATCAAACGTCAGGGGGCGGCCGGCGCACCGCTGGTGCTGGATGGCGAAGATTTGACGCTGGTGAGCATTCAGGTGGACGGCCAACCGTGGAGCGCCTACCGTCAGCAGGATAACCAGCTGATCATCGAAGAGTTGCCGGCACAATTCACTCTTACCATTGTCAACGATATTCACCCGGCGAAGAACACCGCGCTGGAAGGGCTGTACCTGTCCGGCGATGCGCTGTGCACGCAATGCGAAGCCGAAGGCTTCCACCACATTACCTATTACCAGGATCGCCCGGACGTGCTGGCGCGCTTTACCACCCGCATCGTGGCCGACAAGACGCGCTATCCGTTCCTGCTGTCGAACGGCAACCGCATCGGCCAGGGCGAATTGGCCGATGGCCGCCACTGGGTGCAATGGCAGGATCCGTTCCCGAAACCTTGCTACCTGTTCGCGCTGGTGGCGGGGGATTTCGACGTGCTGCGCGACAGCTTCACCACCCGTTCCGGCCGTAAGGTCGCACTGGAGCTGTTCGTCGATCGCGGCAACCTGGATCGCGCCGATTGGGCAATGACTTCGTTGAAGAACTCGATGAAGTGGGACGAGACCCGCTTCGGCCTGGAATATGATCTCGACATTTATATGATTGTGGCGGTCGATTTCTTCAATATGGGCGCGATGGAGAACAAAGGGTTAAATATCTTTAACTCCAAATATGTGCTGGCGAAGGCGGAAACCGCGACCGACAAGGATTACCTGAACATCGAAGCGGTGATCGGCCACGAATACTTCCACAACTGGACCGGTAACCGCGTGACCTGCCGCGACTGGTTCCAGCTCAGTCTGAAAGAGGGGCTGACGGTGTTCCGCGATCAGGAATTCAGTTCCGACCTGGGATCGCGTTCGGTCAACCGCATCGACAATGTGCGCGTGATGCGCGGCGCGCAGTTTGCCGAAGACGCCAGCCCGATGGCGCACGCCATCCGCCCGGACAAAGTCATCGAGATGAACAACTTCTACACCCTCACGGTGTATGAAAAGGGTTCCGAGGTGATCCGCATGATGCATACCCTGTTGGGGGAGGAGAACTTCCAGAAAGGGATGCAGCTCTATTTCGAACGCCACGACGGCAGCGCCGCTACCTGCGACGATTTCGTTCAGGCGATGGAGGATGCGTCTAACGTCGATCTGTCGCGCTTCCGCCGTTGGTATAGCCAGTCCGGTACGCCGCTGTTGACGGTGCGCGACGAGTACGATGCGGAAACTCAGCAATATCGCCTGCATGTCAGCCAGAAAACCGCGCCGACCGCCGATCAGCCGGAGAAGTTGCCGCTGCATATTCCGCTGGATATCGAACTGTACGACAGCGAAGGCAATGTCATTCCATTGCAAAAAGGCGGCCTGCCGGTCAACAACGTGCTGAACGTCACCGAAGCGGAGCAGACCTTCGTGTTCGACGGCGTGGCGCACAAGCCGGTACCGTCGCTGCTGCGCGAATTCTCCGCGCCGGTGAAACTGGACTATCCGTACAGCGATCAGCAACTGACCTTCCTGATGCAGCACGCACGCAATGAATTTGCACGTTGGGATGCGGCGCAGAGCCTGCTGGCGACCTATATCAAGCTGAACGTGGCGCGGCACCAGCAGAAGCAGCCACTGTCGCTGCCGCTGCACGTGGCCGATGCGTTCCGTGCGGTGCTGCTGGACGAAAAACTGGATCCGGCGCTGGCGGCGCAGATCCTGACGCTGCCGTCGGAGAACGAAATCGCCGAGCTGTTCGCCACTATCGATCCGGAAGCGATCGCCGCGGTGCACGAAGCGATCGTACGCTGCCTGGCGCGGGAGTTGGCCGATGAGTGGCTGGCGGTGTATCACGCCAACAAGACCGACGGCTACCGCGTGGAGCATGCCGAGATCGCCAAGCGCGCCTTGCGCAATGTGTGCCTGGGCTATCTGGCGTTCGGCGAAGATGTGGCGCTGGCGGATCAGCTGGTGAGCGAACAGTATCGCCAGGCGGACAACATGACAGACGCGCTGGCGGCGCTGTCTGCTGCGGTCGCGGCCCAGCTGCCGTGCCGCGATGCGCTGCTGGCGGCGTTCGACGAACGCTGGCATCAGGATGGCCTGGTGATGGACAAATGGTTCGTGCTGCAGGGCAGCAGCCCGGCGGCAGACGTGTTGAGCAAGGTGCGTGCGCTGCTGCAACACCGCTCGTTCAGCCTGAGCAACCCGAACCGCACCCGCTCGCTGATCGGCGGCTTCGCTTCCGGCAACCCGGCGGCGTTCCATGCCGCGGACGGCAGCGGCTATCAGTTCCTGGCGGAGATCCTCAGCGATCTCAACCAGCGCAACCCGCAGATCGCCGCGCGCCTGATTGAACCGCTGATTCGCCTTAAGCGTTACGACGCGGGCCGTCAGGCGCTGATGCGCAAGGCGTTGGAACAGCTGAAAGGGTTGGAAAACCTGTCCGGCGATCTGTACGAGAAGATCAGCAAGGCGCTCGACGCCTGATCTTTTCGCGCTGAATAGATAAGGGGGACGGCCTGCGCCGTCCCCTTTTTCATCCGTTCAGTTCACCGCCCGGCGGGGACTGGCCGCTGCGGCCGGCGGCGATAACACCCGTTCCAGCACTTCGGCCTCCAGTTCCGCCAGCCTGGCCGAGCCTTTGCGGCGCGGCCGCGGCAGATCGATGCTCAGATCCAGCCCGATATGCCCCTCTTCGATCAGGATCACCCGATCCGCCAGCGCGATGGCTTCGCTGACGTCATGTGTGACCAGCAGTACGGTAAAACCGTGTTGTAGCCACAGCGTTTCTATCAGCCCTTGCATCTCGATGCGCGTCAGGGCATCCAGCGCTCCGAGCGGTTCGTCCAGCAGCAGCAGGCGGGGGCGGTGGATCAGCGCGCGCGCCAGGGCGACCCGCTGTTTTTGTCCGCCGGACAGCGCCGCCGGCCAATCGCGGGCGCGATCCGCCAAACCGACCGCTTCCAGCGCCTGCAGCGCCGCATCGCGCCACTGGCCGCGCAGCCCCAGACCCACGTTGTCGATCACCGTTTTCCACGGCAACAGGCGCGCATCCTGAAACATCAACCGGGTATCCTCTTTAGCGGCGGTAAGCGGCGCGTTGCCGCTGAGCAGCGCGCCGCTGCTGGCCTGTTCCAGGCCGGCCAACAGGCGCAGCAGGGTGCTCTTGCCGCAGCCGCTGCGGCCAACCACCGCCACGAACTGCCCGGCGGAAATGCGCAGTTGAATGTTATCCAACACAGTGCGGTTGCCGTAACGTTTGCCGATAGACTCCAGCGTCACCGGCGTGCCTTGCGCAAGGCGAGCGGGAAGGGTCATAGCGCTTCTCCCTGTTTCAGTTGATAGGCCGGATGCCAGCGCAACCAGACGCGCTCCAGCAGTTGCGCGCCCACGTCCGCCAGCTTGCCGAGCAGGGCGTACAGTACGATCGCCACCACCACCACGTCGGTTTGCAGAAATTCACGCGCGTTCATCGCCAGGTAGCCGATGCCCGAATTGGCCGAGATGGTTTCGGCGACGATCAGCGTCAGCCACATGAAGCCGAGAGCGAAACGCACGCCGACCATAATCGACGGCAGCGCGCCCGGCAGCACCACCTGCGTGAACAGGCGGAAACCGCTCAGGCCGTAGCTGCGCGCCATCTCCAGCAGGCCGCGATCGATGTTTTTGATGCCGTGATAGGTATTGAGATAAATCGGGAACAGCGTGCCGAGCGCCACCAGAAAGATCTTGGCGGATTCATCGATGCCGAACCACAGGATCACCAACGGGATCAGCGCCAGGTGCGGCACGTTGCGGATCATTTGCACTGAACTGTCCAGCAGGCGTTCGCCCCAGCGTGACAGCCCGGTAATAAAGCCGAGTATCAGTCCGATGCTGCCGCCGATGCCAAAGCCTAACAACGCGCGCTGGCTGCTGATGCTCAGGTGCTGCCACAGTTCGCCGCTTTGGCTCAGGCGCCAGAAGGCGGCCAGCACCGCACTCGGCGCCGGCAAAATGCGGTTGGAGAGCCAGCCGGTTTCGACGGCGATTTGCCAGATGATCACCAGCGCCAACGGCAGCGCCCAGGGGGCCAGCCGATACAGGATGCGTTGTACGTTATTTGCCATCGGGGCGCTCCTCAGCTCTGCGATACTTTTTGCGGAACATAGATGTTGGCCACCACTTCGCCCTGCGGACGCACCGGCTGAAGGCGAGCGGGCGTTTCCTCCTGCGCCAGATCGAGGTGCGGGAACAGCAGTTCGCCGACGCGGTAGGCCTCTTCCAGATGCGGATAGCCGGAGAGAATAAAGGTGTCGATGCCCAGATCGGCATATTCCTGCATGCGCGCCGCGACCGTCGGGCCATCGCCCACCAGCGCGGTGCCGGCGCCGCCGCGCACCAGGCCGATGCCGGCCCACAGGTTAGGGCTGATCTCCAGGTTATCCTTTTTGCCGCCGTGCAGCGCCGCCATGCGCCGTTGGCCGACGGAGTCGAAGCGCGCAAAGGCCTGCTGCGCGTTGGCGATGGTTTCCTCATCGAGGTGGGCGATCAGCCGGTCAGCGGCGCGCCAGGCTTCTTCGGTGGTTTCCCGCACGATGACGTGCAGCCGGATGCCGAAACGCACCTGGCGGCCTTTCGCCGCCGCTTTGGCGCGCACCTCTTCGATCTTCTCTTTGACCTGCGCCGGCGGCTCTCCCCAGGTGAGGTACATTTCTACCTGCTCGGCGGCCAGATCCTGCGCGGCGGCGGAGGATCCGCCGAAATAGAGCGGCGGGCGCGGTTGCTGCACCGGCGGGAACAGCAGTTTGGCGCCTTTCACCTGAATATGCTTGCCGTGGAAATCGACGGTTTCCCCTTCCAGCACCCGGCGCCAGATGTGGGTGAACTCGGTCGAGGCTTCGTAACGCTCTTCATGACTGAGATGTAACCCCTCGGCCGCCAGCTCTTCCGGATCGCCGCCGGTGACCAGATTGAACAGCGCGCGCCCGTTGGACAGGCGATCCAGCGTCGCCGCCTGGCGCGCCGCAAGCGTAGGGGAGATGATGCCCGGCCGCAGCGCGACCAAAAATTTCAGCCGCTGGGTGACCGGGATCAGCGAGGCGGCCACCAGCCAGGAGTCTTCGCAGGAGCGGCCGGTGGGGATCAGCACGCCGCCGAATCCCAGCCGATCCGCCGCCTGGGCGATCTGCTGCAAGTAACCGTGATCGACGCTGCGCGCCCCTTGTGCGCTGCCAAGATAGTGGCCGTCGCCGTGGGTGGGTAAAAACCAGAAAACGTTCAGGCTCATCGTCAATGCTCTCCCGTATTTATTGCGCGCTTGGGCGCCAGATGCGTTGCGAGATGTCGACCTTCACCGGCACCAGCCGGTTGGCGTAAAACAGGTCGGCGGTTTGCTGCTGCGCGGCGATCGTATGCGCATCGAGCGGTGTGATGGCGGTCGGGGGGCGGTGATCCAGATAGCTGGCGATCACCGGTTCCGGCAGCCCCATGGCGTTGGCCAGCAAGGTCACGCTTTGCGCCCGGTCGCTGCGGGTGAGCGCATCGGCCTGGGTCAGCACCGTCAGGACCTGGCTGATAAAGTCGCCGTTGGCTTCGACATAAGGGCGCGCCGCCAGATAGAAGGAGCCGGTCTGGTTCAGATCGGTGCCGTCGCCGAGCACCCGCACGCCGCCCTGCAGCAGCGCGGCGGAATAATAAGGATCCCAGATAGCCCAGGCATCGACGTTGCCTTGCTGGAATGCGGCGCGCGCATCGGCGGGGGTCAGGTAGGCGGGATGGATATCCGTAAATTTCAGGCCGGCCTTTTGCAGCGATCGCAGCAGCAGGTTGTGTGAGCTGGATCCTTTCTGAAATGCGACCTTATGGCCTTTCAGATCGGCGACGGTTTTGATCGGGCTGTTTTCCGGCACCAGGATCACTTCCGCCTTCGGTTTGGGCGGCTCAACGCCGACATACAGCAGGTCCGCCCCGGCGGCCTGCGCGAAGATCGGCGGAATATCACCGGTGCTGCCCAGATCGATGCTGCCGACGTTCAAGGCTTCCAGCATCTGCGGGCCGGCGGGAAATTCAATCCAGCTGATGCGGGTGGCGGGGAAGCGCTCCTCCAGCAACCGGTGGCTTTTCGCCAGCACCAGACTCACCGATCCTTTCTGGTAACCGATGCGAAATTGCGCCGGATCCTGCGCGACGGCGGCGTTGGCCCAGACCAGCGACAGCAGGCCAGTGAAGGCGGCGGCGCTCAGCCAACGCCGCAAAGCGTTGCGTTGTTTCATTCAGGCTCTCCTTTTCCAGGCGTTTCAGGCGGTTTGACGCGCCGTCAGCGGCGAGGCGACGCGCAGCGCGGGCGGTTTGCGGCGCCCAAGCGCCAGATAGAAACTGGCGAGCGCTTCTTCCAACCGGGCGGCCACGGCATCGGTGAGCGTGGCGCTTTCGCCGGTCAGCTGGATCTGACTGTCGTCGGCGAACACGCCGTGCAGCACCTCTTGCGCTTTGAGCGCCGCCAGCACCGGTTTCAGCGCATAGTCCACCGCCAGCATGTGACCGGCAGAACCGCCGGTCGCCAGCGGCAGCACCACTTTATGGTCCAGCGCGCGTTCCGGCAGCAGGTCCAGCAGGGTTTTCAGCGCGCCGGAGAACGACGCTTTATAAACCGGTGTGGAAATCAGCAGGCCGTCGGCCTGCGCCAGCTGGTCGGCAAACGCCTTGATCGCCGGACTGTTGAAGTTGGCGTACAGCAGATCTTCGGCATCGAAGTCGTGCAGGGTATAGGCCGTCACCTCCACCCCTTGTTGCCGCAGCCAGTTCTGACTCAGCGAGAGCAGCGCGGCGGAACGTGATGGGATGCGTGGGCTACCGGCCAGTGATATAACGCGCATTGCCACTCCTTATAACTAAAAGTTAGGTTTAATTAGAAAATTAATGGGAAGTGTTTTAAACCTACCAGCAACCGGGCGCGTTTTTTAAATCTCATTTTTTGATTTGGATATGCGTAAAAGCGGATTGGCGCCGATTTGGCGATGAAGAGGGAAAACGATTGCGTAAAAACGGCTTTTTTTGCCTTTAATCAATTCCAATTAGGCGGGGGATACCGGATAATACGCCCCCGGTTTGCAACCGGGAAATCAGGAGAGTCCATGTACTACCCCCTCATCAGGAAAGCGTTGTTCCAGCTCGATCCGGAGCGCGCGCACGAAGTGACCTTTCGTCAGCTCAGCCGTATTACCGGCACCCCATTAGCGTTTCTTGTCCGTCAGTCCGTGCCGACCAAACCGGTCAACTGCATGGGGCTGTCGTTTAAAAACCCGCTGGGATTGGCCGCCGGTCTGGATAAAAACGGCGAATGCATCGATGCGTTCGGCGCGATGGGCTTCGGCCATGTGGAGGTCGGCACCGTGACGCCGCGTCCGCAACCGGGCAACGACAAGCCGCGCTTGTTCCGCGTGGTTGAGGCGGAAGGCCTGATTAACCGCATGGGGTTCAATAACCATGGCGTGGACAATCTGGTTGAAAACGTTAAGAAATCCCATTTCGGCGGCATTCTTGGGATCAATATCGGCAAGAATAAAGACACGCCGGTCGAGCAGGGCAAAGACGATTATTTGATCTGCATGGATAAAGTTTATCCGTATGCCGGATATATCGCGATTAACATCTCTTCACCGAATACGCCGGGGTTACGATCCTTACAGTATGGCGAAGCGCTGGACGATCTTTTGGCTGCGATTAAAAATAAGCAGCAGGAATTACATGCGCGTCATCACAAATATGTGCCGGTGGCGGTAAAGATCGCGCCGGATCTTTCAGAAGAAGAATTGATCCAAATTGCCGATAGCCTGGTGCGACATAATATCGATGGCGTGATCGCCACCAATACCACGTTGGATCGAAAATTGATCCAAGGGCTGAATTACTGCGAACAAGCGGGCGGGTTAAGCGGGCGTCCGTTGCAATCACGCAGCACCGAAGTTATCCGTCGTCTCTCCACCGAACTGCAGGGGCGCCTGCCGATTATCGGCGTAGGCGGCATCGATTCGCTGACTGCGGCGCGCGAAAAAATGGAGGCCGGCGCGAGCCTGCTGCAAATTTATTCCGGATTTATCTATCACGGCCCGCGTTTGATTAAAGATATCGTTACCCATATCTAATATTTTTCCTCTCATTTTATTCCGGGGGTTTATTTCTGCCCCCGGCTCGTCTATATTTTGTTCGTTAGCTTAAATATCGTTCGCGGAATTATCCGATGTTTAAGCGATTTCATCGGTGATAAAATCGCCTTTTAGGGTGAGTGCGGCGTTGGCATAGGCAGCGAGAAGGATACGAAATGAAGATAAAACCTGACGATAATTGGCGTTGGTATTTTGATGCCGAACACGATCGGCTAATGCTGGATTTAGCTAATGGTATGATCTTTCGTTCACGTTTCCCGGCCAAAATGTTAACGCCGGACGCCTTTGATGAATGTGCTTTTTGCGTGGATGACGCCGCCCTTTATTTCACCTATGAAGAACAGTGCAAGCAGGTCAAGCTTAGCCATGAACAGCGCGCCGAGCTGGTGCTGAATGCGCTGGTCGCCTATCGCTTCCTGAAACCGCTGATGCCGAAGAGCTGGCATTTCTCGCAGCAGCATTACCCGCTGCAGCCGAAAAACGGCGAGCTGGCGGCGGTGAAAGTGATGGAGAGCGGCGCGGAAGCGCGCTTGCTGGTGGTGGAGGCCGGGGATAACGCCAGCCTGTGCCTGCTGGCGCAAAATCAGCTGACGGTCGCTGGCCGTACCATGGTCTTGGGCGACGCCATCAAGGTGATGCACGATCGGCTGAAACCCTGCGCGCAGGATGAAAGCGCCGCCCCGGCTTACGACAGGGCGGTATAAGGCGGATTACGCCAGGGTCAAATCACTTTTCGGGATGCAGCTGCAGCACAGGATGGTGCCGTTGTCGCCCAGCGCGCTTTTCTTCAGGGGCGCGACCTCACCGCTCAGCAACGTAATGCGGCAACTGCCGCAAATCCCGGCGCGGCAGGAGTAAGGTACGCGGATGCCTTGCTGTTCCAACTGTTCGAGCAAGATCTGCTGGTTGTTGCCGGTAAACACCTTTCCTTCATATTCGATCGTGACGCTGTGCGCGCTGTCTTGCGGCGCCTGCACGCTCTCCACCACTTTGCCTGCGCCATAAGGGCGCGGCGGCTTGGTCGACAGCACTTCCACCGTATCGCCCACGCGGATGATGCCGCTGTTGCGGGCGATCATATTCTGGCCGAAATCGATATCGCCGTTGTCGGCGGAGCGGAATTTTTGCAGCGTGCTGAGCGGCTCGCCGCTCGGGTGCTTGCGGCCGCGCTCGGTGCTTACGGTGGTGAGCACGCAGCGGCTGCAGGGTTTCACCAGATCGAACATCACGTCGCCGACGCGGATCACCTGCCAGCCGTCCTCGGCCCAGGCGGTGGCGCCGCTCACCACCAGATTGGGGCGGAACTGCTCCAGCTTGATGCTGCCGGGGCAACGCTGCTGCAGATCGTTAAACGAAGCCTGGTTAATCAGCAGATAAGGATAGCCGTCGGCAAACGTCAGCGGGATTTCGGGGTGCTTCTTCACCCGGCGGGTCAGCTCCGGCCCCAGCCAGCGCAGCTGCACGTCGCGCTGGAAATAGCCGCTCAGCCAGCGGTTGATCTCATCCGGCGCGATCAGCGCGGTGAAATGGTTGCCCCACACCTCAGTCGGCTGCGGCGCGGCGGCGAAGTCGCTGAAGCGAATGGCGGCGCTTTCGCCGTCCGGCGCGGTCAGAAACAGCCCGTCCGGCAACAGCGCCGGCGTGAACAGCACCATCTGCGGATATTGGCGCGCGGTAATAAAGGTGCCGTCCGGTTCGGTGATCATAAAGTTGCGGTCGAAGGCCAGACCGCTGCTGCCGACCTGGGCGTAGGAAAGCTGCAGGCCGCGCAGTGATTTAACCGGATGGACGTAGAGTCTGGAAAGCGTGATCACCCTTATCTCCGTGCGATGATTAAATAGAAGGGAGCAACTTTATGACAAGCGGTGCGGATTAGCTATAATGCGCAACAATTTTCTTTTTGGTGATAAGTACGATATGAACTCTCTGTTTGCCAGCACGGCGCGTGGATTGGAAGAACTGTTAAAAAGCGAGCTGGAAACGCTTGGCGCTCACGACTGCAAAGTGGTGCAGGGCGGGGTACATTTTCAGGGTGACGATCGTGTTCTGTACCAAAGCCTGCTGTGGAGCCGCCTGGCTTCGCGCATTCTGTTGCCGCTGAACGAATTCCGCGTGCACAGCGATCTGGATCTGTACCTCGGGGTGCAGGCGATCGACTGGCCGAGCATTTTTGGCGTGGATAAAACCTTTGCCGTGCATTTCAGCGGTGTGAACGAAGAGATCCGCAACAGCCAATATGGCGCGCTGAAGGTGAAAGACGCCATCGTTGACAGCTTCACCCGTAAGCTCGACCAACGCCCGACGGTTGCCAAACAGCAGCCGGACATTCGCGTTAACGTCTTCCTGCAACGCGATATGGCCAGCGTGGCGCTCGATCTGAGCGGCGAAGGCCTGCACCAGCGCGGCTACCGCGATCTCACCGGCCAGGCGCCGCTGAAGGAAAACCTGGCGGCCGCCATCGTGTTGCGTTCCGGCTGGCAGCCGGGCACGCCGATGCTTGATCCGATGTGCGGCTCCGGCACGCTGTTGATCGAAGCGGCGATGATCGCCGCCGATCGCGCGCCGGGCCTGCACCGTCAACACTGGGGCTTCAGCGCCTGGAATGGCCACAACGCCGACCTGTGGCGTGAAGTCACCACCGAAGCGCAGGTGCGCGCGCGCCGCGGCCTGCAGGAAACCGCCTCTCGCTTCTTCGGCTCCGATATCGATCGCCGGGTGATTGAGATGGCGCGCGGCAACGCCCGCCGCGCCGGCGTCGCCGAGCTGATTACCTTCAACGTCGGCGACGTGGCGCGCTTGACCAACCCGCTGCCGGAAGGCCCGCACGGCACGGTGATCAGCAACCCGCCGTACGGCGAGCGTCTGGAAAGCGAACCGGCGCTGATCGCGCTGCACAACATGCTGGGCCGCGTGATGAAAAGCGCCTTCGGCGGCTGGCAGCTGTCGCTGTTCAGCGCCTCGCCGGAGCTGTTGAGCTGCCTGCAGCTGCGCGCCGAGCGCCAGTTCAAGGCGAAGAACGGCCCGCTGGAGTGCGTGCAGAAAAACTATCAGCTGGCGGCAAGCCCGGCCGGCACCGCTACCGGCGGCGTGCAGGTGGCGGAAGATTTCGCCAACCGTCTGCGCAAGAATTTGAAGAAGCTCGATAAGTGGGCGAAGCAGCAGGGCATTGAATGCTACCGCCTGTACGATGCCGATCTGCCAGAATATAACGTCGCGGTGGACCGTTACGGCAGCAAGGTGGTGGTGCAGGAGTATGCGCCGCCGAAAACCGTCGATGCGCAGAAGGCGCGTCAGCGCCTGTTCGATGTGATCAACGCGACGCTGGCGGTGCTGGAATTGCCGTCGAATCAGCTGATCCTGAAAACCCGCGAGCGGCAGAAGGGCAAAAACCAGTACGAGAAGCTGGCGCAGAAGGGCGAGTTCCTGCTGGTGGAAGAGTATAACGCCAAACTGTGGGTCAACCTGACCGACTATCTCGATACCGGCCTGTTCCTCGATCACCGCATCGCGCGCCGTATGCTGGGCGAGATGAGCGGCGGCAAGGACTTCCTCAACCTGTTCGCCTATACCGGCACCGCCAGCGTGCACGCCGGGCTGGGCGGCGCGCGCAGCACCACCACGGTGGACATGTCGCGCACCTACCTGGAATGGGCGGAGAAGAACCTGCGCGCCAACGGCCTGACCGGCCGTCAGCATCGGCTGATCCAGGCCGACTGCCTGTCGTGGCTGAGCAATGCCAATGAACAGTTCGACGTGATCTTCATCGATCCGCCGACGTTCTCCAACTCCAAGCGGATGGAGAACACCTTTGACGTGCAGCGCGATCATCTGGCGCTGATGAAAGATTTGAAACGGTTGCTGCGCCGCAACGGGACCATCATGTTCTCGAACAACAAGCGCGGTTTCCAAATGGATATGGCAGGGCTGAGCGCGTTGGGTCTGGAGGCGAAAGAGATCACCGCCAAGACGCTGTCGCAGGATTTTGCCCGTAACCGTCAGATCCACAACTGCTGGCTGGTGACTCACGCCGGCGAAGGAAAATAATTACTATGTCGTTAATCAGCATGTCCGGCGCCTGGCTCTCTTTCAGCGATGCGCCACTGTTAGACAACACCGAAATTCATATTGAAGACAACGAGCGCGTGTGTCTGGTCGGGCGCAATGGCGCCGGCAAATCCACGCTGCTGAAGATCCTCGGCAAAGAGATCCCGCTGGACGACGGCCGGGTGATCTACGAACAGGATCTGATCGTGGCGCGTCTGCAACAGGATCCGCCGCGCAATATCGGCGGCAGCGTGTTCGACTTCGTGGCGGAAGGCGTTGCGGAGCAGGCAGAACACCTGAAGGCCTATCACGCGATCTCCCACCTGGTGGAAAGCGACCCGAGCGAGAAAAACCTGGCGCGCATGGCGCAAATCATGGAGATCCTCGATCACCAGGGGCTGTGGCAGCTCGACAGCCGCATCAGCGAAGTGCTGCTGCAGCTGGGGCTGAACGGCGACGCCGAGCTTTCCTCACTGTCCGGCGGCTGGCTGCGTAAAGCGGCGCTGGGCCGCGCGCTGGTGAGCTCGCCGCGCGTGTTGTTGCTCGACGAACCGACCAACCACCTGGATATCGAAACCATCGACTGGCTCGAAGGTTTCCTGAAAGAGTTCGACGGCAGCATCGTCTTCATCTCGCACGACCGTTCGTTTATCCGCAACATGGCGACGCGCATCGTCGATCTGGATCGCGGCAAGCTGGTTTCCTGGCCGGGCAACTACGATCTCTATCTGCAGAGCAAAGAAGAAGCGCTGCGGGTGGAAGAGCTGCAAAACGCCGAGTTCGACCGCAAGCTGGCGCAGGAAGAGGTCTGGATCCGGCAGGGCATCAAGGCGCGCCGCACCCGCAACGAGGGCCGCGTGCGCGCGCTGAAGGCGCTGCGCGTCGAGCGCTCGCAGCGCCGCGAAGTGATGGGTACCGCCAAGATGCAGGTGGAAGAGGCGACCCGCTCAGGCAAAATCGTGTTCGAGCTGGAAGACGTCAATTATCAGGTTGGCGAAAAAGTGCTGGTGCGCGGTTTCTCCGCCCAGGTGCAGCGCGGCGACAAGATTGCGCTGGTGGGGCCGAACGGCTGCGGTAAAACCACGCTGCTGAAACTGATGCTCGGTCAGCTGAAAGCCGACAGCGGCCGCGTGCACTGCGGCACCAAGCTGGAAGTGGCCTATTTCGACCAGCACCGCGCCGATCTCGATCCTGAACGCACGGTGATGGACAACCTGGCGGAAGGCAAGCAGGAAGTGATGGTCAACGGCCGTCCTCGCCACGTATTGGGCTATCTGCAGGACTTCCTGTTCCACCCGAAACGCGCGATGACGCCGGTGAAGGCGCTGTCGGGCGGTGAGCGTAACCGCCTGCTGTTGGCTAAGCTGTTTCTGAAACCGAGCAATCTGCTGATCCTCGATGAACCAACCAACGATCTCGACGTCGAAACGCTGGAGCTGCTGGAAGAGCTGATCGACGGCTATCAGGGCACCGTGCTGCTGGTCAGCCACGATCGTCAGTTCGTTGACAACTCGGTGACCGAGTGCTGGATCTTCGAAGGCAACGGCGTGATCAATGCCTTCGTCGGCGGTTACTACGATGCGCATCATCAGCGCGCGACGGCGAAACCGATTCGTCAGGCGGCGCCGAGCGCGAGCAAACCGGCGGCGGAGAAAAAGGCCGAACAGCCGAAGAAAACGGCGGCCAAGCTGAGTTACAACCTGCTGCGTGAGCTGGAACAGTTGCCGCAGCGGCTCGAACAGCTGGAAGCGGAAATCGAAGCGCTGCAGGCGCAGATGAGCGACGCCGACTTCTTCACGCGGCCGCACAGCGAAACGCAAGAAGTGCTGAAGGCGCTGGCTGATGCCGAGCAAGCGCTGGAACAGGCTTTCGCCCGTTGGGAAGAGCTGGAAGCGATGAAAAACGGCTGACCGTTGCGATGCCGCCCGCGCGCTGCTGCGGGCGGCATCGACGTGCCGGTGAGCGACGTTATTTAGGAGGAATATGGTGTGTTCCCACAACAATCATCAGCAGCATAGTCATTCCGCACCCTCGGCGGCGCAGCAGGATAACCTGATGCTGTGTCCGCAGTGCGACATGCTGGTAGCGCTGCCGCCGCTGGCCTATGGCAGCAAAGCGGTATGCCCGCGCTGCAAAACCACGCTCAGCGCCCGCTGGGACGAGCCGCGCAAGCGGCCGATCGGTTACGCGCTCAGCGCCTTGTTCATGCTGGTGCTGGCCAACATTTTCCCGTTTATCAACATGCGCGTCGCCGGCCTCGGCAACGAAATCCGGCTGATCCAAATCCCGGAAGTGATGGTGGCGGAAGACTACGCCAGCATGGCCACCTTGTTTATGGTGTTCGTGCAGCTAATCCCGGCGTTTTGCATGGTGGCGATTATCCTGCTGTGCGCCAGAGTGCGCTTGCCGCTGGGGCTCAAAGAGTGGATGGCCCGGGTGCTGTTCCAGTTCAAGACCTGGTGCATGGTGGAAATTTTCCTCGCCGGGGTGCTGGTCAGCTTCGTCAAGCTGATGGCCTACGGCGATATCGGCATCGGCAGTAGCTTCGTGCCTTACTGCCTGTTCTGCCTGCTGCAGGTGCGCGCCTTCCAGTGCGTGGATCGGCGCTGGTTGTGGCAGGATATCGAACCGGCGCCGCGACTTCATCGCCCGCTGACGGTGGGGCGCACCGGCATGCGCCAGGGCGTGCGATCTTGCGCGTGCTGCACGGCGATCCTGCCGGCCGACCAGGTGCGCTGTCCGCGCTGTCACACCAAGGGCTACGTGCGGCGTCGTCACAGCCTGCAGTGGACGCTGGCGCTGCTGGTGACCTCTGTCATGCTGTATATTCCGGCCAACCTGATGCCGATCATGGTGACCGAGGCGCTGGGCAACAAGATGAACTCCACCATCATGGCGGGGGTGATCCTGCTGTGGGGGGACGGCTCTTATCCGGTGGCGATGGTGATTTTCATCGCCAGTATCATGGTGCCGTCGCTGAAAATGTTGGCGATCGGCTGGCTGTGCTGGGATGCGAACGGCAGGAAGAAACCGCGCGCCGACAGCGAGCGTATGCATCTGATTTATGAAGTGGTCGAATTCGTTGGTCGTTGGTCAATGATCGACGTCTTTGTGATCGCCGTGCTGTCGGCGCTGGTGCGAATGGGGCAGTTGATGAGCATTTATCCCGCGACGGGCGCCGTGCTGTTCGCATTGGTGGTGATCCTCACCATGTTCGCCGCCATGACATTTGATCCCCGGCTGACCTGGGATCGCGCAAGTGAAACAATCAACAAGGAGCCGCAAGGTGACGGAAAATAATCATAGCGTCGCGGACGTCGAGAAGATCAAACGCTGGTCGCCGGTGTGGATCATTCCCATCGTGACCGCGCTGATCGGCGCCTGGATCCTGTTTTACCACTTCAGCCATCAGGGGCCGGTGGTGACGCTGGTGACCACGACGGCGGAAGGGCTGGAAGCGGGTAAAACCAAAATCAAAAGCCGCAGCGTTGACGTCGGGGTGGTGGAAACCGTCACGCTGAGCGATGACCTGAGCAAGGTAATGGTACAGGCGCGTCTCAATTCCGGCATGGAGAAATTGCTGCGCCAGGATTCCGCCTTCTGGGTGGTGAAGCCGCAGATCGGCCGTGAAGGCGTCTCCGGGCTGGGCACGCTGCTCTCCGGCGCCTATATCGAACTGCAGCCGGGCAACAAAGGCAAAGACGGCAAAGACAACTATCAGCTGCTCGATGCGCCGCCGCTGGCTTCCCCGGATGCCAAAGGGTTGCGCATCGTGCTGGACAGCGAGAAATCAGGCCAGCTCAACGCCGGCGATCCGGTGCTGTTCCGCGGTTATCGCGTCGGGTCGGTGGAAACCAGCTACTTCGATCCTAAAGAACGCGCCATGCGCTATCAGCTGTTCATCACCGCGCCTTACGATCAGTTGGTCACCACCAACGTGCGCTTCTGGAAAGACAGCGGCGTGGCGTTCGATATGTCGGCACAGGGCATGCGGGTGGAGATGGGCTCGTTGACCACGCTGTTCAGCGGCGGGGTCAGTTTTGACGTGCCGGACGGCTGGGATCGCGGCGATCAGGCGAAAGAGAAGGCGGAATATCAGCTGTTCGACAACCAGCGCAGCACGCAGGATTCACTGTATACCGTGCATAAGGATTACCTGCTGTTCTTCTCCGACTCGGTACGCGGCCTGCAGCCGGGCGCGCCGGTCGAGTTCCGCGGCATCCGTCTGGGTACGGTGGCGCAGGTGCCGTTCTATAAAGACGGCATGGCGCAGCGTCTGGATAACGATTACCGCATTCCGGTGCTGATCCGCATCGAGCCGGATCGCTTCCAGAAACAGCTGGGCGGCAACTTCGATATTGAAGGGCACCTGAAAGATGCGGAGTCTCGCGGCATGCGCGCCTCGATGAAGTCCGCCAACCTGCTGACCGGTTCGCTGTACATCGATCTCGACTTCTATCCGCAGGAAAAACCGTGGAAAGGGCCGCGCGAGCTGTTCGGTTATCCGCTGATGCCGACCACCAGCGGCGGTCTGGCGCAGATCCAGCAGAAACTGATGCAGACGTTGGATAAGATTAATTCGATGCCGATCAATCCGATGATCAACGAAGCGACTAAGACGCTGGCGGAAAGTCAGAAAACCATGAAGTCGACGCAGCAGACCATGAAGTCGCTGAACGACATCATCGCCAGCAAAGAGATGCAGGCGCTGCCGCAGGACATGCAGAAAACGCTGCTTGAGCTGAACCGCAGCATGAAAGGGTTCCAGCCTGGTTCACCGGCTTACAACAAGATGGTGGGCGACATGCAGCGCCTCGATCAGGTATTGCGTGAGCTGCAACCGGTGCTGCGCACCCTGAATGAGAAGAGCAACGCGCTGGTGTTTGAAGCCGCCGGCAGCACTGACCCTCAGCCGAAGAAGGCCACGAAATGATGAAATGGATCCCGGTAGCCCTGGCGCTGTTGCTCAGCGCCTGCAGCAGTTCACCACAGAAGACTTACTATCAGTTGCCGGCGCTGGGTGCGCCTGCTGCGGCCAGCAGCAGCGGCGCTTCCACGCGCCAGCTGTGGCTGGAACACGTGAGCGTGGCGGATTATCTGGCGCAGAGCGGCGTGGTGTATCAGACCAACGACGTACAGTATGTGATAGCCCAGAACAACCTGTGGGCCAGCCCGCTCGACCAGCAGCTGCAGCAAACGCTGGTCACCAACCTGAGCAGCGCGCTGCCGGGCTGGGTGGTCTCTTCACAGCCGATGAGCAGCGATCAGGATGTGCTGAACGTGACCATCAGCGGCTTCCACGGCCGTTTTGACGGCAAGGCGATCATTCGCGGCGAGTGGGTGCTGAACCGCCAGGGACATTTGATCAAAAGGCCTTTCAACCTGGAGCTGAAACAGGGTGAAGACGGCTATGATGCCCTGGTGCGCACTCTGGCGCAGGGATGGCAGCAGGAAGCTCAGGCTATCGCAGCACAGATGGGCGGCATTTAGTCATAATTTGGTCTAAAATCGTCTAATCCCTGTCGGCGTGAAAATCCGTTTTTTCTCGCTGGCAGGGATTTATATTTCATTTCAAACAGTTAACCCCTTTTCCAGCAGATCAGCCACTTAGCACTTTCCTCGGGCGTAGCTCACAAATATGACATTGGCGTGAATTTTGCGCATTGATCTTCTCTTCTTTTAGCGCTATTGATTACTCGTGGCTGCGCAAAAAGCAGCCATTGTTTTCTTTCCACCAGACCAAAATGAGGGAAACGAGGCATGAAGAGACAGAAACGCGATCGTCTGGAAAGGGCGCATTCGAGAGGGTATCAGGCAGGTATTTTAGGGCGTTCCAGGGAACATTGTCCCTACCAATCATCGGTGGACGCCCGGTCTCAATGGCTGGGAGGTTGGCGAGAAGCCATGGAAGACAGGGCTGTGACCGCTTAAGCGGCTCCCTGTCAAATAAAAGGAATAACCTCCGCCCTTGGCGGAGGTTTTTGTTTGTGCCGTTTACTCGTCCTGCCAGCGTTTCAGTAGAATACTCGCATTCACGCCGCCAAAGCCGAAGCCGTTCGATAAGGCGTAGGTTATGCTCATCGGTTCAGCCCGTTTCGCGACCAGGTGTAAACCTGCCGCCGCCGGATCGGGATTGTCCAGATTCAGCGTCGCGGGGGCGATCTGATCGCGCAGCGCCAAGGCGGCAAAGATGGTTTCCAGCCCGCCGGCGGCGCCGAGCAGGTGCCCGGTGGCGGATTTTGTCGAGGTTACCGCGACGCTTCCTGTCGTGCCAAACAGGTGTTTGATGGCATTGATTTCGCCCAGATCGCCCACGGGCGTTGAGGTCGCGTGTGCGTTTAAATGCTGAACCTCTTCTGGGGCGACGTTCGCCTGCTTCAACGCGATTTTCATCGCCCGATAAGCACCGTTGCCGTCTTCGGCACCGGAGGTCATGTGGTAGGCGTCGGCGCTGGTGCCATAACCGACGATTTCCGCGAGCGGTGTGGCACCGCGCGCCCGCGCGTGTTCCAGCGTTTCAATCACCAGCATGCCGGCACCTTCCCCCATGACAAATCCGTCCCGCGCACTGTCGAAAGGCCGGGAAGCCTGCCTTGCCAACTCGGCCGGTACGGTGGACATAGCGCGCGCGGCGGCGAATCCGCCCAGGCTGACGGTGTCGATAGCGGCTTCGGTACCGCCGCACAGCGCGATATCGGCCTCATCATTGCGGATCAGACGCACAGCGTCGCCAATGGCTTGCACGCCGGCCGCACAGGCGGTGACCGGTGCGCCAATCGGGCCTTTGAAGTGATGCTTGATGGAAACATGGCCGGCCGCCAGATTGACCAGAAAAGAGGGGATGGTGAAGGGCGACAGGCGCTTGGCGCCGCGGTTGTCGGTGGTGCGTACCGCCTGGGCAATCGCCGGGAAGCCGCCAATGCCCGAGGCGATGACGGTGGCGGTGCGCTCTTGTTTTTCCTCCGTATCGGCTATCCAGCCGGCCTGACGAACGGCTTCATCCGCCGCCGCCATGGCAAACAGGATAAAGCGATCCATTTTCTTTTGGTCCTTGGGGGCGACGGAAGCGTCGGGGTTGAAGCCCGCTTCAGCATCCTGCGCCAGCGCCGGAACCTGACCTCCGACCTTGATCGGTAAATCTGCAACGATCTCGTCAGGCAAAGCCCGAATGCCGGACTCTCCTTTTAACAAACGTTGCCAGATGGTCTCCACGCCGCACCCTAACGGTGAAACGGCGCCCATGCCGGTAATAACGATACGACGATTGCTCATGACTACTCCTTGGTAAGTTCGGATAAATCGGCGAGGCGCCGTTGCCGCATCAGTGCGGCGCGTTGATGTATGCCTTCATTTGCCGCAGGCCCTGGTGCCAGCGTAATAAACTGCGGCGGCACCTGCTGTTGGGTATCGACATTGACCAATTGGACCTGGATCGGCCGATCGGTGCGGCCGTCGACTAACAAGGCGCTGATGTCACCGTCGATCAAATGGCGATTGCCCCATTCTGAGAGAGCTGCCAGCACGGGGAGAAAATCGTTGCCGCGTTCGGTGAGCAGATACTGATAGCGAACCGGCCGCGTTTGATAACGTTGCTTATGCAGAATGCCGTGGGCTACCAAATCCTTCAGTCGCCGAGCCAGGAGAGTCGGTGACATCCCCAGACTTTGTTGGAATTCGTCGAATTTGGATAACCCCTGAAAGGCATCACGCAGGATCAGGATGCTCCACCATTCTCCGACACGATCTAATGAACGTGCGACGGGGCAAGGTGCATCGCTAAAGCGGGTTTTTTGCATATCGGCCCTTGGTTGGTACATTTATTGTAGTTACATGGGTGGCTATACTAGGTGATTTTAAGGGGCAAGAAAATAACCGGATGCAAAAAACGCTATCGTGTCGATAGCTGGCTGTGGGGAGGGTGCGCTCAAACTGGCCTGTGGCTTTGACCGTTTCGGGTAGGAAAAGGGTAGAGACAGGAGGGATAAATCGGTTCGGTAGCGGGCGATTAAAGGAGGTGGGTAGTCTTTAAACGGTAAGAGAAAGAAATGCCATCACGCTGGGCGTGATGGCATGCGAAGAGCATTAGCAAAGAAGACGATGGCCGCCCTCTCGTCTGCGTGATTAGAACGCAGTGGTATCCTTGAACAGACCCACTTTCAGATCGGTGGCGGTATAGATCACTTCGCCGTCAACCAGTACTTCGCCATCGGCGACGCCCATGATCAGCTTACGGGTGATGACGCGTTTGAAGTTAATACGGTAGGTCACTTTTTTCGCGGTTGGCAGCACCTGGCCGGTAAACTTGACTTCACCAACGCCCAGCGCGCGGCCTTTGCCTTCGCCACCCAGCCAACCGAGGTAGAAACCGACCAACTGCCACATCGCATCCAGGCCCAGACAGCCTGGCATGACCGGATCGCCGATAAAGTGGCAACCGAAGAACCATAGGTCCGGATTAATATCCAGCTCCGCTTCCACATAACCTTTGTTGTGAGTCCCGCCGTCTTCGGTCATCTTGACCACGCGGTCCATCATCAACATGTTACCTGCCGGCAACGGTGGGCCACCGGCGCCGAACAGCTCGCCACGGCCGGATGCTTCGAGGTCTTCTTTCGTATAGGAATCGCGTTTATCTACCATGTTCTCAGTAAGCCTTATTTTAATGAAGGACGCAGGTTAGCTAACACGTGTACGCTGAACAAGTCCGATCAGCCGTGGTTGAACCAGTTGAGCCAGCGCAGCGGCCACGGACGACGGCGTTCCTGCAGGCTCACCTGCGCAATCCGTTCCTGAATGGCCGCCAACAAATTCGGCTGTTGTTCGTCAGAGTAGAGGCAACCTGTGAGCAAAGGCAAGGCTTCCGCCGCGCTCTCTACCGCCCACAGATGGAACTGCCCCTCTCGCACCGCATCGACGATATCCTGGCGCAGACACAGATGGCGCACGTTGGTCACGGGCAATACGACACCCTGTTTGCCGGTCAGGCCGCGGCGTACGCAAACCTCGAAGAAGCCTTCGATCTTTTCGTTAACGCCACCTATCGGCTGTACGTTGCCGAATTGGTCGACGGAGCCGGTGACGGCGATCTGCTGGGTGATAGGTTGCTGTGACAGGGCGCTGACCAATGCGCATAGCTCAGCCAGCGAGGCGCTGTCACCATCCACTTCACCATAAGATTGCTCAAAGACGATGGAAGCGGAGAAGGGCAGCTGCTGATCAAGATCCAGTTCGGCGATCAGAAACGCCTGCATGATCATCATGCCTTTAGCGTGCAGGTTGCCGCCCAGTTCGGCTTTGCGCTCGACGTCGGTGAACTCGCCGTCGCCGAGATGCACAACGCAACTAATGCGCGACGGTTCGCCAAAGCTGCGTGGATGACCGGGATAATCCAGGACTGACAGACCGTTGATCTGTCCGACCACTTCACCCTCGGTCTCAATCAGGATCTGACCCAACTCAATCTCATCCTGCATACGCTCGGCCAGATAGCTTTCGCGCCATTCTCGGGCATTTAACGCCGCCTCGAACGCTTTGGCCGTAATGCGATCTTCTTCGGCATACAGTGCGGCTTCGGATAGCTGCTGGCCAAGCCAAACCGGCGAGAGTGGCAGAATGCCCTGATCGCCACTGTAACGCACAGCCTGGACGATCAGCGGCGGCCAGGCGTCGTTCGCCAGCATCGGCAATTGCTGGTCGGCAATCACGCCGTTGACGTAACCGCACCACTGCGCCATATCATCAACTTCAGTCAGCTGCAGATCGTCTTCGAATTCACCGTAGATCGCTTGTTCACTCAGTTCCGGCTCGATATCGTGAAAATCGGCCAGGCCGTGACGGTCGCCGACTACAATCAGCCGCAGATCCAGCGGCATCGGTGGAATGGCTACCGGCAGCGGGCGGGTTTCGTCAGGCGAAACCCAGTGGAACTGGCGCTGGCCGATCATTTGCTTCAGCCGCAGCCATAGCAACGGCTGAGCAAGCAGCGCCCGCGCCGACAGAATCAGAATGCCGCCGTTGGCCTGGTGCACCAGACCCGGTTGCAGGGTAATGTCGCCATTGTGGATCCGTACGCAGCCAAACAGCTGTTCCGGCTCAATCCACTCCTGGAACAGACAAGCGCCGCCGGCGGCAAAAGGTTCATCGCCACGGCTGGCAGGCTCGACGCTGACCTTGCCATCCTGAATGACATAGTGGCTGCCGCGGCATGCCGTATTTTTCGGCAGCAGTGGTTTGACGGCGTGAGCGATCAGTTCCAGATACTCACGCGTTTCTTGCGCTTTCAACAGCATGAAACGCGGTGGCGATTGGGGGTGGCAAAATAGCGTCAGGGCATTTTCCAGCCGAGGCTGAATGGCGGAAAAGGGCACGGGTGCCAACTGAGCGGCGGTATCAAATATCGCCTTATAAGGCGTTACGTCCGGCAATAAAGATTGCCATTCAAGTCGGTTATTGGTCAAAGTGTTAGATGCAATCGTTAAAAAGGGAAAGGGCGATTATACAAGAATAACGGCGGCTTGATACATGCGGAGTGCCAGTTGGCATCAGGGAGTTTGACATCGCGCGGTGACTGTGCAAAAAACAGTCTAAAAGACGGTTTAATTGCCGGGGAAATTCGGCGCAAAGCTGTTATGCTTATTTGAAGTTACGCGGTCACTGAAGAGCTCAAGATGAAATATCAGCAACTGGAAAATCTGGAGAGCGGTTGGAAATGGAAGTACCTGGTGAAAAAGCATCGGGAAGGGGAACTCATTACCCGCTACATTGAAAACAGCGCTGCTCAGGAGGCGGTTAACGAGCTGCTGAAGCTGGAAAATGAGCCGGTAAGGGTACTTGCATGGATTGCCGCTCATATGAATCCGGAACTGGATAACCGGATGAAACAAACGATCCGCGCCCGCCGCAAACGTCATTTTAACGCAGAACATCAGCATACGCGTAAAAAATCTATCGATCTGGAGTTTTTGGTTTGGCAACGATTGGCTGCCCTGGCGCGCCGCCGTGGCGTTACGCTGTCGGAAACCGTCGTGCAGCTTATCGAAGACGCTGAACGCAAAGAAAAGTATGCGAACCAGATGTCGTCGTTGAAAGAAGACTTGAAGGCGATTCTTGGCAAAGATCCCAAGTAAGCGCGTGAGAACGCCCCTATGGCGCCAGGCATTGAATGTTCTGGCAACAAGAGGACGAAAAAAAACCCCGCATTGGCGGG
The DNA here is from genome assembly GCF_052166845.1 of Serratia sp. CY71090. Taxonomy (NCBI): domain Bacteria; kingdom Pseudomonadati; phylum Pseudomonadota; class Gammaproteobacteria; order Enterobacterales; family Yersiniaceae; genus Serratia; species Serratia sp. CY71090. The sequence goes on along the minus strand of NZ_JBJNOA010000006.1, from coordinate 174,920 downwards.
GTTTTTTATTAGGCGAGTAAACTTAGCCCTGAGGCTGAGTTACAACGTCTTTGATACCTTTAACTTCGATCTCTACGCGACGATCTGGTGCCAGGCAAGCGATCTGAGCTTTGGTAGCGCGGCCAGATTTGTAGCCACAGGTGTTGCCTGTAACTGCATCTGCTTCACCCATACCACGTGCAGAGATTTTGTCTGACGGGATGCCTTTGGAGACCAGGTAGTCAACAACGCTCTGTGCGCGTTGTTCAGACAGTTTCTGGTTGTACTGGTCAGAACCAACGGCGTCGGTGTAACCCAGAACAACTACGGAGCCGTCTTTAGGATCCATGGAGCTCAGCTGGGTGTACAGCTGATCCAGAGCCTGCTGGCCTTCTGCTTTCAGAGTAGATTTGTTGAAGTTGAACAGCACGTCAGACTTCAGAGTGAAACGCTTGGTTTCAACAACTGGAGCTGGAGCCGGAGCTGGTGCTGGAGCAACTACGTCATCCTGACCAAAGCGGTAAGAAACGCCCAGGCTCAGCATGGTGTTGTCTGGACGTGCGCCAACGGTACCTGCGTCACCGATGTTGCTTACGAACTGGTAATCCAGGCGAGTAGCCCAGTTTTTGGTCAGTGCGTATTCAACACCAACAGCAGCCAGCGGAGAAACGCCGGTGTCGTGGTCGCTCAGACGCTGACCAGTACGGCCGTAGTTAGCTTTGGAGTCTGCACGCCATACCATACCACCCAGACGAGTGTAGATGTCCAGATCGTCAGCAATTGGGTAGCTCAGTTTAGCGGCCAGTTGAACGCCCTGCGCTTTGAAAGCACCGTTGTTCACGCTGCCTTTGTAAGGCATGCGGCCGAGCCAGTCATAGCCCAGCTCGAAGCCCAGGTATTGGTTTGCCTGGTAGCCCAGGAACGCGCCGGCACCCAGCTGATCTTTATGGGTTGGGCCGTTGCCGATACCGTTCTGGTAACCGTTGCCGTAGAAACCAGTGTCATGGTACTGGGACCAGCCCAGTTTAGCACCGGTGTACCAGGTGTTATCTTTTGGAGCGGCTTGCGCTACGGTAGCGAAACCTGCCAGTGCCACTGCTAATGCGATAGCTGTCTTTTTCATTTTGCGCCTCGTTATCATCCAAATAGGCAATGAGCTTTAAAGCTGTTTAAGCCCTTGGTTAAATTCCTTCGCCAAGGTTTAAGCCCTCGTTTGTTACTCGCCAGTTTTTCTGACGTTATAGAGCAACCTTGGCGATGTAAAGTCTACAACGTGGCGCGAAAGTTACAAGTGTGATGTGATAAGGCTCTAAAAAAAAACGCGGAATCGTACATATTTGCTAACATTCTTAGCCTAAAAAAGCGGCGATCCATCGAGCGTTTTTACCTGCCAAACCGCAGCCGGACTCGCTTTTTGCCTTCCCCCGCAAAGGTTCCGCTTAGGGGGTGCGAAAATGATGGGAAAAATCCTAAATTTACTTAATGATACAAAGAAGAGTGAATTTTTAGGGTGGAACAGTGTCCGGGAGTCGGGCTAATGTCACGTTGAGGGCGCATGATAAACCCATAGGCATTACCCAATTCTGCCGCACGTCTTAATTTTAGACGATCCTCCTCCGTTAGCTCGGGCAACCAGCCGAGAACTACGCTGTAATTTCCCGTTTGCAGCGCTTTTTCCATAGCCTCGACCGTATTCACCGGGCTGATCTGGCTCAATTGCACCATTTTATCTACAGGCAGGCCGGATTGCTGCAGCCATTGCTTGCTTAATTTTTGCTGCGGCGTCAGCCACAGAAGCCAGCGAGACTGCTTGCCCAATTGCAGCAGCAGGGGCAACAGTAATTGGGCCACTGCGGGCTGGCGCTCGTTGTAAACAAGTTCACTGATCAAGCCATTCTCTTTGCCGATATCCGTGTTCTTCGCAACATTGCGCGTTGTATAAGAGCCATGGCCGAAATGAGGTTGGTAGAGTGATTGAGTACGCATAAAGTTCCCGCCCGTCGTGTTACTGTATGTTTATACAGTATCTCTGATTTAGGATAAGATCAACCCAAATTTTCGTAGCGGCTCGCATAATTGCGATCATTTTTTGTACTGGCGGTTTTTGTGATTGGCAGGCGGGCGGATAGTGCGTATTTTTCTAATTAGTTGTTCACGTTACTTTTTTCATTGATGAGAGAAATAATACGGCCAGAACCTAAAAAGGAGGAACGCTATGAAAAGGATGTCGACGAGAAGGATCGCGCAGGCTAAAAATTGCTTTGCGGCGCTGGGCGCTATCACAACACGATCACAGTTTGGCGGCTATGGGCTGCTGGCTGAAGGGATAATGTTTGCGGTAGTAGCGGAAGGGGAATTGTACTTGCGGGCTACGGCGAGCATGGAACCGGCCTTTCGCGCCCGGGGCATGGTCAATATGGTCTATTCCAAGCGCGGTGTGCCCATCACCTTGCGCTATTACTGGGTTGACGAGTCGCTGTGGCGGGAACGCAACGAGCTGGTAGGGTTGGCCTGGCAGGCCATCAGGGAAGCGCGCCGAGAGCAGCGGCTCAAGGCCGGCGATCACGGCAGATTGAAGGCGTTGCCAAATATAGATGTCAACATGGAGCGCTTGCTATGGCGAGCGGGTATCCGCAATGCCTATGACCTGCGGCTGCATGGCGCCAAACGTAGCTATCTTCGCCTGCTGCAACAGCAGACCAATCTGGGGTTGCGCGTGCTGCTGTCGCTGGGCGGCGCGCTAGCCGGCTATCATCAGGCGGCATTGCCGACCGAATTGCGCAACGAACTGGTACGCTGGTTCGATCATACGATGGCTATGCGCCGCCATGGGCATGAGCCAGTAGTTCAGGGCCCATCGAGCGGGCCCTGAATAATTAGGTTGCCTTATTGATTTGGGTATGGAGTGCGGTGAGTTCCGGCAGCAGCTCGAGCATTAGCCCCACCTGCTGCAAAACCAACTGTTCTTTGCTTTCAGGTTCCGGAACGGCTGCGCGAATGCGCTCCGCCAGCTGTTCCAGCGCTTGCGCAATACGCTGGCTGTTCCGTTCTTCCTGATGCAAGGCGCCGTCCACGTAACACACGGCATCATTGAGCAGATCGAGTGTGGCAGGGGTATTCAACCGCTCGCGGTGCGCCCCCAACGCCGAGATATAACTCAGGAGAGTGTGGTTCAGGCAGAGCAGACGGAAGGCGGCTTCCTGCAACTCCTTGTCGGCCTTGGGATCGGCGGACATGTTGGAGATGACCGAAGCCAGTTCTGCATCGCTGTTGTGGGCATCTCGCCGCGCGATGCGGTAAGCGAGCCCGTTATCCTTACCCTGATGATATTGCACCAGAATGGCGTCCAGATAGCGACAGTTGGCATTCAGCGTTTTGTCCACCACCGCCGGCAGCTGGCGGAATTTCCAGTCCGGCCAGATAAAGCTGACCGCCGCCCAGGCGATGGCGCAACCCAACAAGGTATCGTAAACGCGCGGGGCTGCTACTTCGAAACCTTCACCCAACAGGTTAAAGCACAGCAATACAAGCAGCGTGATGAACATCGTTGCATGGGCATACTGTACGGTGCGAAAAGCGAAGAACAGGACACCGGTGATGACGATCAACACCAGTTGTCCTTCTACGGAAGGCACGAAATAGAGGATTGGCAGGCCGATCAGGATACCGGCCAGAGTGCCGATGATGCGCAGCGCCAGGCGCCGGCGGGTCGCGTTGTAGTTCGGTTGGCAGACGAACAGGCTGGTCAACAGGATCCAGTAACCGTGTTGCATGCCGGTGAACTGGATGAAGGCGTAACCCACGCACAGCACTACCGACATGCGGATCGCATGGCGGAACAGGGCAGACTGCGGCGTCAAATGGCGGCTGATGCGCAGTCGGATGTCGCTCCAGCCGGTTAAGCGATCGTCGGCCAGGCTGTTCTCTTCCGCCTGCCCGCTGGCCAGCGTCTGCTCTGACTCGATATTGGCCAGCTGCGCATCGATCGCATGCAGGTTTTTCAGCAGGTGCGCCAGCGCTTTGGTTTGCTCTGAATTGCCCTGGGTTTCGGTTATGCGTGCCAAGGCCTCCTGAATGCGGCTGAAGGCTGGCTCAAAACGCGGGTTGTGCTGGTATTTTTGCCGCAGCAGGATCGATTGTGCCAGCTGGCGGCAGGCGCGCGCCTGCATGCTCAGCAAACGCTGGAAGCGGAATAAAATATCGCTGTGACGGAATTGCCGGCTGAGCGCGTGGTACTGAACATGGGAAGAGCTGGCGCGTTCGTGGATATCCTGCGCGACAAAATAGTAGTGCAAGGTGCGGCGGGTGCCGCGTTGGCCGCGATCGCCTTTCAGGCGCGTCAGCAGCGAGGCTTTGGTCTGGTTCAGCAACGCGACCAACGCGCTGTTGGCCATCGCGACATCCATCCATGGCAGGTCGGCGTCGCGTTCGGCGTCGGGATCGAACAGGTTGGCCTTGGCATCCAGATAGTTGGCCAGTTGCTCGTAGCAGCGCGCCAGGTTCTCTTGCAGCGGGCGGATAGGGAACAGCAGGTGGCCCGCCAGCGTCAGCAGGTTATACCACAGCGCGCCGATCACCAACAGCAGCGGTTGCTGATACCAGGCATCGTACATGGCGGTGCCGAGCATGGTGTAAACCGCGATCAGCAGCGCGCCGAAGGCGATGGTGGCGTAACGTTGCCCTAAGGCGCCCAGCAGGATAAAACCGCAGGTTGAGGTGGTTAAGCCAAGGGCGAACAACCAGGGATAGGGAAACAGCAGCTCGATTGAAGCGGAGGCGACAAAGAAGCACACCAACGTGATCAGCAGGTTGCGTAACCTGCCGGCCAGGCGGTCGTCCAAATCGGTCAGTGCCGCCGCCACCACGCCCAGCGTCAGCGGGATAGTCAGCTTGGGAATGCCCAGCCACCAGGGAACGGCGGTGGTGCCGATCAGCGCAATAAGAATGCGCAGGTGGTACAGCAGATTGCTGTTGTAGGTATAACGACGTACTGCGGGTGCAAAAGAGAGCACAAACAACTCCTCAAACGGAGAAAAAATTAACGCTGATGATAGTGGCGGCGAGCATTCTCAATACGCGCTTGCTGAGCCATTTCTACCGAGACGACGCGGCGCCCCACCGGCCATAGCGCGATGGCGGCTATTTTGAAATTGGCGATACCGACCGGAATGCCGATGATTGAAACGCATTGCACGATACCGGCGGCGATGTGTGACAGGCACAGCCACCAGCCGAACAGCACCAGCCAGATAATGTTGAGCAGTGAGCCGCCGGCGGAGAGCAGCGCATTGCTTTTCTCCGGGTACAGTTCATCGACATGTATCGCCTCGTTGCCGAACGGCACCAGCGACAGCTTGGTGATTTCCCAGCAGGAGCGAGTGAGCGGCAGCGTGATGACCAGCAGCACGCTGAACACCGTAGCAATGAGCCAGCCTAGCGTGGTGAAGAAACCGCCCAACACAAAATTAAGAATATTCAGTACAGTACGCATAGACGTCATTCTGCTCTAATGATAGCCAAACCGCGATGCGGGCGTATTCACGATAAAAACGCAAAATCTATTCTACCCTTTTTTTAGCGCTAGAGTGCCACTGCTTATCGCAGGTAAACTGGCAGATATCCGTTATTTACTCTCAACATAGTCATGGCGCGACGATATGGAACTTAAAGCGACATCGCTGGGGAAACACCTGGCTCAGCACCCTTATAACCGCGTGCGGTTGCTGCACGCCGGCGTTGAGGTGAGCGGGGAAAAACATGAATACCTGATCCCCTTCAATCAACTGATTCAGGTCAGGTGCAAGCGCGGCATCGTCTGGGGCGAGCTGGAATTTGAATTGCCGGACGAAAAAGTGGTGCGGCTGCACGGCACTGAATGGCAGGAAACGCAGCGTTTTTATCACTATCTGCAGCAGGCGTGGCAGCACTGGAGCGCCGAAATGAGTGAGGTCAGCGCCGGCGTGCTGCAACAGCAGGTGGCGCAGATTCAGCGCATTGAGCAGCAAGATAAATGGTTCAAAAAGTCTGAGCTGGGCAAGCTGCAGCAGCAAATTCGTGAGGCTTTCTCCGCGCTGCCGATGCCGGTAGCGCGCCTGGATGAATTCGATAACTGCCGGGCCGATTACCATCTGTGTCTGCAATGGCTGCAGCAGGGGCAACGCAGCGTTGAACAACGCAACCGGCAGTGGACCGATCGCATGCTGGAGCAACATCACGACTTCTTCCAGACCGTCGAGAGCTCGCCGCTCAACGACGCCCAGAGCCGGGCGGTGGTCAATGGCGAGGATTCCGTGCTGGTGTTGGCCGGCGCCGGCAGCGGCAAAACGTCGGTGCTGGTGGCGCGCGCCGGCTGGCTGCTGCGCCGTCAGGAGGCGGAGCCGGGGCAAATCTTGCTGTTGGCGTTCGGCCGCCAGGCCGCCGGCGAGATGAACGACCGCATCAAAGAACGTTTGGGCGATGTCGGTATTCAGGCCAAGACCTTCCATGCCTTGGCGCTGCAAATCATTCAACAAGGCAGCCGCAAAGCGCCGGCCATCAGCCGGTTGGAAACCGATGCCAACGCGCGCAAAGCGCTGCTGATCACCCATTGGCGCCAACAGTGCTCGGAGAAGAAAGCCCAGGCCAAGGGGTGGCGTCAATGGTTGACCGAAGAGCTGGAATGGGAAGTGCCGGAAGGCGACTTCTGGCAGGATAAGCGCCTGGCGGATCGCATGGCAAGCCGGTTGGAACGCTGGTTGGGGCTGATGCGCATGCACGGCGGCAGCCAGGCGGAAATGATTGAGCAGGCGGATGAAGACATCCGCGATCTATTTTCGAAACGCATCCGGCTGATGGCGCCGCTGCTGAAAGCCTGGAAAAGCGCCTTGAAAGAGGAAGGGGCGGTAGACTTCTCCGGCCTGATCCATCAGGCAGTCAACATTCTCGACAAGGGGCGCTTCGTCAGCCCGTGGAAACATATTCTGGTCGACGAATTTCAGGATATCTCACCGCAGCGTGCGTTATTGCTGGCGGCATTGCGCCGACAGAACAAGCAGACCTGCCTGTTTGCGGTGGGGGATGACTGGCAGGCGATTTATCGCTTCAGTGGCGCAGAGTTGACGTTAACCACGGCTTTTGCCACCCACTTCGGCGAAGGGGCGCAGTGCGCGCTGGACACGACTTATCGCTTCAACGAACGTATCGGCGAGGTGGCCAACCGGTTCGTGCAGCAGAATCCGCACCAGCTGAAAAAACCGCTCAACAGCCTGAGCAAGGGCAATAAAAAGTCGGTGGCGATCCTGCCGCACGAGCAGTTGGAACCCTTACTGGACAAGCTGAGCGGCTACGCCAAGCCGGATGAACGCATTCTGGTGCTGGCGCGTTACCATCATCTGAAACCGGAAGCGTTGGCGAAAGCGGCCACCCGCTGGCCTAAACTGAATCTGGAGTTTATGACCATCCACGCCAGCAAGGGGCAACAGGCGGAATACGTCATCATTGCCGGTTTGCATGAGGGGCGTGACGGTTTCCCCGCCGTGGCGCGCGAGTCGGTGTTGGAAGAGGTGCTACTGCCGCGGCCGGAGGATTTCCCGGATGCCGAAGAACGCCGTCTGCTGTATGTCGCGTTAACTCGCTCTAAACATCAGGTATGGCTGTTGCAGGATCGTGAGCACCCTTCGGTATTCGTTGAACACCTGCAGGATCTTGGCGTACCGGTGCAGAAAAAACCGTGAGCTCGGGCCTGGCGGCAGCCAGGCCGTGAGGACTACTGCAGGCGGTCTTGCAGGTAGCGCTGATAGTCGGGAATAGCGATCTCCACCTCGCTTTTGAACAGCGGAGAGTCGATCAGAAAGTCCGCGGTCGAGCGGTTGGTGGCCACCGGAATATTCCATACGGTCGCCAGCCGTAGCAGCGCCTTCACGTCCGGATCGTGCGGCACCGCGTTCAACGGATCCCAGAAGAAGATCAGCATGTCTATCTTGCCTTCCGCAATCAGTGCGCCAACCTGCTGATCGCCGCCCATCGGGCCACTCAGCATGCTGGTGACGGGAATGCCGCTGGCGCGCTGGATCAGGTTGCCGGTCGTACCGGTGGCGTAAAGCTGATGCTGCGTCAGAATAGCCTTGTGGCTTTCTACCCACTCCAACAGGGCCTGTTTGCGGTGATCGTGCGCCACCAGCGCAATGTGTTTGCGCGCGGCGATAGTGCGGGTAGTCAATTCCATCTCGGTGTCCTTCGCTAATCGGGGGGATGTGCGACAGATTACTGAAACTGTTTTTCACTGCCTAGCGTTTGCGCCTGAAAATGCGAAGAAAAGGCGCCTTTGCGGGGAAAGACGCCGGGAGGGATCAGCGAATCGGTTGTTTATTGGCCCAGCGCAGGAAGCGCTTCTGTGTTTCCTTGTCGGCCTGTTGGAACCAGTATTGCAACATCTGTTCCGACACGTTTTCACCTTTCAACGTCACCGTCGGGGCATTCAGCGGCGCGCCGGCCAACGCGGGGGTTGAGGGATTGCCTGCGTTCGCCTGCACAAAGGCCGGAACGGAGGCCGGGCGGTTCTGGCGGTTGTAATCGGTCATCACCTTTTCCAAATCGGTATTGAAGGTGACGCTGTCGGGATGCAGCGCATCATGCCGGAATGGCAAGGCGTTGCCGTCTTTATCGACCACCAGATAATTTAACGTTCTGTCAAAGCGTTGCGCATCACGATCGTTCTCGATGCGCGGCAGCTCGATCGCCACTTGGCTGATCTTTTGCGTATTGAAGCTGGCAACCAGCGGCAGGGAGGTATAGGCCTGTGTATGCTGGCCGGAACGTACGGTTTTGGTCACTTTAAACAGCAACTGGTGCTGCCCGCCATCCAGTTCAAGGCTGTCGGCACCTTTTAACAACGAACCTGTCATTTTCTTGCCGTCGACCACCAGCAGGTCGATGTCCGGGGAGAGTTTCAGGGTCGTAGCCGCGGCAGGCATACTGATGCTGAGCAACGCCGCAACCACCAGACCAAATTTCATCATTATCTCCTTATAAAGTGACGTCGCTCTAAGTGTTGAACACGGCATAGGTTGTGTCAAAATTTTTCAATCGGGTATTTTGTTTACATTTTTACATATTTTATCGCGATTAGACACGACCGTGCGCAGCTGAACCGCGACAGCCTCTGACCATAAGATTGCGGTGAAGTTTCCTTCGCATTAGCGTTTAACCGAGCGAATGCCGATCGGTTACACTCGAAATGGAAAGTGACGCAGTGATAAACGGGAGTTGAAGATGCAAGATCAAGAGATTGTTGAGCTGTTGCAGCAGGTGAAAACCATCGCGCTGGTCGGCGCCAGCGATAACCCGTCGCGGCCCAGCTATGGTGTGATGGCATATCTGTTGGCACAAGGGTATCAGGTGATCCCGGTCAGCCCAAAACTGGCGGGGCAGACGCTGCTGGGGCAGCAGGTTTACCCTACGCTGGCCGCTATCCCACAGCCGGTGGATATGGTTGATGTGTTTCGCAATTCGGAGGCGGCTTACGGCGTGGCGCAAGAGGCGATAGCGATCGGCGCCAGGGCGCTGTGGTTGCAGATAGGGGTGATCAACGATCAGGCGGCAGCGCTGGCGCAACAGGCTGGGCTGCGCGTAGTGATGGATCGCTGCCCAAAAATAGAAATCCCGCGTTTAGGGCTGGAGCGCTAAATAAAAAAAGGGCCTGGCGCGATGCCGGGCCCTCTCGGGGTTTCTCAGGTCTTGGCGCGGTCAATTGCGCAAACGTGGCGCCTGTAACTGGTGACGGATGGATTCCGCCAGTTCATCCAGCGATGGCTGCTCGGGATGTGCTTCCTGGGGCTCACCATCCAGCTGCGCTTCCGCCAGATAGGTGTGCACCGGTTGGCCTTCCTCGTCTTCCATCACCACGTGGTACCAAGGGGCGGAACGCAGTTCGTCGTTCGCCGCTATCTCGTCAGCTTTGGGTTGTTCTAAAGAGTATTCCGGGTCGATATCGATAACGACCCCCAAATACCCCAGCAGTTTATGCCTAACCTGTTGTCCGATACCGAATTTGCTGGCAATCATGATGACCTCCTGAGAAACAATGCCTTGCTCATATATGGGGGCAAGGCAGCGCATTTCAAGTTACATCACCCGACAAGCGAAGCCTTTCAGATACAGCCCCTCAGGATACGTGGCGATCACCGGGTGATCGGCAGCCTGGCGGAACTGCTCTATAAATTGTACATCACGTCCGGCATCTACAGCGGCATCGGCCAAAATTTTCTGGAATAGGTCGGTCGGCATCAGGCCGGAGCAGGAGAAGCTGAGCAGAATGCCGCCTGGATTCAGCAACTGCAGCGCCAGCATGTTGATGTCTTTGTAGCCGCGGCAGGCGCTGGCCAGCTGATTCTTGTTCTCGACGAACTTAGGCGGATCCATGATGATCAGATCGAATTTTTCGCCTTGAGCGCGGTAGTTGCGCAGCAGCTGGAACACGTCATCGCGAACGAACTCCGCCTTGTTCAGATCCAGCTTGTTGAGTTCGACGTTCTGTTTGGCGATGTCCAGCGCCGCCTGCGAGGTATCCACGCTGATCACCTGCGCGCAGCCGCCCATCAGAGCGGAAACGGCGAAGGCGCCGGTGTAGGAGAAGCAGTTCAGCACTCGGCGGCCGGCAGAGTAGTTCCGCGCCGCCAGGCGGCTGTCGCGTTGGTCGAGGTAGAAACCGGTCTTGTGCCCTTGCTGAATGTCCACCAGCAGCTTCATGCCGTGCTCGGTAATAGGCAGCAGTTCCGGCGGCAGATCGCCCAGCACCGGGCCCTGCGCCAGCGGCAGGCCTTCTTTTTTACGCACCGCAACGTCGGAGCGATCGTAAATCGAACATTCCGGGTAGCAATGCTGCAGGGCGGAAAGCAGGGCCGGGCGCTGGTATTCGGCACCGGCGGACAGCAGCTGCAGCACCAGGAAATTCTGGAAGCGATCGATAGTGATGCCCGGCAGGCCGTCGGACTCGCCGGCGATCAGGCGGTATCCGTCCAGACCGTCACGCTGCGCGACCCAGTCACGCCAGCTTTGCGCTTGCTGCAGGCGGCGAATGAAGAAATCGATGTTAATCTCTTCATCCTGTTGGAAAGTCCAGACGCGTGCGCGGATCTGCGACTCGGGCGAATAGGCGCCGCGCGCCAGCCACTTGCCCTGGCTGTCGAGGATATCGATGGTTTCACCGGAGAGGGCTTTACCCTCAACACGTTGAACGGCGCCGGAGAACACCCAAGGGTGGCGACGGAGTAAGGACTTTTCACGTCCTTTGGCGAGAAACAGGCGTACGGTCATAATTAATAATGCTGCCAGCTAGGATAGAAAGAGTGACATGGCGGTGCAAAGGCACGGCAATGCCATAATGAAAACTGAATTAAGGGGGCGATTATGACACAAGTTTGTATTGCTGCGTATGTGTATGGCGTGGTACAGGGGGTAGGGTTCCGCTATTCCACTCAGCGGCAGGCCGAGGCGTTGGGGGTGACCGGCTATGCGCGCAATCTCGATGACGGCAGCGTTCAGGTGGTGGCCTGCGGCACACAGGCGCAGGTGGATAAGCTGGTGGAGTGGTTGAAACAGGGCGGCCCGCGCAGCGCGCGCGTTGAACGCGTGCTGGTGGAGCCGCAGGGGGGGGCCGATTACGCCGGGTTTGGCATTCGCTATTGAATGCTCGCCTGCAGCGACGCTGCGGGCAGAACGGTCAGATGCATTTCACCGGTTTCGGCAAGCCGGCGATTTTGGTGGCTTGTTTGGCCGGCCCTTTCGGGAACAGGCGATACAGATAGCGGCTGTTGCCTTTTTCTTCGCCGTATTTCTGCGCCATGGCTTTGACCAGCATGCGAATAGCCGGCGACGTATTGAATTCCTGATAGAAGTCGCGCACGAAGCGCACCACTTCCCAGTGTGCTTCGGTGAGCACGATCTCTTCCTGCGCGGCCAGCAGCGGCGCCAGGCCCTCATGCCAGTCGGCGCTGTTTTTCAGATAGCCCTGCGCGTCAGTGTCGATAACCTGACCTTCAAACTCCAACATACTGCCTCGATAACGGATAATTCGGAACGGCCGCCAGTTTAGCAAATTTTTTCGGCCGCAAAAAACAAAGCCCCGCCGGAGCGGGGCCTGGAAGGCATGCGTAACGCGCGATCAGTTGCTGCGGGCGAAGCCCAGAATGCTCAACAGGCTGATGAACATGTTATAGAGCGACACGTACAGGCTAACGGTGGCGCGAATGTAGTTGGTCTCGCCGCCGTGAATGATGTTGCTGGTTTCCCACAGGATCGCGCCGGCGGAGAACAGGATGAACAGCGCGCTGATAGCCAGGTGCAGAGCAGGGATCTGCAGGAACAGGTTGGCGATCACCGCCACCAGCAGCACCACAAAACCGGCCATCATCATGCCGGACAGGAACGACATGTCTTTACGGGTGGTCAGCACATACGCCGAGCAGCAGAAGAACACCGCGGCGGTGCCGCCCAGCGCCAGCATGATCAGATCGCCCGCGCCGGCGTTCAGGAACGAACTGAGGATCGGGCCGAGGGCGTATCCCATGAAACCGGTCAGCGCGAAAGCCGCCAGAATGCCCGCCGGGCTGTTGGCCAGTTTATGGGTCAGGAACATCAGGCCGTAGAAACCGACCAGCATCAGCAGCAAGCCTGGCGCAGGCAGACCCAACATTGTACTGGCGGTCGCGGTCAGGGCTGAGAAAGCCAGGGTCAGGGATAACAGGAAATAGGTGTTGCGCAGGACTTTATGCGTGCTGAGCAGCGAGTCGCGCGAAGAAGATGAGACGACAATGCGGTCCATAATGCTCTCTCTTATCAGGCCATCACAAAATAATCCCGATGATAGGCAGCGCAAGGGCTTGATTAAAGTTTGTTTACCAATCTTTACCCTTAGTTATCATTATGGCAACAGCGGGGCGGGTGTTCGTTTGATCGCCGCTTGCTTTGCCTGCGGCGATTTTTCGCGCGGTTGAACGCGTTCGGGCTTTACAAGCGAATAAGGTCTGTTTATAGTGCGCGTCGTTGCGGAGGGGTGGCCGAGTGGCTGAAGGCAACGGTCTTGAAAACCGTCGACGGGAAACCGTTCCAGAGTTCGAATCTCTGCTCCTCCGCCATACATTCTGACCCCGTGCTCTCTGAGCACGGGGTTTTTTGCTTTTGCGTGCGGATAAACCGGGGCGCTTCTGCAGGAAACGCGATCGGCTATTGATAAGGGCCATGCGTCGGTGAGATTATGCACCTATCAAGGCCGGCCGCTCGGATGCCTGCTGTTGCCAGGCGTTACCGCTGCGACAAGCAACGCCGCCTTATCAATTTTGCTTAATGCTCTTATGGAGACAGAGATGAACTGGTATCAAGTCGCCTTATGGACCATGATCTTTTTGAAGTCCGGCGCTTTCCTGGTGTTCGTATGGTGGTGGATGTTCAAACGCGCGACCAAACCTTATGTCCGCCCGCAAGACGTCGTGGTGGACGATACGCCGTACGATGAGAACCTCACCATGGAAGAGGTGATGAAAAACCATGGCATCGTCCGCACGGATATGTCGGTAAAATAGTCCTCCCGCCTCCCCAACCGCCATCTGGGGCGTGTTTGCCAAGAGCGCGCCCCCTTATGCTTCTTCGCTGTCTCTCTATAGCATTCTGCTATGGCATATCGTGATCGGGAAAAGCACGCCATGAACGATGTACGCATCCTGTCGCACTTTACGCATCGAAAAAACGCCATTCTTAATGAGGAGAGAGAGCATGGGGATTTCTTTGATCAGTTCATGCGGCGCGTTATCGTCGGGATCTTTGCTGATTTCTCGGTGGGTGGTCATGTAAAACCCGTGATCCAACCTCTTTATATCAAAGTTTATTTTTCTATCCAGTTTGTAGGTTTTTCCTTCCAAGGTAATGTCCCCACGTTGAGCGATCATGGCGTGATGTTCGTCATAGATGAATAAACTGCCCGTCATTTTTAGTTCCAGGTCATCGCCTGAAGCTAATCGTTTTTTTGCGATCGTTTCGGCTTGGCAATTGATATATACAGGTGCGGCGGGTGTTAAAACACGAAGCAGGATAATGAAGAGGATCACTGCCAAAAATCCGATAATCAGTATTTTTGGGTTGCGCAATGCGGCCATTTATTTTCCATTGAGAATTTTGTAGGTAACACAGTGGTTATATCGATCTTGCGAGCCGAGATAACACACACCGAGGAAGGTGTTAGAAGTCAACGTATATTTTTCGGAAGAAAAATAGATATCCACCTTACTGGCTAGACAATCCACACCGCTGCCTTCTAATGCCTGGTTGACCATGCGCTTTTCCAGTTCGTCATCAATATGTTTATCTGCATCCAGAGAATATAAGGTGCAATTGTCTTTTTTTCCTAACGCAACTAAATTTTCCCAAGGTTGATCAGCAGGTTCGATAGGATAAAGCGTCGCTACGATCAACAGAGGAATAAATACGCAGCAGACAGTGGCAACAGCGCTAACCTTTACCTTTTTCTGCGGCGGCACGTGGTGTGGTTCGGCAACAGGAGCCAGGGGCGAAAGCGGCTCTGAAGCATAAGAAGGCGGCGTTTCGCTGACGGTTACCTGCGGTGGCGGATAAATTTCAATCATAGCGGTGAAACAAAACCCGACTTTCGCCAGGGTCTTTATTGGGGAAGTTTCTCTACCCAGAAGTTTGAATGCTTTTCTTATTTCACTGACGGCTACATTTAGACTGATCGATGAGCCTGAAAAACCATACTCTTCCCATACCTTTTTTATCAACATCTCACGTTTCAATGGGATATTGGGATGAGTCAGCATTTCAATTAACAGGCGCGAAGCCGGGTTGGATATCCGTATTGATGACTCATCATTATCAATGAGTTGGAGACTACACGCGTTTGCGTCATAGATCACGCAGAGATCGATAATATATTTCATGTATTCAGGTTTTTATAATGATATAGGCCTGTAGTTCACTGCTAGTATTTATTGAAACTTCAGATAGGTCAAGATTCTGGGCGAAAAAATAAATAATCAAGGGCGTTTTTTATTCCTGGTTTAAAACCATGTCCTGTGGGCGTGGTTATCGGCTCGGTCTTGGCTCTGCCTGTAAAAATCTACTCATGCCAAAATCCCCATCCATTGTCCATATAAATTATAAGGAAATTAAACATGAGCAGGTTTCAAAGAGCCTCTCACGTACTGCGGCATCGTCAATATCATATAGTCTGGACGCCTAAGTGCCGTTCAGAATTTTCAAAGGCAATGTTGGGAAAGAAGTGTACCGACAGATATGGATACTCAGTGAGCAACTGAAGATCCAAATTATTGAATTAAATGTTCAGTTAGAGCATGTGCATCTTTTGGTGAAGATACCGCCGAAGTTGCCAGTATCAGAGGTGATGGGTTACTTGAAGGGTAGGACAGCAATAAGGCCCTTCAGCAAATTTCCCTATTTACGCAAGCATAGGCTATGAGGAAATACCTTCTGGGCAAAGGGATACGGCGTAGACACCGTAGGTGTGAATACAAAAATGATCCGTAAATACGTCAAGTATCAAGAAAAGCATGAAGCGGATGATAAACAGTTATCGCTACATGAAGTGTGAAGAGAGGGCTCTATGAGTCCGAACTTAGAACGCTCCTCTGGGGCGTAGCCAAAGCCGCCTTCAATGAAGGCGGCTTTTTACTTTCTCGGCTAACTTAAAATGCATTCCATTGCCGTTTTTTATGTTATTTTTGGTGTTAAATTCTTAAAAAATTTGTTTTTTTAGATTATTATAATTATTAATTTGGTTAATAAAAACAATGTTTCTGTATTTTATGGTTTGATGCAGAATTATCTTCGTGTTTACGGCGCTTGTTTATGTGCCAATCGCTTATTGTTCGCTCACGAACGGTAATGTGAACTTTCCAAGAAAAGATAGGTATTAAGTGCAAAGTATCGACGTTGTCCTTGGCTATGGATGGAGTAAGTATGCTCAGTATCGGTATCGTATCTGAAAACATTTTTTTCAGAGAGGCGATAAAAAGAATAATATTGATGCCAAGTGTTTTTCATAAAGATCACGTTATTGCCTACTATGACGATCTGCCTTTGGCTATGGGGCGAAATTGCCACGATATTCTGATCGTCGATGATGCGGTAAAAAGCATGTCGCGCTTCAGTATGGCTGTGGCATTATTGTCGGCTATTCATGGCGTAAAGATTTTTTTGACGACGGAAGAGAAACGCCGTCTGTTATTTCGCTCTGTCTCGCATGATGTCGTCGTGCTCGATAAAAAAGGCAGTGTCCCCGGCATCAGTAAAGAGCTGTCTTTTCTGGTGGATAATATCTCGCAGCGCCCTGCAGTGAATGGAAGCGTTGAGAGAGGCGTGGGCCGCCATACGAAAAGTTGTGTGACGAAAAGTGAAGTGGAAACGCTCCTTTTGCTTTCCTTCGGCTATACGGTGACTCAGGTTTCCAGGATTCTTGATAAAAGCGTAAAAACGGTCAGTACGCAGAAATGCAGTGCATTACGCAAAATAGGATTGAAGAATCGGGTGCACAACTTACTGGAAATCTCATCCGGTTTCTCGGAGGTTCTCTAGAGATTCGTTATTTTCATCGTTTTTATTTTCGGGTGATTAATAACGCTATTGCTTGATCTTATAAAAACAGGAATGTGTTCATCCTTTTGCCTCTGTATTACGGGGAGGGATTATTTTATCCCGCCGGCAGCGGCTGATTTTTATTTATTCTTTTAAACCAAACTGTTATGGAGTTTTATCTCATGATGAAGAAGATGTTTTCTGTTGCAATCATGGCGGCAGCGGTCGCTGCCCCTACGGCTTTTGCTGAAAACAATGCCGCCGGTGGCATCATTAACTTTACCGGTGCCATTACCGACACCACCTGTACGATTAACGGCGGAAAAAGCGCGGATTTCACCGTCGCGCTGAGCCCGATCTCGGTGACCGACGCGGGTAACGCCGTTGGGCCAATCACCAAGAACAAGAAGTCCTTCTCGCTGACCTTCTCCGGCTGTTCGCCGGCGGCCGGCACTGCAGGCACCCCGCTGAAAATCTACTTCTCCTCCGCGGATAACATCTCCACCGACGGCAAATATTTGCTGAACAACTCGGTCAACGAGAACGACGCTTCCGTTGCGAAGAACGTGGGCTTCTCTCTGGCTAAAACCGGTTCTTCCACCCCGATCCAGCTGAACGTGCCTTATGTCACCGACATCATGGGCGATAAAGCGGCACCGGATTCAGAAACCCTGACGCTGGACGCGTACTACTACAAAACCAACGCCGAAGCGGCAAAAGTGGGCGCTCTGAGCTCCAACGTGACTTACACCATTTCTTACCTGTAATCGCGCTGAAAGCCAGGCCCTTGATGGGCCTGGCTACCCGGGGGAACGATGAAAAAATATATGATGATAGCGGCGCTGTTGCTCGGTGCCGTTGGCGCGCAGGCCAATGTGGTGGTTAACGGTACGCGGGTGATCTACCCGGCAAACAACAAGGATGTGATTGTCCAACTGCTGAATAACGGTGCCGATCCCTCATTGGTTCAGGCCTGGATCGACGACGGCGACATCAATTCCACCCCGGAAACCGCCAACGTACCGTTTTTGCTGTCGCCACCGGTGGTGAAAGTGAACGGCAACAGCGGGCAGCAGCTGCGCATTCAGAAAGTCGGCGCCGCGTTGGCGGCGGATCGTGAATCGGTGTTCTATCTCAACGTGCTGGATATCCCGCCGACGCCGGAAAACCTGCAGGGTACCAATACGCTGCAACTGGCGATCAAATCGCGCATCAAGCTGTTCTACCGCCCGCAGGCTTTAATCCGCGGCGTAGAAAACGCATTGGAAAAACTGACGCTGCAAGCCAATGGCAAGGGGTTCAACGTCATCAACAACAGCCCGTATTTCATCACGGTAGCGAATATCGGCCAGGGTGAGGACAAGCATCTGCTGGTTGATTCGCTGATGGTTGCGCCGTTTTCCACCCAGTTTGCCGCCAGCAAACGATCGGTCAGTAAAAACGCGCGTTATGACCTGATGTATATCGACGATCTGGGGGCTTACAAGTCTAAAGCCATCACCGCACACTAACCTGAAAGAACAACAATGAAGCTGAATAAAAAAGTCCTCTCGCTGCTGACCGCCTCTTCATTCTTGTTGCCGGATGCGGCCTGGGCGGTGACGTTCGATACTTCGCTGTTGGCCGGCGAATCGCGCGATTCCGATCTTTCGCGTTTTTACCTCAACAATGACATGCCGGCCGGCCGGCAGGAGATCGATGTGTATGTCAATCATGACTGGAAAGGGCGCTACGCGCTGCTGTTTGGCACGCAACGCGACGATATTCAAATTGCCTACCAGGATGCGCAGCGGTTGGGCATCGATCTGAGTCAATTGCCGACACCTCAGGCGCCCCAGACGACGCTGTCGATCGCCGCGCTGGTACAGGGCGGGCGGTTCGATATGGACGTTGGCGCGCTGAGCCTGCGGTTGACGGTGCCGCAGGCGCGGGTCAACCGATCGGAAGCAGGGTACGTGGATCCGGCTTTCTGGAATCGTGGCATCTCCGCGTTGACGCTGGCCTACAACGCGACCTACTACCACGCCGAGGCGCGCGGCGAAGGCAATCGCAGCAACAATGACGATTTTTATACCGGGCTGGAGTCCGGGATCAATCTGGCCGGCTGGCAATTTCGCGACAGCAGCAGCTTTCGCCACGGCAGCGGGCGGGGGAGCCAGTGGCAGAACAACACGCGTTATCTGCAGCGCGGGTTCGCCGACATCAAATCCAACCTGACCGCCGGTGATTTTTATTCGCCGGGGGAGCTGTTCGACTCGGTACGCATTCGCGGGGTGGCGCTGGCGTCGGATATCAGCATGCGGCCCAACTCGCAGCAGGGTTTTTCACCGATTGTGCGTGGCGTGGCGCAATCCAACGCCTTGGTGAAAGTGGTGCAGAACGGCAACGTGATCTACCAGGAAAACGTGCCGCCGGGCGCCTTTACCCTCGACAGCATTCAGCCGACCGGTTCGGCGGGCGATCTGTGGGTGACGGTCAAAGAGGCTGACGGGCGCGAGCAGTCGTTCAGCGTGCCGTTTTCAGCCGTACCCAACATGTTGAAACAGGGTGTCAGCCAATACAGTGTACTGGCCGGCAAGGTAAACGAAAGCAATACCGATTATGAACCCGGCTTTGTACAGGGCACCCTGCAGTACGGTTTCAACAATCTGGTAACGGGGTATGCCGGCAGCATTTTGAGCGACGACTATCAGGCCTGGCTGCTCGGCAGCGGCTGGAACCTGCCGATAGGGGCGGTGTCCATTGATCTGACGCATGCCGATACTCGCCTGAAAAACCGCCGTGAAAGCGGGCAGAGCTTCCGTATCGCCTACAGTAAATTTCTCGATGTCACCGCGACCAACTTCACGCTGGCTGCCTATCGCTACTCCACCCGCGGTTACTACAGCTTTACCGACGCCATTTACTCCAATGACGGCTATCGCCAGCTGGAGCGTCAGTTTGATCGCTGGCGCGACGAGGAGGGCGTGTCCGAACTGGATATGAACACCTGGGATGCGCTGCGTTCGGCTCGGCCGAAAAATACCTTTACGCTCAACCTGAACCAGCGTCTTAACGAAGGGGGGGGCACGCTGTTCTTCTCCGGCTCCCAGCGTGATTACTGGACGGCCAATGCGAAAAGCCACGAATACCAGCTGGGGTACTCCAACAATCTGGGGCGCGTCAGCTACTCCGTTTCAGCCAGCCGGGTGCGCAACAGCCAGCATGAGGAAGAGACGCGCTATTACCTGTCGTTCAGCCTGCCGCTGTCGGTGTTCGATAACAACGCCTACCTCAGCACCGGCCTGTCTGCGACAGACTCCCACTATCAGCAAAGCACGGTCAGCCTGAGCGGCAATGCGCTGGAGTCCAACCGCCTGAGCTACTCGCTGAGCGGCAGCAATCGCAGCGGCGGTGACAATATGGCCAGCGTCAATGCGGCCTATCGCGCTCGCGCCTCGACGCTGGGCGTCTCCTACAGCGAAGGCAACGATTATCGTCAGAGCGGCCTCAGCGCGCGCGGCAGCCTGGTGGCGATCCCCTGGCATCTGCTGGCGTCGAACGAGATCGGCAACACCATGACGGTGGTCGAGGCGCCGCAGGCCGAAGGGCTGATGGTCAACGGCGACGAAAGCATCGTGACCAATGCGCAGGGTTTGGCGCTGGTGCCTTATGCCACGCCGTACCGGCAAAACTCGGTCACGCTATCGGATACCGGCCACAGCAGCGGGGCGGAAATCAGCGGCAACGTCGCCAACCATGTGCCTTACTACGGCGCGGTCAGCTACCTGAAATTCGAGACCGATCAACGTCGGCCATTCCAGCTGCGGGCGCAGCGCGCCGATGGTGCGCCGCTGCCGTTCGGCGCCGAAGTGATGGATGAAAACGATCGGTCGGTAGGTTTTGTCGGCCAGGCCAGCGTGTTGTACCTGCGCGCCGAACAGCCGCCAACGGCGTTGACGGTGCAATTGCGCGACGGCAGTTGCCACATCGCTAAACCAACTCTGGCGCTGGATGCGTCGCCCGGCGTTTGCCGCTAATACAGGATAACCGAACCTATGATCAGGCTGATTTTTTTGCTGCTGCTGTCCGGGCTGTTCAGCGGCTATAGCTATGCCACCTGTTTTGGCAAAGGGATCTCATTTGCACCGGCTTTGAATGTCGATCTCTCCGATAAGCTGAATGCCAACACCCCGGTGTGGGAGGAGCAATACAGCACCCAATATGTCGGCACTTTCGACTGCGGTTCTTCAACGAGCCAATTTACCTATACGCTCAAGCTGTCGCCCGATAATAAGAATGCGGCTATTTTTGGTTTTAACAACGGCACGCAGTGGATACGCGCGCAAATCGTCAATAAGATTGGCGATCGTGAACTGTCAAAGCGCGGCGAACATTCCGCCGCCGAGTTAAATACGCCGATGACCGTGCGCTACTCGTTAGAATCGAAGCCCAAAAATGGTCGTGTGGTGCCGGGGGATACGCTGATGCTGGATGACGCGCTGATGGTCTCGGACATTACCGGCATAAAGATATGGGAATTGCCGATTTGGCTGTTGCAGCAAGTCGGGAAAATACTCAGTTGGCTCCTGACCGGCAACTGGCCTTATGACGAACGCGATATGTACGGCCAGCCGATGAACATCAAATACGCGCCCAAAACCACCACCTGTCGTTTCGACAATGCCGGCCTGACGGTCAGGTTGCCCAAAATGGGCGTGGCGCAGGTGCTGAATAACAATCAACCCGGCTACACGCCGTTCTCGCTGAACATCAGCTGCCAGAACATGCAGCAGGAAGGCATCGCCGATCGCGCCGTTGAGATGTTCCTGTCCAGCAATAACCTGCTGGCCTCCGACGCCAGCGTGTTGACCAATGCCAATGCGGGTGGTGCGCAAGGGGTGGGGCTGCGCCTGGTCAAGCGCGACATGCCGAGCTCGCCGGTGGTATTGTCGCCTTCCAACGTCGATCGCGGCAGCGCCACCTCGCTGTTTCATGTCGCCGCCGGCGGCAGCCTGAACAGTCATTTCATCATCGGCATGGGCGCTTATTATTACCCTTATCAGCGCGATGGCGTCACGCAGGGGGAACTCAACACCTCGGCCACGTTGAACATTATTTATCCCTGATGAATGGGGAGGCAAAAAAACCGGCAGCTGCCGCTGCCGGAGAGGGTTATTGATAAGTCATTGCGTTGGCGTGCAGCTTGTTATTGCCTACGATCGCGATGATTTTGTAGTAACGGGCACCGGTCTTGTCGGTTTTGTCTGCCAACATCTTTTCCGCATCGCTCAGATTCGCGGCACCGCTAACGGTAATCACTTGGCGCGGCGTCAGGGCGTCCGCCTGTTGACTATTGATTTGCGTTGCCGCGATTGTTGCGCCTGAAAAGACAAAAGCGCCCAGCAGCATCGTTTTAAACATGACGTTCTTCATGATGTTCTCCTCAATCGCAATACGCTTGTTCTTTGCTATGGTTGAATCTTTTTGTTTCGTTATGCTAAAGGATAAGCAGCGGGGTGCCGGCGCGGTAGTGCCTGAAAGCGTAATGCATCGTTTCCAAACTGGAAACGATAAGGAGGGGGCATGCAGGATTTGAACGATCTTCAACTGTTTGCTTTGGTGGTGAGACATGGCGGTTTCGCCGCCGCGGAGCGGGCGAGCGGCGAGGCCAAATCCAAACTCAGCAAACGCGTGGCTCGTCTGGAGGCGAGTTACGGTGCGCGGTTAATCGAACGTTCGACGCGCAGTTTCCGCGTCACGGATATTGGCCGCGATGTGTATCGGCAGTGTGAGGCGATTATCGAGCGATTGGAGGCGGCCGATGCCATTGTCGCCCGTGCGCGTGCCGAAGTGAGCGGCTGCCTGCGCATCAGTTCACCGCCCGGTTTGATGCAGTATTATAATTCCCATCTGCTGTTGGATTTTATGGCGCGTTATCCGGACGTGCGCGTGCAACTGTTGATCCATGAGCGCCATGTGGATCTGATCAATGAAAAGATCGATGTGGCGTTTCGCATTACGAGCCATTTCGACCAGGATCAATCATTGATTAAACGCGATCTTGGCGTGCGGCAACGCATTTTGGTCGCCGGCGCGCAGCTGGTGGAGAAAGCCGGCGGCTTGCCGCAGTCGTTCGAACAGCTGGCCAGTTTGCCGACGTTGTCGATGGGAGAATGGCTGGATCGCGATCGCTGGGAATTCGAGGACAATGCAGGCAATCAACGTACGTTCGTACATGTACCCCGGATGTGTTGCGGGGATTACAGTACGTTGCATAGTGCGGCGATTGCCGGGATCGGCGTAGCGTTTTTGCCGATCCATTTGTGTGCCAACGAATTGCGGACGGGTCAACTGCTGCGCCTGCTGCCGCAGTGGCGTGCGCCGAACAGCATTGTTCACCTGGTGTTCACCAGCGGCAAAGGCCTGTTGCCGCCGGTGCGGGCATTTATCGATCACAGCGTCGCGGTATTCGCCGAAGCCAATCGCCGCCTTTCCATGATGCCGGTTGCCTAGCCGCTTATCATTGCCCATCCGGGTGTTCGAAAATATGCGCGCCGGCCCCTTGCCGGCCCAATATATCGTTCGGGTTGCGCAGCGGGCAGTCGGTGAGCGACAGGCAGCCGCAGCCGATGCAGCTGTCGAGATGGTCGCGCAGCACCGTTAGCCGTTGAATACGCTCATCCAGCGTTTTGCGCCAGGCGGAGGACAGCACTCCCCATTGTTCTGAGGTCAGCTTGCTGCCGATGGGGAAGCGGCTTAGTGCGGCGCGGATTTCTTCCAGCGGAAGGCCCGCGCGCTGCGCGATCTTGATCACCGCGATATAGCGTAATACCACCGACGGATAACGCCGCTGATTGCCGGCGTTGCGCGTCGCCTGAATCAACCCTTTACTCTCGTAGAAGTGCAGTGCGGATACCGCCACGCCGCTGCGTTTCACCACTTCCCCGACGGTCAATAGCCGATTGGCGTCAATCGGTTCATTTCTTGCCATTTTATCTTTCCTCAACTTGACCTCAAGTTAACCTGAGGTTTTATAGTTCAGCCTGCCGGGCTTGGCAACCGGCATCTCTCAAGACCTGCCCCCGTCTTATCGGGGAGAAGGATGGCTCGGCTGTAAAATCAGGAAGAAACCGTTATGCAACGCTTTATCAACACCGCTCTGGACAGTTATTGGCTTTGGCTGCTCGCACGTCTGTGCTTGATGGTGATTTTCATCTCGTCGGGGCTCGCCAAGCTGTTCGACATCGAAGGGAGCCTGGCGGAGATGCGCGCCGCCGGTTTGCATCCGGCCTGGCTGTTCAACCTGGCGTCGGCGTCGGTGCTGCTGACAGGTTCGGTATTGATCTTGCTGAACCGCTGGGTGTGGCTGGGCGCCGGCATGCTGTCGGCGTTCCTGATCCTGACTATCGTGATCGTACACACCTTCTGGAATATGTCCGCTCCCAACATGCAGATCTCCCTCTACTTCGCGCTGGAACACATCACGGTGATCGGCGGGCTGTGGGTGACGGCCATCGCCAGCCGTTTGCGTCAACGGCTGGCCAACACGCGTGAGGCTGCATGATGAAACGATACCTCATTATTGCCGCGCTGCTGGCGGCGCTCGCCGTCGCTGCGGTAGCGATGCGATCCACCGCGCGGCAAAGCGAAGGCGCGCCGGCCTATCCGCCGGTGAAAGTGGCGCTGGCGCCCGCCCTGCGTGAACAGGCGGCGCGCAGTTACGCCGGCGTAGGCGAGCTGGAGGCGGCCAGTCAGGTGGAAGTGGCGGCAGAGACCAGCGGCCGCATTACGCGCATCCTGTTCGAATCCGGCCAAACGGTACGGCAGGGGCAACTGCTGGTGCAGCTCAACGATGCGGTCGAGCAGGCTGAGCTGGTGCGCCTGCAGGCGCAACTGCGCAATGCCGATCTGCTGCTGGCGCGCATGCGCAAGCTGATGAACCTCAACGCCACCGCGAGGCAACAGCTGGACGATGCGCTGGCCGAACGGGATATGGCGTTCGGGGCGGTGCAGGAAACGCAGGCCAAAATCGCGCAAAAGGCGATTCGCGCGCCGTTCTCCGGCACCATCGGCATTCGTCGCGTGCATGAAGGGCAATACCTCAACGCCGCCGAGGCGGTGGCCAACCTGGTGGACGCCGATACGCTGCGCGTCAACTTCTCGCTGGACGAACAAAGCAGCGCCGGACTGGCGTTGGGGCAGGCGGTGTCGGTGCAGGTCGGCGCCTATCCCGAGCGCGCTTTCCCCGCCGCCATTACCGCTATCGATCCGATGATCGGCAAATCCCGCACCGTGCAGGTGCAGGCGACGTTGACTAACCGCCAGGGATTGCTGAAGGCCGGCATGTACGCCGGCATTCGCGTCACGCAGCAGCAGCGCGTGGCGGTGCTGACGGTGCCGGAAACGGCGCTGACCTATACGGCGTACGGCGATACCGTGTTTCTGGCCCAGCAGGGTGAAAAGGGCATGACGGTCAAGCGCGTCTCAGTCACCGTAGGTGAGCGCAACGACGGGCGTGTCGAGATCGTCAACGGCCTGCAGGAAGGCGACCGGGTGGTGACTTCGGGCCAGCTCAAGCTGAGCGACGGCATGGCGGCCGAGCCGGTAGCGCAGGATGCTCTGAACGCCGCCCAGGCCGGTTCCTGAGGAGAGACCGATGACATTTACCGATCTGTTCGTGCGCCGGCCGGTGCTGGCGCTGGTGGTCAGCACCTTGATTCTGCTGTTCGGCGCGCTGGCGCTCAGCAAACTGCCGATCCGCCAATACCCGCTGCTGGAAAACTCTACCATCACCATCAGCACCGACTATCCCGGCGCGTCGTCCGAGCTGATGCAGGGCTTTGTTACGCAGCCGATCGCTCAGGCGGTGTCGTCCGTCGAGGGCGTTGACTACCTTTCTTCCTCCTCGGTGCAGGGGCGCAGCGTGGTGACGGTGCGCATGGCGCTGAACCGCGACTCCACCCAGGCGCTGACCGAAGTGATGGCCAAGGTCAACCAGGTGCGCTATAAGCTGCCGGAGCAGGCTTACGATCCGGTGATTGAGCGCTCAGCCGGTGAAGCCACCGCCGTGGCCTATGTCGGTTTTTCCAGTAAAACGCTGTCCACGCCGGCGCTGAGCGAATACCTGACGCGGGTGGTGGAACCGATGTTCACCACCATCGACGGCGTCGCCAAGGTTGAAGTGTTCGGCGGGCAAAAAATGGCGATGCGCCTGTGGCTGGACAGCGATCGGCTGGCCGGCCGCGGTCTGACCGCTGCCGACGTGGCCGATGCGGTGCGGCGCAACAACTACCAGGCGGCGCCGGGCAAGGTGAAAGGGCAGTATGTGGTTGCCAACGTGCGGGTGAATACCGATCTCACCAGCGTAGAGGAGTTTCGCAATCTGGTGGTGCGCAACGACGGCAACGGTCTGGTGCGCTTGAAAGACGTCGGCACCGTGGAGCTGGGCGCCGCTGCCACGGAAACCAGCGCCTTGATGGATGGCGAACCGGCGGTGTTCCTCGGCGTCTTCCCCACGCCGACCGGCAATCCGCTGGTGATCGTCGACGGCATCCGCCACCTGATGCCGGCGATCGACAAGATGCAGCCGCCGGGCGTGAAGATGGCGCTGGCGTTCGAGACCGCGCGCTTTATTCAGGCCTCGATCGATGAAGTGGTGCATACCCTGCTCGAAGCGCTGGCGATCGTTGTGGCGGTGATCTACCTGTGTCTGGGGTCGCTGCGCACCGTGTTGATCCCGGTGGTGACCATTCCGCTGTCGATACTTGGCGCTGCCGGGCTGATGCTGGCCTTTGGCTTCAGCGTCAATTTGCTGACGCTGCTGGCGATGGTTCTGGCGATCGGTTTGGTGGTGGACGACGCCATCGTGGTGGTGGAAAACGTGCATCGCCATATCGAAGAGGGGAAAACGCCGCTGGCGGCGGCGATGATCGGCGCACGCGAGGTGGCCGGTCCGGTGATCGCCATGACCCTGACGCTGGCGGCGGTCTATGCGCCGATCGGCCTGATGGGCGGGCTGACCGGCGCGCTGTTTCGCGAATTCGCGCTGACGCTGGCCGGGGCGGTGGTGGTGTCCGGCGTGGTGGCGCTGACGTTGTCGCCGGTGATGAGCTCGCTCCTGCTGCCGGCCAAACAGAGCGAAGGGCGCGTGGCGCACGCCGCCGAATGGTTCTTCGGCGGCCTGACGCGGCGCTATGCGCGCGCGCTGGATTTCTCGCTGCACCACCGTTGGCTGACCGGCACGCTGGCGCTGCTGGTGATGATCAGCCTGCCGCTATTGTACCTGATGCCGCAGCGCGAGCTGGCGCCGACCGAGGATCAGGCTATCGTACTGACCGCCATCAAGGCGCCGCAGCAGGCCAACCTGAACTATGTCGAACGCTTTGCCTACAAGCTGGACGAGGTTTACAACCGCATGCCGGAAACCGAAAGCCGCTGGATCATCAACGGCAGCGACGGCACGGCGTCCGGCATCGGCGGCATCAACCTGACGCTGTGGCAGGCGCGCCAGCGCTCGGCGTCGGCGGTGCAGGCCGATCTGCAACGGGCGGTGAACGATGTTGAAGGCACCAGCATTTTCGCCTTCCAGCTGCCCGCCTTGCCAGGCTCCACCGGAGGGCTGCCGGTGCAGATGGTGCTGCGTACGCCGCAGGACTACCCGCAGCTGTACCGCACCCTGGAGGAGGTGAAGCAGAACGCCAGAAACAGCGGCCTGTTTATGGTGGTGGACAGCGATTTGGACTACAACAACCCGCTGGCGGAGGTGCACATCGATCGCGCCAAGGCCAACAGTCTGGGGATACGCATGAGCGACATCGGTGAATCGTTGGCGGTGCTGGTGGGAGAGAACTACCTCAACCGCTTCGGGATGGACGGGCGCGCTTATGACGTTATCCCGCAGAGCCTGCGCGAACAACGGCTGACGCCGCAGGCGCTGGCGCGGCAATATGTTCGCGCCCAGGACAATACGCTGGTGCCGCTCTCCACCGTGGTATCGGTGGCCGTTAAGGTCGAACCGAACAAGCTGACCCAGTTCAACCAGCAGAACGCCGCCACTCTGCAGGCGATTCCCGCGCCCGGCGTTTCGATGGGCGAAGCGGTGGCTTTCCTCGAACGGCAGGCCAATGCGCTGCCGGCCGAATTTAGCCACGACTGGCAGGGGGATTCGCGCCAATACACCCAGGAGGGCAGCGCGCTGGCGTTCGCGTTCCTGGCGGCGTTGGTGATCATTTACCTGGTGCTGGCGGCGCAGTACGAGAGCCTGAAAGATCCGCTGATTATCCTTATCACCGTGCCGCTGTCGATCTGCGGCGCCTTGCTGCCGCTGGCGCTGGGCTACGCCACGATGAATATCTATACCCAGGTCGGTCTGGTGACCCTGATCGGGCTCATCAGCAAGCACGGCATTCTGATGGTGGAGTTCGCCAACGAGCTGCAGATGCATCAGGGGCTGACGCGGCGCGCCGCGATTTTGCAGGCGGCGCAAATTCGTCTGCGGCCGGTGCTGATGACCACCGGGGCGATGGTGTTCGGTTTGATCCCGCTGCTGTTCGCCAGCGGCGCCGGGGCTGCCAGTCGCTTCGGCCTGGGGCTGGTGATCGTCTCCGGCATGCTGGTGGGCACGCTGTTTACCCTGTTTGTGTTGCCGACGGTGTATACGCTGTTGGCGCGCGATCACGCGGTAGCCTCACCTCGTCAGCGTGAGTTGGCCGCCGCGCAAAAGGCGCTGACGGAATAATCCGCCGGCGCCCGCGTGAAGAATAAACCCGCTTCGGCGGGTTTTTCCGTCAGTTTTTGCAGCCCATCAACTCCGGCAGAACGCCGGGTTTGCTCTTCAGCGAAGCCTGCACGTCGTCCGGCAGACCGGCCCAGATGATCAGGCCGGTGCGTTTCTCGATCTCGTCCACCGTCACGCGGAATTGGCAGAAATCGGCGCCCTTCGGCGTATTCTGATCGAACAGGAAAGCGGCATAGTGGTTCACTGCCGGGCTGTTGTTGATGAAAATCACCTTCCAGTAGGCGCTGGGGATGGTGTGCGCTTTCTGGGTGCCCGGCAGTTTGCCCATATCGCGCTCATACAGCGGCCCGGTTACGGTATAGACCGAGGAGATATCGGCGCGATCGATCAGCTTGCGTTCCTGATCTTCCAGCCGCGCCCAGGCGCCCTGGTTCAGATCGGACTTTTGCGGCGTGATGTTGGACAGGTAGTTCAACGATTCCCAGTCGGAAACGCCCGCCAGCGAGGCCAGCGGCGCCTGATGACCGCGATCGACCTTCAGCGCGGCGTTGGCGCCGGTGTAATCGGCGGGCGCCAGGGTGTCCGCCGGGTTGAGCGCCGGATCGGTTTTCCAGTTGCGCGTCTTGCCGCTGGCCGGCGTGTCTTTGGTGATGTGATAGGCCACCCAGTTGGCGAACTTGGTGGTGCTGTTGTTGTTCAACGTATAAGCATGACGCACGATAGACACGTTGCTGCTGCCGCCGGTCGGGCAGCCGACCGCGCAGTTGTCGATGGATTCGAGCGTGTCGGCCGACGCCTGCGCGGCGAACAGCAGGGCGGCCAAGGCCAACATCTTGTTGTTAAAGCGCATATTCATATCCTCAATAAGTTAAAAAATACTGTATATATTTACAGTAAAATAAACTTATCGCAGTGAAACGAATACAACAATGCAACATATTCATGTTGTGAATGTGTCAGTCATGGCAAAACGAAACGGCATCCTGCGCATTGTTAGGCGGATCAAAAACGCCAAAATGCGCGTGAACAAAGGATCAACATCGGGTAGATCTCGAGGCGCCCGAGCAGCATGGCGGCGCACATCAGCCATTTTGCCGCATCATTTAGCGTGCCGAAACCCGCGGCGGTTTCCCCGTATCCCAGCCCCATATTATTGATGCAGGCGGCGACGGTGGCGAAGGCGGTGACCAGATCATAGCCCATTAGATTCAGCAGCCAGATAAACAGGCAGGTGAACAGCACGTAGAGAAAGAAAAAGCTCCAAACGGAGCGCAGCACCCGATCCTGGATCGGCGCATTACCGACCTTGATGGTATATATGGCGTTGGGATGCACCAGTTGATTGATCTCAAGCCGGCTTTGCTTGTACATGATCAGAAAACGCAGCGCTTTAATGCCGCCGCAGGTAGAGCCGACGCAGCCGCCGAAGAAACTCGCCGCCAGCAGCAGCATGATGGTATGGGACGGGATCTTGATGTAATCGGCGATCGCCAGGCCGTTGTCGGTCATCATAGAACTGGTGAGGAAAAAGCCATGTACGAAGGCGTCTTTGACGCTGTACATGCCCGAACGGTAAAGCTCGATACACACGATCGCGACGACGATGGACAGAATCAACAGGAAAAAGCGCAGCTCTGGGTTACGGTACAGCGGTTTCACGCTGCGGCGGCCGATGGCGACGAAATAGAGCGTGAAGTTCACCGCCGCCAGAATAGAGAAAATGCCGCCGACCATTTCCACCGCTGAGCTGTCGTAGTATCCCAGACTTTCATTGCGGGTGGAAAATCCGCCGAGTGAGACGGTAGAGATGCCGTGGCACAACGCATCGAACCACGGCATGCCCGCCAGGCGAAAGGCGACGGTGCAGGCCAACCCCAGTCCAAGGTAAATCAACCACAGATTTTTCGACGTATCGGCCAAGCGTGGCGTCAGCCGTTCTTCTTTGAATGGGCCGGGCATTTCCGACTGATAAAGTTTGGCGCCGCCGATGCCCAGCAGCGGTAGCACGGCCACCGCCAACACGATAACCCCCAGACCGCCGATAAAATTAAGCTGCGAACGATAGTAGAGGAATGATTTGGGCACGCTGGAAACGTCGTTCAGCACCGAGGCGCCGGTGGTGGTGATGCCGGAGACACCTTCAAACATCGCGTCAACCAGCCGGACGTTCAGCGTGTCATCCAGCCACAGCGGCAGGGCGCTGATCGCGGAAAACAACAGCCAGAACATCACGATAATCAGAAAGCCGTCCTGGGTGCGCAACTGCACTTTTGACTGCCGGGTGCCGAGCCAGCCTAATCCGCCGAGCGTGGCGGCGAGCACCAGAGTATAGAAAAACGAGAAGGCGCTTTTTTCTTTATACAGCAGGCCCATCAGCAGGGGCGGGATCATTGAAAGGCTGTAAAGAAGGACTAAAAAGCTGCAAAGATGAATAACGACCAGTATTTGTTTGGTTTTGACCATGCTGTTGCTCGGAGTGCCCGCCGACGATGCGTCAATTTTTTGAAGTGTATCAAGCATAAAACAGGCGATATAAAAATAACGTAAAAATTCATATCGCCGAATAAGCATGGCGTGGAGGGGCGGGGAGAACGCTATTCCAGCAGGTCGTTGACCGTGCGGCGAACGTAGTGCGTCATCTGCGCCAGATCGCCCGGTGACACCGGGCCGCCGCCGGCGCGCACCACCTGCTGTTCGATCTGGGCGATCTCTTGCTCGACCTTGTTGGCGATCTGCACTTTGACTATTTTGTCCACCGAAGACAGCAGCACCTTTAAGACGACTTTCAGCGCGATGTTTTCGCAGAACGAGTCGTAGTGATGAACCGGCGGCGGCGGGGCCGGAGCCGGCTCGGGCGCGCGCGGAGCCAGAGCCTTGAAGCTGTCTACATTTTCAATAATAAGATCCATGTCTCTTATTAGTTCATCAAAATCTTTAGACACTGACTTATTCCCTTCGCTGTGCGCAAAAAACAGAACGCCCGTCCTCGGGCTGAAAGCGGATGAGTGACGGGCAGAACGAATTCGGGCCTGGCCTTCAGACGCTGAATGGCCGGGGGAGGGGCATTCTAACCTTGCGGCGGGTCGGCAACAAGATGGGGCCGTGCGAATGCGCGGCCCTTTGGATCACGAGGCTGGAGGGCGCTTAACTTTTCAGCTTGGCGGTGATTTTGGCCACGTGTTCGCCCTGATAACGGGCAATGGTCAGCTCTTCGTTGCTCGGCTGCCGCGAACCGTCGGCGCCGGCGATGGTGGTGGCGCCATACGGGGTGCCGCCGCGCACCTGTGAAACGTCAAACAGCTCCTGCGTCGCATAGCCGATCGGCACGATGATGAAACCGTGGTGTGCCAGCGTGGTCCAGGTCGAACTGATGGTCTGTTCCTGGCCACCGCCGGTGCCGGTGGAGGAGAAGACGCTGCCTACCTTGCCGTACAGCGCGCCGGACGCCCACAGGCCGCCGGTCTGATCGAGGAAGGTGCGCATTTGCCCGGCCATATTGCCGAAGCGGGTCGGCGTACCGAAGATGATGCCGTCATAGTCCGCCAGCTCTTGCGGGGTGGCGACCGGCGCCTGCTGGTGTTGCTTGCCCCCGGCCTTGGCGAAGGCTTCCGGCGTCATGGTTTCCGGCACGCGTTTGACCGTCACGTCCACGTTATCGACCCGATTCGCCCCTTCGGCCACCGCCTGCGCCAGGCGTTCGATGTGGCCGTACATTGAGTAATAAAGCACCAACAGTTTCGTCATGTTCCGTACCCCGCTCAGATGATTAACAAAAACCCCTGATAAGCATAGAAGCGAATGACGAACTTGGCGTTGCGGCGTTACTTGATGCCGGCGATCGCCAGCAGGGCGCCAAAGGCGATCAGCAGCCCGCCAAAGGTACGATCGATGCCGCGGCGCAAACGTAAAAAGCGCGCATTGACGCCCGGTGCGGAAAATAGCAGCGCGACGGCGGCAAACCAGAAGATATGGACGGCGGCGATAAAAAGACCATAGCCGATTTGCACGCCGAGCGGGGTGTGCGGAGAAACCACCTGCATGAACAGGCTGACGATGAAGATGGTGGTTTTCGGGTTTAACGCGTTGGTGAAAAAACCGGTTTTCAAGGCGGCGAAATCGCTGATGGCCGCCGGCGCTGTTGTGGGGGCTGCGTCATGATGCGCCGCGTTGCGCAGCAGCGTAATGCCGAGGTAGATCAGGTAGGCGGCACCGATGGCTTTAAGCAGGTTAAACAACCAGGGCGACTGTTGAATCAACACGCCGACGCCAATCAGCGTATAGCTGACATGGACCAGCACCCCGGCGCCAATGCCGCAGGCGGTCAAGACGCCGGCGCGGCGCGAAAGCAACAGGCTATTGCGCGAGACCATGGCAAAGTCCGGCCCCGGGCTTATCACGGCGAGTAAAGTAATGGTGACGACAGCGATGAGTTCAGTCATAGTTATCCTTGCGGTGTTTATCAATAGAGTGACTGATTTATAAGAGTAATTTTTCTCGGTGACAAACGATGAATAGTGACAATATCGGTGAGAAAAACTCACGCAAAACCGGCAGGCCGTTGCCGTTGGGCGGGCTGCGTTGCTTCGAGGCCGCCGCGCGGCTGGAAAGTTTTACGCAGGCGGCGCAGGGGCTGAATTTGACGCACGGCGCCGTCAGCCGGGCGGTGCGGGCGCTGGAAGAGGAACTGGGCGTGGCGTTGTTTGAGCGCCGCCATCGGCGGGTACTGCTCACGGCGGCGGGGCGCAAGCTGTTTCAGGCGACGCAGCAGGCTTTCGGCATTCTGGATCATACCGCGCTGGAACTGCGCCAGCAGGCGCTCGATGCGCCGCTGGTCTTGTCCTGTGAACCGACCTTGTTGATGCGTTGGCTGATCCCGCGTCTGCCGGCTTTTCAGCAGGCGCACCCGGATATCAACTTACAGCTGGTGGCCGGTGGCGGGCCGTTTTCGTTCCATGACGGCATTACGGCGGCGATCAGGCGCAATGACTTCGATTGGGGAAAGCAGGTGCATAGCCTGGCGCTGTTCAGTGAAAAGGTTGGGCCGGTGTGCCAACCCGAGGCGTTGGCAAGGATGACGATCGCCGAGGGCAGCCTGCGGAGTTTGCGGCCCGGCACTAAACTGCTGCATTCCGCCACCCGGCCGGATGCCTGGCGGCACTGGGCGCAGCAGCAGGGGATGACGTTGGCAGGGCATTCGGAGCAGCGCTTTGATCATTTCTATTTCAGCCTGCAGGCGGCGGTCGCCGGTCTTGGCATTGCGATCGGCCCGTGGTTGCAAGTACGAGACGATCTGGCCGCCGGTTTGTTGAGTGCGCCGTTCGGTTTTACGCCCGACGGCAGCGGCTATTATCTGCTGTCGCCGCAGGCGATCGTGCCGGGCAGCGCGTTGGCCCGGCTGGCCGAGTGGCTAACGCTCACGGCAGGCGCCTGAGTTTTTGCGCCAGCCGCTGTTCCTGCCAGCGGCTGAAGACGTTGCGCAGCAGCAGAGTGCGCACCGCCCGCATGATCAGCGCGAGGCTCATGCCGCCGATCGCCCACAGCGACCAGAGATAGTGCGGGTGGGTAAACCAATTAATGGCGAACAACATCACGCCAATCACGGCGAAACGCACCGCCATGCTCAGCAGTTTGCCTTCTGCCGCGACCTGGCGACGAATGCGCTGTTCGTCAGGCTCCTCCTCCTCCATTGTCTGTTGCGGCTGTGCGTTGAGATCGCGGACCTGCACGCCCAGCGCGGCGGCGATCGCGGTCAAGGTTTCCAGGCTGGCCTGTTCGCCGTTTTCAATCCGCTGTACGGTGCGGGTGCTGAGGCCGGCGATGGTCGCCAGCTGCTCCTGCGACCAGCCTTTTTCCAGACGTAACGGCCTGATGCGGTACTTTTGCATGATGCACTCCCGAGTTCGCTGTCACTGTCATCCAGTGTAGGAGGCGCGGGGTGGCGGCGCCACGACAGCGGCACGACAGCGACACGACATCCGCCGCCGGCGCGGGCTGGCGGGCAGTCAGAAGGCGACGTTGCGGATAAAGCGCAGCGGGAGATCGCCGTGGTTGGCGTAAGCGTAACGTTGATCGCTGTTGAAGGTTTGCGCAGCGCCGGCGCTGAGCGTCAGCGTGCCTTGTTCCAGTTCCAACGTCAGGGTGCCGGCAATCACGTAGATCATTTCACTCCAGCCTTCGGCGTCCGGCGCCGAGTCATAGCGCTCGCCCGGCATCAGCGTCCATTCCCACAGCTCGGCCCGTTGGCGCGCCGGCACGCTGGCGGCGAACAGCGCCTGGCTGCCCGGCTGTGCGCCTTGCCAGGCCAACTCTCCCACCAGGTGGCTGCCGCGCGCTTCCGGCGCCTGAATCAGATCGGTAAAGGAAATCGCCAGGGCGGCGGCGATCTTGTCGAGCACCGCCAGGCTGACGTTGCGATCGCCGGCCTCGATGCCCGCCAGCATGCGGCGGCTGACGCCGGAAAGCTCGGCCAGCGCCATCTGGCTCAGGCCCGCCTGTTGGCGGTAGCCGCGCAGATTGCTGCTCAGGTACTGCAGCACTTTGGGGGGATCGGTTTTCGCGTTATGCGCCGTATTGCTCATCGCCGGACTTTATCTCATACTGGCAGGATCTGTGCATTATATTGCACTCAGCAGGAAGGGCAAGCCGGTGTCAGCAGCAAAAAAATCCTTTATTTCCGCCGTGGTTCCGCAGATCAGGCTGCCGGAAGCGGTGTTGATTTTCATCACTATGATCTGGGGCGGCACCTTTTTGGCGGTGCACCACGCGATGCAAGTCAGCGGGCCGTTCTTTTTTGTCGGCCTGCGTTTCGCCACCGCCACGCTGGCGTTGACGCTGTTTTCGCTGCGCGTGCTGCGCGGCCTGACCCTGTATGAACTGAAGGCGGGCGTGCTGATCGGGCTGGCGATCATGTTCGGCTACAGCATGCAAACTGTCGGCCTGCAGACCATCACCAGCAGCCAATCGGCGTTTATCACCGCCATGTACGTGCCGATCGTGCCGCTGTTGCAATGGCTGGTGCTGGGGCGGTTCCCCGGCATCATGTCGTGGATCGGTATTCTGCTGGCCTTTACCGGCCTGATGCTGCTGGCGGCGCCGAGCAGCACCGACATGACGCTGAGCCTCGGCGAAATTCTGACGCTGGCCGGCACGCTGGGCATGGCGGCAGAGATCATCCTCATCGGCGCTTTCGCCGGCAAGGTGAATATCCGCCGGGTGACCATCGTGCAGCTGGCGACCGCCTCGCTGGCCTCATTTTTGATGATGGCGCCGACCGGCGAGTCGCCGCCGCCGTATTCGGATTACCTGCTGTACAGCGCCATAGGGCTGGGGCTGGCCAGCGCGTTGATTCAGCTGACCATGAACTGGGCGCAGCGCAGCGTTTCACCCACGCGCGCTACGGTGATCTACGCCGGTGAACCGGTCTGGGCGGGCATCGTCGGGCGGCTCGCCGGTGAGCGTTTACCGGGCGTGGCGCTATTGGGGGGCGCGTTGATCGTGATTGGGGTGGTGGTCAGCGAGCTGCGCGTGCGGCGCAAGGATAAAGCGGCGGTGGCGACGGAAGCGGATTAGCCCAGAGGCGTAAAGAAAGGGGCGGAGAGATCCGCCCCTTTTTGCATCACGCGGTTTTCTTCTTGCGCAGGAACACGTAAGACAGGCCGAGCACGATGAACCACAGCGGGGTGACGATCAGCGCCTGACGGGTGTCTTCGCGCAGCGACAGCAGCACCAGCACGAACACGAAGAACGCCATGCACACCCAGCACATCAGTTTGCCGGCAGGCATTTTGTAGATCGATTTCTGGTGCAGCGCCGGGCGTCGTTTACGGTAGACCAGGTACGAGCACAGAATGATGGTCCAGACGAACATGAACAGAATCGCCGATACGGTGGTCACCAGAGTGAAGACCGTCATCACGTTCGGGATCAGGTAAATCAGCACCACGCCGCCCAGCAGGCAGATACAGGAGAAGGTGAGGCCGTTGGCCGGTACCGCGCGCTTGGACAGGTTGGCGAACGATTTCGGCGCGTCGCCTTCCTGCGCCAGCCCGAACAGCATGCGGCTGGTGGAGAACACACCGCTGTTGGCGGAGGAGGCGGCGGAGGTTAGCACCACGAAGTTGATTACGCTGGCCGCGGCCGGCAGGCCGATCAGCACGAACAGTTCAACGAACGGGCTCTTGTCAGGCACCACGGAGTTCCATGGCGTCACCGACATGATAACGATCAGGGCGAACACGTAGAACATGATGATTCGGATCGGAATCGAGTTGATGGCGCGCGGCAACGACTTCTCCGGATCCTTGGTTTCCGCGGCGGTGGTGCCCACCAGTTCAATGCCGACGAAGGCGAATACCGCGATCTGGAAGCCGGCGAAGAAGCCGCTGGTGCCTTTCGGGAACATGCCGCCGTCATTCCACAGATGGGTGAATGAGGCCACGGTGCCGGTCGGCGACTGGAACTGCATGGCGATCATCACCAGCCCGGCGACAATCAGCCCAACGATGGCGACGATTTTAATCATCGCAAACCAAAACTCCATTTCGCCGAACATTTTCACCGTCGCCAGATTAAGGCCGAGCAGCAACAGCACGCACAGCAGTGAAGCGATCCACTGCGACAGCTCGGGGAACCAGAACTGAGCGTAGGCGGTGATCGCCACGACGTCGGCGATGCCGGTGACCACCCAGCAGAACCAGTAGGTCCAGCCGGTGAAGAAACCGGCCCACGGGCCGAGCAGATCCGCGGCGAAATCGCTGAACGATTTGTATTCCAGATTGGACAGCAGCAGCTCGCCCATGGCGCGCATCACGAAGAACAGCATAAAGCCGATGATCATGTACACGAAGATGATCGAGGGGCCGGCCAGGCTGATGGTTTTACCGGAGCCCATAAACAGACCGGTGCCGATGGCGCCGCCGATGGCGATCAGTTGAATATGTCGGTTAGTGAGGTTTCGCCGTAGATGATCTTCTGAAGCGGGCGTCGCGTCAGTCGCTATTTTAGAGTGATCTACCATCTGATGATGTCCTGTTTTACCTGTCATTAGTGAAGTCGTGAGCTCTGAAGTGGCTCTTTTTTATACATTTATCCGGTTGATCCGGCTTTAGTAAGGTAGTGCAATAACGCCACCTTTGTGCAACATGTTTACAACATTTATACGCGGGATAAAAGTCGATCACTCTTTACACGGAGGAGGCAAATCGGACGTTCAGGGAGCGGAAGATTACTCTTCAAAAGAGGGGATTAATAGACCTTATGCGGCTTATCTCGTTGATTAAACAAAGGGTTGTAAAATTCACATGAGAAAAAGTAATGAGTGTAAGCGTTTGACAGCGCCGCCGACGAGGAGGACAATTTACCGCGTTGGGTCGTTAGCTCAGTCGGTAGAGCCGTTGACTCTTAATCAATTGGTTGCAGGTTCGAACCCTGTACGACCCACCAACCAAATCAGCGTGTTACGCTCAGGCTTTTCTCTGCTTGTTTCCTCATTGCGCCGTTTTAAGCGCGCTTTTTGCAAAAAAATTCGCATTTTTCGACTGATGTTCAGAAAGGTGATCTGGCGCAAACTGCGGTGTCGCACCGCAGTTTATACGGCAAGAGAGGCTGTGCGCTGGCGCAACCTCGGCGGAGGGGAGAGCCATTTGCCCAAGAATCTTTCAGGTCAGGAAACGGGGAATAAATGCGCCGCCGACATCAAGAGCAGCGCCCAGACGGCGGCCGAGAGCGCGGCGGTGGCATAGACGCGCCGCGCTGGCAGTTGCAGCATGCCGGCCATCAGCGGCACGGTGTAACGCATCACCGCCAGAAAACGCGAGGCGAACAGCAGCGGCAGCCCGCGCTTTTGCAAGGAACGTTGCGCTTTGCGTAGCGGAGCGTGAAAGCGTGCCGGCAGCCGGCGGCCAAGATCTCGGCGGTGCAGCCGTGCGCCGCAGTGGAACGACAAGATTGATCCCAACGCGGCGCCGAGGGCGATGGCCGCCCAAACCGCGCCGAGGGGCAGCGCATGCTTGCCTGCAACGATGCCCATCAGCAGCGTCACCGAGGCGGGCGGCAGGGCGGAAGACACCACGATCACCGACTTTCCCAGTGCGAACAGGAAAATCAGCAGCAGCAACATCTCCGGTTCCGGACTGTATTTGGCGATAATGTGCGTCAATTCATCCATTTAACACCTGCGAGCGAGAGGGCTGAGTGCCAGTGTCCCATCCGCAGGTTCAATAAGGGTTAAATAACGCGCCGCTATCCGGCGATCTCCGCGTCTTGCTTGCTCACGTCGGTGCACCGGTTTCTGAGCGCCCACAACAGCGTGGCGCACAGCAGCGAAAAGGCGGCCAGCACCAACGGCCCGGCATGCGGGCTGTGAAAACGCTCTTCCGCCTCGGTGCGGATCAGCGGGGCTAAAAAGCTGAATGCGGCGCCAAGCGTAGTGCAAAAACCGATGCCGGCCGCCAGCGCCGGGCCGGTGAGCACCTGCGCGGGAAACGTCCAGAAAATCGGCTGTACCGCCAGGAAACTGACTGCGCAGCAGCTCAGGGCGACGATGGCGAGCAGAGGGCCGGCATAGGAAGACACCACCAACCCCAGCGCCGCCGCGACCATGCACCCGACGGCGATCGGTAATCTTCTGGCGGTGTTTCTGTCGGCATAGCGCGGCAGGAAATAGACGCCCAGCGCGGAGAACGCCCAGGGGATGGCGGCCACCAGCGAGGCCTTGAAGCCGAGATGGGTGCCCATCAGCGAGGCGACCTGCGACGGCAGGAAAAACATCAGGCCGTAGACGCCAATCTGCAGGGTGCCGTAGATCAACGCCAGATGCCAAACGGTGCCGCTGCTCATCGCCGCTTTGACGCTGCTGGTTTCGGTCTGCTGCTGTTCATCGGCCAATTGTGTCACCAGCGCCGTGCGTTCTTCCTCGGTCAGAAAGCGGGCCTGCCGTGGGTTATCGTCGAGATAGAAAAAGGCGAAGACGCCGAGGGCGACGGCCGGCAGCCCTTCCAGCACGAACATCCAGAACCAGCCGGGCTTGCCCAACACGCCGTGCATCTCCAGCAATGCCCCCGACAGCGGTGAGCCGAGCGTCAGGGCCGCCGGCACGCCAAGCACGAAGATGCCAATAACCGAGGCGCGCACCTTATTGGGAAAATAGATCGACGCCAGCAGCAGGATGCCGGGGTAAAAGCCGGCTTCGGCGATCCCCAGCAGAAACCGCAGAACGATAAATTGCTGTTCATTGGTCACCAGCCCGGTGCAGGCTGACAGCGCCCCCCACAGCGCGGTGGTGGCGCTGAGCCAGCGTTTGGCCCCCCAGCGGTTCATCAGCAGGTTGGCCGGGATGCCAAACAGCGCATAGGCGGCAAAAAATATTCCGGCGCCCAGTGCAAAGGCGGATTGCGACAGCGCGATATCGATGGCCATCGCGTCCTTGGCAAAGCCGACGTTAACCCTATCGATAAACGCGATGAAGTACATGGCGAACATCAAGGGCACCAGTCTGCGCCAGGTTTTGCGAATGGCTGCGTTGAGCGCAGGAACGGCATAGGTGGCGTGATTCACTGGCGGTAACCTCTCTTCTGAGAATGACAAGCGTCGGTCATAAGGACCGTCCTGGCGCCGTTGCCCTCAACACGACGGTAACAGCGGACTTTCTTCGTGAGCCTTAAAGGTCTAATGGTCAGGCCTTTAAGGGCGAAAAAAATGCCGCATATCGGGTCGGCAGGTTAATGCAGACATCACCATGGTGAATGGTGTGTTGCTTTTTTGTTAATCAGACGTTCACACAGGGCCAGGGCGCGTTCAAGCGCTTTGATCGAGATCTGTGTGCGCTATCACCGAATTGGCAACCCGGGGATAGACCTGGAGTATGGCGCTTTCATCTCGGGAGTGAGGGCGATAAGGTGAGGCACGGCAAAACAGAATGCAGGAGCGCAACATGCTGAAGGTCATCGCTGAAGATTTTATCCACCCGGAACACATTGACACCGTTATGCCGTGGTATCGCGAGCTGGTGGAGAAAACCCGTCAAGAGCCGCTGAACATCAGTTATGAACTGTGCATCGACCAGCAGGATCCTGGGCATTTTATTTTTATCGAAAGCTGGCCGGATCGCGCCGCCCTGGACGCGCATTGTCAGACCGAGCATTTCACCCGGCTGGTGCCGCAGATCAATCAGTATCAACGCAAGCCTTGCACCTTCCTGTTTATGCAGGCATTTCCTGAAACAGGTGATAAATAGGCGAAAAAATCCCCGCAGGGGGCGGGGTTAATGGCTTCTCACACTATCTTGTTGTGATTAAAAAATAGGCTGATAATGATTTTCATTCTCTAAGAATGCTCTTAAATTAATCAACCCTGTGAATGATTCACCGCCTGCTTTTCGCTGGCGGTTTTAATGGCGCGCAACATACGGCGCCGTATCAACCCGCTCACCAGGCGAATAGCATACCAATAGGGGGTAAACCGCCGCCGGCTGGCGTCGTCGGGGCAGAAGATGCGCGTTTCCGTCACCAGACGACAGCGCCCACCCTCGGGGGGACTCACGATATAACCCAGCGCCAGTTTGGCGACGCCGGGCTGAGCGAAGGCCAGAAAGCCCGCCCCGTCGGCGACCTGCTCCAGACCGTATTCAGCCTGCCAAAAGCGGCCGATCAGGCCATAGACCAACGCGCTGTCATCCTGCTCAAGCAGGCAAAAGTTATGCAGGCCAAACGGCGGCGGGGTGGGCGTTCGGCGCGGCATTAGCCGCGCAGGCAATTCGCGCAGCGCTATCATGCTGCGGAAGAAACGATCGTGCCTGGGATCATAAGCGGCCACGGCCTCCAGGATCCGCGCCTGCGGCGCGGCGATGGCGATCGCATGCCGTTCCGAGAACTGGTATTGCCCAAGGTATTTATTCAGCAACGTCATGCCTTGCATTCTCCCGCCATTCACTTTGCAGCAGGGCGAAACCGAATTCGTCGCCCCATGCGCCTTTGAAAAACACGTTTTGCCGCCAATAGGCCTCGCGCCGAAAACCCAGTTTGCCGAACAGCGTGGCGGCGGCAAGATTACGCGCGTCCACCACCGCAGTAATACGGTGCTTCGCCAGCGGCCCGAACAGCAGAGCGATGACGGCGGTCATCGCTTCGCGCGCCAGTCCTTGACGCTGGTGGCTGGGCGCGAAGGTCACGCCCAGTTCAGCCTGGCGCCCCTCATCGAAGAAATGCACCGCGATATCGCCGAGCAACGCGCCGTCCTCGCGGCGTTCGACCGCCAGTTGAAACCAGCTGTCGTCACGGTTGAATTCGAGCCGCCGTTGCTGTGCGAAAAAGGCCTGTGCCTCGGCGGTGCTGTAGTCGCTCCAGCTTTGATAGCGCGCCACGTCAGGGTGGCTGCGGTAGGCGGTAAAGTGGGGCAGATCGTCGGCGGTGAACGGGCGCAGGATCAGTCTGGGGGTCAGCAGAGGCAAGTGGCGCATTGTTTTTCCTTATCAGCGCATTAGGGCTACCGGCAGTGTAGCCCAGCGCCGAGAGGCGGGCTGCGTAAAATGAGCGGTGGAGGACAAACGGGAAATGCCGGTTCAGGCGAACCGGCTGGGGCATTATCGACGGGCGGCAGCCTGACGCAGGCGCTCGACCGGGCCTTGTTGAAAATCGAATGAGGGGGCTTCTTGCCGCGCCAGCCCCTGACGCACGATGGCCTTAACCGCCTGGCTGGCGGCAAGATCTTTTCCGGCGATCTGCTCGGCGATGCGCAACGCTTCTTCCCGGGCCGAACTTGCGCTGATGCGGGAAATGGCGCCGTGTGACAACGCTTCCTGTGCGCCGACGGTTCTGCCGGTCAGCAGCCAGTCGAGCGCGACATAGGGGGAAATACGCGCCGGCAAGCGCGCGCACCCGCCTTGTGCGGCGACTAACCCGAGCCCGGTTTCGGGGAAGCTGAAGCGTGCGTTCT
The DNA here is from genome assembly GCF_052166845.1 of Serratia sp. CY71090. Taxonomy (NCBI): domain Bacteria; kingdom Pseudomonadati; phylum Pseudomonadota; class Gammaproteobacteria; order Enterobacterales; family Yersiniaceae; genus Serratia; species Serratia sp. CY71090. The sequence continues at coordinate 132,715 of NZ_JBJNOA010000006.1, read as the reverse complement.
GGCCGGCGACGATCAGATCGCACGCCAGGGCCAGCTCAAATCCGCCCCCGTACGCGATGCCGTCAACGGCGGCGATGATCACCTTGGCGATCTGTGCATGGATCAGCCCGCCAAACCCCTCCGGCGTGACGATGGGCAGTTCACCCTGATGAAAGGCGTTGATATCCATGCCGGCGGAAAATACCGCCGGTTGACCGGCCAGGACGATCGCTCGCACCGAGTCATCGTTATCTGCCTGCCGCAGGTAGGTGCGGATCAGCTCGGCCATCTGCAGGTTGATGGCGTTCTTTTTTTCCGGCCGATTGAGGGTGATGACCGCAACCTGCTCGCCATGGCGTTCGTAAAGCACCGGCGGTGATTCACTCATTGCTGGTCTCTCCCCGGAAAAACAGCAGCGTCAGCAGCAGGGCGATGGCGCCGAGCGGCAGCGAAAACAGCGGCAGGTAATAGGCCGGCAGCGCGTAGAGCGCCAGGCCGCCCAGCATGCCGCCCGCCGCGATGCCGGCGTACAGCACCGAGCTGTTGAGCGATACGGTCAGCGCGCCAAAGCGTTTCGATAGCGACAACAGGTGATGCTGGATCGGCACCAGATACATCCAGCCGGTAATACCCCAGACCAGAAAGATGGCCAGTACCCACCAGGGGGAAGTGACATAGAAGGCCAGCAGAAACAGGGACAGCGTCTGGATCGCCACGGAAAACAGCAGCACGAACTTGCTGCCGAGGGCATCGGTTAACGCGCCGGAGGCAAAATTGCCGATCACCGCGCCAATGCCGAATACCAGCAGCGCGAGGGGCAGGATCGCCTGCGGGCCGAACTGGGTGTTTTTCAGCAACACGCTGACGTAGCTATAGACGATGTGTTCCGAACAAACGGCAAAAAAGGTGATCAGTAGCGTGGTCAGCACCGCCTTTTGTTTCAGCGGGGCGAGCCGCTCTTTCAGCGAATGCTTGCCCGGTGGCGCAATGGCCCGCAGCGCCAGCGACAGGCCCAGCAGCGCAATTGCCCCCAGCAGGGCGATGAACAGGAAAATTTCACGCCAGCCGATCAGTTTGGCGAGAAAGGTGCCGAACGGAATACCGAGCGCAATAGCCAACGTCATGCCCCCATAGACGATGGAAATGGCCAGACCGCGGCGTTTTTCCGCCACCAGCCCCACCGCGGCGGCGGCGGCCTGCGGCGTGTAACAAGCCGCCCCCAATGCCGCCAGCACTCTGCCGAACGAGATCTGCAGGTAGCTGGTGGCCCAGGCGCAGGCCAGGTTGCCGGCGATGAACAGCACCAGCGCCAACTGCAGGATATGCTTGCGGTTGACGTTGCCCAGCAGCCAGGCGGTGAGAGGGGCGAACAGCATATAAGCCAGCGCGAATACCGATATCAACTGCCCCGCTTGCGCGGGGCTGACGGCAAAGGTATCGGAAATGTCGCTGAGCACGCCGGCGACGATAAAGGCGTCGGTGCCGATGGCGAACGTGCCGGTCGCCATCAGACAGAGCGTGATCAGATGGCCGTTATAATCCGCTAACTTCATCCCGCCCTCCGCAGATCGTTCGCCGCCCAGACTCGTCCCAGCGCCGCCAGGAAGGTCTCCACGTCGGCATGGGAGTGCGCCGAGGTCGGCGTCACCCGCAGCCGCTCGCTGCCTGCGGGCACCGTCGGTGCATTGACCGGTTGCACGTAAATATCGTGCTCATCGAGCAGCACTTTACTGATGTGTTTGTTGCGGTGCGGATCGCCGACCAGCAGCGGCAGGATATGGCTGTCTGCCGACACCAGCGGGATGCCGGCGGCGCGCAGGCCGGTTTTCAGGTGATCGACGATCGCCAGCAGGTGTTTGCGTTGGGTGTCATGCTCGAGGTTGTATTTAAAACTGGCCAGCGCGGCGGCCACCACCGGCGCCGGCGACGAGGTGCTGAAGACGAATGCCGGGGCCCAACTGCGCACCGCCTCCACCACCGAACGGGGCGCGGCGATATAGCCGCCCGCCGCACCGTAAGATTTGCCGAACCCGCCCTGAATAATGGTGATTTTATCCAGCAGGCCCAGTTGTTCGGCGTAGCCCAGCCCCCGTTCGCCATAGACGCCGGCGGAGTGGATCTCGTCGAGATAGGTCAGCGCCTGATACTGCTCCGCCAGCGCCACGATCTGCGCCAGGGGGGCGAAGTCACCGTCCATGGAATACAGCGACTCGAAAGCGATCAGCTTTGGCCGCGCCGGATCGGCGGCCTGCAGCAGCTCGGCGAGGTGTGCCACATCGTTGTGGCGGAAGATTTTTTTCTCCGCTTTGCTGTAGCGGATACCGTAAATCATTGAGGCGTGATTCAGCTCGTCGGAGAACACGATCAGATCGGGAATGGCGTCGCACAGGGTGGATAAGGTGGCATCGTTGGCGCCGAAACCGGTGGTGAACAGCAGCGCCGACTCTTTGCCGTAGGCGCTGGCCAGCAGCGTTTCCAGCTCGCTGTGGTAGACCGAGGTGCCGGAAATGCTGCGGGCGCCGCAGGTGCCCAGCCCGACCCGATTAACCGCATCGGTGGTGGCCAGCAGCACTTTGGGGTGGTGGCTCATCGCCAGATAGTCGTTCGAGCACCAGACGTTGAGACGGCGCTCACCGTGATGGCCGTGGCTGGTGGCCCAGGGTTTGTCCTGCACGCCGCGTTCAAGGTTGAGGAACTCGCGAAAACGCCCCTGTTTTTTGGTTTCCGCCAGCTTTTCTTCAAGAATGTTCAGTACGCTCATCGTATGTTCCTTGTGTTAAACGGCTTTAAGGTTTAATGACAGCCCCTGACCGACGCCAACGCACATCGTCACCAATGCGTTGTTCGCCTGTTGGTCGCGTAATTCCAGCGCTGCCGACAGCACCAGACGCGCGCCGGACATCCCCAGCGGATGACCGAGTGCGATGGCGCCGCCGTTTGGGTTGACCCGCGCGTCGTTGGCGCCGATACGCCAGTGTTTCAGCGCCGCCAGAACCTGTGAGGCGAACGCTTCGTTAATCTCGATGATGTCGAAGTCGTTCAAGGTGAAGCCGCCGCGCTGCAGCAAGCGCTCGGTGGAGGCGATCGGCCCCAGCCCCATCAGCGCCGGTTCCACGCCGGCGGCCGCGCTGTCGCCGATCTCCGCCAGCGGTTGCCACCCCTGGCGCTTCACGTAGCGACCGGAAGCCAATAGCAGCGCGGCGGCGCCGTCGTTGATGCCGGAAGCGTTGCCTGCCGTGACCGAACCGCCGGCGGAGAACGCCGGTTTCAGCGCCTGTAGCTGTTGCAGCGTGCTGAGCCGGGGAAATTCATCCTGCGCGAATGTGCGGGTCGTTTTACGATCGGCCGGCACGTCCACGGGCGTGATTTCCCGCGCCAGCCGGCCGCTTTCGATCGCCCGGCGGGCCTTCTGCTGCGAGGCCAGCGCGAACAGGTCCTGTTCCTCGCGTGAGATATGTTGCCGTTGGGCTACGTTTTCCGCCGTGATGCCCAGCGGATCGCTGCCGTAGCGCTCCGCCAGCCGCGGGTTGACAAAGCGCCACCCCAGCGTGGTGTCGTACAGCTTCACGCCTTTGTCGAACGGCGTTTCGCCTTTGCTCAGCACATAGGGCGCGCGGCTCATGCTTTCCACACCGCCGGCCAGAATCAGTTCGCTGAGGCCGCTGCGGATTTTCGCCGCGGCGTAGATCACCGCATCCAACCCGGAGGCGCAAAGGCGGTTGAGGGTGATGGCAGGCACCGACGGATCCAACCCGGAAAGCAGCGCCGCCATGCGGGCGACGTTGCGGTTGTCTTCGCCGGACTGGTTGGCGCAGCCCAGGACCACTTCGTCCAGATCGGCTTCCGCCGCCGGATGGCGCTGCAGCAGGCCGCGAATGATCGTCGCCGCCATGTCGTCGGGGCGGGTATGCGCCAGGCTGCCGCCATAGGCGCCGATCGCCGTGCGCGTGCCGTCGATCAGATAAACGCCGTCATCTTTAATGCTCATCATGGATCCTTAAGGCGTGGTCGTCAGCGCCGGTTGCGCGGCGTGCAGAAGGGTGTAATGCGGCGCATAGCGCGCCGCGTGCAGCAGCTGCGCCAGATTGCTCAGCGTCGTCCTGACGTTTTTCTCCCCCAGTTTGCCGAGCCAGTCGAAAATGCCGCCGGCGTAGTTAACGCCCGCGACGGCGGCGACATCGATGTCTTCCCGGCTGCAGACGCCGCTTTCCACCATGATCACCGACTCATTGATCAGGCTGCTGAGGACGCGGGCGACGATAAGCGCCGGAGAGTCCTTGATAAATTCAACCTGCGGGATTGCCGTGTGCAGCAGGCGTAAAAACAGCGCCTTATTGGCCGCAGAAGCGTGGCGGCTGTGCGCCGCCACCAGATACGTGGTGTCGGCGTAGTTCAGGGCGACATCGACCACAAAGGCATCCGCTGCCGTCTGCTCGGCCAGTTGGCTCGCCGTGCGGCCATCGGTGATGCTGACGGTGAAAGCGTCATTGATCTGGACGGCCGCTCCCAGCCCCGGTAATGCCGGCCGTTGTTCCACGCGCAGCTGTGGCCACTGAAGCGCGGCTCGCTGCTGCAACAGGGTAAAAAAAGGGTGCTCGCCGTAAACGCGCAGCGTCTCGACGTCTGCATTGTTGGCGGCCGTCACCGGCGGGGCGGTTTCTTCGGCGGCAAAATAGGAGCGGCCGTTCTTTTTCCCCAACAGACCGGCATCGACCAGTGAACGCTGCAGATGACCAGGGGTATAGCGCGGGTCGTATTGCATGTCCTGCCAGATTTGCCGGCTGACCTGATAGTTGATGTCTTGGCCGATAAAATCGGTCAGCTCGAGCGGCCCCATGCGGAAGCGCCCGCCAGCCTTGAGGGCGCGGTCGATCTGCGCCGCGCGCGCCACATGTTCTTCCAACAGGCGGAACCCTTCCAGGTAGTAGGGGCGGGCCATGCGATTGACGATGAACCCCGGCGTGGCCTGGCAGACGACATCGCGTTTCCCCAACGCCGCCACCAGTTGGCGGCAGCGTTCCGTGGTGGCGTGCGCGGTAAAGTAGGCCGGAATGATTTCAATCAGCTTCATCAGCGGCGCGGGGTTGAAAAAATGCAAACCGATAAAGCGTTCGCTGTGCGTTACCGCCGTTGCCAGCTTGTTGAGCGACAGTGAGGAGGTATTGGTGGCGATCAGCGTGTCGGGCTTGACCACTGCGGCGATGGCCGCCAGCACCTCAAGTTTGGTTTGTTCTTGCTCGGCGATGGTTTCTATCACCAGCTCGCTGTCGGCGATGGCCTCAAACACGGAAGTGAACATCAGATTGGCCAGCACCGCGTCTTTATCCCGCAGCGCGATCTTGCCCTGTTCGACTTTCTTGTTCAGGTCTTGCGCGATATATTCGCGAGCTTGATTGAGGGTATTGCCGTTGCGATTATAAAGCATCGTGGGAATGCCTTTTTGCGCGAAAAGATAAGCGATGCCTCTGCCCATCGTTCCCGCGCCGATAATCGCAGCCGATTGAATTGCCGCATTACTTTCTGCCATAGAAAATCCCCGTCACTGTATGCCATGCGAAATTCGCAAATGCTTATTATCTCTTTGGATTTACGGCGGCACTGGGTGCCTGTCTGGAAAGTAATTGGTGGTGTCCTGGCTGTCTAACGGTAGAAATGACAGGTTTACGTGTCGAGGAGAGTATGCTATTCGCGTAGTTTTCCTGTTCGGCGCAATAAAAAGGCTTATTTTAAGGGGAATAGCTGTTTTCGTTATAGCGTTGGTATTTTTTATTATATGAAACGGCTACTGGCGCCGGGCGGCGATATTCTATAGTGAATCTGACCTATCGATAAATCGGCATCGCTATCTGGAGAATCTGCGTTATGGATACCCGCACTCAACGGCTCATGGCGGAGGTGATTGGCAGCCTGGCCGATCGCGAATGCTTTCTGACGCAGCTGGGGCCCTGCGCCGAGGCGTTGGGGTTTGATTATTTCTCCTACATCGTGTTTTCCTGTTATCCGGCCAGCAGCCCCAAGATGCTGATCGAAGGGAATATTTCAACGAACTATCTCGAGGATTATCGGCGGCAGCGGGTATATTTGCAGGATCCGGTTATTGAGCGTGCTCACCATTCCACGCTGCAGTTTCAGTGGGACGAAAGCTTTTATCATGAGCGGCCGACGCTTTGGCGGCGTATGGCGCAATTCGGCTTGTGCGCCGGTTGGTCGCAGTCGGTCAAGGATTGCTATGGCAGGTTGGGGATCCTGACGTTTGCCGGTAAAGCGCTACCTGAGCAAACGCCGCAAGCGCGTGCGGCAAATGAAACTTTTTTCCTTTGGCTGGCGCAAACCGCCCATAAAACGCTGCGGGAGGCCTTGATATCGGTGAATGATGACGCGATAAAAGATGTGTTGACGCTGCGCGAAAAAGACATTTTACGCTGGAGCAGCGAAGGGAAAACGGCGGAAGAGATCGCGTTGTTGATGGGGGTGAGCGAGCGCACGATCAATTTCCACATCGGCAACTCGATTAAAAAGCTTTCTGTCGCCAATAAGACCGCCGCTACCGCCAAAGCGGTTTATTTACAGCTAATTTAATCTCGAGTAATAAATAATTAATCGCCTATCCGTTATCGGTGTAATGTTTATATTTTGTTAAATTAAAAACTATCCTTGTCAGTATTTACCCCTCGATCACAAAAGCGTGATAAAGCGATTCACCGCGCCCGTGCGCGGCAGTATTCTGTTGGCACCCGGTTTACATAGAAAGGACGTGATATGTACAAGACTATTTTAGTGCCGATCGATATTGAAGAGGATCTGTTGACCGAGCATGCGCTGAAGCATGTGGAATATTTGGCGAAGATGTCCGGCGCTAAAGTGCATTTCTTCCATGCGCTGCCGGATGCCTCGGCTTTTGTTACTGCCTATTCGTTCGGCCTCAAGGAGTTTGAGAATCAGGCGGAGGTGAAGGCGGTGGATAGACTGAAGAAAATCATGTCGGAAATCGATCTGCCGTTGGATCGCCTCAATTACACCGTCAGCTTCGGTTCTGCACGCGATCAGGTGTTGGAACTGGCGGAAGAGATCGACGCCGATCTGATCATCATCGGTTCGCGTCGCCCGAGCGTGAAAACCTATCTGCTGGGGTCCAATGCCGCCGCTATCGTTCGCCATGCCAATATTTCGGTGATGGTGGTCAGATAATTCATCTTAAACTCACCGTTTTCGGGCACGTTCTGCGGTTACCGGCCGGCTGCAGAGCGTGCTTTGCGTTTTATTGCCATCCCAGTCTGAACTGCTACGATTTTAGCTGACGTTTTTATGCCAACCGGGCCACCGGCCTTGCGCATATTTTTCATTTCAGCCAGAAGAGGGGCAGCTATGCCATTAGAAGTCGATGGGATTATCAGAGGCGATCGGGGCAGTGAACCGAGCCGTTGGCAACATGCGTCAACCAAACCGCTTATCACGCTAACCTGGCACCACACCATTCCCTGGAACTGTTTGCGTAATGTCTGGAATGGTTTGGTGGCGGGGCAGCATTGGAACGCGCTGGACGAGTTTATGAATCTGATCGGTGTGCCAAACCGCGCCGCGGTGCTCAAACAGATCCAGAATAAAAACCTGCAGGATCGCGATGGATTACACACTCTGGTGACCTGGCAAGGATGGAATATCGTCGAGGGGCCAGGTAATGAGTATCGCGCGCAGGGGGACGATCCCGGTGAAAACTTCGACGGTTGGTCGGGTAAGGGGATGAGCACTAATCAGCAAGCGACGCTGCAGCAGGTCAACGTGTTGTATCAGGTGATGGCGCCGCTGGGAAGCCGTGCGCTGGACGCCGCCAGACAGGCGCCGCCCATTACTGCGGAAGAAGCAGACGTCTTGCAACGGACGATTAAACAGACCCGCCCAACGTTGCGAGGAAAGGAACCGATCCGGTGGCAAGAAGACATGTGGCATCAGGTGCAGCCGGGTAAAGAGGCGAAACACTTCGCACGCTGGGACACCAAACCGGTATGGCGCAAGCGCCTGCACAGCGACATGGCTCAGGCTGGATAAGCCTCTCCCCGCGCCGGGTTGCCGGCGCGGGGCATAAATCCAGCGTTAATCGCACAGCGCCACTATTTCGTCGTACAACGCCTTGGGGATTTCCACGCCGTATTGCTCGCTCTGGCGCCGTTGCCGATAACGGCGTTCGCCGGGGATGCGGGCGCCTTGCGCCTGCATATCGGCAAACATCGCCTCCGCTCCGGCGAAATATTTCGCCTTATCCGCACCGAGAAAACGCTCGGGATCCAACGCGATGACCAGCTCACCACCGTAAGGCGACGAACCGGTGCCATCGTCATAGGCCAGCGATTCCTTGCTGGTCATATCGCCGATCAGCGGCCCTGCCAGCAATTCAACCATTGCCGCCAGCGCCGAGCCCTTATGTCCGCCGAAGGTCAGCATCGCGCCCTCCAACACGCTGGCGGCATCGGTGGACGGATTGCCTGCCTTATCAATGCCCCAGCCTTCAGGCAGCGGGGTGCCGGCGCGGCGGTGTAATTCGATTTCGCCGCGCGCCGCCGCGCTGGTGGCCATGTCGAACAAAAACGGCGGCCGATCCGGACGCGGCCAGCCGAAGGCGATGGGGTTGGTGCCGAAGAGCGGTCGCGAACCGCCGGCCGGCGTCACCCAGGCGTGGCTGGGCGTGCAGGCCAAGGCCACCAACCCCTGCTCGGTCAGCGGTTCGATATCGGCCCACAGCGCGGAGAAATGCACGCAGCGGTTGATCGCCAGCGCGGCGACACCGTTGGCGCGCACTTTCTAGATAAAGGCCGGCAGAGCGGTGCGGTAGGCCAGCAGGGAAAACGCGCCGCCGGCGTCGGCACGCAAGATGGCCGGCGCCTGGTCGAGCAACCTGGGCATCGCATCGGCAGAGACCTTGCCTGCCCGCAGCGATCGTACGCAGCCCAACAGCCGGTACAGCCCGTGAGAAGCGCAGCCGTCGCGTTCGCCCTGGGTGACATTTTGCGCCACCGCCTCGGCATGCGCCTGATTGAAACCGTTGCTGCGCAGCGTACGCAACGCCAGTTGATAAGCCTGTTCCAGCGACAGCACATGCATGGATGTCATTTCGATGTCCTCCCTGGGTTCATTCTTCTTCATCGCCGATAAAATTGGCCTGGGGTAAACAGGTATAGGCGCCCCAGTAGTAAATCGCCAGCGCAATCACCGCCATGGTGAGGGTGTCCCATGGATGAGCAATAGCGCCGATGCCGCCGAAGCTGCTGAGGTAGGAAAGCCCGATCACCAGCGCATAGAAGACGATCAGCCACAGCGAGGACCAAATTTGCTGCCTGAGGCTAACGGCGTGGGTCGGCACCTGATTCTTGAACAGGATGTAGATGAAGAACATCAGGATCTGCAAGCCGAGCAGCCAGGAGACGGTGTCCCAGCCGGACCAGAAGACGATCAGCGCCGAAATGATAAACGACAGCGGGCCGAGCACGCAGAAACCGCGGACCCGGAACGGACGCGGCATATCGGGCGCATTGCGCCGCAGCCCGGCGGCGGTGACCGGGGCGATGGCGTAGCTCAGCACCAGTGCGGCGGACACCACGCCGATCAGTTTTTCCCAGGATGGGAACGGCAGCGTCCAGAATACCGAGAGAGCGAAGGTCAGCCACAGCGCCGGGCGAGGAATACCTGACTCGGCGTCCACTCGGGTGAACAGTTTGAAGAAGGTGCCGGCGCGCGCCCAACCGTAGATCACGCGGGGCGTGGCGTTCATATAGATATTGCCGGTGCCGCTCGGCGAAACGATCGCGTCGCTGACCACCAGAAACGCCAGCCATCCCATGCCCAGCGTGATGGCGATGTCGCGGAACGGCAGGGAGAACTGTTGGCTGATGCCGGCCCAGCCACCGCTCAGCATCTCGCTGGGGATACTGCCGAGAAACGCTATCTGCAGCAGCACATAGATGATGGTGGACAGCACCACCGACAGGATCAGCGCGATGGGAATGGTGCGCTGCGGCCGTTGCACCTCGCTGGCGACCGAAATGATCGGCGTCAGGCCGAGGTAGGCGAAGATGATGCCGCCGGCGGAAATGGCGGCCTCAACGCCGGCGGAACCGAAGGGAGCAAAGCCCTGGCTGTGCAGGTTTTCCGGTTTGAAAAAGCTGAACAACACCACGATCACCAACAGCGGCACCAGAAACTTCAGCACGCTGATCAGGTTATTGGATTTGGCGAAGGTTTTGACGCTGTAATAGTTGAGCGCGAAGAAAAAGCACAGCAGCGCCAGCTGCACCAGCCAGCCGATCGCGGTTGGATCGCCGGAACCCGGCTGACTGAGGAACGGGAACCAGGCGGCGGCGTACTGCCGGGCGGCGACGACTTCGATGGCGATCAGGCTGGAGAAGGCGATCAGCGTGATAAACCCCAGCAGATAACCCATCAGTTCGCCGTGCGAGAATACCGGATAGCGAATGATGCCGCCGGCGCGCGGCAGGGCGGCGCCCAGCTCGCAGTAGACGATGCCGAGCAGCAGCACCGCCAGGCCGCCGATCAGCCAGGAATAGATGCCGGCCGGGCCGGCGATGGAGGAGACATGGCTGGCGGCGAACAGCCAACCGGAGCCGAAGATGGCGCCCAGACCGATGAACGTCAGGTCGGTGAGCGTAAGCTGCTTCTTGAATTTGCCTTGGGTTGTCATGGTATTACCCTTTTGTTATTGAGTGGCAGGCAGATGCGGCCGGGCTAATTTGGGGCAGGTGAAACCAGGGGGGCTCGGGTGTAAACGCCGTTCACCAGCCGCAGCAGGTTGAGCGGGTTGGCGTCCTGCAGCGCCGGCGGCAACAGCGCCGCAGGGGTGTTTTGCAAACAAACCGGCCGCAGGAAACGCTCGATGGCCAGCGTGCCTACCGAGGTGCCGCGTGCATCGCTGGTGGCCGGGTAAGGGCCGCCGTGCACCATGGCGTCGCACACTTCCACCCCGGTCGGATACCCGTTGAACAGCACCCGACCGGCTTTGCGCGCCAACAGTGTCGTCAGACCGGCGGCCACATCGAGATCGTCGTCGTCCGCCAGCAGCGTGGCGGTCAACTGACCTTGCAATGCCGCCAGCGTCGCATGCAGCTGCGCTTCGTTATCCACCGCCACCAGGATGCTGACCGGGCCGAAGACCTCTTGTTGCAGCAGCGGGTCAGCCTGCAGCAACAGCGCCTCTTCCGCCTGATAAAGCTGCGCCGCCGCCCGAAGCGTGGGCGTTTCGCTTCGGCCTGCGAGACGCCGCATACCTGGATGGGCATCGAGGGCTGCCAGCCCGTGACGGTAGTGCTCCAGCGTGCCGGCATTCAGCATCGGCTGCGGCTCGGCGGCGTTAACCAGGGCGCTCATCGTTTCGGTTAACCGATCGAAGGCGGCGCCGCGCAGCGCGACGATCACGCCGGGCTTGGTGCAGAACTGACCGCAGCCGAGTGTGAAGGAAGAGACCAGTTCCTGCGCAATGCGCTGCCCGCGCCGCGCCAACGCCTTGGGCAGGATCACTACCGGATTGATGCTCGACATTTCTGCGAAGACCGGTATAGGTTGAGGGCGTTGCATCGCCAGATCGAAGAGCGCCCGGCCGCCTTGCAGCGAGCCGGTGAATCCCACTGCCTGAATCGCCGGATGTTGTACCAAATCGGCCCCCACGCGATTGCCGAAGATCATGTTGAAGACGCCGGCGGGCATCCTTGTGCGTTCCCGAGCGCGCTCGATCGCCTGAGCGGTCAGCTCGGCGGTGATCATATGGCCGCTGTGCGCCTTGAACACGACCGGGCAGCCGGCGGCGAGCGCGGCGGCGGTATCACCGCCCGCGGTGGAAAACGCCAGCGGGAAGTTGCTGGCGCCGAAGACCGCCACCGGGCCGAGCGCCGTGCGGTATTGACGCAGATCGGGGCGCGGCAGGGGGGAACGCAGCGGCAGCGCGCAGTCGATGCGCACGCCCTCGACGTCGCCGCGCCGCAGCAGCGTGGCGAACAGCCGCATCTGGCCGCTGGTTCTGGCGCGTTCGCCGCTCAACCGCGCAGACGGCAAGGCCGATTCCTGCATGGCGAAGGTGAAGAAAACATCATCCAATGCGTCTAACTCTTCGGCGATGGCGTCGAGAAAGTTCGCGCGTTGTTCTGCACTGAGCTGTGAATAGGGCGCAAAGGCTGCTGCGGCGGCTTCTGCGGCGGCGGCGGTTTCTGCCGCCGTGGCCTGGTGGAAGCGGTAGCCGGTTGGCTGACCGTCGTCGGCGCGCAGGCTACACAGCGACGCTTCCCCTTCGGCGCGGCGTTGGCCGCCGATAAATTGTTGGCCGCTGATGGCGGCGTAGCGATCGTTGGGCATCGGTTCCCCCGGTGGATAAAGCATGACGCCCGGCATGGCCGGGCGATGAAGGCGTCACAGGCCGACGTTCGGCAGCGCAGGGCGGGTGGCCAGCGCTTTATCGATCACGGCGTTGATCTCGGTGAGCGTTTCTCCCTGCAGCGCCAGGCGCGGAGGGCGAGTGACAGCGCTGCCGCGGCCGACCCGCTGTTCGCAGAGTTTGATGCACTGCACCAGATCGGGGCGGGCATCGAGGTGCAGTAGTGGCATAAACCAGCTGTATAGCGCCAACGCTTCCTCATAGCGTCTTTCCTTCGCCAGCCGGAACAGGGTTTCCCCTTCGCGCGGGAAGGCATTGGACATGCCGGAGATCCAGCCTTGCGCGCCGACGGCGATGCTTTCCAGCACCACATCGTCCAACCCGGCGAACAGCACGAAGCGATCGCCGACTTCATTGCGCAGGTCGATAAAGCGGCGGGTATCGCCCGACGAGTCTTTGAAGCACACGATGTTCTCGCAGTCGACCAGCGAGGTCAGAATGTCGGGCGTGACGTCATTTTTGTAAATGGGAGGGTTGTTGTAGACCATTATCGGCAGATCGGTCGCGCCAGCGACGCTGCGGAAGTGCGCGGCGGTTTCGTGCGGTTTGGCGGAGTAGACCAGCGCCGGCATCACCATAATCCCGTCGACGCCGGCCTTTTGCGCTTCACGCGCCATGTTCTGCGCGAAGGCGGTGGTGAACTCGGCGATGCCGGCGATCACCGGCACTTTACCGTCGGCGGCGTCTTTCGCCACCTCGATCACCGCCAGCTTCTCCTGCACTGTCATCGAGGTATTTTCACCGACGGTGCCGCACACCACCAGGCCGGAGACGCCGTCGCGCACCAGGTTTTTGATCACCGTATGGGTGGCGTCGAGATCCAGAGAGAAATCGTTGCGAAATTGGGTCGTCACCGCCGGGAATACGCCGCTCCAGCTTAGAGTTTTATGGCTCATCGTGTTTGTCCTGTCGTCCGAAAGTGTTAATGAAAAGTGAATCTTTGGTAAGGCTCACCGACAGATTGACCGGTATTGCGCAGGGAGGCTTGACGCTTTTCGCCGATTGCCGCGACGAAATTGGCACAATCGCGGCGGAAAACGGGCGTGAAAAATCGGGCGTCGGTACGCCGTGAGAAGAGAGGGTTAACGGGGTAAATCAGCGCGTTAAGCGGAAAGCGTCAGGCGAAAATCGCGCGGCGTGGAGCCGGTCATCGCTTTGAACTGACGGCTGAAGGCGCTGTGATCGGTATAGCCGCACTGCAGCGCGATGTCCGTGATCGGCAGATCGCCGGCCAGGAGTTCCGTGGCCTTTTCCAGCCGCACTTTGTGGATCATCTGGCGCGGGGTGAGGTGGAAGATACGTTTGCAGTAGCGTTCGATCTGCGCCACCGATAACCCGGTCAGCGCCGTCAGCTCTTCAAGCGCGATCGGTCTGGCGTAGTGGCGGCGGATATGCACGTCGATCGCCGCCAGCCGCTGGTAGGCCGGGTGATTGGCTCTGGCCTCCTGCAGATCGTGAGAAATACCCGCCATACCGATGATTTTTCCCTGCGCGTCATACAGCGCCAGCTTTTGCGTCAGGCACCAGCCGGTTTCTCGGCCGTTGTACAGGTGCATTTCCAGCTGATCCTGGATCAGCACGCCGTGGCGCAATACCCGCAGATCCTGCTCGGTATAGCCGGATCCGAGCTGAGCGGGAAAAACGTCGGCGGAGGTTTTGCCCAGCAGCGGCGTGACGGTTTTGAAACCGCAGCGCCTGGCCAGCGTCAGGTTGGCCAGCAGGTAGCGAGCCTGGGCGTCTTTGATAAAGAACACCACGTTGGGGATCGCGTTCAGCAACGGCGCGATCAGCGCCAGCGTATTCAGCAGATCGCGCAGGTTGTTCGGGCGCTGCTGCGCCAGTCCGTCGCACAGGCGCGACAGATGTTCGACGGCAAAAACGTCCTCCTGCTCCGGCAGCCCCACAAGCGAAGGCGGCGAGAGAGAAACCGGAGGCGGGTAGTCTGAAGTGGATCGCATAACAGTCCCTTTTCGGTCGTTAGCCGGAAAAACAGGCGGGCCAGGTTGGCGCTTTCGCATCAATATTAACTTTTTTGTAACGAAGCAAGCGCTATTTCCGGCGGGCTGCCAAATATGCGGATTGCCGCATACTTTTGCCGGACGGTGTTTGGCGGTTGCTTGAAAACTGCGGCGTTTCTCGCTACGCAAGGGTTTAGCATGAAAATAACGACATGATAAATAAGTCATTATTATGACAACCGTTAAACTCATACCCGCGACGCGTCAGGCCTGACGTTTGTCACTGTGCTGATTTCTTCATTCGCTGCGCCGAAACGCATCAAGCCGTCATGCTCACATTCGTTCAGGCTAATGCCATTGGTAACATCTCATTAACCCAGGAGACGCCGATGGCACTTTCTGCGCATATCACCGCTTTGCGGGCGATCGATTCTCATACCGGCGGAGAGCCGACCCGCCTGATCGTGGAAGGTTTTCCCGATCTCGGCGAGGGTAGCATGGCGGAACGGCGGGCGCGTTTCGCACAACATTATGACGATTGGCGCTGCGCGGTGATGCTCGAACCGCGTGGCAATGACGTGCTGGTGGGGGCGTTGCTGTGCCGCCCCTGCTCGCCACAGGCCACCGCCGGGGTGATCTTCTTTAACAACAGCGGCTATCTGGGCATGTGCGGGCACGGCACTATCGGGCTGATCGCTTCGCTGGCTCATCTGGGGCGCATCCACGCCGGGCGCCACCTGATCGAGACCCCGGTCGGACCGGTAAGCGCCACGCTGCATGATGACGGCAGCGTCACGGTGGAGAACGTGGCGGCTTATCGCTATCGCCGCCAGGTGCGGCTTGAGGTTGCCGGTCACGGGGCAGTGACGGGTGACATCGCCTGGGGGGGCAACTGGTTCTTCCTGATCGGCGAGTCACCGTCGCCCATCGATAAACACAATCTGGAGGCCTTGACCGCGTTCACCTGGGCGGTGCGGCAAACGCTGGAACAGGCGGGCATCCGCGGTGAAGACGGCGGTGCGATAGACCATATCGAACTGTTCGGTGACGATCCGCAGGCCGACAGCCGCAGCTTCGTGCTGTGCCCCGGCAAAGCCTATGACCGTTCTCCGTGCGGTACCGGCACCAGCGCCAAACTGGCGTGTCTGGCGGCGGACGGCAAACTGCCGCCGGACACGCAGTGGCGGCAGGCCAGCGTGATCGGCAGCGAATTCCAGGCCTATTATCGTTGGAACGGCGATCGCATTGCCCCCTTTATTCGCGGGCAGGCCTATGTGTGCGCCGATAGCCAACTGCTGCTCGACGAACGCGATCCCTTCGTCTGGGGGATACGCTGATGGGCGCCGAGCGGGGAGCCGATGTCATCGTGGTCGGTGCCGGTATCATCGGCGCCGCTTGCGCCTGGCGGCTGGCGCGGGAAGGGTATCGTGTCTCGGTGGTGGACGATCGCCGCGCCGGCGCCACCGCCGCCGGTATGGGGCATCTGGTTTGCATGGACGATAATCCTGCCGAGCTGGCGTTGAGCGCTTATTCGCTGCGGTTGTGGCGCGAAGTGACGGGGCGCATGCCGGAAGCCTGCGCCTGGCGTGGCTGCGGTACGCTGTGGTTGGCGGATCAAGCGGATGAAATGGCCATCGCCGAGCAAAAGCGGGCGCGGCTGGCGGAGCAGGGCGTGGCCGCGGAACTGCTGACGGCAGAGCAGATCGCCGTCATGGAGCCGATGCTGCGGCACGGCCTGGCCGGCGGACTGCGGGTGCCGGGCGATGGCATTCTGTATGCGCCGTTCGCGGCTCGCTGGCTGTTGGCCGACCGTGGTGCGGCAATTGACGTGGTGCATGGTGAAGCGACAGCGTTGGAAGAGGAAGCCGTGCGGCTGGCGGACGGCAGACGTCTGGCCGCGCCGGTGGTGGTCCTGGCCTGCGGCCTTAGGGCCAATAGCCTATTACCGCAGACTTTGCTTCACGCCAAGAAGGGCCAGCTGGCGATCACCGATCGCTACCCGCCGCGGGTGCGGCATCAACTGGTGGAGCTGGGGTATGGCGCCAGCGCGCATGCCAGTAACGGCACGTCGGTGGCTTTCAATGTGCAGGCGCGGCCCACCGGACAATGGCTGATCGGCTCTTCCCGCCAGTTCGACGCCGTCGATTCGGCGTTGGACATGCCGCTGTTGGCGGCAATGCTTACGCGTGCGCAGCATTTCTTGCCCGCACTGGCGCAGATGAACATCATTCGCTGCTGGACCGGGTTGCGCGCCGCCTCTGCCGACGGGCTGCCGCTGTTGGGCGTGCATCCGCGGCATTCCTGGCTGTGGCTGGCTTTGGGGCATGAGGGATTGGGCGTCACGACTGCGCTCGGCAGCGCTGCGCTGATTACTGCGCAGATTGGCCGGCAAACGCCGGAGATTGACGATTCCCCGTATTTGGCTGCGCGGGCGTTTGCCGCCGAGGAATTGCCTGTATGAATGAAAGACAAAATACGATCGCGTTGAGCATCGATGGAGAACACCGGCGGGTGCCGGTTGGTCTCAGCGTTGCTGCGGCGCTCAGCCTGTGCGGCGACGATCGTTGTCGGTTATCTGTTTCACACCAACCGCGGGCTCCCTTTTGTGGCATGGGCGTTTGTCAGGAGTGCCGGGTGACCATTAACGGCCTGCGTCGGCTGGCGTGCCAAACGCTGTGCCAAGCCGGCATGCGCATAGAGAGGAACGATGATGAGTAACTTCAATTGTGAGGTGCTGATCGTCGGTGCCGGGCCGGCCGGCATGGCGGCTGCGCTGGCCGCTGCGGAAAGTGGTGGCCAGGTGCGAATGATTGATGATAATCCGCATCCCGGCGGGCAAATCTGGCGCGACGGGATGCAGGTGGCTTTACCTGAAACGGCGAACCGCTATCGGCAGGCGGTGGCGGCGCGGGAAAATATTGCGCTGCAGTCTGGCTGCAAGCTGGTGGCGCAGTGTGGCGCTAACCGATTGGCATATGAAGACGCCGAGGGCTGCGGCGTGATTCGCTATCAAAAGCTGATTTTATGCAATGGCGCGCGTGAACTGTTGTTGCCGTTTCCCGGCTGGACGCTGCCGGGGGTGACCGGCGCCGGTGGTCTACAGGCGCAAATCAAGCAGGGGTTGGCGATCCGTGGCGAGCGAGTGGTGATCGCCGGCAGTGGTCCGCTGCTGTTGGCGGTGGCCGACAGCGTGAAACAGGCCGGCGGAGAGGTGGTCATGTTGGCGGAGCAGGCGCCGCTGTGGCGGTTGGCGGCTTTCGCCGGCGGCCTGTGGCGCTGGCCGGCCAAGCTGCGTCAGGCTTTCTCTCTGATGCCAAGCCATTATCGTGCCGGTAGCCGGGTGCTGGCGGCCTTGGGGCAAGAGCGCTTGGCGTCGGTGCGTGTCAATAACGGCGGGCGGGAAAGTACGGTGGCCTGCGACAGGCTGGCCTGCGGTTTTGGTCTGGTGGCGAACATTGAGCTGGCGATGCTGTTGGGGTGTCGGATAAGGCATGACGCCGTAGCGGTGAATCATTGGCAGCAAACCAGTCAGGTGCAAATTTTTGCTGCCGGGGAGTGTACCGGCATCGGCGGCAGTGAATTGGCGCTCACTGAAGGCGCCATTGCCGGTTATGCCGCCACCGGGCAGCGGGAAAAGGCAGAGCGCCTGGCGGCGCAGCGGCGGCGGTGGCGGCGTTTCGCCACGGCGGCGGCAAATGCCTTCGCACTCGATGAGCGCTTGAATTCGCTGGCCAATCCGCAAACGTTACTGTGCCGCTGCGAAGACGTTACGTTGGAACAGGTACGCCATCAGCCGGATTGGAACACGGCTAAGATGAGCAGCCGCTGTGGTATGGGGGCATGCCAGGGTAAAGTCTGCGCAACGGCGGCGAGGCAGCTTTTGGGCTGGCCTTTACCGTCGCCGCGTGTGCCTTTAACGCCGGTCAGGACGGAAACGCTGGTTGCGCTGGGGCTGAACCGATGTGATGACGATGGTTGAATGGGTTAGCGGCATCTCGCCCCAGGCAAACGCCGCTACATTACCATTGCGGCCAATAGTAGGTTTTCTCCCGCCAGCCTTTGCCGTACATACAGGCTTCGATGGTGGCGTCTCGGGCGGACTGATTGCGATCGGTCTGCACTGTTTTAATCGACGGCTCCTTGTCGTAGCGGTATCCCGACGGACAGTCTTTCTTATTCTTCTCGCAAGGAATGTATTTGTTTTCGTAGCTGAACTCCACGTCCCGCACCACGTCCGGGGGGAAGCGATCGTATCCGCGGCTGCGGCATTCGGCATATTCGGCATTCCGGGTACTCTCAACCGCGCCAGGCCTTTCCCATTGGGTGCAGGCGGTCAACATCAATAACGGCAAAACAATCAAACAACGGCAATTCTTCATGGTGTCCCTAACTCTTTCTCTATCCTGAGGCTCGCAGCCTAGGAATGTTCCTAACTGACGAGGTAGGAAAGTGTAATAAACTGGCGGAACAATTGGAAATGATAATGGTTATTGTTTAGGTGTGATTGAGGAAGTGTCGCGTTGAGAGAGGATGTGGCGCATTGAGGGCAGTCTGTAAGGATCCGCGACCTCACGGCGAGGGCTGGACGATGTGGTATTGATTTTATTCATTCTCTTTATGCCGCAATGATCCGACCGCAATTGCATCGTTTTAATGAGGGGAAATAATATGCAAGCTAAGTATTTTATTATCCGGTATGACTATTATTTTTATTTAGGATATTTACCCATGTCAAGGATTTAATGCTCAGTATTAATACCTTATTTTTTTATTTCTGTTTTTTTATTGGGGTTTTATTTTCAGGTTTTTTCTGGGGAAGACTTTTTAGTTACAGGGAATTCATTTGCATTTTAAATTTGGATTTTTTAAATTAATTTTAGAGGAAGGATAACCGTACGCGACAGAGTCAAAAAAGGAGTTTATTTTGTCTGGGATAAAGAAAACGCCTGAAAGTCATGACGGTTTACCTTCACCATCAGAGGATTATGATACTTTTAAGCACCTCTCCGATGTTGGCGCCGTGTTGGGATATGGGCGAACCCGCTTTTATCAGTGGTGCCGTGGGCGCGGATTTCTAACCCCGATGAACGTTCCGTCCCATGAAATGATCAGCCTGGGATATATGGTGGCGGTGTTATCAGAGACCGGTCATACCCGGGTTTATGTCACGCAGGATGGTTTCAGTTACGTCAGTGGTGCTTTTGCGGCAGATATCCAACGTGGCATGATCAAGTTTTAAATCTGCAAGAATCGCCTTTATTTCAATGGCTTTAATGCAGAATCTTCTTATCCCTGCAGGTCCGTGAGAGGAGTGGGAAGTTATCCGATTTTTTCGTCTCTGCGGTATGAAGGCTACTGGAGACAGCTATTCTCTTGCTACGATAAGCATTATTTTCTTCAGGAGCCAAGGATGAAGCATTACGCCGCGTTGTTATTTGCCTCTGCACTGCTGACGGGGTGTGCGACTCAAGCCGTACCGCCGCAACAGGCTGAGTTGCCCCCCCCAAGCCGTCTGATGCTCTATCAGAATATCCCGGATACGCCTTACGCTACGGTGGTCGTGGTGCGCGACAGCGGAATGCTGGCGGGCAGCTGCCGCACTGGCGTCTATGTGAATGGGGAGTTTGCCGCTTCACTCGAGGCAAAAGAAAAAGCAGAGTTTCGCGTGCCGCCAGGCAATATTTCGGTCAGTATCGGGCAAGATATGATCGAGAACTCTCTATGTATTTGGCGTGAAACCAGCGGCAGCGTGCCGATGACGCTGCGCGCCGGTGAAAGCCGCTATCTGCGCATCGCCGGCGATCGGCAGCGAGGCTTCGTGTTGCAGGCAGGGCGGCCGTAACAGCCCAGGCAAGGGCGTTAACGCCCTTGCCACCATCCCCACAGCGTAATTAATAGCCACGCCGCCGCAATCCAGCACAATACCGCCGCACCCAGCGCTAACGACAGCCGCAGACTGTTAATCAGGAAATACAGCGAAATCAAATATACCAGGTAGGGCAATACCGCCCACATGCCGAAAATCAGCGTCGTTTTCAGTGCCGCAATTGAACGTTCGCTGCCGACAATGTAATGCGCAATCAGGGCGAAAGTGGGAAAGAGCGGGACTAAACCGGCGATATAATAGTTGCGCGTTTTGGCCAACAGGCCGATTAGAACCACGACCAGCGCGCCGATCAGCGCTTTGACAAGGATGCCCATAACGGTCTCGGGTGTGGGGGGAAAAGTCAACACACTGCTCGAAAGCGCGTGCAAGATCAATGGGGTGTGGCGTAGCGTGGTGAAAAGCAGACCCACAAGAAGTGCGGGTCTGGGGCGCAACGCTTACTGACGGTAAGCGTGCTTGATTTGCTGAATGCTGTTCTTGAAGATTTCTGCCTGAGTCGGATCTTCAATCTGCGCGATGAAACGTTCCATGTTGATGATGACTTTCCCGGCGTCGGCCTGGCCGATCGATTTCAAGATCAGCGTCAGCGTAGCTTTGAGGCAGGCAACCTCGGTCGCCAAGATTTCCGGGTTTGCAGACGTAGTGAAATCAACGTT
This sequence comes from Serratia sp. CY71090, assembly GCF_052166845.1. Classification (NCBI taxonomy): domain Bacteria; kingdom Pseudomonadati; phylum Pseudomonadota; class Gammaproteobacteria; order Enterobacterales; family Yersiniaceae; genus Serratia; species Serratia sp. CY71090. The sequence continues at coordinate 111,805 of NZ_JBJNOA010000006.1, read as the reverse complement.
GCTCATTTTCTCTCCTGATTTTTTGAGGCCGTAGCCTGATACAAGCTGCTTTGGCGCACCGCGCGCGGGCTAAAAAGTAGCCCCGGGCGCGGCGGCGAATTTAACTGGGCGCGGAGTATAGCATAGCATGAGTCTGTCATCTGCACCGGGCTTGCTCAGGTCTCGCGGGTGGGCAACGTTCGCTCGTTGCCTGTCTGAATCATCTACTCTCGGCAAGTTATTTCGAGGTGGTTAACAAGTATTTTTCCGGTACGTTATTGTTGAACAATCGGGGTTATTATAATTACTGGGGGGCGGAGGCGCCGATTTTACCGGCGTTTGCCGGGAATAATAGTTTCGACCGAGGGTTGCCGGACCCACGTTGGCCGCGGATTTTGTTACGCCTTTAAATATCAAATGATTACAAACAGCCAACAGCCGTGTTAATATTATTCATGTCGTGATTGCTTACACAGATTTCTCCCTCGCGGCATGATTGTCGCGCTATCCTGTGTCAGACGCAGCGCGACGAAATTATTTTCGTCGCCCGATCTTTTCCGACGTGACGATTTATCGGCGGCATAGACGGCTAAAATTGAAAAATCAGCTCTGCTCCGCAAAGTTATTCGGAAGTATGTATTAATCTGTGTTCATTCTTGTCTGAAAAACAAGTAATATCTCTGGCGAAAACAGAGGCCGATTGCGTTACTCCCTTTTTTTGGAGATTTTTCCTTGATTAGCGTTCTTCTTGTTGATGACCACGAACTGGTGCGCGCAGGGATACGACGCATTCTTGAAGATATCAAAGGTATAAAAGTTGTCGGTGAGGCTCAGTGCGGTGAAGACGCCGTAAAATGGTGCCGCGGCAACGCTGTCGATATCGTGCTGATGGACATGAATATGCCGGGCATTGGCGGGCTGGAAGCCACGCGCAAGATTGTGCGTTATGCACCCGACGTCAAAGTCATCATGTTGACCATCCATACTGAAAATCCTTTGCCCGCGAAGGTGATGCAGGCGGGTGCCGCCGGTTACCTGAGCAAGGGCGCCGCGCCGCAGGAAGTGATTAACGCCTTGCGTTCCGTGCATGCCGGGCAGCGCTATATCGCGTCTGATATCGCACAGCAGATGGCCCTGAGTCAGTTGGAACCGCAGGCTGAAACGCCGTTCAGCTGCTTGTCTGAACGCGAGTTACAGATCATGTTGATGATCACCAAAGGCAAAAAAGTGAATGAGATCTCGGAGCAACTGAGTCTCAGCCCGAAAACGGTGAACAGCTACCGTTACCGCATGTTCAGCAAACTGAATATCAGCGGCGACGTCGAATTGACTCACCTGGCCATCCGACATGGATTGTTCAATGCGGAGACGTTGTTAAGCAGTGAATGACCGTTTTGATGCCAAAGCCTTCCTGAGTACCGTCACCAGCCAGCCCGGCGTCTACCGTATGTATGACGCCACGGGTACGGTGATCTACGTCGGTAAAGCCAAAGACCTGAAAAAGCGTCTCGCCAGCTATTTTCGGCAGCAGGTCAGCAGCCGTAAAACCGAGACGCTGGTTAAAAATATCGCGCAAATAGACGTAACGGTTACCCACACCGAGACAGAAGCGCTGCTGTTGGAACATAACTACATTAAATTGTACCAACCGCGATATAATGTTCTTTTGCGAGACGATAAATCCTACCCGCTGATTTTTCTCAGTGCGGATACCCATCCCCGTTTGGCTGTGCATCGCGGCGCCAAACACGCCAAAGGCGAATATTTCGGGCCTTTCCCCAACTCTTACGCCGTGCGCGAGACGCTGGCGCTGCTGCAGAAGCTGTTCCCAATCCGCCAGTGCGAAAACAGCGTGTATCGCAACCGTTCGCGTCCGTGCCTGCAGTATCAGATCGGCCGCTGTTTGGGGCCTTGTGTTGCCGGGCTGGTGAGCGAAGACGAGTACCGGCAGCAGGTGGATTACGTGCGGCTGTTTCTTTCTGGCAAAGATCAGCAGGTATTGCACCAGCTGATTGAGCGTATGGAAGAAGCCAGCAAACTGCTTAATTTCGAAGAAGCGGCGCGCATTCGCGATCAAATTCAGGCTGTGCGCCGCGTTACCGAACGGCAGTTCGTGTCGGGCGACAGCGACGATCTGGACGTGATCGGCGTGGCGTTCGATGCCGGTATGGCGTGCCTGCACGTGCTGTTCATCCGTCAGGGCAAGGTGCTGGGCAGCCGCAGCTATTTCCCTAAAGTGCCGGGCGGCACGGATATGGGTGAGGTGGTGCAGACCTTTGTCGGCCAGTTCTATCTGCAAGGCAGCCAGGCGCGTACGCTGCCCGGCGAGATCCTGCTGGATTTCAGCCTGCCGGAAAAAGACCTGCTTGCGGAATCGCTCTCCGAGTTGGCGGGGCGCAAGATCCAAATTCAAAGCAAACCGCGCGGCGATCGCGCCCGTTATCTGAAACTGGCGCGCACCAACGCGGCAACGGCGTTGACCACCAGGCTGTCGCAACAGTCGACGATCCATCAGCGGCTGGCGGAATTGGCCAAAGTGCTGAACCTGACGGAAATCAACCGTATGGAGTGCTTCGATATCAGCCATACCATGGGTGAGCAGACAGTGGCTTCGTGCGTGGTGTTCGACGGAAACGGCCCCGTGCGAGCGGAGTATCGGCGTTACAATATCAGCGGCATTACTCCTGGCGATGACTACGCGGCGATGACGCAGGTGCTGAAGCGCCGTTACGGCAAGGCGCTGGAAGAGAAAAAGATCCCGGATGTCATCTTCATCGACGGCGGTAAAGGGCAGCTCGGCATGGCGATCGACGTATTCAAATCGCTGAATGTTACCTGGGACAAGAATAAGCCGCTGTTGATCGGCATCGCCAAAGGCGCCGACCGCAAGGCAGGGTTAGAAACGTTGTTCTTCGTGCCGGAAGGTGAAGGGATTTCTCTGCCGCCGGATTCGCCGGCGCTGCATGTGATCCAACACATCCGCGACGATTCGCACAATCATGCCATTACCGGTCACCGGCAGAGAAGGGCGAAAGTCAGGAATACCAGCGCATTGGAGCTGATTGAAGGCGTAGGGCCGAAACGGCGCCAGGTGCTGTTGAAGTATATGGGCGGACTGCAACCTTTGTTGAACGCCAGCGTGGAGGAAATTGCAAAAGTGCCGGGTATTTCACAAGCATTGGCAGAAAAGATCTACAATGCATTGAAACACTGAGGGCAATGTAGCAACATACTCTTAATTTCCACTCTAGCCAGATAGTTACCGTAGCATTATGCAATTGAATATACCGACTTGGCTTACCCTGTTTCGCGTAGTTCTGATCCCATTCTTTGTGCTGGCGTTTTATCTGCCGTTCAACTGGGCTCCGATGGTTTGCGCCGTTATCTTTGTGTTTGCCGCCGTCACCGACTGGTTTGACGGCTTCCTGGCACGTCGCTGGAAACAAACGACGCGCTTCGGGGCGTTTTTGGATCCGGTCGCGGACAAAGTGATGGTGGCGGTGGCGCTGGTGCTGGTGGCGGAGCACTACCACAGCTGGTGGATCACGCTGCCGGCGGCCACCATGATCGCCCGTGAAATCATCATTTCGTCGCTGCGCGAGTGGATGGCGGAAATTGGCAAACGCAGCAGCGTGGCGGTGTCCTGGATCGGCAAAGTGAAAACCATGGCGCAGATGATGTCGCTGGTGGGCTTGCTGTGGCGGCCGGATCGTTCCGTAGAGTATGTGGCGATTGGCTTGTTGTATATCGCGGCGGTGCTGACTTTCTGGTCGATGTTCCAATATTTGAACGCGGCACGCAACGATTTGCTGGAACCGTGATCGATACGCTGCAAAAAGCGGCAAACGATCGTGGTGTGCCAACAATTTTATTGACTCATCACGTCAGGTAAGTAGAATGCATCGCATCAGACGACAACGATGAATTGCCGAAAGATAGCAAAGAAATCAGTCAGTTCTGGTAATGCGGGAATAGCTCAGTTGGTAGAGCGCAACCTTGCCAAGGTTGAGGTCGCGAGTTCGAGCCTCGTTTCCCGCTCCAAACATTAGCCTGTTGAATCTTCATGATTCGGCAGGTAAGAAAAAGGGGCTTAGGCCCCTTTTTCGTTTTGTCCTCCGGTAGCCGTCGTGCCCCCTTTTTCAATACGATTTCAATCATTTGATTGACTCTGCAACATTTTGCCGATTGTCATTCCAACTGCTTGCCTTTGATTTCAGGTAACAACAGGATTATCAGTAGCACTGCGCCGCAGGAACATGCCTATAGCGGCGCCCAGGGCCGCTGCTTTGGCCCAGATAGCCGACCAATCCCGGAAATAAAGCACCGCTCCCGTGCCTGAAACTGTAGGGGAGTCTTTACCTGATGGTGCGTGCGTTCCGCTGATGGGGGCGCTCGGTAGAAATGCCTGAAGGCAAGGTGAATATCAGCTGGCGCTGCCTGTCGCGGCCAATAAAATCTCTGCGCGGTCGACGATGGTACTCAGGATGGATTCATCGTATGGTAGCCAAAAGATCGGCGACTTGCCGCCCGATTTTGGGGTTGACGGTAATTCCGCCGGTGCGCCGGCGCGGGTGACTCGGCCCGTCGCCAGATGCAACGCATAGTCGGCGATGCGCAGATGATTTGTTTCTACGGTGAGCCTGCCTGCGGCGATGGGCTGGTGGAAAATGTGGCGTAGCGTTTCACGGCGCAGGTTAGCGATGTTAGAGGTTTCCGTCAGATAACTCAGGTGACGCGCCCGCTGTTGCGGTGAAGCGCCGGAGGCCAAGGCATCGCCCTCCGCTAACGCCGTGCGGCTGATTAGCAGATCTGCGGCGCGGCACATCTCCGAATACGTGATTGCCGGCAGAGCCTCGGGGGCGATACGCTCCCACTGCCCGTTGATTTGCCGATTGACCGTCAATGCACCTGACGCTCCCCAGCCATCGGCTCCAGGATAGAGTTTGGCATTCACGGCGAACAGCGCCTGATACTCACCGAAGCGGCGCGCAAGGCCCACGCCGCCGGCGCCGATATGCCATCCTTGCTGCCGGGCAAGGCCCAACAGTGGGCGAAGTGCCAGTAAATACCCGGAAAAATCGGCGGAGCGGAAGTAATACTCGCGGTAGGCCTGACGGAACGGCTGGGCGATGCGACGTGAGATAATGAATGTGCGCCACGCCTGCCGTTCACCTTCATCCGCCATCAACGGATGCCACAGCAGAATCTCGGCGTCATTCGGCAAGTCCAGGGGCTGCCCGTGAGCGTCCAGAGCGCCGTCCAGCGGCACAAATACGCGATCGGGCTGGCCCGGGCAGCGAGCCAGCCAAATCAGAGAATGCGCTAACGGCGCGCCGGCCGGAGAGTTGTGCAACTGTGAATGCCAGTCATGATAGGTGAACTCACTGCCTAGCCACATACTGGCCTCGAGGCAAGATGCGAGCATGGCGGTTTGCTTTTTCCCGGCGGGCAGTTGGCCGCTTAATTTCAGCGCCATATCGGGGCGTTCGGCCAGGTTGCGTTCTGCGGGTTTTACATTGCGCCCCAGTTTCTTTTTAATCCCGGCATGACGAACCGACTCTAGCGTATAGCGCAGTGCCTTGACACCTTCCGGCGTGGGTGCCGCCTGAATTGAATGTCCCAGGGCGATGGCCAGTGCCTGAGAGGGCGCGGTCTTGGCCATGGTGGGCGCAACGGCAACCTGCGGCAATAGCTGTTCGATCAACGGACCGAACCAGCGCTCATCTCGCCACGCTGTAATGCGAGCCGCCCGGGCAATAATATGCGCGTCATCGACTGAGAAGGCGCAGTCGGCCTTATAGGGTAGCTCGGCCCGCCGGATGGCTTCGAGGTGCCTGAGCGCCTGTTCCAACGCGGTCCGGGCGAAATCCATATAGGCAGGCTCGTCGCTCAGAATCTGCATGTCGTTCCTGTCGTCGTAGAGCGACTGAGGTTGATAGTAGGCGGTTTGCGACTGGCAGAGCGTCAGGGCGCCGGCGAGGCTGAGGCGAGAGAGCACGGCGAACTCACTTAACACATACGGGTCCTGGGCGTGCTGCGTCATCACGGCCTGCTGCAGGCGCGAGCGAATCTCATCATCGGTATATCTGGTCAATACGTGGGCTTCGTAACGCCGTAACGCCCAGAAGGCCGGCTCCTTTTGTTGCGGGGCGCCCGTAGTCAGGATCCGGCGCAGCTCTGTGGCCAGCGCTGGCGATGGCGATGCCGTCAAGCCGGCAATGCAAAGTACCGCGTCTTCCCAACAAACAAGGTTGCGCAAAACGTCAATGGCGGTAGCGTTATCAAAGGCGGGAACCTTGCCTAACGTTTTGGTTTGTTGCCTGATATGGTACGCCAGCGTCCTGAACTCCGGATGCTCGACATCGTTCGCCAGACGGTGAATGTCCGCCCACAGTTTTCCAAGTTCTTGCGGGGGGAAAGGGCTGATGTCCGGCGGCTCACCCAACCGCGCTTTTAACTGAGCTAATAAGGTTGCGTGCGGCATGATGAAATCCTTTTTATCGTAGAGGCGATCGCAGGCTAACTGTACCGCCACATTTAATAAAGCGGCGGTGCGATAAAATGCCCTTCAACTTACCACAACGATTGGGATCAGACTGCGGTTTGAGGCGCGGTGGGTACCGCCACCGCATCGATTTCGACCAGCACATCTTGTCGGAACAGAGTTTCTACGCCGATCAAGGCGCTGGCGGGTTCATGCCCTTTGAGCCAACGATCGCGGATCTTGCGAATTGTGGCCAACTGTTCGGGACGATAATTGCGCACGTACAGCGTCATTCTGACAATATTTTCGGGTGAACTGCCTGCATGCTGCAGCGTGTCGTTCAAATTCTTGAATGCCAATTCCAATTGCTTCTCCAGCCCTAAAGGGACTTTGTTGTCAGCGGTTACTGGGACATGGCCACTGAGAAACAGCAGGCCACTCTGTGTTTGCGCAGCGCCGGAGACGCCGGGGATTTTCTGGCCTGGAGCCGTCAGCAGACGCAGCGATTGTGCGGGCTCCGGGGAGTTGGTGGATCTCGCTTTCAGCGCTGTCTGATCGCCGAAAGACAGAGTTTCGATAAACGCTTGTGTCATCATGGCCCAGCCAAAATGATGCACTACGTCGTTCAGAACGTGTTGCTGTTGCTGAGCGGTGAAAGCGGCCGTCGCATCGCTGAGGATCACTGGCTCATAGCCCAGATCGTGTGCGGCGCGTAATGTGGACTCGATGCAGACGTGGGTGGCGTAACCGGCCAGGTACAGCCGGGTAATGCCTTGCCCGCGCAGATAGTTGTCCAAATCGGAGGCGGCGAATGCGCTGGCACCCGCACGCCCGCTGATGACAAACTCATTTGATCGCGGAGCGAATGATGGATAGAACTGCCAGCCTTTATCCTGTTTTTGCCAGGTGCCGGCTTTGGGGATGGCGCCGCGTAGCCCAAATGGTTTGCGCCCGAGTTCACGGTAGTCTGGCGACAGTTGCAGCGTAGCGTGAATGACCGGCATCCCCGCCTGGCGAGCAGCCTCCAGGGCGCGTTTGCCCGCTTCCTGGGAACGGGCGAGCGATCGCTTGTCCTGGATCAAACCATGCAACTTACCTTGCGGATCCAGCCACTCATTGACGAACTCGATCATGACCAGCGCCGCACGCTCTTCTTTCGGCTGTTGTTGCGGTATTAAGTTAGTCGCAGCTGCTGCGGCTTGGCTTGCCGTTACAGCCATAGTAGAAAGCAAACATAGTCGCGAAAACAGACCGTTGGTAAATTTCAACATGTTGTATCCCTCATCAGTTAGTGGAGGAATAACTATATGGATGATGAACAGGAATGATAATGCCTTTATAATCAAAGTTACTGTGAATTAAGGGAATAATAAGAATGGATCCATTCAGTGATATCAGCACCTTTGTCAGAGCCGCCGAAGCCGGTAACTTCACGCGCGCTGCACGTGTGCTGCGTATTACGCCTTCTGCGGTGAGCAAGTCGGTGGCGCGTCTGGAAGCAGAACTTGGCGTGAAATTATTCCACCGCTCACCGCGGCAGATCACATTGACCGGCGATGGTGAAGTTTTCTTCGACGTTTGTCGGCAAGGCATGACGGCCATTGAGGACGCACGCAGTCTGCTGGGGGGGAGCGCCCAACCGTGGCGCGGAAAACTGCGGATTTGTGTACCGGTGAGTTTTGGTCAATGCGTGGTTGCGCCGGCACTCAGCGAGTGGCTGGCTGCCCATCCGGGACTAGATATCGAGCTGACATTGACCGACCGACATGTTGACATGACGGCCGAACGTTTCGATCTGGCTGTTATGTTGGGCGAAGTGCCGGATTCTCGTCTGGTTGCACGCGCTTTGCCGCCACATCGTTTCCAGACCGTTGCGGCGCCGGTTTATCTGCAGCAGCATGGTGCACCCAGTTTCCCCGGCGATCTTGGCGAACATGCTTGCCTACGCTATATCATGGCCAATAGCGGCCAGTTTCGTACCTGGACATTCTCCCGATCCGGGGAAGCATATCGCCACTTTCCTATCGGACCACTGGCCAGCGATCACGTCGCCGTGCTGCTGGCATTGGCTGAAGGTGGGCAGGGCATTCTTCAGGCGCCGCATTACGTTGTGGCACCGGCGTTAGCTGCAGGCAGGCTTGTCACCGTTCTGAACGAGTTTGACAGCGTTGGCGCGCCGTTGTCTGTTGTGTATGAAAAGGCGCGTCATGCTTCTGCCCGAAACAGACTGGCTGTTGATTTCTTACTCGAACTCGGTAGCCGGCTTTAGCCGGCTTGATGTATCGGCCGAACGATGCGGCAATCGCTGTCAGGGGCGAGGGATTGCGGTCAGGGAAAGCAGAAGGTGTGACGGGGCAGATAATCTGTCTCACCGTTGCCGGCGACTCTATGCGTGTGCATCGAAGATTACGCGATGTCCCCATGATGATGCTTTGCCCGGTACCCCATCATCATAAGCAAATGAAAAGCCGGGGAGGGCACGGGTAAGCGATTCCTGTCGAGAAAAAAGATCCGATTTGCCCGTGAATCCCTGAGCCAATGCATATAAAATCAACATTCCGCTTGCCTTTCCGTTGGCATTGTGAACAGTGCGCCCACAAAATAAGCAGTTGAAAGCGTTAGAGAACTTTTTGCTATTTCGGGGGGTTGCCAAGGTGGGGGGTTTAGTCCATAATGCAGTCCATCGATTCGGCGGTAACGAAATAAATTACTTAAGAATCAGATGATTAAGATAAGCGATTTCAACATCGCGATTGAAAAGAACAAAACGAAGTGGGTGAGTCACCGGCTTTGGCCTGAAAAGGCAAACAGAATAAAGGCGCGTTAACAAAGCGGTTATGTAGCGGATTGCAAATCCGTCCAGTCCGGTTCGACTCCGGAACGCGCCTCCAACTTTCCCGAGCCCGGGTGGTGAAATCGGTAGACACAAGGGATTTAAAATCCCTCGGCTTATGGCTGTGCGGGTTCAAGTCCCGCCCCGGGTACCAGGGAATAAAAATACCGAATAATCAAAGCAATAAGTAGTAATGTCGTAGACCGCCGAGAGGCGGTTTTTTTGTTTTTGTAATTCGCATTCCCCCCGCATTCCTTCCTGTCTTGTCATGCCTTATACCCATGGATTGTCATCCTGTTTGCAGGGAGCCCCGCAGGGCTCCGAAGTACAACTCATAAGAAACCGAACGCCGCAGCGAGGATCCAGCCGAAGACGCAGGAGACGCTGACGCCGATCAGGCCTGGCAGAATAAAGCTGTGGTTGATCACGAAGCGGCCGATGCGGGTGGTGCCGGAGCGATCGAACTGGATTGCCGCCAGATCGCTGGGGTAGGTTGGCAGAATGTAATAGCCGTAACAGGCCGGCGCCGAAGCGACGATATAGGCGGGGTTAACCCCGATCGCCAGCGCCACCGGCACCAGCGCCGCCAGTGCGGCGGCCTGCGAGTTGACGAATTTCGACACCAGCAGCAGGATCAGCGCATAGGCCCAAGGGTACTCTTTCACCAACACACCCAGTGTGGCCTCGATCTGCGCCAGGTGCGCGCCGAACATGGTTTCCGCCATCCAGGCGACGCCATACACCGCCACGATGGCGATCATGCCGGAACGGAACACCTCGTTTTTAGAGATAGACGCCGGGTTGGTGCGGGTAATGATAACGATCAACGCCCCGGCCATCAGCATGCACATCTGGATCACCAGAACCATGGAGAGCGGCTTGCCGCCGAAGCTGGGCCGCAGGCCGGAAAAGGCCCCCAGCACCGCCACCAGGGCGATGGTGGCGAGGAAAATCCACATGGCGATCCAGTTGCTGCGCGGCAATACCCGATCCAGCAGGGTAGCGGCGTCGCCGTAGACATAGCGATGGTTCTCCGGCACCGAGATGAACTTCTGGAACTCCGGGTCTTTGTCCAGGTCTTTGCCGCGGAACCAGCTGAAGATGCCGATCGCCAGAATGCCGCACAGCGTCGAAGGGATGGTGATAGACAGCAGATCGAGGAATTCCAGATGGCGGCCATTGAAGGTGTAGCTGCTGAGCATTGCCACCAGTGACACCACCGCCACCGAGACCGGGCTGGCGATAATGCCCATCTGCGCGCCGATCGAACTGGCCGCCATCGGCCGTTCCGGGCGGATATTATTTTTGATCGCCACGTCATAGATGATCGGCAAGATGGTGTACACCACATGGCCGGTGCCGCACAGGATAGTGAGAATACAGGTGACGAAGGGGGCGATGATCGAGACATAACGCGGGTTGCGCCGCAGCATCCGCTCGGCGATCTGCAGCATGACGTCCAACCCGCCTGAGGCCTGCAGGGTGGCGGAGGCCGCCACCACCGCGATGATCACCAGCATCACGTCTACCGGCGGTTTGCCGGGCTGCAGGTGAAAGCCAAACACCAGGATCATCAAACCGATACCGCCCAGTAACCCCAGCGCAATGCCGCCCTTACGCGCCCCATACAGCAGGCATGCCAATATAACCGCTAATTGCAGAAAGAAATCCATGATAGATACGCCTTAATAATGTTGAACTTAACTGCGTTCAGTTTCCGGCGGTGTTTACAGTAGAAAGTTGTTTTAAATCTAAAGGCGCTAAAAAATTGTGGTTATTAGCTCTAAAGAGTGATGACGGTCACGTTCAGAGAATCTGAAGAGCAGGCGGCTGACGACATCAGCACGAAAAAGCAAGTTAAGAGGTCAGACCTCTCTTATATAACCGGTTTACCACCAGAGGAGAGAGCAATGGATCCGACAAACATGACCGGGCTGGCGTTATTACAGGCTGCGATGGCTGGCAAGATCCCACCGGCCTCGATCGCTGAAACCGTGCCCATGAAACCGGTCGCGGTGGAAAAGGGGTATATTCGCATCGCGGCGCGGGCCGACGGGCGCCATCTGAATCCACTGGGGGGCGTACATGGCGGTTTCGCCGCCACGGTTTTGGACTCCGTGACCGGTTGCGCGGTACACAGTACGCTGGGCGCGGGGATTGGCTATGGCACCGTCGATCTGCAGGTTAAAATGTTGCGCCCTGTGCCGAAAGAAACTGATCTGATCGCCGAGGGGCGTCTGGTCTATGCGGCGAAGAACGTCGCATTCGCTGAAGGCACGCTAAAAACGGCGGAAGGGAAGCTGCTGGCTTCGGCAACCGCCACTTGTTTTATTATTCGCCCCACCGAACAAGCACCGCAATAACCTGCTTTTTATCGGGCTTCGGGCTATCAACCCGGAGCCGGATGCACTTATCTTCGGCTGCATGCCTTGCTGCGCTACGATGGCAGGCGCGATACGCCATTGTGGTCTAGTATTCTTGGGTGAAAATTTATCGGGGTGATTATGCAGCCGTATAAAGAGGTTGAGTTTGATCATGAGCTTTGTCTGGCGATCGGCAAAGCCGTATTAGACGTGGTGGCGCAGGGGGAAGAAACCAGCGCTCCGGCGGTGATGAGCGCGATTGAGCGGTTGGTGGAGCAGGGGCTGAATGATGATGAAACCGCCATCGCCGACGACGCCCTGGATGTGATGGCTCGTCTCATCCACGGCTTCAGATTCATTAATCTCGCGGGTGAAGAGGATACTCCCCATGCATTGGTTGAATTTCAAGCGCTACAAGAGTGACGTTGCCAAACAGGCCGTGCCGCCGCATTTGAATGCGGCTGAGTTTGCGCGGCATTACGCCGACAAGCCGCAAGCTGATACGGAAGAGTACCTTTCGTTGAGCGGGGAGATGTGCTGGGATGCGGTGGTGCTTTGCGCCCACCGTTCAGGCGCGCTCAGCAAGGCGAAATACAAGCAGCTGTGGCTGACGGTGTTCGATAAGCAATATAAACATTTCGTCAGCCCCGATGATACCGAGATCCGCACCATGGCGGATATGCTGCGCGCGCCGCAGGGATGTTTTATCGGTATATTTTCCATGCGCGACGCGGCGGCGCCCCGATTGCTGCATGCCATGATCGGCACCGGTGCGGGATTTGCCGCGGGCAATAAAAATCTTTGCATCGGCGTGGGCGGCGCGGTCGGTTGGGAAAATCTCAATCTGGCGCGCGATCTGCGCTGGCAGCCGGAAGGCGGTTTTTCACGCCAGGGCGACAACGAAGTGCTGCGCATTTTTTATCGGCCTTTCCCCGCCTGAACCACCGGCCGCAGGCTTTTTAGGATAAAAAACCGCCGCCCGGCGGTTTTTTGTTGCTTACTTAAACCCGCCGTTGCGTATGAACTCGAGACCGGCGGTGGTGATCCGCGTTTGGTGCGGATCGATATCATAGTTGTTCTCGTCGATGTCGCTCATCACATAGGCTTGTATCAGCCCCTTGGTTTTAAGATAGGCGAAGGGATCGGCGAAGGCGTGCGGGCTGGTGGCGTCCTGCTTCCACAGTTCGTAGGTTTTTTCATCCAGCGTGCCGGGGTGATTGGCGGCCAGGCGGGTCAGGATCTGATTGTAGAACTCATAGTCGGTCATGATGCGGTCCTCTTTATCGCGAGCGACAGTCTCGGAAAATGGCGTAACGTCTATCAATCATAGCCGAAGTTTCCCACCGCCTGCGGCGTCGTCGGGTTAGCCGCGTTGGCTTTCAATCCAGTGAAACAGACGTGAAATGCTGAAGGTGATATCGCCAATGTTGAAAAGCGCGCCGAGCCACAGGGTCAGCATCACCAGGATACCGATGATGATGGGAAGGTTCATTTTGCTCATGATCATGTTCTTCATCAATAAAGAGTGTGCGGCAAAACGTACCACCAATCCTGATTGTCATAAAAATGCGCTGCGCATTATTTCTTTTGAAATCAAAGTAAAAAAGCCACCCAAACGGGTGGCTTTCAGCGGCGATCAGTCCAGCTTGGGGTGCTGGTCTATCAGGATCTGCTTTTTCTTTTCCAGCTCGGCGATCTGCGCGTTGATGTCCTCGACTTTCTGTTCGATGTTGTCGTAGGTCTCCTGCAGCAGTTCTTTCGCTTCGGTACGGTCAGAAGCGGCCGGTGTCGCGCCGCGCAGCGGCTTGTTGGCGGTCTCTTTCATGTACAGACCGGTGATAAGACCGATCACCGCCACAACCATCAGGTAGTAGGCCGGCATGTACAGGTTGCCGGTCGCTTCGACCAGCCAGGCAGCGACGGTCGGTGTTGCACCGGCGATCAGTACCGAAATGTTGAACGAAATCGCCAGCGCGCTGTAGCGGATGTGCGTCGGGAACATTGCCGGCAGAATCGAGGCCATCACCCCGGTGAAGGAGTTGAGCAGGACCGCCAGCACCAGCAGACCGACGAAGATCAGGCCGATGACGTTGCTGTTGATCAAAATGAAGCACGGGATCGCCAGCGCCAACAGGCCGATGCTGCCGCCGATGATGAACGGCTTACGGCCGATACGGTCGCTGGTCAGGCCGATCACCGGCTGCACGAACAGCATGCCGATCATGATGGCGATGATGATCAGAACGCCGTGATCCTCCGAGTAGTGCAGGTTATGCGACAGGTAACTCGGCATGTAGGTCAACAGCATGTAATAGGTCACGTTGGTGGAAATCACGATACCGACGCACACCAGCAAACTTTTCCAGTGTTTGGCCGCGATCTCTTTGAACGAGGTTTTCGGCGGATTTTCGATGGCGTTGCGATCCTCTTTCTCCATCTTATCCACGTGCTGCTGGAACGCCGGGGTTTCTTCCAGCGCATGGCGCAGATAGAGACCGATCAGGCCCAGCGGCGCGGCGATGAAGAACGGAATGCGCCAGCCCCAGTCGAGGAAGTTGGCTTCGCCGACGATGCTGGAGATCAGCACCACTACGCCTGCGCCCATCACAAAGCCGGCGATGGAGCCGAAATCCAGCCAGCTCCCCATAAACCCGCGTTTGCGGTCCGGCGAGTACTCGGCGACGAAGATCGCCGCGCCGGAATATTCACCGCCGACGGAGAAGCCCTGCGCCAGTTTGGCCAGCAGCAGCAGGATCGGGGCCCAGATGCCGATCGACGCATAGGATGGGATCAGGCCGATACAGAAGGTGCTGACCGCCATGATGATAATGGTGACCGAGAGAACTTTTTGCCGGCCGAACTTGTCGCCCATAGCGCCGAAGAACAGGCCGCCGAGCGGACGCACAAGGAAGGGCACGGAGAAGGTCGCCAGCGCGGCGATCATTTGCACGCCGGGAGAGGCGCCGGGGAAGAAGACCTGGCCAAGCGCATAGGCGACAAAGCCGTATACGCCGAAGTCGAACCACTCCATCGCGTTGCCCAGGGCCGCCGCGGTGATCGCCTTCTTGAGTTTGCTGTCATCGATGATGGTGATGTCGTTAATGTGCATCGGTTTATGTCGTTTTTTTCTTAACTTCATATAATCATCCCTTAATGAATTATTCGTTGTTCGTGAAAGCGTCATCTCCGTTCACTGTTGTTTTCGAGTTATCAAATCGGCTAATCGAATCGCGATTCAAAACGATTCATTATCCACATTTAAGTTGGGATGTGGATCACAAAATATCGTCGTTTATGCCAAGGTTATGTCATTCAGGTGACTAATTATTTTGCATCTATAGCTTAACGTTATATCTTGCGGCGATCAAATTCAGCAGTTTAACTTAAGTATTTGCACCGATTTGGTGCGAGAATAGTCTAATAATTGTTCTATTTGACGGTTTTTCGTCTGATTGATGATGTTTCAAGTATAGAGAGTACGGGAGATAAAACAGGAAAAATTGATGTGTTCGTCGCTAAAAAAACGCCTGACCAACTGGCCAGGCAGTTTGGATTAGGGCGCCGACGAACCGCCGAACTCCAGATAGATTTTCGCCAGGTTCTGGTACTGCGCGAAGCGGTTTTCGTCTACCGCCAGTTCCGCCTGACGGCGTTGCTCCTGAGCGTTTAGCCAGTCGGTAATGGTGACGGCACCCTGCCGGTAGCGCACCTCGTTCAGCCGCTCCGATTTGCGCGCCAGCGCCAATGAAGCGCGCAACTGCGTCTCCTGCGCCAGCAGCTGCGTACGCAATGACAGGGCGTTGTTCACATCGCCCATCGCCTTGTACAGCGCCTGTTTGAACGCCAGCACCTGCTGTTCATAATCGTTGCGGGCGATCTTGATCTCCACGCCCATTTGCCGCCACTGCAGGAACGGCAGCGTCAGGCCGGCGCCGAGGCTGCCCGTCGGGTTGCGCAGGAATTCCAGCAGCGCGCTGCTGCTGGCACCCAGCGAGCCGGTCAGGCTGAACGCGGGATAGTATTGCAGCCGTTTCTCGTCGACGTTGGCCAGGGCGGCGCGCAACCGCAGCTCTTTAGCGCTGAGATCCGGGCGGCGGCTCAAGACGCTGGCGGGAATGCCGGTGTTGATCTGCGGCATCGCCGCCGTCGGCAGGCGTGCGGGCGCGATAGTGGCCTGGCCCGAAGGCGCACCCAGCAGCACCGCCTGTTCGTTCTGCGCCTGTTGGCGTTCGTGCTGCAACGCCAGCAGTCGGCTTTCCTGCGTCAGCAAGCTTTGCTCCGCGTTCACCACGTCCAGCGCCGAGATGCTGCCGGCCTGATAACGGGCGTTGGCCAGCCGTAGCGTCGTTTTGGCATAGGCGATGCTCGCCCGGCTGACGTCGATCTGCTGATTGAGGAAGCCGATGCGCCAGTAATTCGTGGCGGCGTCGGCCAGCAGCGTCAGGCGCGCCGTTTGCAGATCCTGCTCGGAAGCCTGGCTGGCCCACTCGGCGGCATCGCGCTGGCGCGCCAGTTTACCCCACAGATCGACTTCATAGCTCGTAGAGAGCGTCGCGCCGCTGGTTTTATTCCAGGCGGAGGATGCCGACAGCGGGCGATTGATGCCGCTGTTCAACGAGGCGCTGACGTCAGGCGCGGTGCTGATGCCGACGCGTTCCGCCTCGAGCCGCGCGCGGTAGACGCGCAGCACGGCGGTGGCCAGATCGTTGTTGCTGGCCATCACCTGTTGCAGCCAGCGCTCGAGTTCAGGATCGTGGAA
Organism: Serratia sp. CY71090; assembly: GCF_052166845.1. NCBI lineage: Bacteria > Pseudomonadati > Pseudomonadota > Gammaproteobacteria > Enterobacterales > Yersiniaceae > Serratia > Serratia sp. CY71090. The sequence goes on along the minus strand of NZ_JBJNOA010000006.1, from coordinate 95,387 downwards.
ATCACGCCAGTCGAACGGCGTCGGCGTGGCGTTTTCAGCGGTGTGCTGCCACCCTGCAGGATAGTTGATCTGCGGCGCCCGGTAGTCGCTTTTCAGGGCGTTGCCGCAGCCGGTGGTGAGCAGGGCGGCGAGGCTTAACGCCAGGGGAGAGAGAATTTTCATGGGTTACTCGCTGGCCAATGAAACGACCGGATCCATCCTTGCCGCTTTACGGGCGGGGAGATAACCGAAGATCATGCCGATTAAGGTTGAACAGAAAAACGCCGTCGCGGCGGCTTGCCAGGAATAGATGGCGGTGAACATGCCGCCCGCCAGCGTGGTGAACAGCGAACCGGCGGCGAACGACAGCGCGATGCCCAAAATGCCGCCGATCAGACAGACCAGCACCGCCTCGATCATGAACTGTTGCATGATATCGCCGCGCCGCGCGCCGACCGCCATGCGCACGCCGATCTCGTGGGTGCGCTCGGTTACCGAGACCAGCATGATGTTCATCACGCCCAGGCTGCCGATCACCAGCGAGATCGAGGCCACCATCAGGATCAGCAGGCTGAGCGTCATCGAGGTGCGCTCGATCGATTTACGGAACTGATCGCGGTTGAACGTCATGAAATCCTTGACGCCATGGCGTTGGGTCAGCAACTGCGTGATGGCGCTGACGGCGGCTTCGCTGGCGACGTCGTCCTTCAGGCGCACGGTGATGCCGCCGAGCGTGGTCTTGCCGACCATACGGTACATCACCGTGCTGTAGGGCATCCAGACGCTGATGCGGTTAGGCGCATAGTTGCGTTCGCTTTTGGCGACGCCGACCACCCGCGCCGGCACCGAGCCGAGAAACACGATCTGGCCGAGCGGCTCGACGCCAAAATCGCCGAACAGCGCCTGGCGCGCGTTGTCGTCGATGATCACTTCCTGCAGCGCGTTGCGATCGTCGCGGAAGGTGGCGCCTTGCACCAGCGTGATGCCGTTGACGCGGAAATAGTCGCGCCCGACGCCGGTGATCGAGGCGGTGGCGGATTTGCTGCGAAAACGGATGCTGTCGGACGCGCTGACCTCCGGGCTGACGCTGTCGACGAAGCTTTGTTGCGCCAGGGCGTCGGCGTCGGCCGGCACCAGGGTGCGGATGCTGTCGATGGCGTCGTCGAAGAAGTCGCGCCCCGGATAGATGCTCACCACGTTGGTGCCGAGCCCCTTGATATTCTCCAGCGTGCGCTGCTTGGCGCCTTCGCCCAGCGCCACCACCGTAACCACGGCGGCGATGCCGAAGATAATCCCGGTCATGGTCAGCGCGGTGCGCAGGCGGTGGGCGTTCATCGCTTTTAGCGCCATGTGCAGCGATTCGCGGGTGCGGTCAATCAGGCTTTGCCAGCCGCTTTGCCGACTGCGGTTCGGCGGCGACAGCGCGGCGGCGGGCGCCGATTGGCGGCCGCTGTCAGCGATGATCTCGCCGTCTCGCAGCTCGATGACGCGGTGCGCATGCTGCGCCACGTTCATATCGTGGGTCACGATAACCACGGTGTGGCCGCGCTGATTCAGCTCGCTCAGGATCGCCAGCACTTCCTGGCCGGATTGGGTGTCCAGCGCGCCGGTCGGTTCGTCCGCCAGGATAATTTCGCCGCCGTTGATCAGCGAGCGGGCGATGCTGACGCGCTGCTGCTGGCCGCCGGAAAGCTGGCCGGGCTTGTGGTCTTCGCGACCCTCCAGGCCTAACCGCGCCAGCAGTTGCGCCGCCCGCAGCCGCCGCTGATCGCGCCGGGCGTTGGCGTAGATGGCCGGAATTTCGACGTTGCCCAGCGCGCTGAGATCGGGCATCAGGTGGTAACGCTGGAAGATAAAGCCGATATGCTCGCGGCGCAGGCGGGCCAGTTCGTCCGGCGACAGGTGGGCGGCGTTCTGGCCGCTGATGTAGTAGTCGCCGCGATCCGGCACGTCGAGGCAGCCCATGATGTTCATCAGCGTCGATTTGCCGGAACCCGAGGCGCCGATGATCGCCACCAGCTCGCCGGCGGCGATGGTCAAATCGATGTCTTTCAACACCGTCAGCGCCTGACCGCCGTTGGTGTAGGTTCGACTGATGCCTTTTAGCTCGATGATCGCGTTCACAGGAAGATGCCATCCTCAGCCGACTTGGCGGCGGGCTGCGACAGCACCACGGTTTCACCGGCTTTCAGGCCGCTGAGGATCTGAATATCGACGTTGTTGGTGATGCCGGTGGTCACTTCGCGCGTTTCCAGCCGCTGATCCGGAGTCAGCACCTGCACCTGCTGCACTTTTCCTTCGGTTTTATGCACCGCCTGGATCGGCACCAGCAGGGTGTTCTTCGCGTCGCCGAGCAGTAAGGAAACCTGCGCGGTCATGGCGATGCGCAGGCGGTTCTCCGGGTTGGGTACGTCCAGCAGCGCGTTGTAATAAACCGAGGCGTTCGAGGTGCCGGAACCAGACGCGGAGCTGGTGCCGGCGAGCGAGTCGTCTTTCATCACCGATTCCGGCGCCAGCTCGATGGTGCGCAGCGTGGCGTCGTACCGTTTATCCGGATCGGAGAAAATCGTGAAGTACGCCTTTTGCCCCGGTGAAATGCGGGTGATGTCGGCTTCGGAGATCTGCGCCTTGATGGTCATCATATCCAACCGCGCCAGCTTGACGATGGTCGGCGCGCTTTGGCTGGAGTTGACCGTTTGCCCCTGCTGCGTCACCACGGCGATGACGATGCCGTCCATCGGCGCGACCACGCGGGTATAGCCCAGATCGATTTTTTTCTTGTCGACTTCGATCTGCGATTGCACCAACTGCGCATTGAGCGCCTGCAGATCGGCGCGAGTGGTGGCGAGTGAGGCTTCGGCGGTTTCGAAGTCTTCCCGCGAACTGGCTTCGTCGTTCAGCATGCGGCGCTGGCGTTTGAAACGCGACTCCGCCTGTTTCAGCAAGGCCTGTTTGGCTAACATATTGGCTTTGACTACGTTCAGCGCCGCCTCGGCGTTGCGCAGATCGTTGCGCTGTTGCTGATCGTCGATGTCGGCGATCGGTTGCCCTTTGGTGACGCGATCGCCCAGCTTGACCTTCAGCGATTTGACTTCGCCGGAGACGCGGGCGCCGACGTTGACGCGTTCGATGGCATCCAGCCGCCCGGTGGCCAGCACGGCGTTTTCGATATCGCCCAGGCGGGCCGGCGCGGTAACGTAATCCTGCTGCGGCGGGCGTTGCCAAAAGATGGCCAGCGCGACGGCGACGGCGATGAAAACGATGGCGGCGATCAACGCCAGACGGCGGGAGGGGAGTTTCAGTGATGACATACCCAGGTTTTCCATAACGATAAAAGCGGCGGTTCCAGTCTGCCATCATGGCAGCGCCAGCTTGAACTGGCGCTAAACGTGAGGCGCTTTCCCGCTGGAAAGGGGATAGTAAAGGCTTTCCCGCTAAAGATCACGGTGAGTTATTATCCGCCGGGTGTGCAACCGGCTGCGTTGGGCGTTATACTGGGTAAAAAACCAGTGCTCATTCATCAGCAGGATAATACCACCGCCATGATGCCAAACCGCCTCGAGCCGGAACTCGACATTTATCAATACCCGGAGCACCTGCGCGCCTGCCTGGCACCGTTGCCCAAGGGCCCCGGCGTCTATATGTTCCACGGCGAGAGCGAAAGCCTGCCGCTTTACATCGGTAAAAGCGTCAATATACGCAGCCGGGTGATGGCGCATTTTCGCGCGCAGGAGGAGGCAAAAATGCTGCGCCAAACCCGGCGTATCAGCTTTGTCGAGACCGCCGGCGAGTTGGGGGCACTGCTGCTGGAGGCGCAGTTGATCAAACAACAACAGCCGCTGTTCAACAAACGCCTGCGGCGCTCGAAGCAGCTGTGCGCGTTGCGTTTACAGGCTGATGCGGTGACGATTGCTCACGCCAAAGAGATCGACTTCGCCGTCACGCCCGATCTCTACGGGCTGTTTGCCAATCGCCACGCCGCGCTGGAAAAGCTGCGCGCCATCGCCGACGAGCATCGATTGTGTTACGGCAAGCTGGGGATCGACAAGCTGCCCGCCGGGCGAGCCTGTTTCCGTTACAGCCTGCGCAAGTGCGCCGGCGCCTGCTGTGGCCTGGAGTCGGCGCAGGAACATGCTCTGCGGCTCAGCGCGGCGCTTGAGCAGTTGCGCATCGCCTGTTGGCCGTTCGCCGGGCGTGTGGCGCTGGAGGAGCAGGGCGAGACGCTGCGTCAGTACCATGTGATACACAATTGGTTTTATCTGGGCTCGGTCGGCAATCTGGCGCAGGCGCAGCGGCTCCAGAGTGCGGCCAGCCATTTTGATAGCGATGGCTACAAGATTTTGTGCAAGCCGCTCATGGCCGGCGATTATCGGATTATTGAGCTGCCGTAATGCCATAACGCTATCGATAACCTAAGACTTATCTGTAAATTCAGGGCATTATGCTGAAAAAGCTTGAGTCCATAATGTTGTTATGGATAATGGCGCCCCGAAGCGAAGGAACGCGCTATTAACTCAGTTGGCAGAGTGATTGGTTTTATAATGGCTTGTTTTGGCTTGAAAATTGATAGACGCGGGTTCGAGTCCTGCATAGCGCGCCAGCTTTCTTTCCTTCATCTCACCGCGCTTATCGTAAAGCGCACCCGGGTTGATTTGCACTATCGGCTCCTCGTTGGGATTTTCGGGTGTGCTTTACCGTAACCGCTGGCTTTCCTTCCTCTTTCTCTTTCGATCCTTTGCTAAACTGTAATCAGGCAGGCTTGCTGCCCGGCAACAGGAGGTCGATATGTCTCACTCCGAGCAACTGCAGGAGCTCTTGCAACGCGTCGCCGCCCTTGAGGCGAGAGAGAAAGCGCTGAGCGCCGCGTCCAACGCTTACCAGGCGATTATCACCACCATGTTGGGCAATATGGAGAAGACCGAGCGTGACCGGATCATCGCGATGATCGATCAGGCCCATGAAATCGCTTACGCCCGCGCCATTCAACGCAGCAACGAACCGCAAAAGCAAAAAATCAAACAGGCCGACGACGTCGCCCAGCGCATGTTCATGTTTGCGCAAGGCAAAGCCGCCCAGCCGCGCTGAAGCCGAACTATAACAGTTGCCGCCATTAAGTTGGCTAACTGATCTACCCGGCAAAACTGTACTTGTGTTACTTTTAGCGGTGAGATTTGATGGCAATGCTGTTTCCAGCATAAGGTTGTAACGATGGACGCGATTAAAAGCATCTTGGTTAAAGAGATTGAACAGATCAATCGGCGTGAAGGGCGGGACGGCAAGCCGCGCTTCAACAGCGAATTCGCCCGCACTCACCGCTATCTGTGCCTTGCCATGTTTGCCGGTTATTTCGCGGTGATCGCCGTGATGTATCAGGTGCCGTACATGGGGATGTATGCCTTCCTGGGCTTCACCGCTTTCGTGCTGTTCATGTTCGCCATGCTGCTGATCGAGATCCGGCCGGTGTACCGCTTCGAGGACATCGGGGTGCTGGATCTGCGAGTTTGCTACAACGGCGAGTGGTACTTCACCCGTGCGCTGTCGCCTTATGCGGTGCAGCAACTGCTGGATGAGCCCTCTATCGGCGCCGCGCTGAAACAGAAGATGCGGGTTATCATCGGTAACAAGGGCGAAATCGACTTCTACGACGTGTACGACATGGCCTACGGAAAAAAGCCGCAGGATGAGACACCTCAGTTGGCGGCGGCAAACTGAAAGGTTTCCGGCCGGCGGCTTGTCGATTATACTCAGCGTTTGAACGCGAAGCAGAACGAGGACCAAGCGATGAGTGATGATATTTTCGATTTTGATATCGATGCCGAACTGGCGAAAGCCGAAGAAAAAGCGGCGCAGAAGGTAAAAGAGGTCCCCGAGTTCCTCGAAGACGAAGCGGACTGCGAAGGTTGCAAGATCTGATCGCCTGACCCATAAAAAAAACCGCCGCGGCGGTTTTTTTTTATGTCTGAGCGTCGCGCGGCGTCAATCCAGCACGAATCCCCAGATCAGGAACGCCGCCACCAGAATCAGGCAAAGCGCGGACACCGTCACCAGTATTTTCCCCAGAATGTCTTTTTCTTGTTCCTGCTGCGTCACGTTGAAATTATCCAATTAAAAGTCTATGGACCAAACCGGCGATGCTGAGATCGGCTGCCGCTACGCCCAGCGCCATGAGCATCATCACCGAAAGAAATCGAGTCTTGCCGTTCACATCCTTAATCCCTGTGGACGCCGCTGTTAGGTTTTTATATCAAAGGGATATCGTTCAGCGACGCGCTATTTCATGCATCATGATAGTGATTAAGAACGTTCTTAAGGCCAGAAGTTCCCTCATCGTGTAAAGCCGCCCGCGGTAGCGTCAGTCGGTTACGATTCGGACGCCTATCTTGCTGACTTGATTGCCGTCCATTTCGGCAATGGTCCAGGTCAGGCCGTCCCATTCCACCTGGTCGCCGATCACCGGTTCACCGCCGATCAGCTGAATGACGAACTGCCCCAGTGTCTGCTGCTCGTCGACGTCGTCTTGCAGATTGAGACCATAAACCTGCGAGATGTCGCTTAAACGGGCGTCGGATTGCAGGATAAAGTCGCCGAAGAAGCGTTCGTCGAGCGTCACGGCCGGCGCCTGGCTGAACAGCTTGCCGAGGATCGGCAGATCGTGCTCATGGCCAATAACGCACAGAATATCGTTCTCTCGCAGCCGGGTGCTGCCGCTCGGGTGCAGCAACTCTTTGCCACGGAACAGGGCGGCGATGCGGGTATTGGGCGGCATTTTCAGCTCGCGCAGCGCCGCGCCGACGCACCAGTTTTCCGCCGAAAGCTGATACACGAACTGTTCCCATTGGTTTTCCGGGTGCACGTCCAGCCCAACGCGGGAGATCGGCGTCAGCGCCGGCGGCACGATCACCTTGGCTTTTTTGGCGGCGAACGACAGTGTGGTGCCCTGCAGCAGCAGGGAGACCAGCACCACGAAGAACGCCACGTTGAAGAACAGCTGGGCGTTGGGCAGCCCGGCCATCATCGGGAACACCGCCAGGATCACCGGCACCGCGCCGCGCAGGCCGACCCAGGAAATAAAGCCGCGCTCGCGCAGGGTAAAGCTGCGGAACGGCAGCAGGCCGATAAACACCGACAGCGGGCGGGCGAACAGGATCATCCACAGCGACAGCAGCAGGGCAGGGATGGCGATCGGCAGCAGCTCGTGCGGGTTGAGCAGCAGCCCGAGCACCAGGAACATGCCGATCTGGCTGAGCCAGGCGAGGCCATCGAAGGTTTGTACGATGCCGTGACGGTTGCGGATCGGCCGGTTGCCCAGCAGCAGGCCGCACAGATACACCGCCAGAATGCCGCTGCCGTCCAGCGCGGTGGTCAGCGCGAAAATAAGAATACCGCCGCTTACCGCCAGCAGCGGATAGAGGCCGTCCGCCAGTTTGATGTGGTTGATCAGCGTCAGCAGCAGCCAGCCGCCGCCCAGACCGAAGACGATGCCCATGCCGAACTGCTGCATCAGATGCAGCGGGAAGGTCCAGCTCAGTGCGGTTTCCCCGGCGGCGATCATCGCAATCAGCGTGATGGTGAGAAACACTGCCATCGGATCGTTGCTGCCGGATTCGATCTCCAGCGTGGCGCTGACGCGTTCGTTCAAACCTTTGCCCCCCAAAAGAGAGAAGACCGCGGCGGCGTCGGTGGAACCGATGATGGCGCCGATCAGCAGCCCCTGCAGCAGATCGAGATTGAACAGCCAGGCGGCGGCCATGCCGGTCAGGCCGGCGGTGATCACTACGCCGACGGTGGCGAGAGAGAGTGCCGGCCACAGGGCGACGCGGAAAGAGCTGACCCGGGTACGCATGCCGCCGTCGAGCAGGATCACCGCCAACGCGAGGTTGCTGACCAGATAAGCGACCGGGTAATTGCTGAAGACGATGCCGCCGGGGCCATCGACGCCGGCCAGCATGCCGATCGCCAGGAAGATCACCAGGATCGGAATGCCGAGCCGGGAAGAAAATGAGCTGAGCAGAATGCTTGCTCCCACCAGCACGGCACCGATGACGAACAAGCTGTTAATGGTGCTGGCATCCAAAATATTGCTCTCCTGAGGCTGGGGGATAGGGGGCACTGCGCGTGTTTCGATGATAACGTGTTTAGTGGGTAAAACGCCAAGGCTGATTGCGAAAACAATCGATCAATTATTGCCCGTTGGTGCGATTAAACTAAGAAAGTGAGGGGAAGAGGGGAAATTCTGCCTTTTATCCAACATTATCAGGCTGCTGTATTTCGGTTTTGGCAATAATGCCGGGTTTGCACGGTGGGAAAAACCATTAAGCCCGCGCAGGCAGGCTTAATGGTTTGCAGGCGCGGTAGGATTAATGATCGAGCGATTCCAGCGCCCGTTTGATCAGCTCGGTGGCCAGCTTGCTTTCCGCTTCAGAAATGCCGTCGAGATTGAAGTTGGAAAGCTCAGCGACCAAAACGCTGCGTTCTTTGCCGCTGATCGAAGCGTCCAGCGCGGACAGCAACCTGCCGAGGATCTTCAGCAGGGTGGCGTTTTCCGTTACGGCTTCTTGAGCCGGGGTGTTCTTATCGGTCATTCAAAATCCTCTCTGTCGTGACGGAAGGGAGATGCAGCTAACGCCATCGAATAAATTAAACGATCGCGCAGCCCTTCGGGGGTGTTGAGCCCAATCACTACCGTAAGGCAGGGATCCGGATTTCTACTTATGCATTGCAGTTATAACGGCTAGGTTATCTATGCAGCCGTATCACTTTGCCCTAACGGGCGACGCCAGGCTGAGCAATGCGTGCTCTGCATGCAAACGACCAGTATAGGCTTTTTACGCGGCGGCAATATGACAGAAGCCCCCCTGCAAACAGGGGGCAAGGTTATTGCGGTTTGCCGGAGAACAGGAAGCGCAGCGCCGGAATGCGCTTGTGCAGTTCATATAGCGCGAAGGCCAGAGAGAACACAAACAGCAGGCCCAGCAAGAATCCCAACAGGTTGTTGCCGATATACGGCGTCACGAAAGCGCCATATATCAGGGTCAGCGGATGGTGCACCAGATATATAAACAGCGAGGCGTTGACCAGATAGGTGATGCGCGGAGAGTGATAATTCAGCAGGTTATGCCCGAAAGAGAACACGACGTTGGTCATCAGGATCCCCATTAGGGTTTTGATCACCACTTCCAGCTCGAACATATAGCTGCTGTGCGCCAACAGCTTTTGGTTCAGCATATATGCGATAAACAGCAGCAGCGAACCGAGCAGCGCCAGCGGCGAGCGGCGCAGAAAAATCTCCTTAAGCCACACATACTTAAACGCATAGGCGCCGAGGAGAAAGAACGGCAGGTAGAACATCGTCTCCATCACCACGAAATTGAACAGGCCGTTGGATAATAGCTGCGGGGCGAAAATTAAAATAATGCGGTGCGCGGCCGAGTAGCATACCGCATAAATAAAGAAATACAGTGAGATGTTTCCTAATCCACGCATTCTGTTTATTAGCGTTGGAATATGTTCACGGGTTTGCCGCTTGATTTTACGGAACAGATAAAAACAGGCGCAGGTTAACAATGACAGCGTCAATAAGAACCACAGATGAGAAACCAATTCCCAAACTGTTACATTTATTTTCTGATAGAGAGAAAATTCATCCCAGCCGTTTAATTTGTCGGTGAAATATTTCAGCATGAAAAACTGCGGCACCGTGATCAGCGGGATGGAGCTCAACAGCGGGATCGCCACCCGCTCCAGCCTGACCTTCAGCCACTGGTGGCGCTCGTAGCGCTCGTAAAGCATGTAGGAGAAGTAGCCGGATATCACGAAGAACACCTGCATGCGGAAGGCGTGGATGAAGTCGTTCAGCACCGTGAGCGAAAAGGAGGGCGACGCGCTGTTCACCGCCCAGGCGTGGCTGGAATAAATGAGGGAGAGGTGAAACGGAATGCCGAGCAACATCAAATAGGCTCTGATGGAGTCGAGGAAAAACTCGCGCTGTTTGCTGCCTTTAGTCATAGATTACCGCTGGTGATTTAATCGGGTGCTCATTAACACGCTTAATAAGTCGTCAAACGTTAAATTGTTATCCGGAACCCTACTATAGCCCCCCGCATTTTTCCATAGCGTCTTGTTGCGCGGCTTGCTACGCTGGTGTTCCATCAGCTGCTTAAACAATGAGCCGTAAACATGAACCATCCATTTATCATGTTGTCGGAAAGCTGAGTAATCCATTAATATGGATTTAAATGCTTTGAGCACACGAATAGGGGGGGATGTGCTAGTTAATATATTATCCGGACAACCACGCGCCGCGAGCGTTCGTTGGTTAGGTGCGACCGTATTGTTCACGCTGTTCAGTTCGCCGGCTTGGGCCTTTTCTATTGATGATGTCGCCAAGCAGGCGCAGGATCTGGCGGCGAAAGGTTTCGAAGCCCCGAAGAGCAACCTTCCTTCTCAGTTCCGCGAGATGAAGTTCGCAGACTATCAGCAGATTCAGTTCAATCACGATAAAGCCTATTGGAGCAAGCTGAAAACCCCTTTCAAGCTTGAGTTTTATCATCAGGGGATGTACTTCGATACGCCGGTGAAAATCAACGAAGTCACCTCCACCAGCGTAAAACAGATCAAGTACAGCCCGGATTACTTCAACTTCGGTTCGGTCAAACACGACCCTGAATCGGTGAAAAACCTCGGCTTTGCCGGTTTTAAGGTGCTTTATCCGATCAACAGCGCCGACAAAAACGATGAGATCATGAGCCTGCTGGGCGCGAGCTATTTCCGCGTGGTGGGTAAAGGACAGGTTTACGGGCTTTCCGCTCGCGGCCTGGCTATCGACACCGCTTTGCCGTCCGGCGAAGAGTTCCCGCGTTTCCGCGAATTCTGGGTTGAGCGTCCGAAGCAGGGCGACAAGCACCTGGTGATCTATGCGCTGCTGGATTCCCCGCGCGCCACCGGCGCTTACCGTTTCACGGTGATCCCGGGCCGCGACACCACCGTGGACGTCGAGTCTAAAGTGTTCCTGCGCGACAAGGTGGGTAAACTGGGCCTGGCGCCGCTGACCAGCATGTACCTGTTCGGGCCGAACCAGCCGTCGCCGACGCTGAACTACCGCCCGGCGTTGCACGATTCCAACGGTCTGTCTATCCACGCCGGCAACGGCGAGTGGATCTGGCGTCCGCTGAACAATCCTAAACACCTGTCCGTCAGCACCTATACCGTCGAGAATCCGAAAGGCTTCGGTCTGCTGCAGCGCGGCCGCAACTTCAAGGATTACGAAGATCTGGACGATCGCTACGATCTGCGTCCGAGCGCCTGGATCGAACCGAAGGGCGACTGGGGCAAAGGCAAGGTCGAACTGGTGGAGATCCCGACGGCGGATGAAACCAACGACAACATCGTCGCGTTCTGGACGCCGGATACCTTGCCGGAAGCCAAAAAGCCGCTGACGCTGAGCTACCGTTTGAACTTCACCCGCGATGAAGACAAACTGCATTCGCAAGATATCGCCTATGTGGCCCGTACCATGCGTTCGACCGGCGACGTGAAGCAGTCCAACCTGATCCGCGAGCCAGACGGCAGCGTGGCCTTCCTGGTCGACTTCGTTGGCCCGGTGCTGAAAGGGCTGGACGCCAATACCCCGGTCGCCTCTCAGATCAGCATCGGCGACAACGGTGAGATGGTAGAAAACAACGTCCGCTATAACCCAGTGACCAAAGGCTGGCGCCTGACGGTGCGTCTGAAAGTGAAAGACGACAAGAAGCCGGTAGAAATGCGTGCGGCGCTGGTCAATGGCGATAAGACACTGTCGGAAACCTGGAGCTATCAGCTACCTGCCAATGAATAAGCCTACTCAACCCGCCCAGGATTATCTTGCGGCGCTGCCTCTGACCGCCGAGCGGTCGGAGGCGCTCAACCCTCAAACGGCGGATGACGCTCAGGCACTGGAGGCGCTCCATCGGCAGATGGGCGCCGCCGACGCTAACGTCAATAGCCTGTCGGCGGATGACGTGGCGCTGGCCTCGGTCAAACCGCGTATCGAAAACGCCTGGCCGGATGCGGTCAGCGATGACGACTTCGATACCGACGCCGAAGGGCGCGCCATTCTGAAGGCGACGCCGCCGATCAAACGCACCACCATGTTCCCGGAAGCCTGGCGCACCAACCCGGTGGCGCGCTTCTGGGATTCTCTGCTGGGGCGGTCGCCGCACAATCGGCACGCCACCAAAGAGGAGGCCGAGGCCGAGAACCGCTGGCGTACCGTCGGCTCCATGCGCCGCTATGTGCTGCTGGTGCTGATGCTGGTGCAAACCGGCATCGCCACCTGGTACATGAAAACCATCTTGCCTTACCAGGGCTGGGCGCTGATCGATCCTATCGCCATGCTGGATCAGGATCTGATGCAGTCGGTGTTGCAGCTGCTGCCGTATGTGCTGCAAACCGGCATTCTGATCCTGTTCGCCGTACTGTTCTGCTGGGTCTCGGCCGGTTTCTGGACCGCGCTGATGGGCTTCCTGCAGCTGCTGATCGGCAAGGACAAATACAGCATTTCCTCCACCATCAAGGGCGATGAGCCGATCAACCCGGCGCACCGCACTGCGCTGATCATGCCGATCTGCAACGAAGACGTCGAACGCGTGTTCGCCGGCCTGCGTGCGACCTATGAGTCCGTCGCCGCGACCGGTCAGCTGGAACACTTCGATATCTACGTGCTGAGCGACAGCTACGATCCGGACATCTGCGTGGCCGAGCAAAAGGCGTGGATGGAGCTGTGCCGCGATGTCGATGGCCACGGCCGCATCTTCTATCGCCGCCGCCGCCGCCGCGTCAAACGCAAGAGTGGCAACATCGACGACTTCTGCCGTCGCTGGGGCGGTGAGTACAGCTACATGGTGATCCTGGATGCCGACAGCGTGATGAGCGGCGAATGCCTCACCGGGCTGGTGCGCCTGATGGAAGCCAACCCGAACGCCGGCATCATCCAGTCGGCGCCGAAGGCGTCCGGTATGGATACCCTGTATGCGCGCGTGCAGCAGTTCGCCACCCGCGTTTACGGGCCGTTGTTCACCGCCGGCCTGCATTTCTGGCAGCTGGGCGAGTCGCACTACTGGGGGCACAACGCCATCATCCGCGTGAAGCCGTTTATCGAGCACTGTGCGCTGGCGCCGCTGCCGGGCGAGGGCTCTTTCGCCGGGTCTATCCTGTCGCACGACTTCGTTGAAGCGGCGCTGATGCGCCGCGCCGGCTGGGGCGTGTGGATCGCTTACGATCTGCCGGGCAGTTATGAAGAGCTGCCGCCAAACCTGCTGGACGAGCTGAAGCGCGACCGTCGCTGGTGTCACGGCAACCTGATGAACTTCCGCCTGTTCCTGGTGAAAGGCATGCACCCGGTGCACCGCGCGGTGTTCCTTACCGGTGTCATGTCCTACCTGTCGGCGCCGCTGTGGTTTATGTTCCTGGCGCTCTCCACCGCATTGCAGGTGGTGCATACGCTGATGGAGCCGCAATACTTCCTGCAGCCACGGCAGCTGTTCCCGGTCTGGCCGCAGTGGCGGCCCGAGCTGGCGATAGCGCTGTTCTCCACCACGCTGGTGCTGCTGTTCCTGCCGAAGTTGCTCAGTATTGTGCTGATCTGGGCCAAGGGCGCGAAAGAATACGGCGGGGCGTTCCGTCTGTTCATTTCGATGCTGATGGAAATGCTGTTCTCGGTGCTGCTGGCACCGGTGCGCATGCTGTTCCATACCGTGTTCGTGGTGAGCGCCTTCCTCGGTTGGGAAGTGGTGTGGAATTCGCCGCAGCGTGACGATGATGATACGCCGTGGGGCGAAGCGTTCCGCCGCCATGGCTCGCAGATGTTGCTGGGCCTGGTGTGGGCCGGTGGCATGGCGTGGCTGGATCTGCGCTTCCTGTGGTGGTTGGCGCCGATCGTGTTCTCGCTGATCCTGTCGCCGTTTGTGTCGGTGTTGTCGAGCCGCGCAACGCTGGGCATGAAAAGCAAACGCGCCAAGCTGTTCCTGATCCCGGAAGAGTACAATCCGCCGCGTGAGCTGTTGGCGACGGAAGAATATCTGCATCTCAACCGCAACCGCGCGCTGACCAACGGCTTTATGCATGCGGTGGTCAATCCATCCTTCAATGCGCTGGCGACGGCGTTGGCGACGGCGCGTCACCATCTGCGCGCGACGCTCGATCGCAATCGTGAGGAGCGGGTGAACGAAGCGCTGCAGTTGGGGCCTGAGAAGCTGGTGAAGGGCAAACGCCTGGAGCTGCTGAGCGATCCGGTCACGCTGGCTCGTTTGCATCAGCGCGTCTGGCTGTTGCCGGAAGGCGCCGCCTGGCGTGAGCATTATCAGCAGTTGCCGCACAACCCGCTGGCGCACCCTACGGGCCGGCGTTAATTGCTAATCGGCAACGCTCAGACGGGGAATGCGCATGGCGCATTCCCCGTTTTTTTTACCTTTCGCTTACGTGCGCCGGTGCCGGTGGAGAAAGGGAACTGTGATAGACTGCGGCCGATGCGTTGTTCACTCGCGAAACAACCCCTTGCTCAGAGTCAATGTCGTGAAGCTCTCTTCCTATCTTCGGCTGGCCTGCGTGGCGGCCGGTGTGATGGCACTCACCGGCTGCGGCAGCATTATCAGCCGCACCGTGCCCGGTGCGGGGCATGGCCACCAGTACTATCCCGGCGTGCAGTGGGATCTGCGTGACACGCCCTGGCGCTACGTCACGGTGATAGACGTCCCGCTGTCGATGGTGGTGGACACCTTTATGCTGCCGTTTGATGCGCAGCATGGCCCCTACGAGTAATTTCGTTTAGCGGGTGGCGAACACCACCAGCTGATAGCCTTGCTGCCCGCAATGGAAAGGCGCCAGCGCCGTCATCCCCAACCCTTGCACGTGAGCGGCCAACGAATGCGGATTGTCGTCGTCGATAAACAACGCGCCCACGTCATAGTCATGGCAGGTATGCGCTTTGACCGCGGCGTAGATGCGCTTCAGCACGCCTTTGCCGCGCCAGGCGGCGGCGAGGCAGACGGGGCCGTAGAGAAACACCCGCTGCTCACTCAGCGGCCGTCCGGCGAAGGATTGCGTGGCGAGCGTCACCAGCATCGCCTCCACCACCGGCGGGCGCGGTTGCACGTCGGCGGGCATCAGGCAAACGAACCCCGCCAGTTGGTTCTCCTGTTCGGCCACCCATATGCCGATGCCGCGGTTGATCGCCGCCAGCTGCGCCTCATTCATGCGCGATACGATAAATCCCTGCCGTTTTTGGCGCTCGTCGAGCGCTTCCGGCACGTTTTCCCCCTGTAGCTGCAAAATGGCGGGGTAGTCGGTAGGGCGTGCCCGGCGAATAATCATGCGGCCTCCTTGGCGATGAAAGCGTGGTGCGGGTTAACGTTCATCCCACTCATCGGCTGCGGCCTGGCCTTCTTCGGTATCCAGCGGCGGTTCGAGCTGAAAGTCGCCTTCCTCCCATTCGTACAGGGTGTTTTCATCTATCCATTCGGCGGTAATTTCCACCTCGTCGTAGTCACCGTCGAAGATCGCCTGCGCCGCCGCACCGCTGCGCAGCGTCAGACATTCTACCGCCTCTCCTTCTTCTTCGAAGAACTCCGCCTGCCACATCGTGTCGCCATCCTGCATCACGTACTTTTGCAGATTGAACTGCTGGGGCACCGGCGGTTCGTCACCGCTGCCGCCTTCGGCGGTGTCGATAAACTCTTCGCGTGCGGCCTCGATGGCTTCTTCCAGGGTTGCATACAGGCTCATGTTCGCCTCCGTTGACAATGAGAGTAAAGCGTCCGGCGCATTGCCGGCGCGGTGGGGGAAAACGTCAAAACTAATTGTTGTCTCACTGGCGCAGGATGCAAATTTTTTTGTTGTCCGCTTTGCGACGATGGTTGTCCGCAAAGCGGGAGAAGAGGAGGCGATGGCGGGAAATAATGACGCTATCGTTCACTCTGGCGTCAGGAGAAGCCCATGTTAATCGACCCTTCAAGCAAATACCGACCGTTCCCGCCGGTGGCGTTGCCGGACCGCCAATGGCCTGCGCGTACGCTGCGGCAGGCGCCGCGCTGGTGCTCCAGCGATCTGCGCGACGGCAACCAGGCGCTGGCGGAGCCGATGGATAACGCGCGCAAGCGCGAATTCTATCAATTGTTGTTGCAGTGTGGTTTCAAAGAGATCGAGGTGGCGTTCCCTTCGGCGTCGCAAACGGATTTCGACTTTGTACGCACGCTGATCGACGAGCGGCTGATCCCGGACGACGTCACGATCCAGGTGCTGACGCAGTCGCGCGACGATCTGATCGATCGCACCTTCGAGGCGCTGCAGGGGGCGCCGCGGGCTATCGTGCATCTGTATAACGCCACGGCGCCGATGTTTCGCGACATCGTGTTCCGCCAGGATAAGGCGGCGACCGTGGCGCTGGCGGTGAACGGCGCGCGGCGCATTCGCCGGCAGTGCGAGGCGCAGCCCGATACCGCCTGGTGCTTCGAATATTCGCCGGAAACCTTCTGTTTTACTGAGTTAGAGTTTGCGCTGGAGATCTGCGAAGCGGTGGCGGAGGTTTGGCAGCCGGGGCCGCAGCGGCCGATGATCATCAACCTGCCGGCGACGGTGGAAGTGAGCACGCCCAACGTGTATGCCGATCAGATCGAATGGTTCTGCCGTCACTTCAGCCGTCGCGCCGATGTGGCGATCAGCGTGCATCCGCATAACGATCGCGGCACCGGCGTGGCCTGCGCGGAGCTGGCCTTGCTGGCCGGCGCCGATCGGGTCGAAGGCTGCCTGTTCGGCAACGGAGAGCGCACCGGCAACGTCGATCTGGTCACGCTGGCGTTGAATCTCTATACCCAGGGCGTGGCGCCGGGTCTCGACTTCAGCCGCCTGAAGCAGGTGGTGGAGGTGGTGGAACAGTGCAATCAGCTGCCGGTGCATCCTCGCCATCCTTATGCCGGCGAGTTGGTGTTTACCGCCTTCTCCGGTTCGCATCAGGATGCGATCAAGAAAGGTTTCGCCGCACAGCGGCAGCGGCAAGATGGCCGCTGGCAGGTGCCATACCTGCCGCTCGATCCCGCCGATGTCGGTTGCAGCTATGAGGCGGTGATCCGGGTCAACAGCCAGTCCGGCAAAAGCGGCGCCGCCTGGCTGTTGGAGCAGAATCATGGGCTGGCGTTGCCGCGCGGTTTGCAGATTGATTTCAGCCAGGTGGTGCAGCGCGCGACCGACGGCAGCGGCAAAGAAATGAGCGGCGCGCAGCTGTGGCGCTTATTCCGCGATACTTACGGGCTGGTGGAGCAGCCGCGTTTGCAGCTGTTAAGCTACCAGACGGAAAGCCATGGCGCAGAGGCATACAGCTTCAACGCGCGAGTTGCCTGCGAGGGAGAGCCGCTGCGCCTGCAGGGGGCCGGCAACGGTCTGCTGTCCAGCGCGGTGGATGCGCTGCGTCAGCGCTTCGGCTTGCCGCTGGCGATCGAGGATTACCACGAGCATACCTTGGGGCATCAGAGCGATAGCCGAGCGGTGGCTTATATTCGCTGTACGCTGCCGCAAGGTGAGGCGACTTATGGCGTTGGCATCGACGTCGACTCCGCCAGCGCCTCGCTGCAGGCGCTGTTCAACGTCGCCGGGCGCTATCTGGCGCCAACGTCGGCGCAGTCCGGCTGAAATAGTCGCTGGGTGCTACTCCCAGCAGCCGGCGGAACATGGCGCTGAACGCGCTGGGGCTGTCATAGCCGAGATCCAGCGCCACTTCCAACACCGAGCGGCCGGTCGCCAGCGCGTTTAATGCCGCCAGCAAACGGGCGCGTCGCACCCAGTCGCTAAAATGTAGCCCGGTTTCTCGCAGGAAGCGCCGCGACAGGGTGCGTCCGCTGACGCTGAGATGAGCGGCAGCCTGTTCCAGCGTCCAGGGCTGCGCCAGCGTGGCCTGGATATGGCGGCACAGGGCGAGCAGCGAGGCTTCGCGAGGTTCCGGCAGGTGCAGCGGCAGGATCGGCAGCATTCGCAACTCATCCAGAATCAGTTCCATCACGCGCTCATCGCGCCCGCCGCTGGGGTAGCCGGGCGCAATCTCCATCGCACAGATAATCAACTCGCGCAGCAGCGGGGAAACCTGCACTACCTGGCATTGGGCCGGCAGATCGGCGCGCGCCAACGGATCGACGAACAACGTCCTGGCCGCCACCTGGCCGGTGATACGCAGGCTGTGCACCACTTTCGCCGGCACCCAGACGCCGCGGCCGGGCGGCACCACCCAGCTGCCGAGCCGGGTCGTGACCTGCACCACGCCGCTCAGGCTGTGGATCAGCTGCGCGCAGTTATGGTAGTGGTCCGGCTCGCTGTCGCCATGATGATAATCCCTGGCTAACGGCCGGACAGGCCGATCGGGCGGCAGAACGTCGTGAAAAAACAGCATCGTAAGCAGGCTCCGCGCGGCAAAAGGATAAGATCAAACAGCATGCCATGCGTCGCTGTTTCACACCAGTCTGTGGCGCGGCACGGTAAAATGGTTTATAAAATTATATTATATAATTTTATAAACTGATGGAGAGGCAATGGATATTGATGCGATGCGCAAGGCGGCGGCGCAGGCCGGTGCGATGCTGCGTACCCTGGGCAACGAAGATCGGCTGCTGCTGCTGTGCCGGCTCAGTCAGGGCGAGATGGCGGTGAGCGAACTGGCGCAGGCGCTGGATATCCGCCAGCCGACGCTGTCCCAACAGCTTGGCGTGCTGCGCGAGGAGGGGTTGGTCTCCACCCGGCGAGCCGGCAAGCAGATTTACTATGCGGTGGCCGATGCCAAAGCGCTGGCGCTGCTCGCGACCCTGTATCAACTGTATTGCCCACAGCCGGAGAACCGCGATGACCATTGACTGGCAGCACTTCACGCCGTATTCCGCGTTGGCGGGCGGGGCCATTATCGGCGGCGCGGTAGCGCTGCTGCTGTTGTTCAACGGCCGGATCGCCGGTATCAGTGGCATTACCGGCGGTTTATTGAGCGCGGGCGGCCGGGAGCGGGGCTGGCGCGCCGCATTTATTGGCGGGTTGCTGCTCTCCCCCTGGCTATATGCTGCCGCTGCGGCGTTGCCATCCGGTGAGATCTCGGTTGGCAACGGCTGGCTGGCGGCCGCAGGGCTGTTGGTGGGCTTGGGCACTCGATTGGGCAGCGGTTGCACCAGCGGGCACGGCGTGTGCGGCGTCGCGCGGTTGGCGCCGCGTTCACTGGCCGCCACGGCGTTGTTTATGCTGCTGGGCTTTATGACCGTGTGGCTGATGCGCCACACGTTGGGGGGGTGAAAATGCTTAAAACGCTGTTGGCGCTGCTGAGCGGCGTGATTTTCGGTCTGGGGTTAATTATTGCCGGCATGGCCAATCCGGCCAAGGTATTGGCGTTTCTCGACGTTACCGGCACGTGGGATCCCTCGTTGGCGCTGGTGATGGCTGGGGCGATCGCGGTGGCGGCGCCGGCCTTCCTGTGGGCGCGGCGACGCGAGCGGAGCCTGTTGGGCGAGCCGCTGCAGATCCCGGCCACCGGGCGTGTGGATCGCCGTTTGCTGGCGGGCAGCGCGCTGTTTGGCATCGGCTGGGGCATCGCGGGGATTTGCCCCGGCCCGGCCTGGGTGTTGGCGGGGGCGGAGATGCAGCGGGTGTGGCCGTTCCTGTTGGCGATGCTGGCGGGTATGGCGCTGTATGAAATTATCATGAGGCGGAGGCGTACATGTCGATAGCCAAAGCGGTGTTGCGCATCGCGCGCCCGACAGATCGGTTGCAAGAGATTGCCGCGCTGTATTGCCGTGGGCTGGGGTTCGAAAGGCTGGGCGAGTTTGTCGATCATCTGGGCTTTGACGGCATGATGATCGGGCATCCGCAGCATGCTTACCATCTGGAGTTCACGCAGCATCGTGGGGTGCAGGTTGGACAAGCGCCGACGCAGGATCACCTGCTGGTGTTTTATCTGCCGGATGAGAACGAATGGCGAGCCGCGTGTGAGCGGATGCGGGCGGCGGGGTTCTTAGCGGTCGCCGCCTATAACCCCTATTGGGATCGGGCGGGGCAAACCTTTGAAGATCCTGATGGCTACCGGGTGGTATTGCAACACCAGGCCTGGCAGGCATAAAAAAACCGGCGCATCGAGCGCCGGTTTGCGAGATAAAACGGGCTATCCGTCAGGCGCTGGTCGCCGGCTTTTGTGCGCTCTTGGACTGGGTATTTTCCAGCATGCGGCGAATCGGCACGATCAGCACGATAAGCACGGCGGCGCAGATCAGCAACGCGACTGAGCAGCGGGCGAACAGATCCGGCAGCATATCCAGTTGGTCGGCCTTGACGTGACCGCCGATCAGACCGGCCGCCAGGTTGCCCAACGCGCTGGCGCAGAACCACAGCCCCATCATCTGACCGCGCATTCTCTCCGGCGCCAGCAGCGTCATGGTGGCCAGCCCGATCGGGCTCAGGCACAGCTCACCCAGCGTCAGCATCAGGATACTGCCTACCAGCCACATCGGCGATACGCCGGCGCCGCCGTTGCTCAGCACATTCTGCGCGGCCAACATCATCAGGCCGAAACCGCCGGCGGCGCACAGGATACCGATCACGAACTTGGTGATGCTGCTCGGACGCACGTTATTGCGTGCCAGCGCAGGCCAGGCCCAGCTGAACACCGGCGCCAGCAGGATGATGAACAGGGCGTTGATCGACTGGAACCACACCGCCGGGATCTCGAAGCCGCCAATCATGCGATTGGTGTAATCGTTGGCGAACAGATTGAACGAGGTCGGTTTTTGCTCAAACGCCGACCAGAAGAACGCAGCGGAGATCAGCAGGATGAAGCACACCAGCAGGCGTGCGCGCTCTTTGCGGCTCAGGCCGGCAAAGGCGAACAGATAGATGAAGTACAGGGTGACCGACGCAGCGATCACGTACACCAGCACGCTGGCCACTTCGACCGGATTGATGACGATGGTGCCCTGAGCGATCAGCACGATGACGGCCACCAGGATGACCGCCAGCGCCAGCAACCAGGCGCCGACGCCTTTTTTCTTCGCTACCGGGCTGTTCCAGGTGGAGTCCAGGCCCACTTCGCGGTCATAGCGTTTCATCGCCGGGACGGCGAACACCCGGAAGATCACCAGCGCCACCAGCATTCCGATACCGCCGATGCCGAAGCCCCAGTGCCAGCCGTGTGACTTGATCAGCCAACCGGAGATCAGCGGAGCGATGAACGAGCCGATGTTGATGCCCATGTAGAACAGCGAGAAACCGCCATCGCGGCGCGCATCGCCTTTCTTGTAAAGCGTGCCGACCATCACCGAGATACAGGTCTTGAACAGGCCGGAACCGAGCACGATGAACATCAGGCCGATGAAGAACAGGTTGGTGCCCATCACCGCGGACAGGGCGATCGACAGGTGGCCGAGCGCGATCAGGATCGAACCGTACCAGACGGCCTTGCGTTGGCCGAGCCAGTTGTCCGCCAGCCAGCCGCCCGGCAGTGCCGCCAGGTACATGCTGCCGGCGAAGATGCCGACGATCGCCGACGCGTTCTCGCGCGCGAGACCCAGGCCGCCGTCGTACACGGTGGCGGCCATAAACAGGATCAGCAGCGGACGGATGCCGTAGAACGAGAAACGCTCCCACATTTCGGTGAAGAACAGAGAACCCAGCGGATAGGGATGGCCGAAGAAGGTCCGGCTTTCTGACTTATTGACAGAGGATTGCATAACGATTTCCCAATAAAAGGCGCTGCAAGGCTGCAGCCCGTACTGTGGTATGTATGTGTATTTAATAAAGGCGATCCGCCCAATGCGGATTACCCGACAAACACCGTGGCTGCAACGCTGATAAACCGTGGAAAGCGTGCTGACCTTTTCTTCACTTGGCCGATGTTTCACATCTGGCGTGATATTATTTAACCATTTGATAACTGGTCGTTGGTTTTGTCTAGTACCTGTATCCCATTTTTTAGACGAAAAGTCGACAAGCATCTCCTTTTCTGGTTTTTCTGTTGGTTGTGACAGGAATATGATTGACAGCGGGTTTTATGCGCTGAAAGTTAATTAATTGTTGATAAACAAAGTGTTGAGATAAGAAAATTCTGGGTGGGACGAAAATTCGCCAGCCCGAAGGAGGCATTATTAAAAGTGGGGGAAATGCGCCGTTGATCCGGCCAACGGAGGAAGCTGGCGATAAATGCAGCTATTGTTCTTCCTGCAGCGTGTCTTTCCGCAAATAGCCCGGCCGCTGCCGCAGACACCACCAGGAATAACCGGCGTTGAACAGCACCACTAAAGCGGTGACGGCGAAGACCGCGCGAAAACCGTAGCCGGCGGAGACCGCAGCGCCGAGCAGCGGACCGCTGACGTTGCCGACGTCGCGGAACGATTGGTTATAGCTGAAGATTCGGCCGGCTACCTGATTGGTGCAGTTATAAATCAACAGCGTCTGTACCGCCGGCAGCAGCGCGCCGTCGGCCGCTCCCAGCAGAAAACGCAGTACCCCAAGCTGCCACGGCGTTTGCACGAACGCCATCGGGATCAGCAGCAGCACCGAGACGATCAGCATAAACACCAGAATGCGCTCCGGGCCGATGCGATCGCCCAGCTTGCCCAACCGTGGGGCGCTCATCAAGGCCGCGACGCCGGGCACCGAGGCAATCAGCCCGCTGATAAACGCCAGGTTATGGGTGGCGCCGGCCAGATCGCGCACATACAGCGTCAGGATCGGCGCAATCGAGCCGGTGGCGATCTGAATGATCATGGTGGTCACGAACAGGCTGAGCACCAGCTTCGGGTTCTTCAGCGAGGCGAACACCTGTTTTGCGTGCAACATGTCGCGCTTTTGCACCGGGGTGAATTGCTCTTTGACATACAGCAGCGTCAGC
The DNA here is from genome assembly GCF_052166845.1 of Serratia sp. CY71090. Lineage (NCBI taxonomy): Bacteria > Pseudomonadati > Pseudomonadota > Gammaproteobacteria > Enterobacterales > Yersiniaceae > Serratia > Serratia sp. CY71090. The sequence goes on along the minus strand of NZ_JBJNOA010000006.1, from coordinate 72,538 downwards.
ACAAAGCAGACGAACAGCACCGCGGCGGTGATATAAAACACCGGGCGCAGCCCGTACAGATCGGCCAACAGGCCACCGATCAGCGGGCCGATCAGCGCACCGCCGACGCCGCCGGTAGACAGGGTGCCGAGCGCCCAGCCGCTGCGGTTGCGCGGCACCTGGGTGGCGATCAGCGCGTTGGCGTTGGGGATGAACCCGCCGAGCAGCCCCAGCACCGCGCGCAGCGCGAGAAATTGCCAGACCGTTTGCGCCATGCCCATCAGCACCATGACGATCGCCATGCCCAGGGCGGAGCGCAGCAGCATCAGTTTACGGCCGCGTCGGTCGGCCAGGGCGCCCCAAAACGGCGCGGCGATAGCGGAAAACAGGAAGGTGATGCTGAACAGCAGACCGGACCACATGTTGAGCGCCTGATGGCCGGTTACGCCCAGCGTCTCTACGTACAGCGGAAGAAACGGCATCACCAGGCTGAAGGCGGCGCCGGTGAGAAAACACCCGACCCAGGCGACGAAAAGGTTGCGTTTCCAGTTAACGGGTTCTGCTGCCGAAGCCATAAATGTCCACTGCCGAAAGGTGACGCGCTTTGCCGGCGGCATGATGAAGGGGCAAAACGTGAAAGTTAGCCTGATAAGTATGCGCCGCCTGCGTGGCAACGGCAAACCAGAGGACGGAAATAGGGTGAAAAATGAAATAAAGTTTTAAAAATGGTGTTTAAACCTTATTCCGCGCTTAGCGCGCGGAATTTACAGCGTTTTATAAGCCGGCCAGCGTCTCGAAACCGGCGGCGGTGGTGGTAGCGCTAAAGTCGATGACCTCGTAGTGGGCCACGGCGTTGAACGGATCTTCGGCCAGGATGGCGTCCAGCTGCGCACGCTCAATGCCCTTGGCCAGGATCACGCCGCCGGTGCGGGGATTCTTGCGGCCGGAAGCGACGAAGGTGCCGTCCTGAAAATATTTCTTAAGCCAGGCGATGTGCCCGTCAAGGTGGCTGTCGACGTCGGCGATCGGGCGATGGTAGGTCAGGCTGACAATGTACATAGCGGCTCCTGGGGTGTCGGCAAAGGCATTACCATCCCACCCTCGCCGGCGATTCTCAAGAGGCACGCAATAAAAAACCCGCCGGCGGCGGGTTGGTTTTATCAGTAAAGCGAAGGCTCGCCTTCCGGGCGGGTCTTGAAGCGGCGATGCAGCCACATGTATTGGTCCGGCGCCATCAGGATCTCTTTTTCCACCACTTTATTCATGAAGGCGGCGGCGTCGAGTTCATTATCCAGCGGGAAGTTTTCCACCGCCGGCTGCATGATCAGCTCATACCCTTTGCCGTCCGGCAGGCGACGCGGGGTGAACGGAATGATCGCCGGTTTACCCATTCGCACCAGCACATAGCTGCCGGTGGTGGTGGCGGCTTTATCCACGGCGAACAGCGGCACGAAAACGCTGCTGCGCGGGCCGTAGTCGTGATCCGGCGCATACCAGATGATATCGCCCTGTTTCAGGGCACGGATCATGCCTTTGACGTCCTTGCGATCCAGCATCGACTTGTTGGAACGCATGCGCCCCCAGGTTTGCAGCCAGTCCATCAGCTTGTTGTCGTGCGGGCGGTAAACGCCGATGCCCGGGTTGTGAATGCCGAAGATGCGCGCGCCCAGCTCCAGCGTCAAAAAGTGCAGGCCAATCAGCAGCACGCCCTGCTGGTTGTCGCGCGCTTTTTGGATATGCTCCAGGCCGCTGACCTTGAACCAGCGCTCGATGCGCCAGTTGGGCCAGAACCACGCCATGCCGGTTTCAAACAGCCCCATGCCGACCGATTCGAAATTCTTTACCACCAGCGCATCGCGTTCGGCCTGCGGCATGTCGGGAAAACAGAGCTCGAGGTTGCGTTGGGCGATAGCGACGCGCCGCTTGAGAAAGCGCATGGAAACTCGCCCAATCGAGGTGCCGAGCCAGTAGATGACGGGGTAAGGCAGCAACACCAGCAGATACAGCAAGCCGATGCCGACCCAGGTCAGCCAGTAGCGCGGGTGCAATAAGGAGCGATTGAAAGTAGGAACTTGAGTCATGGGTTCTCTGTTTGAATACGGTTGTTTAAGTGTAATGACAGCGTCATCGCACGGTCTGGCAGCCGGGTGAACTCGGCGGCAAGGTTCGTTTCTGCCGTTTGTTTGCGACTATTGTGGCATTTTTCTGGCGATCCGGGAAAACACAACGCATTAAAATCCTTTTTGGGGCGTTAAATATGCATTGAATGCCGAATTTTTCCACAATCTTTCCTGCCAAAGATAATGGCGATATTATTGTCGGTAATTATTTAGAGGGTAAATATGTTGGCATCATGGATCAGTGCGGGGCTGCTGGTGTTGGGGGCGGCGGTCGGCAGCGTCGGCGCACATCTGCAGATGAACGCGATATTGGCGCTTGCCGGCGTGATGATGGCGCTCGGTATGGTGGCTTCCGCGTTTACCGAAGGCGGCGGACGCTGAACGGGGCGCTTGCGCCAGGGCTGCGCGGCGGCGGTTTTTCGGGTATGATGTGCGCCGCGCGTGGGCCTGCTGGCTGCGCGCGGTAATCAGTCACCTCCCGAAAGACAGGAAAGTACACCATGCCAGTGTTACATAACCGAATTTCTAATGAGGAACTGAAGGCGCGCATGCTGGCGGAAACCGAGCCGCGCACCACAGTTTCTTTTTACAAATACTTCTCCATCGACGATCCCAAGGCGTTTCGCGACAGCCTGTACGTTCAGTTTGAAAAACTGAAGGTGTTTGGCCGCATCTACGTGGCGAAAGAGGGCATCAACGCGCAGATCAGCGTGCCGCAGCATAACTTCGACGCGTTCAAAGCCGCGCTGTTCGCCTCGCACCCGGCGCTGGATCAGGTACGCCTGAATATCGCGCTCGAAGACGACGGCAAATCCTTCTGGGTGCTGCGCCTCAAGGTGCGTGAGCGTATCGTGGCCGACGGCATCGATGACGAAAGTTTCGATCCGAGCAACGTCGGCGAGTATCTGCAGGCCGAGCGCGTCAATCAGATGATCGACGATCCGAATACGGTATTTGTCGATATGCGCAACCACTATGAGTACGAAGTCGGCCACTTCGAAAACGCCATCGAGGTGCCGTCGGATACCTTCCGCGATCAGTTGCCGATGGCGGTGGAGATGCTGCAGGACAGCAAAGACAAGAATATCGTCATGTACTGTACCGGCGGCATTCGCTGTGAAAAAGCCAGCGCCTATATGCTGCACAACGGTTTTAAAAACATCTACCACGTGGAAGGCGGGATCATCGAATACACCCGCAAAGCGAAAGAACAGGGGTTGCCGCTGAAGTTTATCGGCAAAAACTTCGTGTTCGATGAGCGCATGGGCGAGCGCATCTCCGACGATGTGATCGCCAACTGCCACCAGTGCGGCGCGCCGTGCGATACCCATACCAACTGCAAGAACGACGGCTGCCATCTGCTGTTCATTCAGTGCCCGAGCTGCGCCGCCAAGTTTGAAGGATGCTGCAGCGAGATTTGCCGCGAAGAGCTGAAGCTGCCGCGCGAAGAACAGCGCGCGCGCCGTGCCGGCCGTGAAAATGGCGTCAAGATCTTCAATAAGTCGAAAGGCTTGCTGCAGACCACGATGCACATTCCGGCACCGGAAGAAGAAGGCCCAGCCCGCTGAGCCTGAGGAAATGAGAAGCCCGGCCGCCAAGCCGGGCTTTTTTTTATTTCTCGCGCACGCCTTCTACGGAGATGATCAGCTCAACGTCTTGCGACGCCGGGCCCAGATCGGTGGTGATGCCGAAATCTTTCAGCTTGATCTTGCCGTTGGCTTCAAAGCCGGCGCGGTAGCCGCCCCACGGATCGTTGCCCTGGCCAATCAGTTTGGCGTCCAGCGTAACCGGTTTGGTGACGCCGTTCAGCGTCAGGTTGCCGACCACCGCATAACCGTCGCCGTTTTTCTTCACTTCGGTGGATTCAAACTTGGCCTGCTTGTTCTTCTCCACGTTGAGGAATTCGGCGCTGCGCAGGTGCTTGTCGCGCTCGGCATGGTTGGTGTCGACGCTGGCGGTATTGATGGTCACGTTGACCTTGTCCTTCGAAGGATCTTTTTCGTCGAAGGTGAAGCCGCCGTCGAAGTCTTTAAAGCTGCCGTACAGCCAGCTGTAGCCCAGATGCTGGATGCGGAACTCGATAAAGGCGTGCTGGCCCTGTTTGTCGATCTTGTAGTCCGCCGCCAGTGCGGAACCGGCGCTCAGCAGCAGGGCGCCTGCGGTCAGGCCCAATACGGTCTTTTTCAACATAGCAATCTCCATAAATCCAAAGGTTAATCGGCGCTGCTACCCAGCATCCGTTTCAAAGTGACATCACGATCGATAAAGTGATGTTTAAGCGCGGCCAGCCCGTGCAGTACCGAGAGCACTACCACGGCCCAGGCCAGGTAAAGGTGTATGGCACCGGCGGTGTCGGCTTGTTCCGCCATGCCGGTCACGATGGCGGGCACGTCGAACCAGCCGAAGACGCTGATCGGTTGACCGTCGGCGGTGGAGATCAGATAGCCGCTGATCAGAATGCCGAACAGCACGGCGTACAGCGCCAGATGCGCGAGGATGGCGCTGACGCGAGTGAGGCGGCCATAGCTGGCCAGAGGTTTGGGCGGCGGTGAGACAAAGCGCCAGATCACGCGGATCACCATCACGATGAACAGCAGCGTGCCGATGCTTTTGTGGATCTCCGGCGCCTGGTGATACCAGACGTCGTAATAGCCCAGCGTGACCATCCACAGGCCGAGCGCGAACATGCCGTACACCGTCAACGCCACCAGCCAGTGGATCAACACTGACACATGGCCGAAACGATCGGCGGTATTTTTCCAGAGCATCCTGTTTCCTTCGATTACCGATTGGCTGGCTGCAATAATTAAACTTTAGGAAACATAAAATCAATAATAAATTTAACTATGTTACTTCTTAGAAATATTAGTCAGTGAATTTGTTTGAGATGTTCGGGAACCTTCAGATAAATCGTTGAAGATGATATTGTTTCTCTCGCCCGGCGATTGTGCTAGTTGTTGAAAATTAGGCTTATTATCTATTAATGTCAGCTTTTGTCATTTTACGTAAACCTCGCGTGAGTTGCCCGGTGAGATTATTTGTTGGCAAAGGTTATGCCTATTTTTGGCGGCGCAGAGCAGGGCGGAAAGATTAACGTTGTCGAACGGTTTCGCTAAATCCCTGCGGTGCAGCGGCGGATTTTGCTACCATTAGCGCCAAGAGACGGCCCCATGAGGCCGGTTAACCCAGTGAAATAACAAGGAAACGTCATGGGCCGAACCCACGTGACCGACAGCAGCCTGCGTCTGGCCGTCCTGCTGGCGATGTTGGTGATCATTCTGGCCGGGGTGAAAGCCGCCGCCGACATCGTGGTGCCGTTTTTACTGGCGGTGTTTCTCGCCATGGTGCTGAACCCGCTGGTGGCGATGCTGGAACGCAAGCGGGTGCCGCGTATCGTCGGGGTGACGCTGCTGCTGACGGCGGTGATCGTGGTCGTGATGCTGTTTATCGGCATGTTGGGCGCTTCGCTCAATGAGTTCGCCCGCTCGCTGCCGCAGTATCGCGGCATGATGATCGAGAAGCTGCGCGAGCTGCAGCATTACGCCGATCGCTTCAATATCAGCCTCTCCAGCGAAGCGATGCTGCAGTATGTCGATCCCAGCGCGGCGATGAATCTGGTCACTCGCATGCTGGGGCACCTGTCTGGCGCCATGACCAACGTCTTCCTGCTGCTGATGACCGTGGTGTTTATGCTGTTCGAAGTGCAGCTGCTGCCTTACAAGCTGCAGCAGGCGCTGGATAAGCCGAACGAGGGGCTCGCCGCGATGCGGCGGGCGCTGGACGGCGTGACGCGCTATCTGGTGATTAAAACCATCATCAGCCTGGCCACCGGGGTGATCGTCTGGATCTTCCTGGCGGCGGTCGGCGTGCGCTTCGCCTTTATCTGGGGGCTGCTGGCGTTTCTGCTCAACTATATTCCCAATATCGGCTCGGTGTTGGCCGCCATTCCGCCGCTGATTCAGGCGCTGTTGTTCAACGGATTGGGGGATGCGCTGGTGGTGGCGGGCGGCTTTATCGCTGTCAACATGGTGATCGGTAATATCCTCGAACCGCGGGTGATGGGGCGCGGGCTGGGACTGTCGACGCTGGTGGTGTTCCTGTCGCTGATCTTCTGGGGCTGGCTGCTCGGCCCGGTGGGCATGTTGCTGTCGGTGCCACTGACGATCGTGGCGCGCATCGCGCTGGAGACCACCGAGGGCGGCTATTGGCTGGCGGTTATCCTGGGGGACGGCCGCCCGCCGCGCCAGCCTCCGGCGGCGCCGGAGTGAGGCGAGTTTTATTGCCACGTTGGGGCGCGTGTTGTTAAGGCGTTTTGAATAGGCCACCCAATGGTGGCTTGACGCTTCTACTGTTAGTGCATACTGGGAACATTGGCTATTCAGCAAAAAAACTACAACCACTTAGACCACTTTACATAGGCGACACAAACGACAATGCCCCAGATGAGGGTGAGATAAAAACCAAAGTTTGGGAACACTGAAACAAAAATGACCCCGCCGACTATAATGAGTACGATAGGGATTAGGTAAGCGAATGAGTTACCCAGCCATTCAATCAACCACTTCATTTTGTGAGAATCTTATTCATTAGAAAAATGATTTCCTCTTCGTCACTAGCACCTGAATTAGTCAGGTAGATGATTTTGTTCATTTCTGGTTCGATCATAAAGTACAGCAATTCTAGGTTTTCTTTGTAGAGAGCAGAGTAATAGTTAGGATCTGAAAATTGAAGTTTTCTTGCAGAAAGGGCGGCTGTTTGCATTTTTCCATAGAAACTTAAAACGCTTACGGCAACTAAACTACTTTTATTGATGATGTTAATATGTGATGCTTTGAAATCGTGGGATTCGGTAATCAGTTTTGCGATTGTATAAGCAATTGACAATTTAGAAAACTTATCTGACGCGTGGCTAGCGAGCTTTTCAGAAATGGTTCGTATAATATTATGCTGACCTGGAACACTGATCCTACTGAGCTTGATCTTAAAATAGATTTCCACCATATCAAGTACTACATCTTTTCGCTGGTATACCTGGCGGATCGATAACAACATGCGGGTATCTTCTTGTCTCAACTGCTTACATACGTCTTTGTAGTCATCAAACAGACAGGAACCATACCAACTTGCTCGCTCGGCACCAGACCTAACACTCTGTACAGTACTGGTAGTGTCTTTCTTGAGTTGTACAAGGGACCTCTCAATACTTAGGGCAATGGCTCGGTCTGCTTGCATCTTTAACTTGAGATAGGACATGCGTTATCATTTCCTTTGATGTAGAATCCATTAGGCGATTGTATATTGAACAGTAAATAATGCAAGGATGACCAATGAAGAGAGCAATTGCATATATCGTATTGACTCTGATCTACTTTGTCGTACTGGCTGAAGTCGTTTTCAGAGGTCTATCAGAGGATACATACTTAAAGGTGGCGAAGATCTCAAACCCATTAGGTTTAATGAGTTCATCATTTGACTCTCTAATTGTCATGCTCATTTTACTATCGATCGTTATTTCCTGGATAACAATGCGTCTTATCTCAAAATTTAGAGATTGATAGCATAATAATATCCGGTGCGCTAATAAAAGGGCATTTTACCACTAATAAGTTAGTATTACCGGAAAAGTCGTCTTTTCCTCCATTAGATTTTATTTATTGGAAGCCCCATTGAATAATGGTTCATCCATCGCAATCGTCTCCGATGCCGCCGCAGTGAGAAAAATCTTGCCGCTCACGCCGGGTTGTGCGGCATGCTGCAGCGCCGCTGCGTACTGATGCAAAGGATAAATCGCGGCGGGTGGGCGCAGCGCCAGCTGGCCGCGCCGCAGCAGCTGGAACAACTGATAAAACGCCATCTGCCATTGCGCCGGCGCCGCCTGTGCGTTCCATTTGCGCAGGTGGAACAGCGAAGCGCGCAGCTTTAACTCTTCCGCCACGCGCCGCCAGTCTACCTGGCGGCCGCTCAGCAGGCCCAGCGCTACAAAATCGCCGCCGTAGCGCACCGCCCGCGCCAATTGCAATCCGTCTTCTCCACCGATGCAGTCGATGGCCGCACGGGCGCCAAAATTCGTCATTTCCACCAGCTGCGGCGCTTCGATAACGCGCCAGGCGCCGGCGGCCAGTAAAGCCTGGCGATGAGCGACGTTGCGCGCCACGACCGCCAGACGAATGCCGCGCAGCGCCGTCAGCTGCGCCAGCAGCAGGCTGACAGCGGAGCCGCCGCCGTTGAGCAGCAGTACGTCGCCGGCGTTGAGCGGCAGCCATTGCGTCAACAGCACCCAGCAGGTGAGCGGGTTGATATAGATTTGCGCTGCGCCAGCGTCGTCGATGTCGTCCGGCACCCAGACCACCCGATCCTCAGGCAGCGTGACGAAGGTTTGCCAACTGCCGTTACCCGCTACCGCCAGTGCGCGTCGGCCCGTTGAATGTCCATTCTGCGGATTGAGGATGATGCCTACGCCTTCATATCCCGGCACCTGCGGCAGGGCGATGCGGTGCGCGTATTGGCCGTGGATCGGGATCAGATCGGAAGGATTGATCGGGGCATAGCGCATCTGCAATAACCGCTGCCCGGGGCGCAGCAGCGGTCTGCTCATCTGCTGCAATTCCAGCACCTGGGTGGGATCGCCGAAGCGGCTGAAGCTCAATCGGGGAAATAACGGCGGCATGGCTTACATGACGAAGAAGAAATAGACATCCAACGCCAGCAGCACCAGCCACAGACAAAGGTAAAGCACCAGGTGCTCACGCACGTTGTTGACGATAGCCGCCAGTATTCGGTTTAACATTTCAGCCGCCTGAAGAGAAGGACCCTTGATTATAGTCCTTTTCTCGGCGTCTTTTACAGCGCGCCGCGCGTGAGTGCTGGAGGAGCGGCGATAAAAAAGCCTGCGTTATCGCAGGCTTGATGTTATACCGCCAGCAGCGCCAGCGGCGTCGAATTGGTTGGCGCGCTCGGCGGGTAGAAATAGCGCAGCACGTTATACAGCGAGTAGAACTCCAGCCGGTTGCGCGCGTTGATCTTCTCCGTGATGTGACGCTTGTGCACGTACACCGTATGCGAGCTGATCTGCAGCTTTTTCGCGATGCGGTAGTTCGGCATCTCCGCCATCCAATATTTCATTACCGTCAGTTCCTGTGGGCTGAACAGGGAACGCTCTTCGCCGTCATCGGCCAGCGCCAGCGGATTTTCGCGCAGCGTGCGTAAGGTGAGCGGCAGAATACTTTTATTGAACAGAAAGGCATTATCGGCAATGCGCATTGGCGCTTCGCTGTAAGGGTAAGGTGTATCGAGATAGATAAACAGCAAGGCGGACTGGCTGGCTTCCATAAATGCCTGCAGCTGTGCGTCCGCTTCGTTATAGCGGCATTGGTTGCTGAGGTTCACCAGAATGTGGCTCGGCTGAAAGCTGGCCAACAGCGGCGTAGCGTATTCAATGCTGTGGCAGCACTTGATCGTCGTAATCCCACTATCAGCAAAGTAGCTGGCTATACCGACCCGGGTGAAGCAGCATTCGTCCACGACAAGTAGTTTCATGGTGACGTCCTTGTTGAAAGCCGATGGAGCATATCTTCTGTAAAATAGGACTTACACTGCAAGTGTTCAATTCGGAAATTCAAATGCTGAATGCAAGAAATTTCCGTTATCAGAATTTTTACTTGGTATTTAAAAGAGTTAGCAGGTTAATAAATTGTAACCGGCAGATTTCGCTGTCCAGGGCGCGACGGGAACGTGGACAGCGAAATCCTTCGCTTAGCTGAATCGCTTCAGACCAAAGCTGGAGAGGTCAACCGGCGGCGCTTTGTCCTGCGCGAACAGCGCGGCGATCTCGCCCAGTGCGCTGGCGAACTTGAAGCCGTGGCCGCTCAAGCCGCTGATGACCATCAGGCGATCGCAATTCGGCAGGGTATCGATAATAAAATCTTCGTCGGGGCTCATATCATAACTGCAGGCTTCGCCGTGTAAACATACGCCTACACCCGGCAAAAATTGCCGCAGGAAGGAGAAAACTTCCGTGCCGTCGCTGGCGTAGCTGCCGAAGGGTTTGCGCTGTTCGGGGGCATCCATCGGCTGGCCGCCGTCGTGTTTGCCCACTTTCAGGCCATCGTTATCCGCCGGGAAGCCGTAATAGTGCGTGCCGTCCTGCGCTTCGACGGTGAAGGCCGGGAAGCGATTGTTCACGCTGTAGCGGCCGTCCGCCTGATGCCAGGAGAATACCTTGCGCAATGGCGCGATAGGCAGCTGCGGCAACAGCGCTTTCACCCAGGTGCCTGCGGTGACCACCGCTTTTCGCGCCGTGAAACGCCCTTCGCCGGTGACGATCTCAACACCGCCATCAATGGGGTTCACCGCGCTGACCGGGCAGTTGAACAGCTGGCTGCAGCCGGCCTCTTTCGCCAGTTTGATCAGGCTGGCAACCGCCAGTTCGGAGCGCAGAAAGCCGGCGTCCGGCTCGAAGACGCCGACATAACCTTCCGGCGCGCGGAATTCCGGCCAGCGTTGAGCGATCTGTTCGGCGCTGAGGGTTTGCGCATTCAGGCGAAACTTTTGCGCGCTCTGCTGAGCATTGCGAATGAATTCGGAGTGCTGCGGCCCCAGGTTGAGCACGCCGCACGACTGGAACAGTTCTTCACCGGATTGTTGAATCAGCGCATTCCACAGCGCCTGTGCGCGCAGCACCAGCGGCACGTACTTTTCACCTTCGCCGTAAGCGTGACGAATGATGCGGGTATCGCCGTGATGGCTGCCGTTGCGATGTGGAGGAATGGCGCTGTCGATCATCAGCGCTTTCAAGCCGGCCCGGGTAGCGTAATACCCTGCCGCCGCGCCGACTGAACCGCTGCCCACCACGATCAAATCATATTCCACGTGCCCACCCTCTCTGATAGCAATTGCTTATCGCCCCATGATAAAAGGTTGGCGAGCGCAATGCACTGATTGAACGGTGAAAGGCAAAGAAAAAGGCGCCGGGAACGGTCACGGCGCCTTAGGGTTAGGGGACGATGAATCAATGTTTTCTGCGATCAAGATCCTGGTAATCCGTAGCTTCAATCTTGGCGATGCCGGCCTCTAAAATATTGATTAATTGACGGGCGACATCTGTAGTCAGCCAAAGCGTTCGGTCTACTTGGGCTTCTTCGGGCGTTTGGTCTAGTGAAGACAGGTAATGAAGGCGTATCATCATGGCGTCGTAAACGTCGACAGTACTGATATCCCAACCGACAAGCGGGTGCGTCTGAATTACTTCATCATTTCTGTCCATAAAGACCCCTTATTGAGTAGTAACTACCGTGAGTGACTAACGAGGATCAATGCGGCTCATCATCATGAGAGCAATTACAGTATACGCATCCGCTTTCATCGGTGGAGAGGGTTGTCACCGAAATTTGCAAAATAAATATTTATTTGAACAATTATTCTACAAATTTGTATGTGCAGCAGTGGATGAGCAGAGCGCAGCGCGTTATTCCGCGTCGGCAGGTGGCGATGCACCATGCAGACATTTTTCCAGCTCTTCGGCCAAATGGGCGAAATGTTTTTGCGTTTCGGCATCGCGATTCTGGCTGTGCGATTCCAGCTTCAGGCTGTGGATCAGCCGTTGGTTGGCTTTGTCATCCAGGCTGAAGGCCAGATAAGAAAAAGCCACTTCCAGTACGTTCAAGCGCCTTTTCTGATCGGCTATCAGCGCCAGCAGTTCGCCAAACGTCATTGCGTCTTCGGATTTCACCTTGTCCGGGGCCATGCTTACTCCTTTGCGTTAAATACAGCGCTGAGGCGGATTTTGTTCCAGAGTAAGGGTAAGCGATGAATGGGCAGGGCGCCAGAAACAAAAAAGCCGGAGAGCGACCCCCGGCAAAAACAGCATTGCAGTGTTATTCTGCGCTAAACCATTCGTCTGCGCTTTCCCAGGTTTCCTGAAGGATTTCCTCGATCAGATCCCGGTCGGTTTTGGCGCCCCCCAGCACGGAGAGCCCGTTGGCGCCGGCATAACGTACGTGCACGACGGCGTCTGGAAACTGGCGGTTGACCCGCTTGCCCAGTTCTCCGGTCAGCGCCTCAATGGCGCCCGCCGGCAGCGGCCGGGTTTTATCTATAGTGACTTCAACACGCATAATTGCCCCCGAAGCGATTTACTGTTTATTTATACAGTTAACCGAGTGCGGGGGCAAGAGGGCGAAGCAAAAATATCAGTCTTTCAGCGACCAGTTCAGGGTTTCACCCGCCAGGAAGGGGATCACGGATTCATTGCCGAGGGCGATCTCTTCCGGCTGGGTGGTTGGCACGCGCTGCAGTTCGATGAAGTCTTCGTTGAGCGGCAGGCCATAGAAGCGCGGGCCGTTGAGCGAGCAGAAGGCTTCAAAGTGCTCCAACGCGCCGAGTTGTTCGAACACGGCGGCGTAAGCCGGGATGGCATTCGGCGCGTTGAAGCAACCGGCGCAGCCACAGCTGGACTCTTTACGGTGCTTGAGGTGCGGCGCGGAGTCGGTGCCAAGGAAGAAGCGGTCCGAGCCGCTGGCCACCGCCTGACGCAGCGCTTCCTGGTGGACATTGCGCTTAAGGATCGGCAAGCAGAACAGGTGAGGGCGAATGCCACCGACCAGCATGTGGTTGCGGTTGAACATCAGGTGCTGCGGCGTGATAGTGGCGCCGAGGAAACGATTGCCTGCCTGCACATATTGCGCCGCTTCCTTGGTGGTGATGTGCTCGAAGACGATCTTCAGCTCAGGGAAATGCTGACGAATCGGTTCCATCACCTGTTCGATAAAGCGCGCCTCGCGGTCGAAGATATCGACGGCGGGATCGGTCACTTCGCCGTGGATCAGCAAAGGCATGCCGATTTTTTGCATCTGTTCGAACAGCGGGTAAATACCGGTCACGTCGCTCACGCCGTGGCTGGAGTTGGTGGTGGCGTTAGCCGGATACAGCTTGGCGGCAGTAAACACCCCTTGCTCGAAGCCGTTGACCAGTTCACTGGCCGCCAGGGAGTTGGTCAGGTAGCAGGTCATCAGCGGAGTGAAGTTGTGCCCCTGCGGGACCGCCGCCAGAATGCGATCGCGGTAGGCGCGCGCGGCGGCTACGGTCGTTACGGGCGGAACCAGGTTCGGCATCACGATCGCCCGGCCAAATACCTGACTGGTATAGGGCACCACCGTTTTCAGCATTTCATCGTCACGCAGGTGGATATGCCAGTCGTCTGGGCGGCGGATTTTCAGAACTTGAGGTTGTGCGGTCATCTAGCTAGGCTCCGGCGGTCAAATACGTCTAATGAAAAGCGAATAATGGGTTTATTCACGCCGGGGTGTAAGGATAAGCGGAAAGTGCCGCAGATGCATCTGTTTGTTGCCGACAAGTTGAAATCAATAGCGCGGCGGGCGCATAGTAACCGGGATTTCAACGATGCCGACGCCAATACCGTCGACCTTCATCAAGTGGAAAGGGAGAAAGCAATGGAAGTACGCATTATCGCCACCCTGCAAGCGAAAGCGGGATTTGAAGCCGCCGTCAGCGAAGCGGTGCACGACATTATCGAGCCGAGCCGCCAGGAGTTGGGCAACCTGCAATATGACTTGCATCGCGATCTGGAAAAGCCGGGTGTTTTCGTGTTCTTTGAGCGTTGGGCCAGCAGCGAAGCGCTGGATAAGCATAATGAGACGGCGCATTTTCAGCAGTTCGTCAGCCGGCTTGACGGCAAGTTGGATGTTCTGGACATCAAAAAACTGAAGAAGATCGCCTGAGTATTTTACAGGCAAGAAAAAACCCGCCGATGGCGGGTTTTTTTAGGGTTGCAGATTAACTTATTCGTTAACCGGCTGCGGTTTGGTGGCCGGCGCGGTCGCCTGGCTTACCGCCGAATGGCCGCCTGCGGAGCCTTTGCCTTCGAAGTTGAAGGAAGGGCGCTGCCAGTCGCTGTGCTTGCGTTCTTCCGGCACATAGGCTGGTGCCGGCGCTTTGGTCATCGGCGCAGTGGCGATGTGTTTGTACAGCACGTTCTGCACGGCTTTCACCGGCGCCGGCTGCTGAGCAACCACTGGCGCAGGGGCTGTTTCCACCGGAGCGGCTTCCACGGCTGCCGCCGCAGGTGCAGCTTCTACCACTGGCGTTTCTTCCGCCGGCTCGGCTTCTACCGGCGCAGTTTCGACCACAGGCTCGTCCTCCACCGACTTAGCTTCAACTACAGGCTCTGCAGCAACGGTTTCAACTACCGGCTCGGATTCCACTGCCGGGGCAGTCTCTTCCACTTTCGGCTCTTCAACCGCGGCTTCCGCCGGCGCCGGGGTTTCCTCGGCCGGGATAGCAACGACAGGCGCTACGGCTGCAGCTTCTTCCGTGACGGTAACGGCGGCAGTTTCAACGGCGGCTTCTGGTGCCGGTTCGTTGACGCTGGCCGCGGCCTGGGTTTCTTCCACGGCAACGTTGTGTTGTTCAACCGCTGCGGCGACAACCGGCGCCTGCTCTACGGCTTCTGTCTGCACTTCGGCTTCTTCAACCTGAGCGACCGGGTAGCTTACCCAGACTTTGCCCGATGCCATTTCCGGCGAAGCGAAGGCACCCGCCAGCGGCATTGGAGATTGCAGCGGGTAACGCTCATCGCGGTAACGACGGCGGCGCTGGCCGCTGACGCGCAGGTGGCGCGGTGAACGGCGGGAACGGCGCGGCATGCCTTCGCCGTTGCCGCGGCTTTCGCCCTGGGCATCGTCTTCCGGCTGTGCGGCAACGGTTTCCGGCAGCAGCTTGACGCTGTCGTCGGCGGTCGGCTGCACGTCTTCGGCTTTCGCTACCGGCGCTTTCGGCGCCAACAGCTCTTCCGCTGCGCGCTGCAGCTCTTCTTCGGCAGACAGGATACGCACTTTCTGCGTCAGCGTGCGGCGCTGACGGCGCTGCATGTTCTGCTGCTGACGTTCTTCCTGCTCTTCGTCGGTGCTCTCGACCGCTTCAACGCTTTCCAGCGCTTTCACTTCCTGCTGAGCCTGACGTTTCTCTTCCTGACGGCGACGCTGGCGTTCAGCGCGCTGCTCACGGCGTTGCTGCTGATCTTCGCGCGGCGCTTTAGCGCTTTCTTCCGAAGCGGTTTCCTCCGCTACCGGCGCGTTCTGCTGCTGGTTGCGGCGGTTACGGCGCTGCTCATCGCGGGACTCACGCGATTCACGGCCTTCACGGTTTTCACGCGGTTCACGGTTGTCGCGCTCGCGATTGTCACGGCCTTCACCGCGCTCTTTACGCTCGCCGCGTTCCGGACGTTCGCCACGCTCACCGCGCTCTTTACGGCCGGTGCCTTGGCGGCGCTGACCGCGACGATCCTGACGACGGTTTTCACCGTTGCCTTCCGCTTTCGGCGTTTCGGCCGGTTTGGCTTCTTCGACGGCAGGTTGTTCTTCACCGGCGAACAGGCTCTTCAGACCACCGAACAGGCGGCCCAGGAAGCCCGGCTTGGCGGCGACCGGCGCTGCGGCTTTCGCCTTGGCGGCGGCAGCGACAGGTTTGGCCACGGCGACGGGCTCTTCAGCCGGCGGCGGCGCATCGGCGGACAGCGAGAAGGAAGCCAGGGCCGGTTGCTCCGGACGCTTGCGTTCCATCGGCGCATCTTCCAGCGGGCGCTCCATGTCTTCTTCGTGCAGCTTCGGCAGCAGGTAGCTGAGGGTAGAGGTTTCCTCGCCCTTGCGTACGCGCAGCACAGAGTAGTGTGGAGTTTGCATCTGATCGTTCGGCACGATGACGGCTTTCACGCCGCCCTGGCGTTTTTCGATCGCGCTGACGGATTCGCGCTTTTCGTTCAGCAGGTACGAAGCGACCTGAACCGGCACGATAGCGTGAACTTCTTTGGTGTTTTCCTTCAGCGCTTCTTCTTCAATCAGGCGCAGAATGGACAGCGCCAGCGATTCGTTGTCGCGAATGGTGCCGGTGCCGTTACAGCGTGGGCATACGTGGTGGCTGGACTCGCCCAGCGACGGGCTGAGGCGCTGACGTGACATTTCCAACAGGCCGAAGCGGGAGATGCGGCCGATTTGGATGCGCGCGCGGTCTTGGCGCACGGCGTCACGCAGGCGGTTTTCCACTTCGCGCTGGTGGCGTACCGGCGTCATGTCGATGAAGTCGATGACGATCAGGCCGCCGAGGTCGCGCAGGCGCAGCTGGCGAGCGATCTCGTCCGCCGCTTCCAGGTTGGTGTTGAACGCCGTTTCTTCGATGTCGCCGCCGCGGGTTGCGCGTGCGGAGTTGATGTCGATGGCGGTCAGCGCTTCGGTGCTGTCGATGACGATCGAGCCGCCGGACGGCAGGCGCACTTCGCGCTGGAAGGCGGATTCGATCTGCGATTCGATCTGGTAGTGGCTGAACAGGGGAATTTCACCGCTGTACAGTTTGATTTTGCTGCTGAAATCCGGGCGGCCCAGCGCAGCGATGTGCTCTTTGGCCAGATCGAGAATTTTCGGGTTGTCGATCAGGATTTCGCCGATGTCCGGGCGCAGGTAGTCGCGGAAGGCGCGCACGATAACGTTGCTTTCCTGGTGGATCAGGAACGGCGCAGGGCGGCCTTCGGCGGCTTTTTTAATCGCTTCCCAGTGCTTCAGACGGAAGGAAAGATCCCACTGCAGCGCGTCGGCAGATTTGCCTACGCCCGCGGTGCGAACGATCAGGCCCATGCCGTCCGGCAGCTGCAGCGAAGAGAGCGCTTCTTTCAGCTCGGTGCGATCGTCACCCTCGATGCGGCGAGAAATACCGCCGGCGCGCGGGTTGTTCGGCATCAACACCAGATAGCTGCCCGCCAGGCTGATGAAGGTGGTCAAGGCGGCGCCTTTGTTGCCACGTTCTTCTTTGTCTACCTGAACAATGACTTCCTGGCCTTCGCGCAGCACATCTTTGATGTTCGGGCGACCATGGGAAGAGTAATTGCTAGGGAAGTATTCGCGGGCGATTTCTTTAAGGGGGAGGAAACCATGTCGTTCTGCGCCGTAATCCACGAACGCTGCTTCAAGACTTGGTTCAATGCGGGTGATTTTGCCTTTGTAAATATTCGCTTTTTTTTGCTCATGACCCGGACTTTCGATATCCAAATCATACAGCCGCTGTCCATCTACGAGGGCAACACGCAACTCTTCCTGCTGAGTTGCGTTAATCAACATTCTTTTCATCTTAACTTACTCGTTATTTTTACATTATCGACAAAGCTGCGGGCAAAATAACCTCATGGCCGGAGTTAAACCGAAAGCCCCGTGTCTTCTCGCAAAGTCGTCAACCTCACGGTTGTCGCCTGCATAGGGGCGCATTATCTCGGTAAGCCTGCTTTTCTTTGTGAAAGACAGCACTTTTACTATGGGAATAGCCTCTGATTTACGTCGACAGATCTGATTCCATTTGCCGGCCAAGCTGCAACCCGCAGCCCGCTAATTGTTTGATTTCGCATTACGTCTTACGCCATTGCTGCGTTTTTGCGCGATCAGACAAATTTTATAATTCCACCGTTTTCCCTGTTTAACGAGAATCAACGCGGAAAGTGACTGCATTATTCCACTGCTGATGCCGTTATAGCAAGGTGACTTTTCCTTAACTGCGGAAGAAATCGCAAACGTTCAAATCGGCTTGCTGCCTTATTGTCCGCTGGGGTTTCGCCCGCCGTCAGAGAGACAGTTAAGCACAGAAAAAGATGTGGCGCTATTCACGCGCTCTATTTAGAATCCCGCACCATGAAAACGAACAATCCAGCAGTACAATTCATCACGATTTCCGACGACGAAGCCGGTCAGAGAATCGACAACTTTCTGCTCGCTCGCCTGAAAGGCGTGCCGAAGAGCATGATTTATCGCATCGTGCGTAAAGGTGAGGTGCGGGTCAATAAAGGGCGCATCAAGGTCGAATACAAATTGGCGGCCGGCGACGTGGTGCGCGTGCCGCCGGTGCGGGTGGCCGAGCGCGAAGAGACGCCGGTGTCGGCCAAGCTGGATAAGGTGGCGGCGCTGGCCGACTGCATTCTGTATGAAGATGACCACCTGCTGATCCTCAACAAGCCTTCCGGCACCGCGGTGCACGGCGGCAGCGGCCTGAGCTTCGGCGTGATTGAAGGGCTGCGGGCGCTGCGCCCGGAAGCCCGTTTCCTGGAGCTGGTGCATCGGCTCGATCGCGATACCTCCGGCGTGCTGTTGGTGGCCAAGAAGCGTTCCGCGCTGCGTTCGCTGCATGAGCAACTGCGGCTGAAGGGCATGCAGAAGGATTATCTGGCGCTGGTGCGCGGCCAGTGGCAATCGCACTGCAAGGCCGTACAGGCGCCGCTGCTGAAAAATATTCTGCAAAGCGGCGAACGTATCGTGCGCGTCAACAGCGAAGGCAAGCCTTCGGAAACCCGCTTCAAGGTAGAAGAGCGTTACGAATTCGCCACCCTGGTGAAGGCCAGCCCGATCACCGGGCGTACTCACCAGATCCGCGTGCACACTCTGCATGCCGGGCACCCGATCGCTTTTGACGATCGCTATGGCGATCGCGAGTTCGATCGTCAACTGGCGGGCACCGGCCTGAAGCGGCTGTTCCTGCACGCTGCGGCGCTGCGCTTTGAGCATCCTGCCACCGGCGAAACGATGCGCATCGAAGCGCCGATGGACGAAGAACTGCGCCACTGCCTGCAGGTGCTGCGCCGGCAGGCGGCCAAGTAATCTGCGTCACACCAGCGGGTTGATGCCTTCAGCCCGCAACATGTCCAACAGCGCGATCAACGGCAGGCCGATCAGGGCGTTCGGATCCCGGCCTTCCAGCCTGTCGAACAGCGCGATCCCCAATCCCTCGCTCTTGAAACTGCCTGCGCAGTTCAGCGGTTGCTCCAGACGCACATAGGCGGCTATCTCCGCTTCGCTTAGCGCGCGAAAATGCACGTGAAACGGCTCGCACAAGGCTTGCAGCTGCTTGCTGCGGCCGTTGTACAGCGCCAGGCCGGTATAGAAAGTCACGGCCTGGCCGCTGGCCTGCCGCAGCTGCGCGCGGGCGTTTTGCTCGGTATGGGGCTTGCCGGTGATGTCGCCATCGATCACACAGACCTGATCGGAGCCGATGATCAGATGCTCGGGATAGGCGAGGGCCAACGCCTGAGCCTTCGCCGCCGCCAGGCGCAGCACCAGCGCTTCGGCGCTTTCGCCGGGCAAGGGGGTTTCATCCACCTCCGGCGCGGCGCAGTCGAACGGCAGCTGCAGCTTCTCCAGCAGCATTTTTCGATAGGGGGAGGTGGAGGCTAAAAGCAATCTCTGCATAATTTTTTTCGCAAACCGTAGCGTAAATGGGTACGGCATTTTAAACTGTCGGCCGCTGTGGAAGCGAATATTGGTGAAAGGAGCCGTTTTACGGCCTTTTTCTTTGACTCTATGTCGTTACAAAGTTAATATGCGCGCCCTATGCAAAAGGTAAAATTACCCTTGACCATTGATGCGGTACGTACCGCTCAGAAACGCCTGGACTATGCTGGTGTCTATGCGCCTGAGCAGGTTACTCGTGTTGCCGACTCCGTGGTCAGTGTGGACAGTGATGTCGAGGTGTCGTTGTCGTTCAATATCGACAATCAACGCCTCGCGGTGATAACAGGGCATGCGGACGTCACGGTAACGTTGATGTGCCAACGCTGTGGAGTCCCGTTCGAACATCAGGTTCACACAACATATTGTTTTAGCCCGGTCGTCAATGATGAGCAGGCTGAGGCATTACCGGAAGCGTACGAACCGATCGAAGTTGACGAGTTTGGCGAAGTCGATCTGTTGGCAATGATTGAAGACGAAATTATTCTTTCACTGCCTGTCGTTCCGGTACATGAATCTGAACACTGTGAAGTGTCCGAAGCGGACATGGTATTTGGCCAACTGCCTCCCGAGGCGGAGAAACCGAATCCGTTTGCCGTATTAGCCAGTTTAAAGCGTAAGTAATTGAGGAGTAAGGTCCATGGCCGTACAACAGAATAAACCAACCCGTTCCAAGCGTGGCATGCGTCGTTCTCACGATGCTCTGACCACGACTACTCTGTCTGTAGACAAAGTATCCGGTGAAACTCACCGTCGTCACCACATCACTGCCGACGGTTTCTACCGCGGTCGCAAGGTTATCGGCTAAGTAGCGATACCTTGACTCGTCTAACCCTGGCGTTAGATGCAATGGGCGGGGACTTCGGTCCCTGCGTCACAGTGCCTGCTTCGTTGCAGGCACTGGCCTCTAATTTACAGCTTCATCTCCTGCTGGTCGGCAATCCCGACGTCATCTCTCCCTTGCTTGCCCACGCCGATCCGGTTCTTCTGGAGCGTCTGCAAGTCGTGCCCGCCGAGTCCGTGATCGCCGGCGACGCCAAACCTTCACAAGCGATACGCGCCAGCCGCGGTACGTCGATGCGCATTGCGCTCGAGCAACTCAGCAGCGGAAACGCGCAGGGGTGCGTCAGCGCCGGCAATACCGGTGCGCTGATGGGATTGGCGAAGCTGTTGGTCAAGCCGCTGGAAGGCATCGAGCGCCCGGCGCTGATGACGGCGATCCCGAACCAGCAACGCAGCAAAACCGTGGTGCTGGATTTGGGCGCCAACGTTGAGTGCGACAGCACCATGCTGGTGCAGTTTGCCGTGATGGGTGCGGTGATGGCGGAAGAGGTGATCGGCATTGCGCAACCGCGGGTGGCGCTGCTGAATATTGGCGAAGAAGAGACCAAAGGCCTGGATAATATCCGCGAAGCGGCCGCTGTGCTAAAAAATACTCCGGCAATCAACTATATTGGTTACCTGGAAGGAAACGAACTGCTCACCGGCAAGACCGACGTGTTGGTTTGTGATGGCTTCGTGGGCAACGTCACCCTGAAAACCATGGAAGGGGTGGTCAGGGTGTTCTTATCGCTGCTGAAATCGTCCGGCGACGGAAACAAGCGAGCGTGGTGGCTGAAATTGTTGGGCCGTTGGTTGCAAAAACGGGTGGTTAAGCGGTTCGGCCACCTGAACCCCGACCAGTATAATGGCGCATGTCTGTTAGGATTGCGCAGCACCGTAGTCAAGAGCCACGGCGCTGCGAACCCTCACGCGTTTGCAGTCGCAATCGAACAGGCTGTGCAGGCGGTGCAGCGGCAAGTCCCGGAAAGGATTGCTGCGCGCCTTGAGGCTGTATTACCTAAGAGTGACTGATCGTACATGTATACAAAGATTCTCGGTACGGGGAGTTATTTGCCCGTACAAGTGCGCACCAATGCTGATTTGGAAAAAATGGTGGATACCTCTGACGAGTGGATCGTCACGCGTACCGGTATCCGCGAACGTCGCATCGCCGCCGCGGATGAAACCGTTGCGACGATGAGCTTCCAGGCCGCTGAAAAAGCGCTGGAAATGGCAGGTGTGGCTAAAGAAGACATCGGGTTGATCGTGGTGGCCACCACCACGAATACGCACGCGTTCCCGAGCGCGGCGTGCCTGGTGCAAGACATGCTGGGTATCAAAGACTGCGCGGCGTTCGATCTGGCTGCGGCCTGCGCCGGCTTTACTTACGCGCTCAGCGTGGCCGATCAGTACGTGAAAAACGGCGCGGTCAAACATGCGTTGGTGATCGGCGCAGATCTGTTGTCACGCACGCTGGATCCTGAAGATCGCGGCACCATCATTCTGTTTGGTGATGGCGCGGGTGCGGTGGTGCTGGGGGCGTCTGAAGAGCCGGGCATTCTGTCTACTCATCTGCATGCCGACGGCAGCTACGGCAACCTGCTGACGCTGCCTTACAAGGATCGTCAGAATCAAGACAAGCCGGCCTATGTCACCATGGCGGGCAACGAAGTCTTCAAGGTTGCGGTCACCGAGCTGGCGCGCATCGTCGACGAGACGCTGCAGGCCAACAACATGGATCGCAGCGAGCTGGATTGGCTGGTGCCTCACCAGGCCAACCTGCGCATCATCAGCGCAACGGCGAAAAAACTGGGCATGGGGATGGAGAAAGTGGTGGTGACGCTCGATCGTCACGGCAACACTTCTGCCGCCTCGGTGCCTTCCGCACTGGACGAAGCCGTGCGCGACGGGCGAATTCAGCGTGGTCAACTGGTGCTGTTGGAAGCTTTCGGCGGCGGCTTTACCTGGGGCTCGGCGCTGGTTCGTTTCTGATTTGGACAGGAAGAAAAAATGACGCAATTTGCTTTTGTTTTCCCGGGCCAGGGGTCGCAGACCGTTGGCATGCTGGCCGAGTTGGCCGCACAGTTCCCGATCGTCGAAGAAACCTTCGGCGAGGCTTCTTCCGCCCTGGGTTACGACCTGTGGCAGCTGGTGCAGCAAGGTCCGGCGGAAGAACTGAACAAAACCTGGCAGACCCAACCGGCTCTGTTGGCCGCCTCGGTGGCGATTTTCCGCGTTTGGCAGCAGCAGGGCGGTAAAGTGCCTGCGCTGATGGCGGGCCACAGCCTGGGCGAGTACTCGGCGCTGGTCTGCGCCGGCGTGCTGGACTTCAAGGCGGCGATCCGTCTGGTCGAGCTGCGCGGCAAGCTGATGCAGGAAGCGGTGCCGGAAGGCACCGGCGCGATGTACGCCATCATCGGTCTGGACAACGACGCGATCGCCAAGGCGTGTGAAGAGTCCGCGCAGGGGCAGGTGGTTTCTCCGGTCAACTTCAACTCGCCGGGCCAGGTGGTCATCGCCGGCAACAAAGAAGCGGTTGAACGTGCGGGCGCCGCCTGTAAAGCCGCGGGCGCCAAACGTGCGCTGCCGCTGCCGGTGAGCGTGCCTTCGCACTGCGCGCTGATGAAACCGGCCGCCGACAAGCTGGCCGTGGCGCTGCAGGACATCACCTTCAACGCGCCTCAGGTGCCGGTGGTGAACAACGTCGACGTACGCACCGAAAACGATCCTGAAGCGATCCGCAGCGCGCTGGTGCGTCAGCTGTACAGCCCGGTGCGTTGGACCGAGAGCGTAGAATTTATCGCAGCACAGGGAGTGACGTCGCTGCTGGAAGTGGGGCCGGGCAAAGTGCTGACCGGTCTGACTAAACGTATTGTTGACACCCTGACGGCTGCGGCGGTGAACGACACCGCCAGCCTGTCGGCGGCGCTTGAACAATAAAGAGGAAAATGATGAGCTTCGAAGGTAAAATCGTTCTGGTCACCGGCGCGAGCCGCGGTATTGGCCGAGCCATTGCAGAAACGTTTGTAGCACGCGGCGCCAAAGTGATCGGCACCGCGACCAGCGAGAGCGGCGCTGAGGCGATCAGCGGCTACCTGGGCGCAAACGGCAAAGGGTTTATGTTGAACGTTGTTGATGCGCAATCTATCGACAGCGTGTTGGCATCGATTCGCGCCGAATTTGGCGAAATCGACATTTTAGTGAATAATGCCGGCATCACGCGTGATAACCTGCTGATGCGTATGAAGGATGATGAGTGGGAGGATATCCTCGACACCAACCTGACTTCCGTATTCCGCCTGTCAAAAGCGGTAATGCGCGCTATGATGAAAAAGCGGTTTGGCCGTATCATCACCATCGGTTCCGTTGTCGGCACCATGGGGAACGCAGGGCAGGCGAACTACGCGGCGGCTAAAGCCGGTCTGATTGGTTTTAGCAAATCTTTGGCACGTGAAGTTGCTTCGCGTGGCATTACGGTCAACGTCGTGGCACCTGGCTTTATTGAGACGGACATGACACGGGCGTTGACAGATGATCAACGCGCAGGCATTTTGTCATCAGTTCCAGCCAACCGGCTGGGCGATGCTAAAGAAATCGCCAGCGCTGTTGCATTTTTGGCCTCTGATGAGGCCGGCTATATCACCGGTGAAACGTTACATGTCAATGGCGGCATGTACATGATTTAAAAAATGTGAAAACCATTTGCGTTATTTGAGGCAAAAACCGCAAAATAGCGTAAAATCGTGGTTTGACCAGCCGGGATTTAGTTGCATCTTTTTCAGCATTTTATACACTACGAAAACCATCGCGAAAGCGAGTTTTGATAGGAAATTTAAGAGTATGAGCACTATCGAAGAACGCGTTAAGAAAATCATTGTTGAGCAACTGGGTGTTAAACAGGAAGAAGTTTTGAACAACGCTTCTTTCGTTGAAGATCTGGGCGCTGATTCTCTTGACACCGTTGAGCTGGTAATGGCACTGGAAGAAGAATTCGACACCGAGATTCCAGACGAAGAAGCTGAGAAGATCACTACTGTTCAGGCAGCTATTGATTTCATCAACGCTAGCCAGCAGTA
This sequence comes from Serratia sp. CY71090, assembly GCF_052166845.1. Taxonomy (NCBI): domain Bacteria; kingdom Pseudomonadati; phylum Pseudomonadota; class Gammaproteobacteria; order Enterobacterales; family Yersiniaceae; genus Serratia; species Serratia sp. CY71090. Next base: position 48,274 of record NZ_JBJNOA010000006.1, on the reverse strand, counting down.
AGAGAACATATCTAGGCGGTCGTTCGACCGCCTAAGTTTTTTCTATCCCTAGTGTCATATTTTTCCCTCCCTGGAGGACAAACGTGTCTAAGCGTCGAGTAGTTGTGACCGGACTGGGCATGTTGTCTCCTGTCGGCAATACGGTAGAGTCCACGTGGAACGCTCTTCTTGCCGGTCAGAGTGGCATCAGCCTGATCGACCATTTCGATACCACTGCCTATGCGACCAAGTTTGCTGGCCTGGTAAAGAATTTTAATTCTGAGGATTTCATCTCTCGCAAAGATGCGCGCAAGATGGACGCCTTTATCCAGTACGGTATCGCTGCCGGCATGCAAGCCATGCAGGATGCAGGTCTGGACATCACCGAGGCTAACGCCAGCCGCATTGGAGCCGCGATCGGTTCCGGCATCGGCGGCCTGGGTTTGATTGAAGAAAACCACAGTTCACTGGTTAACGGTGGCCCACGGAAAATCAGTCCGTTCTTCGTGCCTTCCACCATTGTGAATATGATTGCAGGTCACCTGACAATCATGTACGGCATGCGTGGCCCAAGCATTTCCATCGCCACCGCCTGTACTTCAGGTGTGCACAATATCGGCCATGCGGCGCGCATCATTGCCTACAATGATGCGGACGTGATGCTGGCCGGTGGGGCAGAGAAAGCCAGCACCCCATTGGGCGTCGGCGGCTTTGGCGCAGCGCGCGCCCTGTCCACCCGTAATGACAATCCGCAGGCGGCGAGCCGTCCGTGGGATAAAGACCGCGACGGCTTCGTGCTGGGCGACGGCGCCGGCATGATGGTGCTCGAAGAGTACGAACACGCGAAAAAACGCGGCGCGAAAATCTACGCCGAAGTGGTTGGCTTTGGGATGAGCAGCGATGCTTATCACATGACGTCACCACCGGAAAACGGCGCTGGCGCTGCGCTGGCGATGGAAAATGCCCTGCTTGACGCCGGTGTGACCCCGTCACAAATCGGTTACATCAACGCACACGGCACTTCTACGCCGGCGGGCGACCAGGCGGAAGCGCAGGCGGTGAAATCCGTGTTCGGCGCCGATGCAGAGCGCGTGCTGGTGAGCTCGACCAAATCGATGACCGGCCACCTGTTGGGTGCGGCGGGCGCGATCGAGTCCATCTTTACCGTGCTGGCGCTGCGCGATCAGGCGGTACCGCCAACCATCAACCTGGATAACCCGGATGAAGGTTGCGATCTGGACTTCGTGCCTCACGAAGCGCGCCAGGTCAGCGATATGGAGTACACCCTGTGTAACTCCTTCGGCTTCGGCGGCACCAACGGCTCGCTGATCTTCCGCCGAGTGTAACTCGCGCTGTCGAACGCTGATGAAAGCCCGGTTTTTTAACCGGGCTTTTTTACGCCTGGCGTCCGGCCGTCAGCAGGGCTGCGTATTGCCTCGCCGCCTGCTATTCTGCGAGCGTAATGAAATAACCCGGCAACAGGAGGAAGCATGTACTGGATTAACGGACAACGCCACGACGCGCTGGCGCCGAGCGATCGCGGCCTGCAGTTCGGCGATGGCTGTTTTACGACTGCCCGGGTTATCGACGGTAAAATCGAGCTTTTGCCCTGGCATCTGGAGCGGCTGAAGCAAGCGGCGCAGAGGCTGATGCTGCCCGCCACCGATTGGGCGGCTTTCGAGCGCGAGATGGCGCTGGCGGCCGAATCAATTCCGCTCGGCGTGGTCAAAGCGATACTGACGCGCGGCAGCGGTGGGCGGGGTTACAGCCCGACCGGGTGCGAGAACCCGACGCGCATTGTTGCCCGCAGCAGCTACCCTGCGCACTATTTGCAGTGGCGCGAGCAGGGCATTACGCTTGCGCTCAGCCCGGTGGCGCTGGCGCGCAATCCGCTGCTGGCGGGGTTGAAGCATTTGAACCGCCTGGAGCAGGTGCTGATCCGCGCGCATCTTGACCAGACGGGCGCCGACGAGGCGCTGGTGCTTGACACTGCCGGTATGCTGGTGGAATGCTGTGCGGCTAATTTGTTCTGGCGTAAGGGAAAAGCGGTATTTACCCCGGATCTGAGCCAGGCGGGCGTCGCGGGCCTGATGCGGCGGCGAGTGATCGCGCTGCTGGCGGGCTCGGAATACCGTCTGCATTGCGTCAGTGAACCGCTGGAGACGCTGGCCGATGCCGACGAAGTTCTGGTGAGCAATGCACTGATGCCGTTGCTGCCGGTAAACGCTGCACAATCATGGCGTTATGCTTCGCGTCAGCTGTATGATTTTTTGCGTCCACACTGTTAACCATGGCTAATTGATGAAGAAAAGAAAGCTGAAGGTCCTGTCTGTTATTGTTGTTCTGGCATTGGCGCTGCTGTTTTGGGGCTATCAGAAGATCGAACGCTTTGCCGATACGCCGCTGGCCATCCAGCAAGAGACCATCTTCAAACTGCCGGCCGGCACTGGCCGGGTAGCGCTCGAAGGGTTACTGGTGCGCGACAAATTGGTGCACAATGGCCGCTGGTTCCAGTGGCTGCTGAAGCTGGAGCCGGAGCTGGCGGAATTTAAAGCCGGTACCTACCGGTTCACGCCGGGCATGACGGTGCGTCAGATGCTGAAACTGTTGGCCAGCGGCAAAGAGGCACAGTTCACCGCACGCTTTATCGAAGGCTCACGCCTGCGTGACTGGCAGCAGGTGTTGCAGCAGTCCAAATACCTGAAACACACCCTGGCGGGCAAGAGCGAAGCGGAGATCGCCGCTGCGCTCGGCATTCCTGCGGGCGAAACCCCGGAAGGGCATTTGTACCCGGATACCTATCAGTATACCGCCGGCATGAGCGACATCGCGCTGCTCAAACGCGCGCACGTGCGCATGAACAAAGCGCTGCAGGCCGCCTGGGCCGGCCGCGACACCAGCCTGCCGTACAAAACGCCGGAGGAGCTGCTGACCATGGCTTCGATCGTCGAGAAAGAGACCGCGGTCCCGGAAGAGCGCAGCAAGGTGGCGTCGGTGTTCGTCAACCGCTTGCGCATCGGCATGCGTCTGCAGACCGATCCGACGGTGATCTACGGCATGGGCGAAAGCTATAATGGCAGCATCACGCGCAAGGATCTGGAGACGCCGACGCCTTACAACACCTATGTGATCGCCGGCCTGCCGCCAACGCCGATCGCCATGCCGGGTGAGGCCTCGTTGCAGGCGGCCGCCAATCCGGCCAAAACGCCATATCTCTATTTTGTCGCCGACGGCAAGGGTGGGCATACCTTCACCACCAATCTGGCGAGTCATAACCAGGCGGTGCGCGTGTACCGTCAGGCGTTAAAGGAAAAGAATGAAAAGTAAATTCGTTGTTATCGAAGGGCTGGAAGGCGCGGGCAAGACCACCGCGCGCGATACGGTGGTCAATGTGTTGCGCGAACACGGCGTCAGCGACATCGTCTTCACCCGTGAACCCGGCGGCACGCCGCTGGCGGAGAAACTGCGCGATCTGTTCAAGCGCGGCATCGACGGCGAATTGCCGACCATCAAGGCCGAAGTATTGATGCTGTACGCCGCGCGCGTGCAGCTGGTGGAAACAGTGATTAAACCGGCTCTGGCGCGCGGCGCCTGGGTGGTGGGCGATCGCCACGATCTCTCTTCACAGGCTTACCAGGGCGGTGGCCGTGGCGTAGATCCGCAGCTGATGGCCTCGCTGCGCGACACCGTGCTGGGGGATTTCCGCCCGGATCTGACGGTTTATCTCGATCTGCCGCCGCTGGTCGGCCTGCAACGCGCACAGGCGCGCGGCCAGCTGGATCGCATTGAACAGGAGGCGCTGCCGTTCTTCGAACGCACCCGCGCGCGCTATCTCGAGCTGGCGGCGCAGGATGAAACCATCGTCACCGTTAACGCTGCCCAGCCGCTGGAGCAGGTGACGGCGGCGATCCGCGACTGCGTCGGCCACTGGTTGCGGCAGCAGGAAGGCGCATAATGAACTGGTATCCGTGGCTGAATGGCCCTTATCGCCAGCTGATTGGGCAGTACGCCGAGGGGCGCGGCCATCATGCGCTGCTGCTGCACGCGGCGCCGGGCAATGGTGACGATGCGCTGACCTATGGCCTGAGCCGTTGGTTGATCTGTCAGCAGCGCAACGGCGAAAAAAGCTGCGGCGAGTGTCACAGCTGTCGGCTGATGCTGGCGGGCAACCACCCGGATTATCACGTGCTGGCGCCGGAAAAGGGCAAGAGCAGCCTGGGCATCGAACCGATCCGCCAGGTGATTGAAACGCTGTATGCCCACGCGCAGCAGGGCGGCGCCAAGGTGATTTGGCTGCCGCAGGCGGAACAGCTGACCGAGGCGGCGGCCAACGCGCTGCTTAAAACGCTGGAAGAGCCGCCGGAGAAAACCTATTTCCTGCTGGGTTGCCGTGAGCCGTCGCGGCTGATGGCGACGCTGCGCAGCCGCTGCCTGTACTGGCATTTGGCCAGCCCGGAGGAGCACCTAAGCCTGCAGTGGCTGGGCCGGCAGGCGGCCGGCTCTCAGACGGACCGCCTCACGGCGCTGCGCATGCACGACGGCGCGCCGCTGGCCGCCGAACAGCTGTTGCAGCCGCAGCAGTGGCAGCAGCGCAGCGCGCTGTGCGCCGCGTTGAGCGCCGCGCTGCCGCAGCGCGATATGCTGTCGCTGCTGCCGGTGCTGAACCATGAAGACGTCGCTGAGCGCCTGCACTGGCTGTGCGCGCTGCTGGTGGACGCCATGAAGTGGCAGCAAGGCGCGCATCACTATGTATTGAATCAGGATCAGCAACCGCTGGTGCATCAGCTGGCCAGCCTGCTGAGCAGCGCCTCGCTGCAGCAGATCGTGCAGCAGTGGCTGAACTGCCGTCACCAGCTGCTCAGCGTAGTGGGCGTTAACCGCGAGCTGCTGCTGACCGAACAGTTACTTCGCTGGGAACAGATGCTCGGCGCCGCCGGCTATTCCCACCCTCACTCGCTGTAAAGTTAAAGAGTTAAAAATTATGTTGTTAGTCGATTCTCATTGCCACCTTGACAGTCTGGATTATCAGACGCTGCACCAGAATGTGGACGACGCGCTGGCCAAGGCCAAAGCGCGCGACGTCGGCTATGTGCTGGCGGTCGCCACCACGTTGCCGGGCTACCGTTCCATGACCGAACTGATCGGCGAGCGTAACGACGTGGCCTTCTCGTGCGGGGTGCATCCGCTCAATCTGGAAGAGGGCTATGATTACGCCGAGCTGCGTCGCCTGGCGGCGGCGAAGCAGGTGGTGGCGCTGGGGGAGACCGGGCTCGATTACTTCTACCAGAAGGATAATCTTGAGCTGCAACAGGACTCTTTCCGCGAGCATATCCGTATCGGCCGGGATCTGAACAAGCCGGTGATCGTCCACACCCGCGACGCGCGCGCGGACACGCTGGCGATCCTGCGTGAAGAGAATGCACAGGACTGCGGCGGCGTGCTGCACTGCTTCACCGAAGATCTGGCCACGGCCGAAGCCTTGCTGGATCTGGGCTTCTACATCTCTTTCTCCGGCATCGTGACCTTCCGCAATGCTGAACAGCTGCGCGAAGTGGCACGTTACGTGCCGCTGGATCGCATTCTGGTGGAAACCGACTCGCCTTACCTGGCGCCGGTGCCGCATCGCGGCAAAGAAAACCAACCCGCCTATGTGCGCGATGTGGCTGAATACATGGCGGTATTGAAGGGCGTTAGCCTGGAACAGCTGGCCGAAGCCACCACCGCCAACTTTTCACGCTTATTTCACCTCGATCTGTGATCTTTGACCTAGGCTATAGCTGTAGGTCATTGTCTGCGTAATTTTTTTTAAGCTCGTAATTAATCACTGAAACGGGTAAGGTTCCCTCCCGTTTCAAGGTGGTTGGTGCGCGTTTTTTGCTCTGTTTTGTCAAAAAAACGCCGGTTTATGCAAAGTTGCCGCGGCTCGATCATCGAAACGTGATTGTCATCAAACATTGCGCAGGCTATTTATTTTACTCTGCGTAATAAATTCAAGGGGTGCTCAGACACCCTGAATTGCAGGGGTTTTTCTCCCCCCCTTGCAGCGCGACGTATCGCGACAAGAAGTAGCAAAGCATTATTACTCAGGAGCACACTCAACTATGTTCAAGAACGCATTTGCAAACCTGCAAAAAGTAGGTAAATCGCTCATGCTGCCGGTGTCCGTGTTGCCTATCGCAGGTATCCTGCTGGGCGTCGGCTCCGCCAACTTTAGCTGGCTACCTGCGGTAGTCTCCCACGTGATGGCGGAAGCGGGCGGTTCGGTCTTCGCCAACATGCCGCTGATTTTCGCCATCGGCGTCGCCTTGGGCTTCACCAACAACGACGGCGTTTCCGCGCTGGCGGCGGTGGTGGCCTACGGCATCATGGTGAAAACCATGGCGGTGGTTGCGCCGCTGGTGCTGCACCTGCCGGCTGAAGAGATTGCGGCCAAACACCTGGCGGATACCGGCGTGCTCGGGGGGATTATCTCCGGCGCCATCGCGGCCTATATGTTCAACCGCTTCTTCCGCATTCAACTGCCGGAATACCTGGGCTTCTTTGCCGGTAAGCGTTTCGTGCCGATCATTTCCGGTCTGGCGGCGATCGTTCTGGGCGTAGTGCTGTCCTTCATCTGGCCGCCGATCGGTACGGCTATCCAGACCTTCTCGCAATGGGCGGCTTACCAGAACCCGGTTGTAGCCTTCGGCATTTACGGCGTGGTTGAGCGTGCTCTGGTGCCGTTCGGTCTGCACCACATCTGGAACGTACCGTTCCAAATGCAGATTGGTGAATTCACCAACGCGGCGGGCCAGGTGTTCCACGGCGACATCCCTCGCTATATGGCGGGTGACCCAACCGCGGGCAAACTGTCCGGCGGCTTCCTGTTCAAAATGTACGGTCTGCCTGCTGCGGCCATCGCCATCTGGCACTCGGCCAAGCCGGAAAACCGCGCGAAAGTCGGCGGCATCATGATCTCCGCCGCGCTGACCTCGTTCCTGACCGGTATCACCGAGCCGATCGAGTTCTCCTTCATGTTCGTCGCGCCGATCCTGTACGTGATCCACGCTATCCTGGCCGGTCTGGCGTTCCCAATCTGCATCCTGTTGGGCATGCGTGACGGCACCAGCTTCTCGCACGGCCTGATCGACTTTATCGTACTGAGCGGCAATAGCAGCAAAATCTGGCTGTTCCCAATCGTCGGCATCGTCTACGGTCTGGTGTACTACACCATCTTCCGCGTGCTGATCGCCAAGCTGGATCTGAAAACGCCGGGCCGTGAAGACACCGCTGCCGAGCAGTCTGCGCAGGGCGGTTCCGAAATGTCCGCGGCGCTGGTTCAGGCCTTCGGCGGCAAAGAAAACATCACTAACCTGGATGCTTGCATCACCCGTCTGCGCGTCAGCGTGGCCGACGTGTCCAAAGTTGACCAGGCGGGCCTGAAGAAACTGGGCGCAGCCGGCGTAGTCGTCGCTGGCTCCGGCGTGCAGGCCATCTTCGGCACCAAGTCCGACAACCTGAAAACCGATATGGACGAATACATCCGTAATCACTGATTCAGGCAGGGGAGTTACCAAGGGAGGCGAAAGCCTCCCTTTTTTATTGCCCGTCGTCAGGCGCCAAGGCGCTGATTTAGTTCAGCGAGAGAAGGGAGGAACCAGACCTGTTCGCCGCGATTGGCTTCACGCACAAAATCTTGTAGCGCGTTGCTTTGTGCCAGCCAGGGAGTGATATCGCCCAGCAGCGCCACGCGCAGGCGGTAGTTGATGAATTTCTGCAATACGGCGCCGGCCACGCCGCTCCTCAGCTGGAAGAAGGCGGCGTCGAGGCGGTTGACGGGGAGGGCAATCATCCCGGCCTCGTGTTCAAAGGCGGGCGCGATAAACAGGCTGACGTCGTTTTCGTCTTTCAACATCGGCCCGGCCTCGGCGAAAACCACCAGGCGCAGATCATGACTTTGCTGCACGGCGTAGCTCATCGGCGCTCCGGGGCTCAGGGTTTGGCGTGCTTTTGCAGGTAATGCTCGAACACCGCCAGCGTTTCGTCCGAGATATGGTGTTCAATCCCTTCGCTGTCCAGCTCGGCGGTTTCGCTCGGCACCCCGAGGCACATCAGCAGATCGACCACGATGCGGTGGCGGCGGCGCACCTTCTGCGCCAGCTGCTCGCCTTCCTCGGTTAAAAACACCCCGCGATAAGGGCGCGATTCCACCAGCCCAGCGCTTTTGAGCCGCGCGATATTTTTGATCGCCGTCGGGTGAGACACGCCGAAGCGGCGTGCGATATCGGTGGTTCTGGCTTCACGGGTGCTTTGCAGCAAATCAGCGATCAGCTCAACGTAATCTTCGATCAGCGCATTGGACTGCGCTTCGCGGGCGCGGCTAAAACGCAGGGCGTGCTCGGCCTCGTCCGGCATATCGGTCTGGGCGTGGCGGTCGGCGTTATCTGGCGCGCGGGTAACCATAGCGTGGGGCGTCCTGTAAGCATAAAAATGGCGTCTCCCGGCAATGCGGGAGGGTTGCCCTAAGTTAGTCCAAATAGCACACATTATCAATTCGATGCCATGCATTGTGGTAGTTAGAAATATCTCTACACAAAGCCCATTAATTTCGCCTGTTGCATAAAGTGTAGCCGATGCTACATTGTCAGCATGAACGGTGGAAAAATAACCAGTAAAAGATTAAGGGTACTTCATGCGAGACGCGGCACCCCCCTCATCGTTAACCGAACGGACCAACATCGCGATTGGCGCCGCCCTTGCCGGGCGCAAGCGCGGCGCCTTCACGCCGCTGCTGTTCGCCGGCCCGGCGGTGATTGCCTCTATCGCCTATATGGATCCCGGTAATTTCGCCACCAACATTCAGGCCGGGGCGAAATACGGCTACAGCCTGCTGTGGGTGGTGGTGATGGCCAACCTGATCGCCATGCTGTTCCAGGCGCTGTCGGCCAAACTGGGCATCGTCACCAACCGCAATCTGGCGGAGATGTGCCGCGACCAGTTTTCACGGCCGGTGGTGATCGGCATGTGGCTGCTCAGCGAAGTGGCGGCGATGGCCACCGATCTGGCGGAGTTTCTCGGCGGGGCGATCGCGCTGGCGCTGCTGTTCCACATGCCGCTGCTGGCGGGGATGGGGGTGACGGCGGTGATCACTTATGCGCTGTTGATGGTGGAAAAGAAAGGTTTCCGCCCGGTCGAGCTGATGATTGGCGGCCTGGTGGGCATCATTGCGCTGTGCTACCTGGTGGAGATGTTCATCGTGCCGGTGGACTGGCAGGCGGCCGGCCTCGGCATGGTGACGCCGCAGTTGCCGGACGCACAGGCGCTGACCATCGCCGTCGGCATTATCGGCGCCACCGTGATGCCGCACGCCATTTTCCTGCACTCGGGATTGACTCAGCACCGCAGCCCGGCCAGCGACAACGGCGAGCGGCGCAAGCTGCTGCGTTTTTCCAATATTGAAGTGGTGATCGCGCTGGCGCTTGCCGGGCTGGTGAATATTGCGATGGTGATCATGGCCTCGAGCGCCTTCCACGCCGGTAACAGCGACGTGGCCGAAATCGGCACCGCCTACCATACCCTGACGCCGCTGTTCGGCGCGGCGGCGGCCGGCATCTTCCTGGCTTCGCTGATCGCCTCCGGCATTTCCAGCTCGGTGGTGGGCACCATGGCCGGGCAAATGATCATGCAGGGCTTCGTCGGCTTCCGCATCCCGGTGTGGGTACGCCGCCTGGTGACCATGGTACCGGCGTTTATCGTGGTGGCGATGGGCGTCAACGCCACCGACGCGCTGGTCTACAGTCAGGTGATATTGAGCCTGGCGCTGCCGGCGCCGATGATCGCGCTGGTGATGTTCACCCGCCGCCGCGACATCATGGGCGAGTTCGCCAACGGCCGCTGGACCAGTCTGGCGGCGGTGGTCGGCACGGTGGTGATCGTGCTGCTCAACGTGGTGTTGCTGCTGCAGACTTTCGGCGTCGATATCCCTGGACTGGGGTGATCTTGCGGGCCGCGCGGGGCGCGGCCGCGTCGCTAAATTATAAATTCCCCACGCCGCCGTCCATTTGCAGCTCCGCGCCGACCATAAAGGCCGACTCGTCCGCCGCCAGAAACACCGCCGCTTTGGCCAGCTCCAGCGCGCTGCCCATGCGGCCGATCGGCACCAGCGCGCGGATATCGTCGCGCAAGGCCCGCTCGTCCGCTTCCGCCAACCCCAGTTTACCCAATGCCGGGGTTTCGGTCGGTCCGGGGCTGAGGCCGTTGACGCGAATGCCGCGCGCGTGCAGCTCGCCGGAGAGCGTTCTGGCCAGCGATAACAAACCGGCTTTGCTGGCGGCGTAGGCGCTGCTCTGCGGCAGGCCGATATGGGCGCTGACCGAACCGCACAGGATCACCGAAGAAGGGTTGGCCAGCAGCGGCAGCAGCGCCTGGATCAGAAAGAACGGCCCCTTCAGGTTGATGTCCATCAGCCGCTGATAGCTTTGCTCATCCCACTCCTGCAGCGGGCGATGCGTGACGTCGCCGGCGTTGATGTACAGCACGTCCAGCCGCGGCCACCGCTGCTCCAACTGCTGCGCCAGCGCGCGCTGCTGTGGGATGTCGCCGGCGTCGCTCAGCAGCAACAGCGCCTTGCCCGCCAATGCCTGGCCCGCCGCGTCCAGGGCGCGTTGGCTGCGGCCGGTGATCGCAACCAAAGCGCCCTCGGCGATGAACTGGCGAGCGGTTTCCAGCCCGATGCCGCTGGTGCCGCCGGTAATCAATGCGTATTTGCCTTGCAGTCGTGACATAACCGATTCCTCTTTAGCGTCTGTTGCGGCATTATTTGCGCTATAGTTCCTTTTGCATAGTAGGCACCTTTTGGATACTAAAGGACGAGGAGGGATGAAATGACGGCGCAAGCGCCCTTAGCGGCGGAAAATAATTTGGCGGCGTTGCCGACGGCGGGCGAACCCTGCCCGATGGTGGACTTCGTCAATCTGGTGTCGGGTAAATGGGCGATACCGATCTTGTACCGGCTGATCATGATCGACGGCCCGGTGCGATTCAGCGAGCTGCAGCGGGCGGTGGCGCCCATTGCGCAGAAGGAGCTGACGCGCCAGCTGCGGCTGTTCGAACAGCGCGGCCTGGTGACGCGGCAGGTGTTTCCCGAAGTGCCGCCGCGGGTAGAGTATCAGGTCACCGCGCTGGGCAAATCGCTGCGGCCAACGTTGGATTCGCTGGCCGAGTGGATGCAGTTCTATGATTCTAGTTTATAGAATTATAGATGGTATTTCGGTGTGATTTAGCTGGATATTGACATGAAAAGATTTTATTATTTATATATTATCGTTGGTTGACATCTTTTATTTATCTGAGATATGGACATGGCAAAGATACCGTTTACGTTAAGAGAGTTAACAAATGCTTGGCGAGAAGCAAGTAGAGTTGCAAATATAACGCCGAGATCTAACCCTCATAAGTTATTGCTCTTTTATGCTGTCGAGTGTGGTTTAAAAGCAGTTTATCTTAAAAGTAAAGGTCAGGATGTGATTGATGAAAATATCGCCGGAAATCTACAGCATAACATCAATAAGATAGCAACTTTGGTTAATTTGAGTTCTGCGCACCATATTCCTAGTGATTTAACTCTAAGTGTCTGCAAAATAAAAAATCAAGACATTATAAGAAAATGTGGAGTAGGTGAGTTAAATCAGGTTTGGCGTTATGGCGGTAAATTGCTTGATACTGGTGGATCTAGTGATGCCATAGTTGAAAGTAAATTGTTAAATATGAATCAATGGATTAGTAAGGAGCTGCGATAATGTCAGTATTTCATGCGTGTAAATTGATAACGTGGCTGGATGTTGAAAGGCTTATAAAGAATAGAACGAAAAACAAAACGGATATGCCTAGTTTTATTAAAAATATATTCCATTATCATGATTGTATGGAGGTAGAGTATCATTGTGAGGTGAATGATGTATTAACATGGCTAGGTTCGCTATTTGGAAGGAGTTTTGTAAGTGATACTGGATGTTATATAAAATTAGATATTGGTGGAAGAAAATATTATGTATCTCTGAATTATACGGATGCAAATGATAATGACTCTGTCGATATAAATTATCCTCTGTGGAAAGAGCAGGTTTATAGTCCAGTTAATAAAGTTGGATATCCTGACTTGTGGAGTGGTGGGCCAAAAGTTGTGGCTTTCCATTCTTTCAAGGGGGGGGTGGGTAGAACAACTTCTTTGATGACTTACGCAACTGCCGTTTTAAATTCAAAGGATAAGGCTAAGATACTTCTTGTTGATGCTGATATGGAAGCCCCTGGCATAAGTTTCTGGTTAGATAATGAAACGCCCCCAACAGTATCTTTCTTGAGTTTTATAGAGGCACTACACTATTCTAATGAGAAAGAAGAAGATGAGACAATTGACTATTTTTGCAATGAGCTGAAGAAGACATCAATTAATGTTGGTGGGGCCAATAAAGAAATATTTATATTGCCGGCTGCACTGGATGTTTCAGCGGTGATGGACATGCCAGTAACTCCTGAGCATATTTCAAAGAACTTAAGTAATCCGCTAGTGTTGAGTGATAGCTTGAAGTTTTTGGGAGAGCGTTTAGGTGTTGATGTTGTCTTTATTGATTTAAGGGCAGGAATGAGTGAGTTAGCCAGTCCTGTGCTTTTTGATCCCAGAATAGAACATTTTTTTGTAACTACTGTGGCTCCACAGTCAGTTAAGGGGATGTCAGAAATTCTAAAGCGCGTACATTCTTCGCATGAGTTTCTGCCAGACTCTTTACGTGAAATAGCAAAACCATCAGTGATAATTAGCTTGTTGACCAATCAATTAAGACAATTGCCTGTCTATACACAAGCAACAGAGTGTCTCAACAATGCATATCCAGCTCATGAAAGTGATATGTTGACCTCTGGAATTGAGTTGTTAGAGGCTGATTTTAACCAGTCGTTGATGAGTATTAATTCTGTAAGGCATGCATTAGAACAATTATCTTCTTCATCTTTATATGATGTGGCGGTATCTTGGGCTAATTCTTATAATAATAGCTTGGTGCCTGATTTCTTATCAGAAAGTAAAGGTGGCAATGCGGGTGATACAAGTAATGCTTTAGAACTATATAATACTTGTTATAAATTCCAGTTTGCAGAAAATGCGAATACCAATGATATGCTCGTAACTGATCCTCTAAGAAATTTAGCCAAAAACTATACTGAAGAGTTGCCAAATATAGTTTCAATAGGTGCTAAAGGAGCTGGTAAAACATTTACCTACTTACAAGTTTGCATGACGAGAACATGGTCTGCATTTTTAAAAAAAATAAATAATAATATTTCGGTTTCAGCTGATGCGATTATTTATCCGTGGTTGTGTTCAGTTAATATTAATGATGTCATGAGCAAAGAGATCCGGAACGCCAGAAAGGATTGCATGGATAGTCTTGCCATAGATGGTCAGCAAGGCTTGAATCTCTCAGCTTCTGGTATTAAAAATGCCCTTGGTGAACCAAAAACTGATTGGGATAATTTCTGGACAGAACTCCTGTTGTCAGAGTTTGGAGGCGAGTTTTCATCATTAGCAGTCTTGAATGAGTGGTTAGTTAAAGAGAATAAATCTATAGTTTTACTTATAGATGGTATTGAGGATTTATTTGATAGTCCGGAAAATGACGAATCGCAAAGGAATGCAATTAGAGCTTTATTGCATTTCCCTAATATACTTGCGGATCTTAATGATCGGAAGATCGGGTTTATATGTTTCATTCGTGCAGACTATGTTCAAGCTGTTATAAAACAAAATGTAGCTCAATATGTTTCCAGATTTCAACAGTTTAGATTGGAGTGGACTCCGGAGTCGTTCCTTCGCCTAGCTTATTGGATTTGTGGCAAAGCCGGCCTGATAGGAGCAAATGCTGATGAGGCTGAAACTCATAATTTAGATTATTTACTTTCTAAGCTTGAATTACTTTGGGGAAAAAAACTGGGGAGAGATACCTCAAAGGAAGCACATACTGCTAGATGGGTTTTTGCAGCGTTGTGCGACCTAAATGGACGTTTGCAAGCCAGGGACTTGGTTAGATTTCTTAAGTTTTCTGCGGACATAATGATTAAGGCTCAAAGTCATGGTATCAAAGTTGACTTGTGGCCCGACCGAGTTTTAGCTCCTGAGGCTATAAGAAAGTCATTGCCAGCTTGTAGCGATGAAAAAGTTAGCGAGGCTGCTAACGAAATTAAAATACTTAATCTTTGGAAAGAGAGTTTGGACTCTATTCCGCAGGAGTATAAAAAAGTTCCATTTAATCCGATTGAAGTAGGGCTTAATTTGGAATTGTTGAACTCCCTTAGAGAGCTTGGAGTTATTTATGAGGATGTTGATCAGTTATCAGAAGATAGATATTTTCTGCCTGAAATATACCGCTGGGGATTGAAGTTTGTTTCAGCTGGCGGTGGACGTCCAAGGGTTCAGGCATTGCTGAAGCGAAACTTAGGTGGAATGCCATTTTAATAATTATTCTTTAACTAGGCCACTGGGATGGCCTAGTTACTATAGTTAGTGCGACAGCTTTAATGTATTTTTCAATTCTATCTTGGCTAGTCGCCGATGCCCGGCGGGTTGATGGTTGAACGCTCGACCTTTTCGTCGCCCTCGCCCCAGCGTTCCAGCACCTGCGCATATTCGCCGCTGACGATCGCGCCATTGATCGCGGCGTTGACGGCGTTCACCAGCCCGTTGCCTTTTTTGGTGGTGACCGCGACATAGGCCACGTTGGGGCCGATGCCGACCATTTTGGTTTTGCCGGTCAGCGCCGCCTTGTAGGCGCCGGTGGAGTGGGGGCCGAAGAACGCATCGGCGCGCCCGGACTGAATGCTGAGGTTGGTGGCGGCGTCGTCGGTCACGTAGATCGGCTGTACCGGCGGCAGCCCGGCGGCGCGATTTTGCTTATCCCATCCCAGCAGAATGTTTTCCTGATTGGTGCCGGATCCGACGATGATCCGCAGCCCGGCGACGTCCTGCGGCCGGTTGATCGCGGTGATGTGGCTGGTGGATTTGACGTAAAAGCCCAGAGTGTCCACTCGGTAAGTGGCGAAGTCGAATTTGGTTTTACGCTGTTTGGTGACGGCGATGTTGAAGATTGCCGCATCGTATTTGCCCGTGCTGATGCCCAGCGGCCAATCTTCCCAGGAGGTGGGCACCAGATTCAGTTCCAGTCCGAGGCTATCGGCCACCAGGCGGGCGATGTCCGGATCGCTGCCGATCAGCGTTTTATTGTCTTCGGCGAACAGCGCCAGCGGCGGGGAGTTCTCGAATGCCACCGCCACCGTCAGCTTGCCTGGCACCGCGAAGTGAAAGTTCGCCGGGATCAGCGCGATAGCGGCGGGATTCTTCTCTGCGTGTATCGGTTGTCGGTTAGCCTGCAGGTCGATACCGCCCGACGGGGCCGCCTGCACGGCGGCGCTCAGCAACAGCGCGCACAGCGCCGAAATTCTCGGTAACATAACGCCCTCTATCCTTTGTTAATCATGGAGTTACTATTGGCGGCGGCGCGGGGCAAGTAAAGCAACAATAGTGAATAACCAAAGTGAAAAGATGCACAAGCGGGGGGCCGGGCTGCGCGAATCTGCAGCACTCGACGTGGAAAGTGCGCAATCAGGTTGAAAGCAGTAGAATTTGTCACTCATACTGCGTACAGCTAATTGTGTAAAACAAGGAACGCCAGATGGCCGAAGAAACGATTTTCAGTAAAATTATCCGCCGTGAAATCCCTGCTGATGTGGTTTACCAGGATGAACTGGTGACCGCTTTCCGTGACATCTCCCCCCAGGCGCCCACCCATGTGCTGATCGTTCCCAACGTGCTGATCCCAACCGTCAACGACGTGACCGTGGAGCACGAAGCCGCGCTGGGCCGCATGATCACCGCCGCGGCGAAAATCGCCGAACAGGAAGGCATCGCCGAGGACGGCTACCGCCTGATCGTCAACTGCAACCGCCACGCCGGTCAGGAGGTCTATCATATTCATATGCACCTGGTCGGTGGCCGCTCGCTGGGGCCGCTGCTGTCACGTTAAGCGAGGAAATCATGCGCGGTAAAAAAACTCTGCGTGGTCTGATGGCGTTGGCGCTGCCCGCCGCGTTGTTGATGGGATGCAGCTCACCGCCCGGCATCGCGGTCAACCAAGGGCAGACGGTGGTGATGGATCCCTCGGTGCTGACCGCCGGTATTCTGGCCGACACGCCCTCGATTTCGAACGCTTCCGGGCGGGTGATGGCAACCTCGGTGCTCAATAACAGTCAGCCGACGCCGGTCACCGTACATTACCGTTTCTATTGGTACGACGCGCAGGGGCTGGATATTCGCCCCTTCGAGAAACCGCGTGAGATCGTGGTGGCGCCCGACTCGGACGCCAAAATCTACTCGATTAACGGCAATCTGGACGCTAAAAGCGCGCGTCTGTATCTGTACCTGTAAGCGCTTGCCAGGTTTGGAGAAAAAGCATGAAAAAGCACGTCTTAGTGGCGCTGGCCGCATTAACCCTGAGCGGCTGTCTGTCGCGCCCGCCTGAGCCGGAACAACCGTTGCCGCCGGTCACCGTCGAGCCGGATCAGCCGACGCCGCCGATCGAGCAGCCGCAGCCGCCAACTACCGAGCCGGTGCCGCAGCCGCCGAAAATCCAGCAGCTCGACTGGCTGGGCAGCGTGCAGCCGCTGGTGGGGCAGATGTTGAAGGCCGATGGCGTCACGGCCGGCAGCGTGCTGCTGCTGGACAGCGTCAAGAACAACACCAACGGCTCGCTGCAGATGGGCAAAGCCACCGCGGCACTGTACAAGGCGTTGGCGTCGAACTCCACTTTCAGCGTGGTGCCGGAAGCGAAGCTGACCAGCGCCAGACAAACGCTGGGCCTGTCGGCGGATGACAGCTTCGGCTCGCGCAGTAAGGCGATTGGCCTGGCGCGCATCGTCGGCGCGCAGTACGTGCTGTACAGCGATGTCAGCGGCGACGTGAAGTCACCGGCGCTGGATATGCAGCTGATGCTGGTGCAAACCGGCGAGATCGTCTGGTCGGGCAATGGCGCCGTTAAACGCTGAGGCCGCGCTGCGACGATTGATGGAAACCAGACTGCCGGCGGTGAATACCGCCGGTTGTCATTTCAGCCCGGTGCAGGGGCTGACCGGCGAGAGCTGGCGCATCGACGGTTCGGGCGTCACGCTGCTGGCGCGGCAACATAGCGCGGAGAAACGCGCGCTGGGCGTGAGCAGGCGGCGGGAAGCGCAGGTTCTGCGTCGCTGTGCGCCGGGGCTGGGGCCACGGGTTTTCGCACAGAATAATCAGTGGCTTATCCTCGAATGGCTTGAAGGTGACGTCGTCACAAATGCCGAATTTGACGCGCTGAATCAGCGCGGCGAGCTGGCGGCGATGGTGGCGACGCTGCATCGGCGGCCGCTCAGCGGTTACCGGCTGGATCTGCGGCGGCAATTCCTCCGCTACTGGCAGCTGCTGGATACGCGGCGTTTAACCCCCGCCTGGCTGCGCCTGCAGCGTCATTTTTTACGCAGCGCCTTGCCACGGCCGCTGCGCCTGGCGCCGCTGCACATGGATATCCATCCGGGCAATCTGCTCACCACGGGCGAAGAGCTGCGGCTGATCGACTGGGAGTATGCCGCCGACGGCGACATAGCGCTGGATATCGCCGCGTTGTTTCGCAGCAACGGCTGGTCGGCCGAACAGCAGCAGCGCTTTTTGCAGCACTACGCGCATCAGGGCTATCGCGACGTCGCCCGGTTGCAGGCGCAGGTGCGCCGTTGGCTGCCGTGGGTGGATTATCTGATGCTGCTGTGGTTTGAAGTGCGCTGGCAGCAGAGCGGCGACGTTGAATTTTTGCGCTGGGGCGCTGCGGTGCGCCGGCGATTCTGTTTATCATCATCCGAATTCTGAACGAACAAAATGAAGTGAGGTGCCCGTGGGCCCAGTAATGCTAGATGTCGCCGGCTACGAGCTGGATGCAGAGGAACGCGAGATTTTGAAACACCCGCTGGTTGGCGGATTGATCCTGTTTACCCGTAACTTCCACGATGCGGAGCAACTGCGTGAGCTGGTGCGCCAGATCCGCGCCGCCTCGCACGATCGGCTGGTGGTGGCGGTAGACCAAGAGGGCGGGCGTGTGCAGCGCTTCCGCGAGGGTTTCACCCGTTTGCCGGCGGCGCAGTCGTTCGCCGCGTTGCACGATGCGCAGGAAGGCGGCCGTCTGGCGCAGGAGGCCGGCTGGCTGATGGCGGCGGAGATGATCGCGCAGGATATCGACATCAGCTTCGCGCCGGTGCTGGACATCGGCCACGGCAGCGCGGCGATCGGCGAGCGTTCGTTCCACAGCGATCCGCCGCAGGCGCTGGCGATGGCGGAGCGCTTTATCCTCGGCATGCACAGCGCCGGCATGAAAACCACCGGCAAACACTTCCCGGGGCACGGCGCCGTCAGCGCCGATTCGCACAAGGAAACCCCGCGCGATCCGCGGCCGCTGGCGCAGATCCGCGAGCACGACATGGCGATCTTCCGCGAGCTGATCAACCGCCAGCTGCTGGACGCCGTCATGCCGGCCCACGTCATCTATACTGAAGCGGACCCGCGTCCGGCCAGCGGCTCGCCTTACTGGCTGCAGCAGATCCTGCGTCAGGAGCTGGGCTTCGACGGCGTGATCTTCTCCGACGATCTGTCGATGGAAGGCGCCGCCATCATGGGCAGCTACGCCGAGCGCGGCCAGGCGGCGCTGGATGCCGGATGCGACATGATCCTGGTGTGCAACAACCGCGCCGGTGCGGTCAGCGTGTTGGATAACCTGTCCCCGGTCAAAGCAGAGAAGGTGAAGCGGTTATATCATCGCGGTCAGTTCACCCGTCAGGAACTGCGCGACTCCGAGCGCTGGCAGCAGGCGCACAAGGCGCTCAGCGCGTTGAGCGAGCGTTGGGAGGAGCACAAGCAGCGTTCGCAAGGGTGAATCCAGGTGCCGCATCGCGGCGCAGAGCGGAAATGATGAGGGCCGCGCCCGCGGCCCTTGGCTTGTTGCGAGGATCCACATGATTATCTATTTGCACGGCTTCGATTCCACCAGTCCCGGCAATCATGAAAAGGTATTACAGCTGCAGTTTATCGATCCGGACGTGCGCTTTATCAGCTACAGCACGCTGCATCCGCGTCACGACATGCAGCATCTGTTGAAAGAGGTGGACAAGGCGGTGCAGCAGGGCGGCGATGCGCACCCGTTGATCTGCGGGGTTGGCCTCGGCGGCTTCTGGGCGGAGCGCATCGGCTTCCTGTGCGGCATTCGCCAGGCGATGTTCAATCCCAACCTGTACCCGGAAGAGCACATGCACGGCAAGATAGACCGGCCGGAAGAGTATCGCGATATCGCCACCAAGTGCGTGGAGGATTTCCGCGAGAAAAACCGCGATCGCTGTCTGGTGGTGCTGTCGCGCCACGACGAGGTGCTGGATAACCGGCGCAGCGCCGAATTGCTGCATCACTACTACGAGATCGTGTGGGATGAACAGCAGACGCACAAGTTCAAAAACATCTCTCCGCATCTGCAGCGGCTCAAGGCGTTCAAGGCGCTGGGTTAACAGTTTCATAACGCTGCCGCGAGCCGCGCGCCCCGTTTTTCACCGGCGGAAAGTGCGGCTTTTTTGTACGCCAAAGCAAGATTCTGTGTGGCAATCGGCAAAATTTAAAACTGTGACTCAGCGCTAACTATTTGAATCACAATCCCCAAAAAATCCCCGCGTCCAGCCTTTAACCAAAAAAATTTGATGTACGTCAATTTTGGTATGACCAAATAACCTCACATGCTATTCTGGCTGCAGAGAGCCGATTTATTTTAAGCGAACCCTATGTATTCTAAGGATATTATTTATTTACCCTGGGATAACAAATGGTTCACATTTAGGGGGTTATTTTGACAACGCCAAAGAAGAAAATCGTTATTGTTGGCGGCGGCGCCGGTGGTCTGGAGCTGGCGACCAGCCTGGGCCATAAACTTGGCCGCAAGAACAAAGCCGAGATCACGTTGGTGGATCGCAACCACAGCCATTTGTGGAAACCGCTGTTGCACGAAGTGGCGACCGGTTCCCTCGATGACGGCGTAGATGCGCTCAGCTACCTGGCGCACGCGCGCAATCACCATTTCAGCTTCCAGCTGGGGTCGTTGACCAACATCAACCGTGAGACGCAAACGTTGCAGCTGGCGCAGATCTGCGACGAGCAGGGCGGCGAGCTGGTGCCGGCGCGCGAATTGCCGTACGACATTCTGGTGATGGCGCTGGGCAGCACCTCGAACGATTTCGGTACGCCAGGCGTGAAAGAGCACTGCATCTTCCTGGATAACCCCCATCAGGCTCGTCGTTTCCACAACGAAATGCTCAACCTGTTCCTGAAGTTCTCGGCGCAGCCGGGGCAAAAAGAGCGGGTCAACATCGCTATCGTCGGCGGCGGCGCCACCGGCGTTGAACTGTCCGCCGAACTGCATAACGCGGTGAAGCAGTTGCACAGCTACGGCTTTGAAGGCCTGGACAACAGCGCGCTCAACGTGACGCTGGTGGAAGCCGGCGAGCGCATCCTGCCGGCGCTGCCGCCGCGTATTTCCGCCGCCGCGCACCAGGAGCTGATCAAACTGGGCGTGCGCGTGCTGACCAACACCATGGTGACCAGCGCCGATGCCAAAGGCCTGAACACCAAGGGCGGCGAGTTCATCGACGCCGATCTGATGGTGTGGGCGGCCGGCATCAAGGCGCCGGACTTTATGAAGGACATCGGCGGCCTGGAAACCAACCGCATCAACCAGCTGGTGGTGGAGCCGACGCTGCAGACCACGCGCGATCCGAACATCTTCGCCATCGGCGACTGCGCTTCCTGTCCGAAAGAGGGCGGCGGTTTCGTGCCGCCGCGCGCGCAGTCGGCGCACCAGATGGCTTCGCGTTGCGCCACCAATATTCTGGCGCTGATGAACGGCCAGACGCTGAAGCCTTACGTGTATAAAGATCACGGCTCGCTGGTGTCGCTGTCGCGCTTCAGCACCGTCGGCAGCCTGATGGGCAACCTGATGCGCGGTTCGATGATGGTGGAAGGGCGCATCGCGCGCTTCGTCTACATCTCGCTGTACCGCATGCATCAGGTCGCGTTGCATGGCTACATCAAAACCGGCCTGATGATGCTGGTGGGCGGCATTAACCGGGTGATCCGTCCGCGTCTGAAGATGCACTGATCCCGCCTTTGTCGACCAACCCGCGCCGGTTCGCCCGCGCGGGTTTTTTTATGGCGGCGCGAGGCGATCGGCGGCGGTTGCTTGATTCTTCAGCATAAGCTGTCGCCGATATGGGTAAAATTCTTAAGATTCCTCCTAAACAACGGGAAAACGGCCGTTTTCCCGCATTTTTGGTCCCCTTGTCTTATTGCGGGCCTTCAGATCATTGTGCAGACTTTACCTCGTTTACAGACGGCGCGTCGCGCACGCCGTAAACCGGGATACCGCCAGCCGCCCATGCGCAAAATAATAAGCGCGGTGCCAGCCGGTAACAGACCCCGGAAAAAATGCGTGGTAACACTTTCAGGAGGTTTCCTGTGAACAAGTCAATGTTAGCCGGTGTTGGAATTGGTATCGCTGCCGCTCTGGGGATTGCCGCGGTAGCCAGCCTGGACGTCTTTTCTGCCGGTCCGCAATATGCGCAGGTGCTCGCCGCCACACCGATTAAAGAAACCATCAAAACGCCGCGTCAGGAATGCCGCAACGTCACCGTCACGCACCGTGCACCGGTGCAGGATGAAAACCGCATCGCCGGCTCTGTGCTGGGCGCAGTGGCGGGCGGCGTGATTGGCCACCAGTTCGGCGGCGGTCGCGGGCGCGACGTGGCGACCGTGGTGGGCGCGCTGGGCGGCGGCTACGCCGGCAACCAGGTGCAAGGGGCGATGCAGAACAACGACGTCACCACCAGCGTTCAGCAGCGTTGCAAAACGGTCTACGACAAGTCCCAGAAAATGCTGGGCTATGACGTGACCTACAAGATCGGCAATCAGCAGGGCAAGATCCGCATGGATCACGATCCGGGCACGCAAATTCCGTTGGACAAAAACGGCCAGCTGGTGCTGAACAGAGCCTGATCGCCACATTCGAATTAAACCCGCGGGCAGTGTTAGTTCTGATCGTTTAACCCGGTTAAGCGAGCGGCGTTAACATTGACGCGGGTTTCTGTTTTCTGCCTGCCCAAAAGTTTGCGATCGTTCTAATGTCTGCGTGCGATATCGCTGGGCGAAACTTCAAAAAAGCCCCTGCGTTTGTTATATTATTGTGCAATTAAGCGGTGTTATCGGCGCCAATCGCCACACCGGCCAAACCCGAGTATTTCGTCTCGCAGAGATAACGACATGTTAGATTTTCGCTTTCCGACAGCGTTGCAAATGGTCCTTAGCGTCGCCGTAGCTGAGAAGCAGGGCATGCGTTCGACGAGCGCCACCCTCGCCGCCGCTCTGGAAGCCAACCCCAGCTTTATCCGCAAACTGATGGTGCCGCTGACCAAAGACGGCATCATCGTTTCCACCCTGGGCCGAAACGGCTCTATCCACCTCGGCCGCCCGGCGGAAGAGATCACCCTGCGGGACATCTATCTGGCGGTGATCGACGACAAGCGCATCTGGGCTTCCCGCCCTGAAGTGCCGGCTCGTTGCCTGGTGAGCGCCAACGCCTGCTGGTATTTCAAATCGGTGGTGAACGAGGCCGAGCAGGCTTCGCTCGCGGTGCTGGCGCGCCACACCGTGGCCGACTCGCTGGCCGAGCTGGAGCGGGGCGACAAGCGCGCCTGCGCGGAATACGCCGCCGAGCAAGAGGCTGAAGCCGCCGGTAAATAATGCCGGATGGAGCGCATAAAAAAGGTCGGGCATTGCCCGACCTTTTTGCATTTCAGGATGATGATTACGCCGTCTGCGGCTGCGCTTTGCGCGCCACCAGGCGCCGCAAGGTGACGTAGAACACCGGCGTCAGGAACAGCCCGAACAGGGTGACCCCCAGCATGCCGGAGAACACCGTGATGCCGGTGACGCCGCGCACTTCGGCGCCGGCGCCATGGCCAAGGATCAGCGGGATGGTGCCGGCGATGAAGGCGATGGAGGTCATCACGATCGGCCGCAGCCGCAGGCGGCAGGCCTCCAGCGCCGCTTCGACGATGCCTTTGCCCTGCATTTCCAGTTCGCGGGCGAACTCGACGATCAGAATGGCGTTTTTGCAGGCCAGCCCCATCAGGACGACCAGCCCGACCTGAACGAACACGTTGTTGTCGCCGCCGGTCAGCCACACGCCGAACAGCGCCGACAGCATGGTCATCGGCACGATCAGGATCACCGCCAGCGGCAGCGTCCAGCTTTCGTACAGCGCCGCCAGCGCGAGGAACGCCAGCAGCACCGCGACCGGGAACACCACCAGCGCGGCGTTACCCTGGGTCGATTGCTGGTAACTCAGATCGGTCCACTGGATATTCATGCCGTTCGGCAACAGCTTGCCGGCCATCTGCGTCAGCGCGCCCATCGCCTGGGTAGAGGAGAGCACGCGCGGATCGGCGTCGCCGATCAGATCCGCTGCCGGGAAACCGTTGTAACGGATCACCGGATCCGGGCCGTAGGTAGTGCCGATGCTGACCATACTGCCGATCGGCACCATTTCGCCCTTATCGTTGCGGGTGCGCAGGTTGGCGATGTCTTCCACGCTGTCGCGGAATTGGCCGTCGGCCTGCGCCATCACCTTCCAGGTGCGGCCGTAACGATTGAAGTCGTTAATGTAAGACGAACCGAGGTAGGTCTGCAGCGTGCTGAACAGCGCGTTGAGCGGCACCCCCTGCGCCTTGGCCTTGTCGCGATCGATTTTGGCGTCCAGCTGCGGCACGTTGGCCTGATAGGAGGAGATCGGGAACCCCATGCCCGGCGTTTGCATAATGGCGCCGGACATCGTGTTGATCGCGGTCTGCAGCGCGCCGTAACCCAGCCCTGCGCGATCTTGCACGTACAGCGAATAGCCGGAACCCTGGCCGATGCCGAGGATCGGCGGCGGCATGATCGAGAAGGCGAAGCCTTCCTGGATCTGCGAAATGCGCGCGTTGATCTCGGCGTTGATCTGCGCCGCGGTGCGGGTACGGGTGCTCAATGACTCCAGCGCGAAGAACACCGTGCCGGTATTCGGCGTATTGGTGAACTGCAGCGCGTTCAGGCCGGGGAAGGCCACCGCATCGGTGACGCCGTCCACGCTCAGGCCGATGGCGCTCATCTTGCGGATCACCGCATCGGTGCGTTCCAGCGAGGCGCCTTCCGGCATCTTCACGCCGCCAATCAGATACAGCTTGTCCTGCGTCGGGATAAACCCGCCGGGCACGGTCTTGAACATCACGCCGGCGGCGGCCAGCAGCAGCAGGTAGACGACGAACACTGCGCCGCGCCGGCCCAGCACGCGGGAGACGCCCTGTTGGTAGCGTTGCGAACCGCTGGCGAAGAAGCGGTTGAACGGCCGGAACAGCCAGCCGAACAGCCGGTCGATCAGGCGCGACGGCAGGTCTTTCGGCGCGCCGTGCGGCTTCAGCAAGCGCGCCGCCAGCGCCGGTGACAGGGTCAGCGAGTTGATGGCGGAGATCACCGTCGAGATGGCGATGGTGACGGCGAACTGCTTGTAGAACTGGCCGGTGACGCCGGAAAGGAACGCCATCGGCACGAACACCGCGCACAGCACCACGGCGATGGCGATGATCGGGCCGGAGACCTCGCGCATCGCCTGGTGCGCCGCCGCCAGCGGCGACAGCCCCTCTTCGATATTACGCTCGACGTTTTCCACCACCACGATGGCGTCATCCACCACGATGCCGATCGCCAGCACCAGCCCGAACAGGCTGAGGGTGTTGAGCGAGAAGCCCAGCAGATACAGCGCGGCGAAGGTGCCGACCACGGAGATCGGCACCGCCAGCAGCGGAATGATCGAGGCGCGCCAGGTCTGCAGGAACAGAATGACCACCAGCACCACCAGGATCACCGCTTCCAGCAGGGTATCTACCACCGCGCGGATCGAGTCGCGCACGAATACCGTCGGGTCGTATGGCGACTTCCAGCTCATGCCGTCCGGGAAGCGGGTCGCCAGCTCGGCCATCTTGCCGCGCACCGCGTCCGACAGCTCGATGGCGTTGGCGCCCGGCGACTGGAAGATGCCGATGCCGACCGCATCCTTGTTATTGAGCTGGGCGCGCAGCGCGTAGCTGCCGGAGCCCATTTCGATGCGCGCCACGTCGCGCAGCCGCACGATCTCGCCGTTATCACCGCTCTTGAGAATGATGTTGCCGAACTCTTCTTCGGTTTGCAGGCGCCCCTGGGCGTTGATCGACAGCAGATAGTCGCTGCGCGTCGGCATCGGCTCCGCGCCGAGCTGGCCGGCGGAGACCTGCACGTTCTGCTCCTGCATGGCGCTCACCACGTCGGAGGCGGTCAGCCCGCGCGCGGCGACCTTGTTCGGATCGAGCCAGATGCGCATCGCGTATTCGCCGGCGCCAAAGATCTGCACCTGGCCGACGCCCGGCAGACGGGCCAGCTCATCCTTGACCTTCAGGGTGGCGTAGTTGCGCAGGTACAGCGAGTCGTACTTGCCGGAAGGCGATACCAGATGCACCACCAGCGTCAGCGCCGGAGACTGTTTCTGGGTGGTGATGCCCTGGCGGCGCACGTCTTCCGGCAGGCGCGCTTCGGCCTGCGCCACGCGGTTTTGCACCTGCACCTGCGCCTGATCGGGATCGGTGCCCGGGCGGAAGGTGACGGTGGTCACCAGCACGCCGTCGGAACCGGCGACCGATTTCATGTACATCATGTTTTCGACGCCGTTGATCGCTTCTTCCAGCGGCGTGGCCACCGTTTCAGCGATCTCTTTCGGGTTGGCGCCCGGGTATTCTGCACGCACCTGCACGCTGGGCGGCACCACGTCCGGGTACTCGCTGATCGGCAGCAGCGGGATGGCTATCACCCCGGCGACAAAAATCAGTATCGACAGCACCGCGGCGAAGATCGGCCGGTCGATGAAAAAGCGGGAAAAGTCCATGGGTCAGAAGTCTCTGCTGGGAGCTTAGTTAAGCGTGGAGGCGATAGGGTTCATGGCGACGGCTTTCGCGTCGACCGGCATGCCCGGCATAAACACTTTCTGCATGCCGTCGACGATCACCCGATCGCCGTTTGCCAACCCTTTCTGCACGATGCGCAATCCTTCGGCCATGCGGCCCACGTCAATGTCGCGGCGCTGCGCCTTGCCGTCTTTATCGACGATGTAAACGAACTTGCGGTTCTGGTCGGTCATCACCGCTTTGTCGTCGATCAGCATGGCGTTGAACTCGGCGCTGCCGGGCATCTGTACCCGGGCGAACAGCCCCGGCGTGAAGCGGCGATCGCGGTTGTCGAGCAGGGCGCGCATGCGGATGGTGCCGGTCCCGGCGTTCAGTTGGTTATCGGTGAAGTCCACCAGCCCCTGATGCGGAGTGCCGTCTTCGCCTACCAGGCCGACTTTCACCGGCAGGCGGGCATCGTGCCGGCCTTGCTGCTGATAGCGCAGGAAGGTGGCTTCATCCACGTCGAAATAGACGTAGACCTTGTCGAGCGACACCAGCGTCGTCAGCACGCTGGCGCTGTCGCCGGCGGTGACCAGGTTGCCGGCGGTGATCATCGCGCGGCTGGCGCGCCCGTCAATCGGCGCGGTAACGCGGGTAAAATCGAGATTCAGCTGCGCCATATCGAGCTGGGCCTGCGCCGCCAGCACGTTGCTTTGCGCCTGCGCGGCGGACGACCGGCGCTGCTCCCACACTTCCTGAGAGATGGCCTGAGTGCCGATCAGTTTCTCGGTGCGCGAGGATTCGCTGCGCGCCAGGGCGGCCTGGTTGCGCGCCCGCACCAGCTCTGCCTGCGCCTGTTCGCGCGCGGCGCGGTAGGTGCGATCGTCGATGGTGAACAGCACCTGGCCTTTTTTCACCTCGTCGCCTTCGGTGTAGTTGACCCGCTCGATGTAACCAGAGACCCGTGGGCGCAGTTGCACGCTCTGCACCGCCTCGACGCGGCCGTTGAAGGCATCCCACTGTCTGATCGGCTTGACCACCACGCTGGCGGCGCTGACCACCGGCGGCGGCGGCGGGGCATTGTGCGCGACGCTGTTGTCGCATCCGGCGAGCAGGGCGGCCAGCAGCGCCACCCCGGAGAGCCGCTGACCCAGAGCGACGGCGCGCGTGCGGCCGCCGGCGTTGAACGATGAGTTTGGTTGATTTGCCATTATTTTTATTCCGATAAGTAAGCGCGGTCAGGCCCCATACCCGGCCCTGTTCTCCGGGATTCGCCCCCGCGCCGGCGTGCGGTGAGGGGGCGGCTGCGCAACGTTAGGTTTTGAAACACATTGGTGTCACATTAATGTATCAATATCGGTTACATTAATTGGGTGGAGTATAGTGGCGGCTTTCCAATAAATGCAATAATAAAAATTGCATTTAAGGCGAAACTGTTGCAACGTATGTGCATCGGGCAGAGGGTGACCCTGCCGAATGATGGGAGCATCTGCATGAACACTACGGGCTTTATTACCGATTTGAAGGCGTGGATCGACAACAATCTGGAAGAGAAACTGGATATCAACACCGTGGCGGACCGCGCGGGCTATTCCAAATGGCATCTGCAGCGCATGTTCAAACGCCAGACCGGCTACGCGCTGGGTGAGTATATCCGCATGCAAAAACTGAAAGTGTCGGCGGAGCGCCTGGCCAACAGCGGCGAGCCTATCGTCAGCGTGGCGATCTCGCTCGGCTTCGACTCACAGCAGTCGTTCAACCGCAGCTTCAAACGCCAATTCGGCCAAACGCCGGGCGACTGGCGCCGCGCGCTGGCGCAGCCGGCGTCAATGGGGCGCACGCACCACTGAGCGGTTGGGGGGGATAAAAAAGCCTGAATTTGCGTTCGGGCTTTTTTGTATGGCGGTGAGGGAGGGATAGATTCGCTGCGCTCACCCTGCGGGCCGCCGTTGGCGGTCCAAAACGCAAGCGTTTTGTCGAACCCTGTCGAGGGTTCTCACCCTCCCGGTCGGTGCGCTATGCATGCAAAAAAGCCTGAACTTTCGCTCAGGCTTTCTCGTTAGAATGTGGCGGTGAGGGAGGGATAGATTCGCTGCGCTCACCCTGCGGGCCGCCGTTGGCGGTCCAAAACGCAGGCGTTTTGTCGAACCCTGTCGAGGGTTCTTACCCTCCCGGTCGGTGCGCTATGCATACAAAAAAGCCTGAACGTGAGCTCAGGCTTCTTCGTAGAATATGGCGGTGAGGGAGGGATTCGAACCCTCGATACACTTTCGCGTATACACACTTTCCAGGCGTGCTCCTTCAGCCACTCGGACACCTCACCATATTTTTTTTGTTGCGAAATCATCGCTGCAACGGGGCGCTACTATAGGGAGTGGGGCCGATCCGGTCAAGAATAATTTCTGTGTTTTTGTTCGTCCGCTCAAGCCGTGTTCACTTTGCTGAAAACTGCGGCGAACGGCAGGGCAGAAGCTATGAAAGAGCGAGAACATCAGGGGTAAGGTTCGTGGATAACCGGTGGAAATGGGAATTACGGGCGCGGGCTGTGGGCTTGATTCGCTGCGCTCACCCTACGGGCCGCCGTTGGCTGTCCAAAACGCAGGCGTTTTGTCGAACCCTGTCGAGGCTTCTCACCCCTCTCGGCGGTGCATCATGCAAAAAAAAGCCTGGACGTTAATCCAGGCTTTCTCTTTGAATTTGGCGGTGAGAGAGGGGTTCGAACCCTCGATACACTTTCGCGTATACACACTTTCCAGGCGTGCTCCTTCAGCCACTCAGACACCTCACCGTTTTGTTGTCGAAAACGCTTTGCGCTGTCGACGGGCGCTAATGTAGGAGAATCTGATCTCAGCGTCAACCCTCTTATTTCATTCTCATGACTGTTTAGCCAAACTTGCAGCAATTTGCTGATTTACCGAACGATATTCCCACTCTTGGCCACCGGCGGGCAGGGCGGACTATGTTCAAAACGCGTGAAAGATGATTGTTTGACCTTTTTCTGTACGGGTAGCTCAATATATCGCCAATGAGATTAGTCTATTTGATGTTATATGCATTAATACTGGATTATTAGTCAAATGTGTCGCTAAATGGAATTATGTCGGCGCGGCGTTATTGGCAAGGAACATCACGGCGCCGCGCAGATTGCCGGGAGACAGGCCGGCGATATCGCAGACAGGGACAGACTCATTACATAATAATGCAGTAGAGGTTCGTTTTGACTCCTTCAGATGCCATGCCGGCGCCGCAAGCGCGCCATGCCATTCCCCCCGGTGCGGGGGCGCTGTTCTTCATCCAGATCTTCGCCACACTGGGCTTCGCCGTGCTTTACTCCACGCTGGTGCTGTACGCCACCAAGCGATTGGGCTTCAACGAAAGCAGCGCCAACGCCATGATGGGCGTGTTCGGCGCCTTCAACTATGGTCTGCACATGTTCGGCGGCTACCTCGGCGGCCGTTTCCTCAGCAACCGCAACCTGTTCGTGCTGGGCATGGTGCTGCAGGTGATCGGCTGCGCGCTGATTGCCGTCGCGGGCGTGTGGGGGCTGTACTGGGGGCTGGCGATGTTCCTGACCGGCAGCGGCCTTAACGTGACCTGCATTAATATGATGCTCACCCAGCGTTTCAAACCGGACGATGACCGGCGCGAATCGGCATTCCTGTGGAACTACGCCGGCATGAACCTTGGGTTCTTCGTTGGCTTTACCGTCGCCGGGTATTTCCAACTGACGGAAAACTATCGCGCGCTGTTCCTGTTCGCCACGCTGGGCAATGCGGCGGCGATCATCGTCGCCGTCTGCCGCTGGCGGATTCTGGCGGATCTCAATACGCCGCTGCACGATGCCAGCCGCAGTCAATACCGTTGGCGCATGCTGGTCGGGCTGGCGGTGCTGGTGGCGCTGGTGCCGATTATCCGCGTGATGCTGACCCACGCCGAGTTCAGCGGCCATTTCGTGATCGTGCTCGGCGCGCTGATCTTCCTGATGCTGTGCGTGGTCACGCTGCGCCACCATCCGCGCGATGAGCGCCGTAGAATGGCGGCCTATCTGATCCTGGCGCTGGGGTCGCTGGTGTTCTGGGCGCTGTATCAGCTGGCGCCGATGGGGCTGATGCTGTTCTCCGAGCACAACATCAACCTGAACGTTTACGGCATTCAGGTGGCGCCGCAGTGGATCCAGAATATCAACACGCTGGTGATCGTGGTGGGCGGCCCGCTGCTGGCCTGGTGGTTCAACCGCCTGCGCGCCCGCGGTTGCAACATCGACATTCCGCTGCAGTTCTCCGGATCGCTGTTCTGCATCGGGCTTGGCATGCTGGTGCTGCCGCTGGGCATCAGCATGGCCGGCGGCGACGGGCTGGTGGCGTTTAAATGGATCGTCATCAGCTATGTGCTGCAAAGCGTCGGTGAATTGATGATCTCGCCGATCGGTTACGCGATGATCGGCAAGCTGGCGCCGCCGCGCTATCAGGGCGTGATGATGGGCTGCTGGATGATGGTGACCGGCGTCGCCTCGGTGCTGGCGGGCTACGTCTCCGGCCTGATGCCGGAAAACAGCGGCAGTACGCCGCTGCAAACCAATCCCGGCTACAGCGAAATCTTCAGCGCACTGGGCTGGGGGGCGACGGGCGTCGGCGTGGCGATGCTGATCCTCATTCCGCTGTTGCGGCGCCTTATCCGGCGCGACGGTCCGTCTGCCGCCTGATTTGGCGAGAATACACAGCAGCCCCACTGGTCGGGGCTGTTTTTATTTTGGGCTTTAACGCTTGCATCCGGCGGCGAATCGCGGAAGGCTGAAGGAAAACCAATAAAAACAAACCGGAGCCCGCAGTATGAACATCATCTATTACCACCCCTTGTTTAACGCCCAGGAATGGCTGACCGGCATCAAGCAACGCCTGCCGCAGGCCGAGATCCGCGAATGGCAGCGCGGCGACGAGCGGCCGGCGGATTACGCGCTGGTATGGCGCCCGCCGCACGAAATGTTAGCCAACCGCCGCGATCTGAAAGCGGTGTTCGCCCTCGGCGCCGGCGTCGACGCCATTCTCGATCAGGAGCGCAAACACCCCGGCACACTGCTCGCCGGCGTGCCGCTGCTGCGGCTGGAGGATACCGGCATGGCGCAGCAGATGCAGGAATATGCGCTGAGCTATGTGCTGCGCTATTTCCGCCGTTTCGACGAGTATCAGGCGTTGCAGCAGCGGCAGGAATGGCAACCGCTCGATCCGCACTCGCTGGATGATTTCACTATCGGCATCCTCGGCGCCGGCGTGCTGGGGCAGAGCGTGGCGCGCAAGCTGACCGAGTTTGGCTTCAGCGTACGCTGCTGGAGCCGCAGCGCCAAACAGATCGACGGCGTGCAAAGCTTCGCCGGAGAGGCGCAGCGCGGCGCCTTTCTCGACGGCGTCAAACTGCTGATCAACCTGCTGCCCAATACGCCGGAGACCGTCGGCATTCTCAACCGCGAGCTGTTCGCGCAACTGCGGCCGGGCGCTTACCTCATCAACATCGCGCGCGGCGCGCATCTGGTGGAGGCCGATCTGCTGGCGGCGCTGGAGCAGGGGCAACTGGCCGCCGCCACGCTGGATGTGTTCGCCCGCGAGCCGCTGCCGCAGGATCACCCGTTCTGGCGTCATCCGCGTGTCACCATTACCCCGCATATTGCTGCCATCACGTTGCCGCAGCAGGCGATGGATCAGATCGCCGCCAACATCCGCGCGCTGGAGGCGGGGCATGCCCCGGCCGGCGTGGTCGACAGGCAACGGGGTTACTGAGCCTTCAGCCGCCGTTCGGTAACTGATAAGCTGTTATCGTCATCGCGCCTGCCCGTACCTTTGCGGGCGGGCCCTCTGGAAGGAGAAACAATGTACCCCGTTGATTTGCATATGCACACCGTCGCCAGCACCCACGCTTACAGCACGCTGCACGATTACATCGCCGAAGCCCAGCAGAAGGGCATCAAGCTGTTCGCCATCACCGATCACGGCCCGGACATGGCCGATGCGCCGCACTACTGGCACTTCATGAACATGCACGTGTGGCCGCGCCGGGTGAACGGCGTGGGCATTTTGCGCGGTATCGAAGCCAACATCAAAAACCTGCAGGGCGATATCGACTGCACCGGCCCGATGCTGACGGCCACCGACGTGATCATCGCCGGTTTCCATGAGCCGGTGTTTGCGCCGCAGGATAAAGCGTCCAATACTGAAGCGATGATCGCCGCGATGGCGCAGGGGGACGTGCATATCATCAGCCACCCCGGCAACCCGCGTTACCCGATCGACATTCCCGCCGTCGCGGCGGCGGCGGCCAAATACGAGGTGGCGCTGGAGCTGAATAACTCGTCGTTCACCCACTCCCGCAAGGGCAGCGAGGCCAACTGCCGGGCGATCGCCGCCGCGGTGCGCGACGCCGGCGGCTGGCTGGCGCTGGGTTCGGATTCGCACGTCGCTTTTTCACTGGGTAATTTCGAGCACTGCGAGCGCATCATCGAAGAGGTGGGCTTCCCGCAGGAGCGCATTCTCAACGTCAGCCCGCGCCGGTTGCTGGATTTTCTCGAGCGGCGCGGCAAGCCGGCGATTGCGGAATTGGCCGATTTGTGACATCGTCCCGGCAAAATTTTCCGTATTGTATAAGGCATTATCATGAATGAGTTTTCCATTGTCTGCCGCGTGCTGGGTACGCTGTTCTACCGCCAGCCGCAGGATCCGCTGCTGGTGCCGCTGTTCGCGCTGATCAAAGAGGGCAAGCTGCAACAGCACTGGCCGCTGGAGCAGGATGACCTGCTGAAGCGCCTGCAGCAGGGCTGCGACGTCAACCAGCTGGCGACCGACTTCAACGCGATGTTCGTCGGCAGCGAATGCAGCGTGTCGCCGTTCCGCTCCGACTATGTCGAAGGCGCCAGCGAAGCGGAAGTGCGCGCCTTCCTGCAGCAGCGCGGCATGCCGCTGGCGGAGGCGCCGGCCGACCATTTCGGCCAACTGCTGCTGGCCGCTTCCTGGCTGGAGGATCAGTCGCAGGAGGATGAAGCGCAGGCGCAGATCGCGCTGTTCGACGAGTTTCTGCTGCCGTGGTGCGGCCGCTTCCTCGGCAAAGTGGAAGCGCACGCCACCACCGGTTTCTACCGCACGCTGGCGCTGATGACCCGCGACGCCATCCAGGCGATGCGCGACGAGCTGGCGGAGTACGAGCAGGACGACGAAGCGGGCGACGAAGACGCGTAACGCCGCAGCCATCCAGGCGGGCCGCCCGGTCCGCCGATCCGCTAAACACAGGTTTGCATCCCCCAGACGTAAATTGACAAAAGATCCCCTAATCTGGCGGTTTACCGTCGGTTCGGCCGCGCCTGCGCGCCGCGCTTTTTCACGCAAGGGGTAGATGATGAAAAGTAACTGGATGCAGCAGATTCAAACGTTGATCGGGCAGAAGGCCGGCGCGATGGGCGGGGCGGAAGGCATCGGCAAGCTGCTGGCGCCCACGGCGCTGGGCGGTTTGGTCGGTGTGCTGTTGGCCAACAAATCCTCGCGCAAGCTGGTGGGCAAGTTCGGCAAGAATGCGCTGATTATCGGCGGCAGCGCGGCGGTGGGCGCGGTGCTGTGGAACAAGTATAAGCAGCGGGTGAAAGAGACCCATCAGGACGAACCGCAGTTCGGTTTGCAAACCACGCCGGTGGATCTGCGCGCCAAGCGTTTGGTGCAGGCGTTGGTGTTCGCCGCCAAGAGCGACGGCCATATCGATGCCGACGAGCAGCGCGCCATCGATCACAGCCTGTCGCAGCTGCAGGTGGGGGAAGAGGCGCAGGGCTGGGTGCAGGAGGCGCTCGATCAGCCGCTCAACCCGGAATTGATCGCCCGCAGCGTGCAAAATGAAGACGAGGCGCTGGAGGTTTACTACCTGAGCTGTCTGGTGATCGACGTCGATCACTTTATGGAGCGCGGCTACCTCGATGCGCTGGCGCAGGCGCTGAAGATCCCGGCGGACGTCAAGCAGGGCATCGAGAGCGACGTCAACGAGAAAAAGCGCGAGCTGGCGTAGCGCCGCTTGGCAAGCCGGGGGGAATCGTGTCACTCTTGCCGCAATCTATGTAAGCGGATGATTTAGCAATGATGACCCCACCGAAAGCGGAAAAACGTCCTTATCCCATCACCATCCACGGCGACACGCGCGTGGATGACTACTACTGGCTGCGCGACGACGAGCGCGCAGACCGCCAGGTGCTGGACTACCTGCAGGCGGAGAACGCCTACACCGATGCGATGCTGAAGCCGCAGCAGGCGCTGCGCGAAACCCTGTACGAAGAGATGGTGGCGCGCATTCCGCAGCAGGAACATTCGGTGCCTTACGTGCGCCACGGCTATCGCTATCAGACGCGCTACGAGCCGGGCAACGAATACGCGATTTATGTGCGCCAGCCGCAGGCCGAGAGCGAGCACTGGGAAGTGCTTATCGACGGCAACCAGCGCGCCGAGAACCACGAGTTTTACACCCTGGGCGGGCTGGACGTCAGCCCCGACAATCAGCGTCTGGGGGTGGCGGAGGATTTCCTGTCGCGCCGCCAGTATGACATTCGTTTCAAGAACCTGGCCGACGGCAGCTGGGCCGACGAAGTGCTGGAAAACACCTCCGGCAGCTTCGAGTGGGCCAACGACTCCTCGACGGTGTACTACGTGCGCAAGCACGCCAAGACGCTGTTGCCGTATCAGGTCTATCGCCACGTGGTGGGCAGCGATCCGCAACAGGATGAGCTGATTTACGAAGAGCTGGACGATACCTTTTACGTCGGGCTGGAGAAGACCACCTCCGAGCGTTTTATCCTGATCCACCTGAGCAGCACCACCACCTCGGAGATCCTGCTGCTGGACGCCGATCGTGCGGACGCCAAGCCGCAGCTGTTCGTGCCGCGCCGCAAGGATCACGAGTACGCCATCGATCACTATCACCAGCATTTCTATATTCGCTCCAATAAGGACGGCAAGAACTTCGGCCTGTACCAGAGCGAGCAGGCGGACGAAGCGCAGTGGCAGACGCTGATCGCCCCGCGCGCCGACGTGATGCTGGAGGGCTTCAGCCTGTTCCGTGATTGGCTGGTGGTGGAAGAGCGCAATGCCGGCCTGACGCTGCTGCGCCAGATCCACTGGCAGACGGGCGAAGAGAAACGCATCGCCTTCGACGATCCGACCTACACCACTTGGCTGGCGTATAACCCGGATCCGGAAACCGCGCTGCTGCGCTACGGCTATTCGTCGATGACCACCCCGACCACGCTGTACGAACTGAACATGGACAGCGGTGAGCGGACGATGCTCAAACAGCAGGAAGTGAAGAACTTCACGCCGGAAAACTACCGCAGCGAGCGGGTGTGGGTGAAGGCGCGCGACGGCGTCGAGGTGCCGGTCTCGCTGGTGTATCGCCAGGACAGCTTCCAGCGCGGCGCCAACCCGCTGATGGTGTACGGCTACGGCTCTTACGGCAGCAGCATGGATCCGGCGTTCAGCGCCAGCCGCCTGAGCCTGCTGGATCGCGGTGTCGTGTTCGCGCTGGCGCACATTCGCGGCGGCGGCGAGCTGGGGCAGCTGTGGTATGAAGACGGCAAACTGTTCAACAAGCAGAACACCTTCAACGACTTTATCGACGTGACCGAAACGCTGATCGCCCAGGGGTACGGCGACGGCAAGCGGATGTTCGCCATGGGCGGCAGCGCCGGCGGTCTGCTGATGGGCGCGGTGATCAACCAGGCGCCGCAGCTGTTCCACGGCGTGGTGGCGCAGGTGCCGTTCGTCGATGTGGTGACCACCATGCTGGACGAGTCGATCCCGCTGACCACCGGCGAATACGACGAGTGGGGCAACCCGAACGAGCAGGCCTATTACGACTACATCAAACAGTACAGCCCGTACGATCAGGTGAAGGCGCAGGCATACCCGCATCTGCTGGTGACCACCGGCCTGCACGATTCGCAGGTGCAGTATTGGGAGCCGGCCAAGTGGGTGGCCAAGCTGCGCGAGCTGAAAACCGACGATCGGCAGCTGCTGCTGTATACCGACATGGATGCCGGCCACGGCGGCAAATCCGGCCGCTTCAAGGCCTATGAGGATATTGCGCTGGAGTATGCCTTCATTCTGGCGCTGGCGGAGTAACGGCGAACAGCGGGCGGCCTGCGCCGCCCGCTGTGCTAGCCAATCAGATAGTATTTCAGCGTGTGTTTCATGTCCGGGCTCAGATCGTCGATGGATTTCAGCATCCAGCGCAGATAGCCGGGATCTTCCTGGGCGATGCGATCGATTTCTTGCCCGCGATACTTGCCGAATTTGAACTTCTTCAGCAGTACCGGCTGTTCGGTGATCTGCACCATTTGCTCCGGCGTCCAGCCCGAATCCTTGATGATGCGCTGCAGCAGCGCGGCGGTGACGTAGCAGTCGTACAGCGCGCGGTGCGGGTACAGCGTGGCGTCTGCCGGCAGTTGCACGTCCAGGTTCAGCGCGTAGCGCAGATACTGGTTGCCGTACTTGATGTCCGGATACAGCGTGCGCGCCAGCTTGAGGGTGCAGATCCAGGCGCCGTTCATCTCCGGCAATACCCCGCGATCAAAGGCGGCGTTGTGCGCCACATAGTAGGGGCTGCCCTGATAGCGGCCGATCGCCACCGCAATACGCGGTTTGCCTTCCACCATCTGTTCGGTGATGTGGTGAATAGCCATCGCGTCGAGGCTGATGGGGCGGTCCGGGCTGACCAGATCGCTCATCGGATTGGTTAACTGGCCGTCGAGCAGATCGAGGGAGGCCACTTCCACCACGCCGCCGTCCAGCCCGCAGGTCTCGGTATCTATTACGCGTAACGTCATGCTTTCCTCCGCGTTGCCGTCAGGCTTCAGCTTAACCGGCACAGGCGACCGTGCCAACCGTCGGAAGTCTTGCCGGCGATGATCAGCCCAGGAGCGTCATCCGGCGCGGCAACCAAAAGCGCTCCCGTTTCATCCCAGATGGCGCTGCGGCCTGCCGGGATCCAGCCGCCGGTCGGCGCCGCATGGTTGGCCATCAGCGTGACCATGCCATAACGCCGGGCATAGCCTGCCAGCGCGGCGCTGTCTTTCGCGTAACCGGCTTCAGATACCAGCACGCCGGCAGCATAAATCTGCGCGCCCGCCTGTGCGGCGGCGCTCGCGTGGCCGGGCTCCGAAGTATCGGCGCAGATAGCCAGCGCGATGCGTTGCCGATGTATTTCCAGCAGCGTGCCGCCATTACCGGGCAAGAACCGTTGCTGTTCCGCGCCGTGCAGATGCTGCTTGGTATAGGGCGTCAATGTGCCATTGGGGTGAAAGATCAAGGCGGCGATATGCAGCGCCTGGCCGCTGCGTAAGGGCGCGCCGACGATGATCGTCATCTGATGCGATTGCGCCGCCGCAGCGAGCGGTTGCAGACGCGGATCGCCCAGCGTCAGCGCCAGTTCGGCTGCATCGGCCAGTTCATAGCCGCTTAGCGACAGTTCGGGAAACACCAGCAGTTGCACCTGCTGTTGGGCTGCCTGCGCGACAAATTCAAGGTGACGTTCAAGGTTGCAGGCGATATCGGCCGCAGCGGCGGGGTATTGGGCGGCGGCGAGGGTGAAGCAGGACATCGGCCATCTCTCCTGTGAGGCAATAAAAAACCCGCCTTGGCGGGTTTAATGACGGATGGAAGGACGCTTACTCACCAGACGGATGCGCTTTTTTGGCGCGTTTCTCCGCACGTTTCTCTGCTGGGGTTTTCAACGGCTTCTTCTTCGCATTTTTTTTGCTATCCATTCCCTTACTCATGATGGCCTCTCGTTACCTATGATTGGGTGGCTTGCTCAGCCATTAACCGCCTAAAGCCGGCAGGATGCAAGCGACAAAGTGCAAATTGCACTTAACCGGCTGTTTGCACGTGAAATTTTGTTTTTGGATGACCGGGTGTTAAAAATAAATATTATGTTATAATATTACACTTTCAATATTCGGAGAACGCAATGACTGTGATGGCATTACCGGATGCGCAGCAACTGCTGGCCATGCCGGATTCTGATTATATGAACTCGGTTCAACGGGCGTTTTTCCGTCAGCTGCTGCAGGATGAGCGGCAAAAGCTGCTGCTGCACATCGATGAGCTGAAAAAAGAGATCGATGGCGGCGAAGCGACGGGCGATGAGGCCGATAAGGCGGCGCGCGAAGAGGATTTGCGCCTGTTGTTCCGCCAACTGGATCGCGAAAGCCGCCTATTGCCGAAAATCGATGCGGCGCTGGCGCGATTGCAGAACGGCGAGTACGGCTACTGCCGTGAAACCGGCGAACCCATCGGGCTGGCGCGTCTGCTGCTGCGCCCGACGGCGGAGCTGAGCATCGAGGCGAAAACCGCACAGGAGATGCGTGAGCCGCATATGCGTAAAGGCGGGTAAGGTCTCAGCCGCCGAGCGTATCCACCAACAGATCGAGAAAGCGCCTGACGCGTGGTTCCAGCAGGCGCTTATTCGGATAGAGCGCCACAATCCTGACTTCTTCACCCGCCACGGCGCGCAACACCTGCCGCAGACGGCCGGCGGCCAGGTCCTCCGCAATCATAAACTCCGGCAGATACGCGATGCCCAACCCGGACAGAGCGGCGTCGCGTAACGCTTCCCCACTGTCCAGCCGCAGGCGGCCGCGCACCGGGGCCTTGACCCATTCGCCGCGCTCGTCGCGCAGCCGCCAGGGCTGTTTTTGGTTGCGACTGCTGAACAGCAGAGCCTCATGCCCGGCGAGCGACTCGACGGTTTGCGGTTCGCCACGGGCGGCGAGGTAGGCGGGGGAGGCGCACAGCAGGGCGCGATACCTGGCGAGGGTTCTGGACACCAGCCGGGTATCCGGCGCCGTGACGCCGATCCGCACCGCCAAATCAAATCCTTCTTCCACGATATCCGCCAGGCGATCGGAAAAACTGATCTCCACCTGCACCTCTGGCCAGGCGACGAGAAATTTCGGCACCAGCGGCAACAGGATCCGTCTGCCGAAGGCGGCGGGAGCGGTCAACCGCAGCACCCCGCGTGCGGTGCCTTTGTCGCCGGCCACGCTGGCCTCGGCGTCATCGACCGAAGCGAGGATCTGCAGACCGCGCCGATAAAACTCTCGCCCCTCGTCGGTCAGGCCAAGCGAACGCGTGGTGCGATGCAACAGCCGCACGCTCAGCCGCTGCTCCAGACGCGCGATGGCTTTGCCCGCCGCCGAGCGCGATAGCCCCATCGTCTGTCCGCCGGCGACAAAACTGCCGGCGTCGACGACGGCCATGAAAACCTGAATGTCATTGAGATTCGCCCGCAGCATGCCGCCCCCCGAGAGCCGGTGATAAGATAATTAATTTAACATATTCAATTAATTAACTGCATAATGAATGTCGTTTCAGTGACGACGTCCATTCGCCAATCAAACGATTATAGTCGTCATGGAAACGATAAACGGTTGGAGAAGCAGCATGAAAAACGGCATCACGCACTACCATCACGGGGTCATTTGGGAAGAGGAGAATGGCGTGTCCCAAGGCATTCGCGTCAAAGACACCCTCTATATTTCGGGGCAGTTTTCCCATGATATGCAGGGTGAGTTTATCGGCGCGGGCGATATCGAACGGCAAACCCGGCAGACGTTGGACAACCTGGATCGGGTATTGGCGGGATTCGGCGCCGAACGTTCGAACCTGGCGTATGTGGAGATCTATCTGACTGACGTACAGGCGCATTTTGAACCCTGCGTTGCGTTGTTCAAGCGCTATGTCGGCGATCACCGGCCCGCTGGTTCGCTGATCGGCGTCACTGGGCTGGCTTCGCCCGAGCAGTTGGTGGAGATCAGCGCGATTGCGCACCTGAACTGATCGGGCCTGTGGGCGTTTTGCAAGCAGGTCGTTGTGATTTTGAGCAAACGCGCGCCGAGTTCCCGGCGCGCGTTCGAGTTTTCGGGTTTTACCGTTGACCTGCCGGGCGGCTTCCGCTTTGATGAAAGCATGACTCACAGAGAGACGGAAAGCGCCATGGAACAATTACGAGGTTTGTACCCGCCGTTAGCGGCATACGACAGCGGTTGGCTGGACACTGGGGATGGCCACCGGATCTACTGGGAGCTGAGCGGTAACCCGAACGGTAAGCCGGCGGTTTTCATTCACGGCGGGCCGGGCGGCGGCATCTCCCCGCATCATCGTCAGCTGTTCGATCCCGAACGCTACAAGGTGCTGCTGTTCGATCAGCGCGGCTGTGGCCGCTCCCGTCCGCATGCCAGCCTGGACAACAACACCACCTGGCATTTGGTGGCCGATATCGAGCGGCTGCGCGAAATGGCCGGCGTCGAACAGTGGCTGGTGTTCGGCGGTTCCTGGGGCTCCACGCTGGCGCTCGCCTATGCGCAGACCCACCCGGAGCGCGTCAGTGAAATGGTGCTGCGCGGCATCTTCACCCTGCGCAAGCAGGAACTGCATTGGTATTACCAGGACGGCGCTTCGCGCTTCTTCCCGGAAAAATGGGAGCGCGTGCTGTCCATCCTCTCGGATGACGAGCGTAAAGATGTGATCGCCGCCTACCGGCAGCGGCTGACCTCGGCCGATCCGCAGGTGCAGCTTGAAGCGGCCAAGCTGTGGAGCGTGTGGGAAGGGGAGACGGTCACGCTGCTGCCGAGCCGCGAATCCGCTTCGTTCGGCGAGGATGATTTCGCGCTGGCGTTCGCCCGCATTGAAAACCACTACTTCACCCATCTGGGGTTCCTGGAAAGCGACGACCAACTGCTGCGCAACGTGCCGCTGATCCGCCATATTCCGGCGGTGATCGTCCACGGCCGTTATGACATGGCCTGCCAGGTGCAGAATGCCTGGGACCTGGCCAAGGCCTGGCCGGAGGCGGAGCTGCATATCGTGGAAGGGGCGGGGCATTCGTATGATGAGCCGGGCATTTTGCACCAGCTGATGATCGCTACCGACCGCTTTGCCGGCAAGTGACGCAAAAAACCCGCCGTAACGGCGGGTTTTTCTATTTAGCCTTCGGCTCGTACGGCAGGCGCGAAAACTTGTGGGATTCCGCGCGGTAGTGCGCCACGCGCTCGCGAAAATAGTCGCGCAGCGCTTCCGGTTGCTCGCGCTCCACCACTTCCGGGATCACCGGCATGTTGTAGCGCTCTTTGTACGCCACGCCTGAGGCGGCGAGATCCACATTCACCCTGTCCATTTCCTCTTTGGACAGCTCGGCCAGATTGTAACCCACGCTATGCTCCTTACTTACTTTGCCGCATTGAATCTGCGCAGAAGGTAATCCACCCGGCGGCGCTTGGCAAGCCCATTACGCCGTTGCCGGGAGCGATATTTATCCGAGAGTAATGCAATCTATTTATTCTTTTAAATAAGAATGATTCGCTTTTTGATTAAAATAAAAGATGAAAATAATTATCATGTGAATTCTCAATGTGGGTTGAATATTTTAATTTGTTGATATTTATGGTTTTTATAATTAATGTTTGCTTGGTGTGAATAATGTGTTTTTATTTTTACGGCAGCAAGGCATAATGCGCGGAAATTAAATTCATGACCTGCAAAATAAAAGGAATCATTATGCTGACGCAAGAAATGACTCAAAAGCTGAATGAGCAACTGAATCTGGAGTTCTACTCCGCCAACCTGTATCTGCAGATGAGCGCATGGTGCAGCGATAAAGGCTTTGAAGGCGCCGCCGCATTTCTTAAAGAGCATTCTCAGGAAGAGATGCAGCATATGCAACGTTTGTTCGACTATCTGAGCGACACCGGCTCTCTGCCGCTGCTGGGCACCATCGCCGCGCCGCCGGTGGCGTTTGAGTCGCTGGCGGACGTGTTCCAGCAGACCTACGAACACGAACAGCTGATCACTCGTCAGATCAACGAACTGGCGCACGCCGCCATGACCGCACACGATTACTCCACCTTCAACTTCCTGCAGTGGTACGTGGCGGAGCAGCATGAAGAAGAGAAACTGTTCAAATCCGTGCTGGACAAGCTGGCGCTGGTGGGCACCAGCGGCAAGGGCCTGTTCTTCATCGACAAAGATCTGAAGAAAATGGGCGCGATGGGCCAGGGCGGCAACGACCAGGCCTGATCTGCATCAGAACATCGAAAAACCGCGCGCGGGCGAGCCTGATGCGCGGTTTTTTTTACCCTGCGTTTATCGCGGTTATGCGGCGATACGTGCTGCCGGATCGCAAAATGCCAGTGATGAGCTCGACTTGCCGCGGCGTGGTCGTTATGATTTACCGCGATACGCTACAGGGATGGTAGAGTCAAAACAGCGGGTTAACCGATACAACCCGTTTTTCTGTTTACCCGTGGCGCAATCATTGCGGTGGGTTGGGGTCGCTGATACATCGCCTTGGCTGTGACCTTAACCCTTATGACCCTCTTTATATTGTTAAGGGATACCACTGTGATCGGTAAAATTCGTTCCTCCTGTCGCCTGCTTTCCACCGTTTTCGTTCTGTTCGTCGGCCTGTCTTCGCAGCAAGCGCTGGCGCACGCCCACCTGAAAGTGGAAACGCCGAAGGCCGACGCCAGCGTCAGCCCGGCGCCGAAGGCGCTGACCCTCAGCTTCTCCGAAGGTATCGAGCCAAACTTCAGCGGCGTGAAAATCACCGGCCCGGACAACGCCGTGGTGAAAACCGGCAAGCTGCAGCTCGATCCGAACAACAACACTCAGGTCAACGTGCCGATTGAAGGCGAGCTGAGCGCGGGCAAATACAACGTCAGCTGGCATGTGGTGTCGGTCGACGGGCATAAAACCAAAGGCCAGTACAGCTTCACCGTAAACTGATCGTGACTCTGGCGACCCTGTTCGTTCTGTGTCGCTTGGTGCACTTTGCGGCGGTGATGCTGATGTTCGGCATCAGTCTGTTCACCGCCTTATTGTCACCGCAGCGCCTCTCCCCGATCCTCTCCCGCGATGTGCGTCCGCTGCTGTTTGCCGGCACCTGGATTGCCGGGCTTTCCGCCGTGGCGCTGTTGGCCATTCAGGCCGGGCAGATGGGCGACGGTTGGCAAGATGCCTGGCGGCTGGAGGTCTGGTGGGCGGTGCTCGGCACCACCTTCGGCGAAGTGTGGCGCTGGCATCTGGGCCTGTCGCTGCTGGCGATCCTGGGCCTGCCGCTGCCGGAACGGCCGCGCGCGCAGGCGTTG
This sequence comes from Serratia sp. CY71090, assembly GCF_052166845.1. Classification (NCBI taxonomy): domain Bacteria; kingdom Pseudomonadati; phylum Pseudomonadota; class Gammaproteobacteria; order Enterobacterales; family Yersiniaceae; genus Serratia; species Serratia sp. CY71090. The sequence goes on along the minus strand of NZ_JBJNOA010000006.1, from coordinate 5,064 downwards.
GCGCTGTGCTCAGCGCTGCTGCTGATGAGCCTGGCGTTCATCGGCCATGCGGCGATGCATGAAGGCGCGTTGGGCGCGCTGCACCGCGCCAACCATGCGGCGCACCTGCTGGCCGCCGGCTACTGGTTCGGCAGCCTGGCGCCGTTGCTGGTTTGCCTGCGTTACCTGCAGCCGCCGCAGTGGCGCAGCGATGCCATCACCACGCTGATCCGTTTCTCGCGCTGGGGGCACCTGGCGGTGGCGGCGGTGATCGTCACCGGCATCGTCAACAGCCTTATCATACTCGGCGGTTGGCCGCTCAACCTCGGCTCGCCTTATCAGCGCCTGTTGCTGATCAAAACCGCGCTGGTGGCGCTGATGGTGATGGTGGCGCTGGCCAATCGCTACGCCATCGTGCCGGCGATGAGCCGCGTACCGGCGCTGGCGCAGCGCGGCGTGGTGCTGGCCTGCTGGCTCGAAGTCGGGTTGGGGATGGCGGTGCTGCTGCTGGTCAGTTTATTTGCAACCTATGCGCCGGTATGACATTTCAGCTTGCCGCAACCGGCCAAGCTGCGGGAAAATCGGCGCGAATAGCAACCTTAAGGCCATCACATGAAATCGGTATTACTCGGCATTACGCTGCTGGCAACCGCGACCGGCGCGCTGGCGGCAGACAAACTGGTGAACATCACCAAACTGGAGTACGGCAAACAGTGGGCGTTCACAAAGGAAGAAGTGACGCTGCAGTGCCGCAGCGGCGGCGCGCTGTTTGTGCTGAATAACAGCACCCTGATGCAATATCCGCTCAACGACGTTGCGGAGCAGCAGGTGAAGAAGGGCCATCAGCGCGCGCAGCCGCTGGAGGTGATCCTGCTGGACGACCCTGCCGAACCGGGGAAAAAAATGAGCATGGCGCCGTTTATCGAGCGCGCCGAGAAGCTGTGCGTTGACTAACCGCTTGTTTGCCAACGCCTTGCCCAGCGTGCGCAGATTGATGCGCATTTGCCGCATAGTTATTTCGTCACGAAACTATCACGCGGCCGCCGGGCGGCTGGCAAAACTGGCGCGGTAGGCTACTCTTAAAGTGCACGGCTGAACAAGCCCTGCATTAAATGCCAACTTTTAGCGCACGGCTCTCTCCCAAGAGCCATTTCCCTAGACCGAATATAGGAATCGTATTCGGTCTTTTTTTGTGTGATTGATTTATAAGAAAATTCCACTTAAGACGCCAATAAAATTCTGGTTTCTCTTTCCAGTCGTAACACCTCAGCCCGATCTCCGGCTCCACACACCACCCGCACCTATTGCTAATTTAGCCGCACCAAAAGTCATTACGTCATTTATGGCGTTGATAAGCTTCGGCCATTGCTTCAATCAACGGTTTAACGAGAGTGTCATTATGGGAAATATCCCGGCATCAGGCGCTATAAAAGGTAACCCGCAGTGAACGAGCAACTGAGTCAATTAAAGATGATGTTGCCCGGCTATCTCAATGCGTGGCGTGAGGGGGCCTTACCCTCTGACTGGGGGCTGGTGGCTAACCCTGAAGTGGTTGCCGCCCTGTTGGCGGAGTGGGAGGCGCTAAGCGAGTTGGCGTCTCGGTTCGAAACCGCCACTGAAGCCCCCTCCGAACCGGCCGCGTTTTGGCAGGCGCGCGCCGAGCTGATGGCGCAGCGCAATCGTGAGCTTATGGCCCAACTGGCGACGCCAATCCGTTTGCCCAGCGCACGGGTGGCCTTTTTTGGCTATGTGAAAACGGCCGTGATGGACGCCAGGCAGGTTAAGGCGGCGATTCGCGATGCCGGTTTTATCGTTGCGGGCGGCGCCCCCAACGAGAACACGGCTTAACGCGGTTTCTTCTCAAATTTCTCGGCAAAAAAGAACCGCAGCAATTTATGGGTCCACAGCAGGATGGCGCCAACCACCACCAGCGAGACGACGAAATGCGACAGATTTTTAGGCGCGGCGTAGCCGTGGGTAAAGGAGACCCCCGCGCCGCTGAGCAGCAGGGTGGCGATCCAGAAGCCGAGCAGCAGGCATAAGGTACGAAACAGTTTAAACATGGTTATCACCAAAAATACGGAAAGCGCCGACCGAACGGAGAGGCTCAGCCGGAGCTTTGATTAATTAAAACCGCTTAGCGCGAACAGGTATTGCCGCCTTTACTGCTATTGTTATTGCAGCTGCTGCCGCTGTTTTTGTTGCCGCCTTTCCCCATGCCGACGTTGCCGCCGCCTTTGCTGCCTTCCTTGAAGCAGCCGCCGTTGAGCGCGCCCACCGCCAGGCCGCCAAGGCCGCCCAGAGAACCGGTGATCACGCCGTTAACGCAATCCGGCGAGGTGTGCTTGCCGTAGAATCCCTGATTGGATGACCCGCCTCCGTTCTTGTTGCCGCCGTTGTTGTTGACGCGGCCATTGCTGCTGCGGTTGTCGCCAAAGTTACCGGCGCCGGCGATCAGGTGAAAGTGTTTGGCATCGATCTCTTGCATAAAATTCCCTCTTTATCGATTCAGTTAGATTCAGTAAAGCTTGCGCAAGCCAGCTGTTTTTAACAGAAAAAATAGCGGGGGTAATTACCGGTTCGGATAAGAACAGGGGGTTTATTTTGCGATATTTTCCAGACTGATAGAGCACAGAGGAATGATATTTGGGGCGTGTGGAACCGTAGCGCTATCTGTTCTCTTGGGTCGGTTAATTTGTTAGCATGGCGCCCCTGGATGACTATTGGTGCAGTACATTGAAAATTAAAGCGTTGTTATTTGTTGCGTTGGCCGCGCTGGCCGGCTGCAGCCAGGAGGGAACCTCGATGAATCAGCCCGTAAACGAAAAAGGCGGCCAAACGGAAGTGTTGCTGGTGAACAGCGCGCTGGTAGATTGCGTGGGCGTCGCCCCGATGAAGTGCATGCAGGTGCGCCGCTCCGCGCAGCAGCCGTGGGAGTTGTTCTATACCGGCATCGAGGGCTTCACCTTCGAACCGGGCTATCAGTATCGATTGAAAGTGCGCGTCACCCCGGTGGAGAACGTACCGGCCGATGCCTCATCGCTGCGTTACACGCTGATCGAGCAGCTGGAAAAGCACAAGGCATAATGGATCTACCCCATCATCACCAAATGGTGTTTCATTTGGTGATGATTTCCTCAGGAAAGTTTGTCTTTTTTCTTTCTTTTGGATGCTTCGAAAGTGGCGAAGGCATGTGCAAGAGCAAACCCCAGCGCACAGTTCCGTAGAGGCCAATTTGCTTTGGCCCAAGTTTCAGAACCAGCAATAAACATCGCGTTGCCGTTGGCAAAAAGGGTAAATTGCCAGCAAAGGATTAGAAAACATATCGCAACCAGAACGACATAACCCTTGGAACCCAGAGACGGTCTGAAGACGTATTTCACGGCCAGACAGGCCGCGGCAGCGAGAGTAGAAAAAATATAATATAAAGTCGGTTCCATCACTGTTCCTGGTGATTTTATCTTCCCTGATATTCGACCGAAAAACAGCCACACCATAACGTAACGCCAGAAGCTTGATCAACTTTCGCTGATTTGAAGAGGGAAAGCTTGAACGCGTTGAGGGGGCGAGGCGTGGCGCGTGAAGGCATCACGATGCGGAGTTGGGCAACCCTGAACCATCGACTAAACTGGTCTGTTCACTGCGCTTGTTTTCGCACTTTCTTAAGTATATCGAGAAAATCAGGTATATTGTCCTTCGGTTTTTAGCTACCAAGAAAAAATTACTATGATTATCAAACCTAAAATTCGTGGTTTTATCTGCACCACCGCTCACCCGGCAGGCTGTGAAGCCAACGTCCGTGAGCAAATCGCCTACGTTAAGTCACGCGGCGAACTGAAAAACGGGCCTAAAAAGGTGCTGGTCATTGGTGCATCCACCGGTTACGGTCTGGCCTCGCGCATCAATGCCGCTTTCGGCAGCGGTGCGGCCACCATCGGCGTATTTTTCGAGAAGCCTGGCAGCGAAGGCAAAACCGGTTCCGCCGGTTGGTACAACTCCGCCGGTTTCGACAAGGCAGCTAAAGAAGAAGGCCTGTACGCGAAAAGCATCAACGGCGACGCATTCTCCAACGAGTGCCGTCAGACCGTGATCGATCTGATCAAAAAAGACCTGGGTCAGGTTGACCTGGTGGTTTACTCGTTGGCTTCGCCGGTGCGTAAGATGCCGGAAACCGGCGAAGTGGTGCGTTCCGCACTGAAGCCGATCGGCGAGCCATACAAATCCGTCGCGCTGGACACCAACAAAGACGTGCTGGTTGAAGCCGTGGTCGAGCCGGCCAACGAGCAAGAAATCGCCGACACCGTGAAGGTGATGGGCGGCCAGGACTGGCAGCTGTGGATGGACGCGCTGGACGAAGCGGGCGTGCTGGCGGATAACGCGCAGTCGGTCGCTTACTCCTACATCGGTACCGATCTGACCTGGCCAATTTACTGGCACGGTACGCTGGGCAAGGCGAAAGAAGATCTGGATCGCGCGGCGCACGCCATCAACCAGAAGCTGCAGGCCAAAGGCGGCGCGGCTTACGTTGCGGTGCTCAAGTCGGTAGTGACTCAGGCTTCCTCCGCCATTCCGGTGATGCCGCTGTATATCTCCATCGTGTTCAAAATCATGAAGGAGCAGGGCATTCACGAAGGCTGCATCGAGCAGATCCAGCGTCTGTTCGCCACCAAGCTGTACAGCGGTGCGGCGCCGGACACCGACGAGAAGCACCGTCTGCGTCTGGATGACTGGGAACTGCGCGACGAAGTGCAGGAAACCTGTCGTGAAATCTGGCGGCAGCTGAACGACAACAACATCAACGAGCTGACCGATTACCAGGGCTACAAGGCGGAATTCCTGCGCCTGTTCGGCTTCGGTCTGCAGGGCGTTGACTACGACGCCGATCTGAGCGGCGAAGCCAATTTCGATGTGATCGAGCTGGTCTAAGCGCATCGAGCGGTCAAACAAGGTCGGGTTAGCCCGGCCTTTTTTATTGTAAGCCTTAAACCACCTCCTAAGGAGGTGGTGATTGAACCTGTGAGGCTCTAGCCTGAAGGAAACCCATGCCGGAATATTCCAGCTTACTCACCACAAGTAAGAAGGAAA